>DASYAU010000098.1:0-92440 GCA_036501185.1 Candidatus Korobacter sp. | reverse complement strand
GATTCCGCCATCTCCCGCAGGGCCCGCATCGCCTTCCGCTTATGGCTTCCCTGCTCATCGAGAATACCGATCGTATAGATCGTCGGACCGTTCTCCTTCTGCACCTTCCGGATCGTCTGCTCCAGCGTGTTCAAGCTGGCGTCATCCTCACCGTCGGTCACCACGAACAGCACCTTCTTCTCCAGCTTCTGCGCCTTCATCAGGTGATCGTTAGAAGCCAGCACTGCGTCATACAGGGCCGTGCCGCCGCGCGTCTCATAGCGCTCCAGCGCCTCTTTCAACTTCGGTACCTGGTCCGTGTAGTCCTGGTCAAGGTAGTAATCGTCGTTGAAGTTCACCACGAACACTTCGTCTTGCGGGTTGCTCGCCTTCACCAGGTTCACTGCCGCGGTATTCACCGCCGGGCGCTTGTCGCGCATCGATCCCGAGTTGTCGATCACAATCCCCAGCGCCACCGGGATATCTTCATGCTGGAAATGTTTGATCTGCTGTGGCTGCCCATTCTCGAATACGGTGAACGCATTTTTATCGAGCGTCGTAATCAGCCGACCACGCTCGTCCACCACGGTTGCATTCAGGTGGACTTCCTCCACCTGCGCCTTAAACAGATATCCGCCACCGGATGTGCTCTCGGCAGCCTGTCCTTTTTGTGTTGAAGGAACGTTGACGGTATCTCCCGGCTGGTTCGGCGATTTCGTCGCCGGAGCCGCGGCCTCAACCGGCTGGTTCGCCGCCGGCTGTGTCGGCGGAGGCTCGTGGTGCGCCCAGTTCACCGGCTGTCCATCATCAATCGGCGCGATCGCGCCCGTATTTCCGCTTTGTGCCTGCGATGGCGCACTGTCGATCGGCTGAATCACCCCGCCCTCAACCTTGCCCTGCTGGCCCGCTGGTGCTTGCCCCTGCGCCGGTTGCTGCGGCTGGTTATCAATCGGCTGGATCAGCCCGCCATCCACTTTGCCCTGCTGGCCTGGCTGTAGGTTCGGCTGCTGTTGGCCCTGTGCAAACGCAAGTGTCCCCAACAGCGCCAGGGGAAGCACACGGATGGGAAACAATTTATTCCGAAGGTGCATAGTAACCAGTCTTCGCGAAAACGTGCAGCGGAGGCAGCCCCTTGGGCGGTATCAGGCGCACCTTGATCTTGCGCCACTTGCCATCTCGCGCTCGTGTACTTGGACGGTAACCAATGACATATTGGTTGCGCAGCTCTACGCCGATCTTTGTAGCTACGTCTGACAATTCATTCACGTTATCGATCGGAAACGTCCTTCCGCCCGTCCATTCTGAGATCTCCGACAGTAGCGCCGGCCCCTTTACTTCCTCCGGCATGTTCGGGTTGGGATCGTAGATCCCGATGGCGTAAATCTGCACATCCGCCTCCCGCACCATCGATTTAATCTCATTTTCCGTATATCGGCTGTGATTATCCCCGCCATCCGAGATGATCAGCAGCGCCTTCCGCTCGTACTTCGCCTGCCGCATCTTGTTCATCCCGAGGTAAATCGCGTCCAGCAACGACGTCCGGTCCTTCGGCGTAATCGTCGTCAGTTTCTCCTGGATGTCCTCGATCCGGTCCGTGAAGTCCTGCAGCATTACCGGGCGGTCGTTAAAGGTAATGACGAAGAACTCGTCGTCTGGGTTAGCGGTCTTGAAAAATTCCACGATCGCGTCCCGCGACTTATCGATCTTGTTCGCCATCGAGCCGCTTACATCAAAAATCACCCCAATCGATACCGGCGCATCTTCGCTCGAGAAGTGCTTGATCTGCTGCTGCACCCCGGCATCCATCACCTGGAAATTGTCCTTCTCCAGCCCTGTCACCAGCCGGTTGTCCGGATCGGTCACCGTCACCGGCACCAGCACCAGGTTCACGTCCACTCTCATCGGACGCGTATGCGTGTTCAGCGATGGATCGCCCTCCGGCACCTTCGGTTTCGGCATCTCGCGCGGTTCAACGTGGACATCGTTCGTGTCCGGCTCCTGCGCATACCCAACCGCTCCGCCAAGCATCAGCCCCAGCGCCACCAGCACCCGGCTTAACAGGCGTATTTGCCAACTTCCAATAGCCAGCGTCTTCGACACATTTGTGTGCCGAACTTGCAGGGCGCCGCGTGCTTTTAGCACGTGCTCCGTACAATTCCTGCTGCCCATAGGGGGTCCCTTCTTTCGGTGTGGCGCAGATGTTATCACAGACCCAAGTGAGCGAGTTGTAACCGTTCTGTGACAGGTTTTCGAGAGCTCTGCCGAAGAAATGAGATGAAAAAAAGCCCACCCTTGGTTTTCTTTCCAAGCTGCTACAATCCCGCTAGACACCGCGCCCTTGCTGATGAATCCTTCTGCCTTATCGCTCAGAGAGTTAGACCTCATTCGAGCAAGGACCCCTCTCTCGTGATCGCCCGGCTCACTCCGCGATGGCTTTCCTTGGCGCTCCTTTGCGCCGCCATCGGGCTCTATTTTGCCCCTGGAGCCCGCACTCAGGCGCAAAAACATCTCACTGTTTATTCCCGCAGTGCCGTTTATTCCGTCCCAATTATTTCCGTGGACGGCCAGGACTATATCGGCCTCTCCGACATCCTCGAACCACTCGGCGCCGTCGATGCCCGCGTCGAAGGCAAAAAATGGAAGCTCCGCTTCACCCCCAACGGCGGCCAGGAAATTACTGCCGAGTTCCAGCAGGGCAAGAACAAAGCCAAGGCCCGCGGTCACGAACTCTCTCTTGGCAACAAATTCCACCTCGAGAATGATCGCGGCTACATTCCCTACCACGACATCGGCATGGTCCTTCCCATCTTCGAGCCCCTTCCCGTGGACCTCCACCAGGCTTCCTACCGCGTCTTCCTCGGTGATGTCGCCATCAAGTTCACCACCGAAATGCAAAAGGGTGCGGCCCCAAGACTCGCCTTGAATTTCAGTGCGCCGGTGAATCCCACGATCGCCACCGAGCCCGGCCACGTGCGCCTCGTCTTCCGTCGCGACGCCCTCGTTAACGCCGGCCCTGAAACCACCGCCACTGGCGACAACCTCATCACCAGCTCCTCCTTCAACGATTCCGCCGGCACGCCGCAAATCACCGTCGCCGGCACAGTCCCCCTCACTGCCAGCTTCGCCAACGGCAACCGCACCATCTACATCGCGCCGGTGCCCAGTGCTCTTCCCGCCGCCGAGTCCCCCAAGCCCGCAGCCCCGCCTGCCCAGACCGCAGAACAATCTCCCGCGACCGCGATTCCTGCTCCCGGCCCATCTGTTCCCGCCGGTCCGCGATTTCTTATCGTCATCGATCCTGCCCACGGAGGCGATGAACGCGGCGCTGCCATCACCCCCTCCCTCGCTGAGAAAGACGTCAACCTCGTCATCGCGCGCCGTCTTCAGCACGAGCTCCAGAACAAAGGCATCGCCGCCAACCTTCTCCGCAATGCCGACACCGCCATGGCCGTTGATGACCGCGCCACCGCTACCAATGCCGTCCACCCCGCGCTTTACATCTGCATCCATTCCGCCAACCTGGGTACCGGCATGCGGATATTCACTGCCCTCATGTCTCCTTCCGGAGCCACCACCCACAGCTTCCTGCCGTGGTCGCAGGCGCAGGCGCCCTATCTCGACCTCAGTTCCCAATTCGCCGGATCCATTTCCGCCGAGTTGAACAACCGCCAGGTGCCGGTGACCGCTCTTCCCGCGCCGCTGCGCCCCATGCGCAACATCGCCGCCCCGGCCATCGCCGTCGAGATTGCCCCGCCCGACGAAACAGTTGCAAACATCAATAACCCTCAATACCAAGGGGACCTTGTCGCTGCCATTGCCAACGGCATCGCCGCCATGAAGCCCAGGCTCCAGGGGGTCAAAATCCAATGATTCCCCGCCACTTGAAATTCATGGCTCTCGTGCTCGTCGTCCTCGCCGTCGTCCTTGGCTATTCGTTTTTCTGGCTCAAGCACAAGGCCGAGCACAAGCAAACCAGGATCGCGCAGGACGCGCTGCCCGTCGCACCGCCCGTCACCGGCCCCACCAGCACCGCCACGCTTTACGTTGCCGACGACCACACTGGCCTGCTCACCCGCACCACCGTCACCATTCCCCTTCCGCCCGACAGCAGCGAACGCACCCAGCAAATTCTCCGTAACCTCCTCACCCTCTACCAGACCTCGCCCTCGCCGCACGCCATCGGTGAAGGTTCCGACGTCAAGGATGTCTACTTCGTCAAGAACGGTCTCGTCGTCGTCGACTTCAACAACGCCTTCGCCGACAAACATCCTTCAGGAATTCTTGCGGAAGAGCTGACCGTCGCCTCCATCGTCGCCACCCTGCGCGCCAATAATCCGCAGATCGAGAAAGTGAAAATCCTCGTCGAAGGTAAAGATCGCGAGACCCTCGCCGGCCACGCCGACCTCGAAACCCCGCTTGACGCCGCCAATTTCACCCAAGTGGTTAAGGACCTGCAATGAGTGCCCTGCGCCCCGTCATCGGCGTCTTCGATTCCGGCTTCGGCGGCCTCACCGTTCTCCGCGAAATCGTGCGCTACGTCCCCAACGCCGAGTACCTCTACTTCGGCGACACCGCCCGCCTCCCCTATGGCGCCAAGTCCGTCGAAACCGTCGCCCGCTACGCCGTCGGTGCCTGCCACTTCCTCGAAGACCAGGGCGCCGAGCAACTCGTCATCGCCTGCAACACCGCCACCGCCCTCGCCATGGACCAGATCCACACCTACGCCCACGTTCCGGCGATCGGTGTGGTCGAGCCCGGGGCAAAGTCCGCCGCCGCCATCACGCAAACCAAAAATGTCGCAGTAATCGGCACCGAAGCCACCATCGCCAGCCACGCCTACCAGCGCGCCCTCGAGAAACTCGGCATCCAGGCCAACGAGAAAGCCACTCCGCTCCTCGTCCCGCTCGTTGAAGAAGGATGGGTCGATCACACCGTCACCCAGCAGGTCGCCGAAATCTACCTGCGCGATCAATTCGTCCGCACCGACCGCCGCTGTGATGTCCTCCTCCTCGGCTGCACTCACTATCCGCTCATTCGCCCGCTGCTCCGCCGCGTCGTCCCCACGGAAGTCTCCATCGTCGACTCCGCCGAATCCACCGCCCGCGCCCTCGCCCAAAAATTAGGCGTCGGCCCCAGGCCCGCCGCCTCCGCCGGATCCACGCAATCCTCCGGAGCCCGCGCCGCCAGTGCCCCGAGTGCCCCCGAACCTACTCCCGGTTCCCCCGACTTCCGCTTCTACGTCACCGACAGCGTTCAAAAATTCCGTCGCCTCGGCTCCAATTTTCTCGGCCATCCGGTCGACAACGTAGAACACGTCGATCTCGGCGGCTAGTCGTTTCGAATCCTCAAAATCCTTCGTGCACTCCGTGTCCTCCGTGTTTAAAGATTTTTCTTTCTCCGAATCCCCGACAAATGCCCCATCATCCAGAGAACATGAAAATCGCCGGCATCCTCGGTGGCCTTGGCCCCGAGTCCACCATCGACTACTACCGCTCCATCATCGCTCTCTACCGCCATCGCGATCCCAACCACGCCTCCCCGCAACTCCTCATTCACAGCCTCGACGTCGACCACGGCATCGCTCTCCTCAACGCCAATCGCCACGCCGACCTTGCCGACTATCTCTCCTCCGGCATCGATGTCCTCGCTCGCGCCGGAGCCACTTTTGCTCTCGTCGCCGCCAACACCCCACACATCGTCTTCCCCGAACTCGAACGCCGCTCGCCGATCCCGCTCCTCAGTATCGTCCGCGCCACCGCCGAACATGCAAAATCCCTCGGCCTGAAAAAAGTCGGACTCTTCGGCACCGGCTTCACCATGAATGCCAATTTCTATCCCGAAGAATTCGACCGCCACGCCATCACTATCGTTCGCCCTACGGAAGAAGAACGTGCCTTTATCCACCAGAAGTACATCGGCGAGCTGCTGAAGAACCAATTCCTCCCCCCAACCCGCGACGCGATCCTGCAAATCGCCAACCGCCTTGTCCGCGAAGACGGCGTCGAAGCCATCGCCTTAGCCGGCACCGAGCTCCCCCTCCTCCTCCGCGACTCTCCAGCCACCGTCCGCTTCCTGGACACAACCGTCATCCACGTAGAAGCCACCGTCACCGAACTCCTCAAATAAATCCTCAAAAACCTTCGTGTGGCCTTCGTGCCCTTCGTGTTCAAAGATTTTTCTCTTTTCCCCGAACCCGGCACCAGCATCCAAGTACCCGTATGCGTATCCTTGCCGCCCTAGCCCTCCTCCTCTTCCTCGGCGCCTGCACCTCCTCGCCCTCGCCCGACCAGATCCGCCGCGACACGGCGAAGGCCACCGCCAATGCCAAAGCCGACACCAAGGCCGTGGCCGACGGCATCAAGGAAGGCCTGCACAAAGGCGACGCCAACTCCGGCTCCGTCGACATCAATTCCGCTTCGAAAGACGAACTCATGCATCTCCCGGGCATCACCGACGCCCGCGCCGAGCGCATCATCGCCGCCCGCCCCTACCGCCATCCAGATGAATTAGTTTCGAAAAAGGTCCTGACCCAAGGCGAGTACGACCGAATCTCCGGCCAGGTCACCACGCACTAACCGTTGTCATTGCGAGGCACCCGCCTTTTGGGCGCCGTGGCAATCCCCGCTCCGCGTAACCATACAACGCCGCCGAAAAGGCCTTTCGGCCACGAACTTCCAACTCCCTTACTGAAACCTTCGTGACCTTCGTGTTCAAAGATTTTGCCTTTTGCTGACGACACCCTACTTCAGCTCAATCTCCACCAACTCCCCCTCCGCATCGCTCTCGTTCGTGAAGGAGTGCGTCACCGCGAAGTCCACCCAATGCAGGTCGCCCGCTTTCACGTCTTCGGTTCGCGACTGTCCATCCGGCGCCGTCATCTTCAGCCGCATCGGCTGCACCACCACAATCAAGTACGGTCGCGTATGCGCGTGCGTCGCCGAAGTCTCATGCGCCGCCATCTTCCACCGATACACGCGTCCCTCCGCATTTTCCGCAACCACCTGCGCAATCGGTTCGGAAGCCGTACCACTCGCCTTCTTCAGAAACTCCACATCCATCAAATCCATCGTCGTCGACCCGACATTGTGGACCCGATGAGTCCGCGGCCCGCTCTCGGTCATTGTCCAGGCGCGCCCGACTTCGTCCTCCTTCGGCGCGGTTTCCGGCTTCCCCGGCTGCTGGTCGGTAGTCGTCGCCGTCACCAGTTGCACCCCGGCAAAGTCGTATAAGTGGACGTGGTACAGCGTCCTCTCACCCGACGGCAGCGTCACGTGAAACACCCGCACAAATTCGTTCTCTATCACCAGGTGATGATGTGACTCTGCCTCAATCGCAACCGGCTTCTCTTCCTGCGCCCAGCTCTCCATACCCGCTCCATCGCCAAAAGCAGCACCGCCGCCGCAACTTTCATTCCGTTTCTCCAGAACCGCGCAGTGTACACCGTCAGAAATTTCTCCAAAATACCTTCGTGAGACTTTCGTGTCCTTCGTGTTCAAAGATTTTGCTTTTTCCCCTCAGGATTGACATATCCCGCCCCGAACGTGCAAACTGAGCCATTCTTAAGTCAGCGCTGGAATCGTCTATCTCGCATTCCCGCCCTGTTTTGCTTATATACAATGACCGTGCAACGAGTGTCATACACTCTGGAATCGTCGCTCGACAGCGTCAATAAGGCCGAAGAAGAGGCGACCAAGATCGCCACCCGCTCCGGCTTCGACGAAGACGAGGTGGGCCGCATTTCCATGGCAGTTCGCGAAGCTACGGTCAACGCCGTTCTTCACGGCAATCATTACGATCCCAGTAAGCGCGTCTCCGTCTCTTTCGAAAACACCGGAGACGAACTTGTCATCACTGTGCAGGACCAGGGTGCCGGACTCGACTCCGATCACGTCCCCGACCCCTTGGCCCCTGAGAATTTACTGAAACAGTCCGGACGAGGAATTTTCCTCATTCGGGCGTTTATGGACGAAGTTCGTTTCCGTAAACTTGATCCCGGAACTGAAATCACATTGATTAAGAAGGTCCACGCAACGACGTCGGACCATAAGGAGGCTTCCCAGTGACGATGAAAGCAAGCACACGCCAAGTTGACGGCATTACTGTCGTTGACCTGAGTGGGCGTATCACTCTCGGCGAAGGCAGCGTCGTTTTGCGCGACACCATTCGCGACGTGGTGGCGCAGGGCAACAAGAAAATCCTGCTTAACCTTGGCGACGTTACCTACATCGACAGCTCCGGCATCGGCGAGCTCGTCAGCGGCTTCACCTCCGTCCGCAACCAGGGCGGCGAATTGAAGCTCCTCAATCTCACCAAGAAGGTCCACGACCTCTTGCAGATCACCAAGCTCTACACCGTCTTCGACGTCAAAGACGACGAGGCCTCGGCCATCGCCTCCTTTAAGTAACCAGCCGGCCCTCGCTTTCAACGACGCATTCCCACTCAGCCCCGCGCTCTCAGCGGGGCTTTGTTGTTCTACGAAGGAACTCATGGATCTCGAAAACGCTTGCCCCCGCTGCAAATCCACCATTCGGCCTCCGCTCCATTACCTTCGTGATCCCTTCGTGTCCTTCGTGTTCAAAGATTTGGATATTTCCGGCGTATCCTGAACCATGCCCGCCGCCGAAACCCTGCACTGCCCCAACTGTGGCGCGGCCGTTTCTTCCGACTCCGCCAAATGCCAATTCTGTGGCGCGGTCCTCGCCACCGTCGCCTGCCCCAAATGTTTCGGCATGATGTTCATCGGCGAAAAATTTTGCTCCCATTGCGGAGCCCTCGCCCAGCGCACCGAGACCGGCCAAGCCAGCCTTCAATGTCCCCGCTGCAAGCGCGACATGAACTCCGTAGCGCTCGGCAAAACGTCGTTGCTCGAGTGTCCCAACTGCCAGGGCATGTGGCTCGACGTCGAGACCTTGCAGCTCATCTGCGCCGAAAAAGAACAGCAGGCCGCCGTCCTCGGCATGCCGACCGGCAAACTGGATCCTCCAACCTTCGAGACCAGCTTTCACTACATCCCCTGCCCTGTCTGCCGGCAGATCATGAACCGCTTCAACTTCGCCCAATTGTCCGGTGTCATTGTTGATGTTTGCAAAGCCCACGGCACGTGGTTCGACAAAGACGAACTCCGCCGCGTCATCGAATTCATTCGCGCCGGAGGCATGGATCGCGCCCGCGCCCGTCAGATCGCCCAGGAGGCCGATCAACGAGCTCGCTTGGCCAGTTCCGCCAACGCCGGAATTCCCAACAGCATTGAGATCACCGCCGCCAACGCCGAATTCCCCACCAGCGAATTTCCCACCGCCGCAATCCGCACCCTCGCCAGCTTCATCGGCGACCTCTTCAAATAACTCCCCAATCCCTTCGTGTCCTCCGGGTTCAAAGATTTTTCTTTCCCCCGAGCGCCCCATCCAAATCCGCCCAAAGATCTTCAACCCCCTCAATTCCCACGCTAAGCCGCAGCAATGACGCCGGCAGATGCTCCTGCCCCGCGATCGCAGCTCTCCGCTCGATCGTCGATTCCACCGACCCCAAGCTGGTAGCGTGTTGGATCAGCTTCAGCCCGTTGCACACCGCATCCGCCGCGGCCGCATCGCCGCGTACATCAAACGAAATAATCGTGCCGAAGCCCTTCAGTTGCCGTCGCGCCGCCTCGTGCGTCACATGGCTCTTCAATCCCGGATACCGCGTCACCGTCACATTCGGATGCGAAGCCAGCCGTTCCGCCAGCGTCATCGCATTCTGCTGCGCCCGCTCCAACCGCAGCGCCAAGGTCCGAACGCCGCGCACCGCCAAAAATGTTTCCAGCGTCCCCGGTGTCGCGCCCGTCAATTCCCGCGAGTGCCGCAGCGCCGCCAGCAATTTCTCGTCGCGCACCGTCACCACGCCGCCCAGCAAGTCCGAGTGTCCGCCAATAAATTTCGTTACCGATTGCACCGATGCATCCGCTCCCAGCACCAGCGGCCTCTGGTTCAGCGGCGTTGCAAACGTGTTGTCGACGCAAAGAATCGCGCCTTTCTTTCGCGGTGCCCGGCAGATCCTGTCCACGTCCGCCACCGTCAGCAGCGGGTTCGACGGCGACTCCAGCCAAATCAAATCGGCCACCCCGCACATCTTGATCCAGCCCTCGGTGTCGGTCACGCCCACGCGCTGCACCGTCCACCGCTTGCGTTCCTCGCCGGCCTTCGCCAATCCCGCGACGCCCTGGTAACAATCGTCCGGCAGCGCGATGACCGATGCCCCCGGCAGCAGATCAAAGATCGCCGCCACCCCCGCCATTCCCGACGCAAAGCAAATCGCCGACCCGCCGTCGAGCCCGCCAAGAATTTCTTCCAGCGCCTCCCACCCCGGCGTCCCATCGTCGCGCGAGTACGAGCGTCCCTCGCCGTGAACGAAGTTCGATGCCGGCCATATCGGCACATTCAACGACGCCCCCGGCCGCCGGTCCCGCCCCGACGAAACCACCCACGACTCCATCGAACCCTTACAAGCTGCGTTTCGCTCTGCGTCATCGTTCGTTTTCATCGCTCGATTCTATCCTCACGTCTCGCTGTACTCATCTCACCCAGAGTTGTCTGCAATTCTTACCTTAGGCGCGACAATTGCAGCCAACTCCGTCGGCGCCCGAAGTATTCCAATACGCTATAAGCCATTTTCTCTCGCGAGTTGCGACGGACCGTGGTCGGAGGATTTCATGCCTGCCCGAGAGAAAGAAGGAACGCTCGCCATTTCCCCAATGGACGGTGAATTTGCCGCCTCCCTCGCGCACGAGATCAACAATCCCCTCGACTGCCTGTTAAGCCTTCTTCATCTCGTCGAAGGCGAAGCCGAGTTTACCGAGCAAGGTCGCGAGCACCTGCAGCTCGCTCACGCCGAGATCCGGCGCATTTCACAAATCATTCATCGCGCCATGAACGACTTCCGCAGCCATCCCCAGTTTCAACCCACGGATGTGCCCAGGCTGTTCCGCTCGGTCGTCAACTTCTACCAGTCGCGGATGCAATCGCATGCCATATCCGTCATCTGCCGGTACTGCGAAAAGGGAGAGCTAACCGCCCACCCCATATTGCTCCGCCAGATGTTCAGCAACCTCCTTCTCAACGCCGATGCAACTCCTTACGGAGGCCGGGTACGCGCCCACGTCAGCAGCGTCCGCGAATGGAAGGAACCAAGGCGTTCCGGCCTCCGCATCACCATCGCGGATAACGGAACCGGCATCGCTTCCAAGGACCTGCCGAAAATCACCGATGCGTTCTTCACCACCAAGGGAAATTCAGGTACCGGCCTCGGCTTAGCCGTGGTGAAGGAAACGATCGATAAGCATCGCGGAGTCCTTCACGTGCGCACCAGCACCAAGCCCGGCCGCAGCGGCAGCGTTTTCTCCGTCTTTCTTCCCGCCGAATAATTCGTCCGTCTCGGGCAAAATCGCGAGCGCTTGGCCTACCCCGATATTCTTCCTACCATCCCCGCACTCCCACTCCACATCAATACTGCTGGGCGCATTCCGCGACTACCAATCGTTCTCACACCATGCGTAGCATGAAATTTCCCCACAAACATCTGCTGCGCCTCATCGGACTGTTCAAGTACTTCAAAGCCGCTCTCCTCGTCGCCGTCGGCATCGGCGCATTCAAGCTCCTTCACAAAGATCTCGCCGCCGTCCTCACTCATTGGATCGAAGCCTGCGGCCTCAACCCCGGCGCCCATCTCCTCGACGCCGCCATCGGCAAAGTAGCCAACCTCGGTCCCGCGCAGATCAAAAAAATCGCCTTCGGCAGCTTCCTCTACGCCGCACTCTTCATCGCCGAGGGCACCGGCCTCTGGCTGCGAAAACGCTGGGGCGAATGGCTCACCGTCATCATCACCGGCTCGCTCGTCCCGGTCGAAATCTACGAACTCCACCGCCACTTCAGCGCCGCCAAAGTCGGCGTCCTCGTCGTGAACCTCATCATCGTTGCCTACCTCATCTACCACATCCGCACCGAGCCAGCCGCCAAGTAACGCAGGACCTCCCCCAATTCCTCTCATCGCGACGTTCAACCGTACGATCAATTTCATTCGGAACGATCTAAACTAATCGTACGGAGTTATGCATGCAGAATCCCCCAGCCGCATCCGCTGAAACCGGCCATCATCCTTTCTCTCTGCCGCAGGGCTGGACCTTCGACAACGACGCTCCCCTGCCCACCATGACCTGCCCCGAAGGCGACCTGCACGTTTCCTTCGTCGATCTCGACTCGGCCGACACCGCCCAGGCCACCGCTCTTGCCGCCTGGCGCAAGTTCGATCCCGCCTTTGACGCCCCCGTTCTGCACGAATATCCCGCAGCTTCAACCGAGGGCTGGGACAAGACCTACCAAGTCTTATTCTCAACTCCCGCCAGTGAATCCCGGCTTCAAGTAGCCATCGTCCGGACGCTCGGCTCCCGCGCGTACGTGAACCTGATTCACGGCACGAATGCCGCTGCCAGCCGCAGGGGCGCGCAAATGGCGGAAGCCGTCGGCAGTTGGAAGCCCGAAGGACTGAAAGAAATTTCCCTCGCCGCCAAGGCGCAACCGTGGACCGCCGATCTCAGCCGCCAACTAAAAGAATTTGTCTTATCAGCAATGAGCAGCCTCAAAGTCCCTGGCGCATCAATCGCCATCGTGCAGGACGGTCAAATTGTTTTCGCCGACGGCCTCGGCGTCCGCAGCCTCGATCATCCCGAGCCGGTCACCGCGCAAACCCGCTTCATGATCGGCTCCACCACCAAGCCCCTTACCACCTTCCTCATGGCGCGCCTCGTCGACCAGAAAAAGCTCAGTTGGTCCACGCCGGTCGTCGATCTCCTCAAAGACTTCTCACTCGCCGACCCCGACATCACCCAACGTCTCCAGATGCGCCACACCGCTTCGGCTTCCACCGGCATGCCCAGGCGCGATTTCGAATTTATCTTCCGCTACTCTGGCGTCACGCCCGAGGCCCGTCTCGCCGAGATGAAGGCCATGCAGCCCACCACCGGCTTCGGTGAAACCTTCCAGTACTCCAATCTCCTGGTCGCAGCCGGAGGCTACGCAGCCACTCGCGCCTCCATTCCCGAGGGCCCCCTCGAAGATGCATTCGACCACGTGATGAAGGAACTCGTGTTCCTCCCTCTCGCAATGAACGACACTTTCTTGCGGCCGGAAGACGCCTTGCGTGGCAATGCCGCGGCCCCGCACGCGCTCGGCTTTGATGGTCAGCCGCACAACATCCCCATCTCCATGGAGATGTTTGCCTACAGCGTTGCGCCCGCTGGTGGCGCATGGTCCACCGCCCCCGACCTGGCGCGTTATGTCCTTCTCGAACTGGCGAACGGTCGCCTCCAGGGCGGAGAGCCGCTCATCTCGGAAGACGTTCTCCTCGAGCGTCGTCAGCCAGGCATCAAGATCGACGATAAGAGTTCCTACGGCCTCGGCCTCATTGTCTCCAACGAATCCGGACTTCGCGTCATTCACCACGGTGGCAACACGCTGGGCTTCAGTGCCGACATGTATTTCCTTCCCGACAGCGCTTTCGGCGCAGTCGTCCTCACGAACGCATACGCCGCGGTCGAATTCCTCGCAGCCATCCGGCAGAAAATTCGCGAGCTCGCATTCGGCGCCGAACCCCGTGCGGACAAGATTGTCGAAACCGCCAAGTTCGCGAAAGATGATCTCCTCACCAGCATGCACACGAGGGTGAAGTCAGATCCGGAATCCACCGCCTGGATCGAGGAAATTCTGGGGGCGTACCGATGCGACGACTTAGGCGGCGCTCGCATTTCAAAAAACGATCACGGATATCGAATCGATTTTGACGAATGGTCGAGCGATCTCGCCGCGGAAATTCAGCCCGGTGGCGACCGCCTCCTTCGGCTCATCAGCCCCCCATGGGCAGGCGCCCTCAAGATGCTGGTCCACGGCGACGAACTCATCCTCGACGCCGCACAAATGAAGTATGTCTTCAAGAAGCACGAGCATTGAGCCTATCAACGTCGCGTCACGTTTCTAGGCAAAGCCCGTTATCGCTCAATTGACAGTCGAATGTATCGCCCTGGCTCCGGCTATCGCGATGAAGCCTCTTAAGCCGGCTCCTTGAGCAGCTCCTGGATTTTCTTGCTGAGGTTGTCCCCCAGGTGCTCGGCACGATCGTACCCGATGTGCACCAGTCGCACTCTGCCGTCGCGGTCGATCACAATGAGGGCAGGAAAGCCTTCAAATGCGAATCGCTTGGTGAGAAGGTCCGCGGAATTTTCGCTGTCGATGGCGATGGGAAGGCTGTAACTCGCCTTCTGGAAGAAGGCACTGGCTTTTTCCGGATTCTCGCCGTTCTGCTGCACATCCACCGCCCAAAACACGACCTCGGGATTGTTGCGATACCCGCGGTAAAGTTTTTCCAACTCAGGCAGTTCCCTCCGGCACGCTGGACACCATGTAGCCCAGTAGTCGATAACCACGACGCGTCCATGCCAATCCGTGGAATGAACGATGCTACCGTCCAACCGGCTGACCGCAAATGCCGGAGCAGGGGTGGCAGTTTGTCGGGTCGCCACTCCCCCCGCCAATCGCGGCATCGCGGTCAGGGCAATGATCACCACCGCTGCCAGGGGCGCGAAAATCGTCAGGCTGCCGCGGACCGGCAAATGGTTAGCCCAGTACTGGCGCGCACGCACCCCGCAAACGGCGAACAGTACGGCAGTTAACAGCAACACGGCAAGGGTAGTGTGAAAGATGGCAGCCCAGAGTAAGGCGAACATAACCAAAACACCACCCGCACTCACCTGCAGACCTTGACGCCACGCGCTTCCATCGCGGCCACGGAGAAGTCCCGCCATCACGAACAGAACCGCGATAGAGACCACCGCAGTCCTTAAATCGGAGGCCACGTGAAAATACGTATCCAACCCGAGGAACACTCCAAAGGCCAGCAGTCCCATGAGAACATCCAGCGCCACCGCAACGATTCGCCTTCTCATTCGTGAGGTCCTCCTGTTATTGCTTACGCATATTGTCCTGAGGCGGTTCCAAGAAACATGAGGACAATCAATCGGACGTGAACGTGCTTCATCGCCGGTGCCCAAGCTCACGCGATCTTCGAAACCTGGGATCCCACTCTGCCTCCAGCGGCAGGGCTTTCCTTCTTGGCCCGGAGCCGCCAGGCCCTAGGTATGGGCTTACAAAAACCCCAGGGTGGAATGCATATTAATCTTCCGTCTTTCCTCCGTGTCCTTCGTGTTCAAAGATTTTGCTTTTGACTTCTGATCACAGCTCGACGTGACCCCGCTCACATACATCGCCCCACGACTTCCCTAAACTTGTTCTCATCAGCCAGTAGCTCCTGACGACGAGGAGCCACTGGCTTCACGTATTGGTGGGGGAAATCAATGACGCCAGAAGTCCTCAACGTAAGACCAAGCCACCCGTGTGCCTCGACGCTTCTGGTCTCAGTCGTCGCGAATGTTGAGTGCTTGGCGACACTCTCAATCGGCCGCCAGTTCAAGTCCGAAGGACGACCTGCTTTTCAGCCCACGGCTTTAGCCGTGGGAAAAGATGCGGCGCAGCCCCTTCCTCGCTGCCGCAGGCGATTTGCTCTGAGGATCGCCGCCCTTGCGATCCTCACGAAGGCCTTCCCATAACCCCTTTGTTATGACGATTTTGCCTATAACCAATTGCGAATGATCCGATTACGAGCTTTTTTTAGTTAACTCATACAAAACACATACCACCCCCCGGGGGGAGGGGTACTAGGAAGGTAAATATGTCCAAGGAATACGACAGCTGCAACCACATCAAAACCAACGGCTCATTCTGCGACTCCCCAGCCCTCCTCGGCGACGACTACTGCTACTTCCACCGTGCCGACCGCGAGCGCCAGAAGCGCGTCGCCCGCGCCCGCACCAAAGTCTTCGTGCCGCCCCTCGAGCTTCCCGTCCTCGAAGATCGCGAAACCATTCAGGTCGCCATCGGCCAGGTTCTCAACGAGCTCCTCGCCGACCGCCTCGATCGCCGCATCGCCGGCCTCGTCCTCTACGGCCTGCAAACCGCCGCCATCAACGTCCGCGACGCCAACTTCGAAGTCTCCATCTACGAAGAGAACACCCCTGAGGAGTACACCGAGCACGAACGCATCTCCCTCGATCAGGAGCTCGGGGAATCCCAGCGTGCAGGCCTTCGTGAGAACTACCCTCCCGCAGCGGCGACCGCGAAAACTGCTTCCCATCCCGCAGAAACCGCGTCCACAAGCACGAAATCCGTGCCCGAACAGCGCGAAATCGAGTCCCAAATAGCCGAACCCGCGACCGAAAAATCCAACAAATCGACGAAAAAGGTTTCCAGCGTCCCAAAAACTACCTCTTCAAGTGCGTTAAAAGCGACGGAAATCGCGAATAATCCCAGCGAAACCGTCGCTTCTCCCCAGCAAAACGACACCCAAATCACTCCCTTCGACGAGCTCCCACCCGACTTCCCCTTCCACACCCTCCCCGGCGGAAGTGCCAACCCCCTCCCTGCGGAAACTCACGAGCTCCGCGCCGAAAGCGACTCCTCCCTCAACGCCCCACCCCGCAAGAAACCCGCCGCCTACGTTACCGACACCGAGTTCTGGCGCGTCGTCGGCGCCCGCGCCCGCGAAAATGCCGCCGTCGCCGTCGACGAAGTCCGCGCTCAAATCGAAGCCGCTGAAGCACAGCTCGACGCCGAAATAGCCGAATCCCGCGAGAAAAAGAAAGCGTGATTTCGACTAAACTGGACCTATGGCGCTGACTGAAGAACAAGTGATTTCCGCACTCAAGGAGTGCTACGACCCTGAGATTCCCGTGAACATCGTGGATTTAGGGCTGGTATATGCCGTGAGGATCAAGCCGACCGAGGTCCCGAACACCACCGGCGAAGACATTGAAGTGGACATGACGCTGACATCGCCCGGTTGTCCGTCGCACGGGGACATCAGCCAGTCCGTGCAGCGACGTTTATTTCAGCTGCCGGGCGCGGCGAACGTGAAGGTGGAGATGATTTGGGAACCGGCGTGGTCGCCGCAGCGTATCAGCCCAGAGGCGAGGAAGCAGCTGGGAATCGAGTAAAAGAAGCTGAACCACAGAGAAATACAAAGGAAGTTGTATAAAAATCCTCTTTGAACCTCTGTGACCTCAGTGGTTAAAGATTTTGATCTTTTTAGCGGCCGTATTCGCGGATGCTGTCCCAGGCTTCGGCGCCGCGTTCTTCGGCGGCTTCGGCAAAGCGTTCGCCGATCTTCTGGAGAGTGGCAAAGATCTGGGTTCCACGCTGCAGGTATTCGGGAGCGTTCTCCCAAATGGCCTCGAACTTCTCCGGATACTCGGAGGCAAGGACGGCGAGACCGCCGGCGGCAACCGCGGTTCCGATGGAGCGGCGTCCGGTGAAGAACAGGACTGCACCAGCGCCTACCGAGCCGATGATCATTGCTTTTTTCCAGTTCTGCATTTGCGAATCCTCCGAGCGCAGGTGTTTAGGCCATTAGAGCCGAAGACGAGAGATTCCGTTGTATCGCGGGGAACGGGATCTGTCCAGTGCGTCGGATATAATGAACACACGCGCCCGTAGCTCAGCTGGATAGAGCGAATGCCTCCGGAGCATTAGGTCGGGAGTTCGAATCTCTCCGGGCGCACCATTCCTTCTTCCCTTCCCAAAAAATCAGCGCTTATTTCGCCGCCGCGGACTTGGCGAATTCCCGCGAGTGGAATTCCATCAGCTCGTCCATATGAGCGAGGAAATACGGAAGTGTGTGTCCTCCAGGATAAAGACGGAAAGTGTGCTGAACTCGCTCGGCTGTGAGCTGCTTGTCGAGCGCGGAAGCACCTTCGTTGAAGCCGTAACTGTCTTCCGTCCCGCAGTTGAAGTAGATCGCAAGATGCGCGATGGACGATGCGTTCTGCTTGGCTAGGACGAACGGACTATTGGCGTTCCAATGCGCGAGATTGATGGGATTGCCGAATACGTTCTCGAGCAGGCGAGCGCGCGGAGCGCCAGATTGCATCGCTTCGTCGAGGACTTTGGGCGAGTCGGCAAAGAGCGCTGCAGACTCGGAGCTGACCGCGGAGAACTTCTGCGGATAGGCAAACGCGAAGCGGAGAGCGCCGTAACCGCCCATGGAAATGCCGCTGATGGCGCGTCCGGCGCGATCGGTGCGAACCCGATACTTGTGCTCGATGAAGGGAATGAACTCATTGAGGAAGAAGTCGCTGTAGAGCACGCGACCATTGGCGGAGTTGATGTAGAAGTCGGTCCAACCTTGCGGCGTGACGATGAGGAAGTCGCCGATCTTGTTCTGGGCGCGAAGGTCGGAGATGAGGTTCCACGCGCCCATATTGATGAGCGACTGCTGGTTGTCGCCGAGCCCGTGAAGGAAGTAGAGGACAGGGAGCTTGGCCTTCGCGGTGTCGTAAGACTGCGGAAGGAAGACGCAGTAAGGCACGTCGCGGTGCAGGACCTTACTGGGCAGCGAGGAGCAATCGAGACGGGATTGGGCAAAGGCGGGAAGAGCTAGGAGGAGGAACAGGAAAAGAAGGCGGGCCGCGGCGTTCTTGAGCATATTCAAGTGTACGTTGCGTTCAGGATCGAGAAAGCCTCGTTAGAAAGGCGTGTCGCCCCCTAAAGGGGCTTTGCTTTTTATCATGGCCCCTCCCGGGGCTGTCGCCCCGGGCTTCGAACCCGGGGTCGGCCTTCGGCCTTGCTTGCGTTGTGCTGCAATCACTATCGCTGAACGCCGGGGCTCTGGGTTCGCTGGGGTTGTGTTGCTGTCATTGTCGCTAACCGCGTCGGGCCTTTGAGCTCGCTGGCAATGGGTTGCTGTTACTCGTAGCGGAGGGTTTGGACTGGATCTAATCTGGCGGCTCGGCCTGCGGGATACCAGCCCGATAGCAAACTGATTCCGGCAGAGAAGGCGATGGCGAAGACGACGAGCCACCACGGAACGTACCAGAGCTGCGCGGGCGGAAGCTGCTGCCGGTGAAGGTAGAAATTGGTGCCGAAGTCGATAACGCGGCCGATTAGCCATCCGAGCAGCACGCCGAGGACACCGCCGAGAACGCCCATTGCTCCGGCTTCGGCGAAGAAGAGGAGCTTAACGTCGCAGTCGCTGGCGCCGATCGCCTTCATGATGCCGATTTCGCGACGGCGCTCGAGAATAGCCATGACGAGAGTATTTACGATCCCGATCGAGGCGACTGCAAGCGCGAGACTGCCGAAGATGCCGAGGAACCCATCGAGGACGACAAAGAACTGGCGGAGCGACTTGGTCACCTCGAGGAGGGAGAAGGCGGAGAAGCCGAGCTTCTTGACGGCGCCCTCGACTTGCTCCACATATTTCGGGTCCTCAACGCGAACGCTGACCGTGAGGTAAGTAGGTTGCGAGTTGAAGCCGCGCATGGTATCGCGCATGTCGCCGATTTGCATGACGTGGAGGCTTTGAGCGAGCTTGAGCGGAAGGAAGACCTTGGCGCGAGCGGCGGCACGCATGGAGTCGGGATCCGAGTCGGCGACGCCGACGATCTTGAGCTTCTGTTCACGCTGGAAGACGGAGTACGAAGTGGCCGAGGGCTCGGTGGACTTGGGATCAGGCGCGGTGTTGACGCGCTCGGCATAGCGCATGACGAGCTCTTTGCCGAGGAGCGGCTTGGCGAGTTCGGCGACGTTGAGCTGATCGTCGCGATCGTTCTTGCCCAGGAGCTCGGCGGCGAAAGACTTCTGGAGAATCGCTTCGGGAGCATTGTCGGAGCTGAAGAATGAGCCCTGAAGGCCATCGAATGCGTCAGTGTTCTTTGCCGAGTATGGAAGGCCAGCGACCATGCCCATCTGGGGCTTGTCGTCGTAGCGAAGCTCGGTAACGAATCGGATGTCGGGGTAGGCTTCGAGGACGTGAGGGATCTTCTCGATCTGTTGACGAGAGGGTTCGTCGAGGAGCTTGGCTTCGGCGCCGTTGGATCCGTTTTCGCGGTTCATGCCGCGGAAATCGCGGCGGGAACTGACGATCACGGTATCGAACAGGCCGGATTTCTCGAGGCGCTGCGAGGCGAGTTTCTGGAGTCCGACGCCGAGAGAGAGCATGGCAACGAGGGAGGCGACGCCGACGGAGATCCCGATGGTAGTCAACGAGTTGCGCAGGATGGATTCGCGGAGGTTGCGGGCGGCGAGATCGAGGATGTCGTAGGATTTCATGCCATCACCTCACGCTTGGGAGTATTGACTTCGTCGCCGGTCAGCTTGCCGTCGGCTAGGAAGATGAGTCGGCGGGCGTAGCGCTCGGCGAGGGAGCGCTCGTGAGTGACCATGAGGACAGTCATGGCAAAATTACGGTTAAAGCCATCGATCAAGTCCATGATGCCGGTGCCGGTTTTGCTGTCGAGGTTGCCGGTGGGCTCGTCGGCGAGAAGGAGCCGGGGCTGATTGACGAGCGCGCGGGCGAGGGCGACGCGCTGCTGTTCGCCTCCGGAGAGTTGCGCAGGACGATGGTCGATGCGGGCCCCGAGGCCAACGCGCTCGACCGCTTCCCGACTGAGCCGATGGCGCTGCTGGCGATCCACTTCGGCGAAGCGCAACGGGAGCTCGACGTTTTCCTGCACCGTCATGCTGGGAATGAGGTTGAAGGATTGGAAGACCATGCCGACGGTTTTAAGGCGGTATTGCGCGAGTTGGAGAGAGGTGAGCTTGGCCAAGTCACTTCCCTGCACAACGATGCTGCCGCCGGTGGGACGATCGAGGCCGGCAATGAGGTTCAGTAGCGATGACTTGCCTGAACCGGAGGAACCCAGGAGAGCGACAAAGTCGCCTTCGGCGATCTCGAGGGAGATGCCGTCGACGGCGGGGATGACGGTGTCTCCCATGGTGAAGTGGCGAGTGACGCTCTCGGTGCGAATGGAAGGAGGCATTCTTTTAGATTTTACGTATTCGGCACGGCGGTAGTTCGTAAGGAAGTGTTGTCGAGGAGGAAGAACAGCAGGTCCTTCGTCGCTGCGCTCCTCTGGATGACAAGAGAAAGGGTGAGGGGGATGGAGTGTTGGAGGCTTTCTGTTTGGAGGTCATGCGCCTCCGCGGACGGAAGAGCCCGTGTCGACGGGTTCGGGGATAGGGTCGCCTTCGCCGGGGGCAAGAAAGAGGTTGGCTTCGAGTCCGTGCTGCTTGGTGTAGAGCTCGTAATAGCGGCCACGCAGGGCATAAAGCTGCTCGTGGCTGCCGCGTTCGACGATTTCACCGTGCTCCATCACGAGGATCTGGTCGGCGCGACGGATGGTAGACAGGCGATGGGCGATGACGAAGGTCGTGCGCCCCTGCATTAAGTACGAAAGTCCTTGCTGGATGAGCGCTTCGGACTCGGAGTCGAGGCTCGACGTGGCTTCGTCGAGGATGAGGATACTGGGTGCCGCGAGGATGGCGCGCGCGATGGAGATGCGTTGGCGTTGACCCCCGCTGAGTTTCACGCCGCGTTCGCCGACAATGGTGTCGTACTTATCGGCAAACTGCTCGGCGAATTCGTCGACTCGGGCGATGCGGCAGGCGTTCATGATCTGCTCATCGCTGGCGTCGGGACGCGAAAAGGCCACATTCTCGCGGATAGTGCCGTCGAAGAGGAACGATTCCTGGAGGACGACGCCGAGCTTGGTGCGATAGGAATCAAGGCGGACGGTGCTGAGATCAACTCCATCAACGACCACGCGGCCAGAGGTCGGCACATAGAAGGCGCTGATCAGGCCGATGGTGGTGGATTTGCCGGAGCCAGAAGAGCCGACGAGCGCGGTGACCATGCCGCGTTCCGCGCGGAACGAGACGTCGTGCAGGACTTCGCGAGCGCCGTCGTAGCTGAAGTTGACGTGGTCGAATTCGACGGTGCCATCGATTTCGGCGAGCGTCTCGGTGCGGTTGGGATCCTCATCTTCGGGACGCTCGCGCAGGATCTCCTGGGTGCGGTCGAGTCCGGCGATGGCTTCGGTGAGCTGCGTGCCGATGGCAACGACCTGGATGACGGGGGCGACGAGGAAGCCCAAGAAGAGGATGTACCGAACGAAATCGCCTTCGGTGAGCTTGCCGCTAATCATCTCGCGGGTGCCGAAGTAGAGGACGATGCTGCCAACCACGCCGAGCAGGAGGGCGGCGGAGAAACTCATGATGGAGGTCGCGGTAAGGGTGCTGATGACGTTGTCGAGGAGGCGTTTGACGCCGCCGCCGAAGACGCGTTCTTCCCTTTCCTCGGCGTGATATCCCTTGACGACGCGTACGCCGCCGAGCGACTCGGCGAGACGGCCAGTAACTTCGGCATTGATTTTGCCGCGTTCGCGCATGATCGGACGAATGGTACCGAAGGCGCGCGAGAGAACGAGCCCGAAGACGAGGAGGAAACCGAAGGCAATGCTCGTCATGACGGCGCTGGTCCGGAGCAGGACGACGAGTGCGAGCAGGGCGGTGAGAACGCCACCGAAGAACTCCACGAGGCCAGTGCCAAGAAGGTTGCGAACACCTTCGACGTCGGACATGATGCGGGAGACGAGTGCGCCGGACTTGTTGGCGTCGTGAAACTGGACGGAGAGCCGGCCGATGTGGGCCTGAACGCGCATGCGCATCTCGGAAATGAGGCGCTGGGCGGCCTTGGAGAGCAACTGGGTGAGAGAGTAGGAGGAGGCAGCCTGGATCGCAGTTGCGACGAGAACGGCGATGACAATGACCTTCAGCTGTTCCGTGTGGTGCTGGCGAACGACACGATCGATGACGAATTTTGACGAATACGGAAGAACCAGGCCGGCGATACGGTTGATGACGATGAGTATGAGACCGAACAGCAGAAGACCGCGGCGTGGACGAACGAGTTCCTTGATAAGCGGCGCGACATTACGCAAGCTTTCGCTTGTCGCCTTCTTCTTCTTTTGTTCGCGGGGCGATGGCATGTTGCAGTTAGATTACACTCGGTAACGCGGCGGTGCAGTTTTCCAGGAGCGCGTAGAGATTGCCGGAAAATGTATCGTATTTGCTGTCGCAGGTTTATACAAATCTTTTCCAATTTTCGACGAGCTGCGCTGGCTATTCCGCAGTCTTACTCAATAGAATAAGTCGTTTGGTATCTGTGTTCTGTTCCCCATGACGGACTCGAATTCGCGAAAGGGTTGCGTCGGTCTGCGCCGGAAATTCTCCGCAAGCTTGCGCACCGGAAAGATGTTGGGGGAAATTCATATTCTTGAGATAACGTTGAATGTCTGATCGCTTGGTCACACCTGAAACACCCACCTCGAAAGAAACACCTCCTGAAGAAACCCATCGCGGAAGGTGGTTGATATTCATTGTCATCTTCGTGCTAGTGGCGGCGGCGGCGTGGTATTTCCATGATCGCAGCGCGAGCCAGGCGAAGAGCCAGCGTCCGGGTGGAGGTCGCGGCAATTTTGGGGACCGTCCGGTACCGGCGTCGGTGGCGCAGGCCGCACAAGGCAACATGCCAGTATACGTAGAAGCGTTGGGAACAGTGACGCCGGTGTACACCGTGACAGTGACGAGCCGCGTGCAGGGCCAGATCGTCGCGGTGCACTACCGCGAAGGTCAGAATGTGCAGAAGGGCGATCCGCTGTTGGATATCGATCCCAGGCCCTATGAAGCGGCGCTGACACAAGCGGAAGGACAGTTGGCGCGCGATAAGGCGCTGCTGCAGGAAGCGGAGATCGATCTGAAGCGCTACCAGAGCGCGTTGGCGCGCAACGCGATTGCGCAGCAGACGGTGCAGGACCAGGAACAAGTCGTTCACCAGGATGAAGGCGTGGTAAAGAACGACGAAGGGCTGGTGGCAAGCGCCAATGTGAACCTGGTGTATTGCCACATCACATCGCCGATTGGCGGACGGGTGGGATTGCGCCTGGTAGACCCGGGAAACATCGTGCAGGCGAACAGCACGACGTCGCTCGTGGTGGTAACGCAGGTGGTGCCGATCACGGTGATATTCAGCGTGGCGGAAGATTATCTACCGCAGATCCAGGCAGAGACGAAAAACGGCCGCAAGATGGAAGTGGATGCACTGTCGCGGCTTGACCAGCCGCTGGCGAAGGGCACGTTAATGAGCCTCGACAACCAGGTGGACACGACAACCGGAACCATTAAGCTTCGCGCGGAATTTCCGAACAAGGATGGAGAGCTTTTTCCGAATCAATTCGTGAATGCGAAACTGCTGCTGAACACGATTCAGAACACGACGCTCATCCCGACCCAGGCAATCCAGCAGAGTCCGAACGGGCCTTACGTGTACGTGGTGACGGACGGCGCGGCAAAGATGCGGCAGATCAAACAAGGGCCGGCAAACGGGACGGACACTTCGGTGAGCGGGGTGAACCCAGGAGAAACGGTAATCACAAGCGGGTTCGACAAGATCCAGGAAGGCAGCAAGGTGAACACGGGAGGACCAGGAGGGCAAGGCACTCCGCAGAACACGAATGGCTCCGGACCGAAGCCCGCCACCGGAACCAATCCACAACAGGCGCCGCAGAGCGGCAGAGGGCAGAAGCCTAAGCAATGAGTCCTTCACGGCCATTCATCCTGCGGCCGGTGGCAACTTCACTGTTGATGGCCGCCATTCTGCTCGCCGGAATCGTGGCGTACCTTCAACTGCCGGTATCGGCGTTGCCGGAAGTAGATTACCCGACAATCCAGGTGATCACGTTTTACCCGGGTGCAAGCCCGGACGTGACGGCGTCGGCGGTAACGGCGCCGCTGGAGCGGCAGTTCGGCCAAGTGCCCGGGCTGAACCAGATGACCTCGACGAGCTCAGATGGCAGCTCGGTCATCGTCCTGCAATTCGCGCTCAATTTGAACATCGACGTTGCCGAGCAAGAGGTGCAGGCCGCGATCAACGCGGCGAACACGTTCCTGCCACAAGACCTTCCTACTCCACCGATTTACAGCAAGACCAATCCCGCGGATGCGCCGATTATGACGCTGGCTCTGACGTCGGACTCAATTCCGCTGACCCAGGTGGAGGACCTCGCGGACACGCGGCTGGCGCAGAAAATCTCGCAGCTTCCGGGCGTGGGCCTGGTGAGCATCAGCGGTGGGCAGAAGCCTGCGGTGCGAATCCAGGTAAACCCGACGCAGCTGCTGTCGTACGGGATCAATCTTGAGGACGTTCGGACGGCGATCCAAGCGACAAGTCTTGACCAGGCAAAAGGTAGTTTCGACGGGCCGCACCAGGATTTCCAGATCCAGGCGAACGATCAACTGCTGACCAGCGCGGATTTCAAAGACATCGTCGTGGCGTACCGGAACAACGCGCCAGTGGTGCTGTCGCAGGTGGCCAACGTCGTTGATGGTGCAGAAAACGAAAAAGAGGCGGCGTGGATGAACACGACGCCGGCGGTGCTGATGAACATCCAGCGCCAGCCGGGGGCGAACATCATCCAGGTGGTGGACCGGATCACAAAGCTGCTACCGCAGTTGAAGACGAGCTTGCCCGCATCGGTGAATGTGCAGATCCTCACGGACCGGACGACGACGATCCGAGCTTCGGTGAAGGACGTCGAGTTCGAGCTGCTGCTGACCGTCGGTCTCGTGGTAATGGTCATCTTCCTGTTCCTACGCAGCCTTTCAGCCACGATCATCCCGAGCGTGGCGGTTCCACTGTCGTTGATTGGTACGTTTGGGGTGATGTACCTCGCGGGATACAGCCTGAACAATTTGACGTTGATGGCCTTGACGATCTCGACGGGCTTCGTGGTGGACGACGCCATCGTGATGATCGAGAATATTTCCCGCTTCATTGAAGAAGGCGAACCGCCGCTGGAAGCAGCTCTGAAAGGTGCGGAGCAGATCGGGTTCACGATCGTGTCGTTGACGATTTCGCTGATCGCGGTGCTGATCCCGCTGCTGTTCATGGGCGACATCGTGGGACGTCTCTTCCGCGAGTTCGCGATCACGCTGAGCGTGACAATCCTGGTGTCGGCGGTAGTGTCTCTGACCTTGACCCCGATGATGTCGGCACGGCTATTGAAATTCAAGCCGGCGTCGGAGCAAACGAAGTTCTACCGAGTTTCGGAAGAGGCGTTCGAGAAGACGATCGCCTTCTACGGACGCACGCTGAGATGGGTACTGAAGCACCAGACGGCAACACTGCTGGTAGCGGTGGCGACACTGGTGCTGACGGTCCTGTTGTTCCTGGTTGTGCCGAAGGGCTTCTTCCCGGTGCAGGATACGGGCGTGATCCAAGGCATTTCGCAAGCGCCGCAGAGTACTTCATTCGAAGCGATGCAGCAGCGTCAGCAACAATTGGTGAAACTGATCCTGCAAGATCCGGCAGTGGAGAGCTTGTCGTCGTTCATCGGCGTGGATGGAACGAACGTGACGATGAACAGCGGCCGTATCCAGATCAACCTGAAGCCGCTGGACGAGCGTGGAATATCAGCAACGGAGGTAATTCGGCGGCTGGAACCGAAGCTGGAACAGGTGCAGAACATCACCTTGTACATGCAACCGGTGCAGGACCTGACGGTAGAAGACCGCGTGAGCCGCACGCAGTTCCAGTACACACTGGAGGAACCGGACCAGCAGGACCTGAATAAGTGGACAGCCCAGCTGGTGAACAAGCTGAAACAGCTACCTGAAATTACGGACGTGGCGACGGACCAGCAGACGCAAGGCATGGCGGAAATGTTGGTGATCGACCGGGTGACGGCATCGCGGCTGGGGATATCGCCGCAGATGATTGACTCGACGCTCTACGACGCGTTTGGACAGCGGCTGGTGACGACGCTGTACACGCAGTTGAACCAGTATCACGTGGTGCTGGAGACCATGCCGTCGTTCCAGACGGATCCGAAGAAGCTGAACGATATTTACCTGCGGACGGGAGCGAACGGCGCTGCGAGCGCGCCATCGCAGGGAACTTCAAATGGACTGATGATCGCGGGTACGGGCGGAGGCGCAGGCGGCGGTGGGACAGGAGTGGGTGGCGGGGGCACGGGTTCGGCAAGCTCAGGATCGGCGAACCCCGCGGCGGTTACGCAACTGAACAGTGGCGCTGTGCCGCTGGGGGCGTTCACACACTTCGAGGAGATGAATGCGCCGCTCTCGATTAACCACCAGGGACAATTTCCGGTGGTCACGATTTCATTCAACCTGGCGCCGGGATCTTCGTTGGGCGCGGCGACGGATGCGGTGGAAAAGGCGGCGAAGGACCTGCACATGCCGTTGAGCGTGCAGGCGACGTTCCAAGGCACCGCGGCGTCGTTCCAGGCGTCGTTGGCGAACGAGCCGATTTTGATTTTGGCAGCACTGGTAACGGTGTACATCGTGCTGGGTGTGCTCTATGAGAGCTACATCCACCCGATCACGATTCTCTCGACGCTGCCGTCAGCGGGCGTGGGGGCGTTCCTGGCGCTGCTGATCTGTCACGCGGAATTGGACGTCGTGGCGCTCATAGGCATCATCCTGCTGATCGGTATTGTGAAGAAGAACGGCATCATGATGGTGGACTTCGCGCTGGAGGCGGAGCGCGAAGGCGGCAAGAACTCGGAGGAGGCGATTTACCAGGCGTGTCTCCTACGCTTCCGGCCGATCATGATGACGACGATGGCGGCGCTGTTGGGCGGGCTTCCGCTGGCGCTGGGCAGCGGCATTGGATCGGAGTTGCGACGACCGCTGGGCATTTCGATGGTCGGCGGCCTGCTGCTGAGCCAGGTACTGACGCTCTACACGACGCCGGTGATCTACATCTTCTTCGACCGGCTGGCGCAGAGGTTTGCGGGACGACGGGTGTCGGACCGAGGGCCGACGACGCATCCTGAGCCGGCGACCGGAGATTAAGCATGAATATCTCGCGACCGTTCATATTCCGTCCCGTCGCCACGACGCTGATTACGATTGCGATCGCGTTGGCGGGAGCGGTCGCGTTCAATTTCCTTCCGATTTCTCCGCTACCCCAAGTGGATTATCCGACGATCAACGTTCGGGCATCGCTGCCGGGAGCGAGTCCGGAGATCATGGCGTCGTCAGTGGCAACACCGCTGGAGCGGCAGTTCGGGCACATTGCCAGCGTAACGGAGATGACGTCTTCGAGCAGCCTGGGCTCGACGTCGATCACGCTGCAGTTTGACCTGAACCGAAACATTGATGGAGCCGCGCGCGACGTACAGGCTGCGATCAACGCGGCACGTAGTTACCTGCCGGCGAACCTGCCCTCAAACCCGAGCTATAACAAATCGAACCCGGGTGATTCGCCAATCATCATTTTGGCGCTCACTTCGGATTCGTACACGCTCGGACAGGTGTACGACTCGGCGTCTACGGTGCTAGCGCAACGCATATCGCAGATGCAGGGCGTGGGCGAAGTGGATGTGGGAGGAAGTTCGCAGCCGTCGGTCCGCGTGGAACTGAACCCGACACAGCTCGACAACCTCGGCGTGAGCGTGAACAACGTGGCAAACCTGCTGCGATCGCAGAACGCGAACCTGGCCAAGGGACAGATATCGAACGGTGGCAGGACCGCGGACATTTTGGCGAACGACCAGATGCTGCACGCGGACCAGTACAAGCCGCTCATCGTGGGGTTCCACAATGGTTCGGCGATCAAGCTCTCCGATGTCGCGGACGTGACTGATTCCGTTCAAGACCTGCGGCAGGCGGGGTATGTGGATGGACATCGCGGGATCCTGCTGATCGTACGAAGGCAGCCAAACGCGAACATCATCGCGACGGTAAACCAGATCAAGGCGGCAGTGCCGGAATTGCAGGCGTCAATCCCGACCGGGATGAAGCTGCAAGTGGTGATGGACCGGACGCAGACGATCCAGTCATCGGTGCATGACGTGGAACGCACGCTTATAGTTTCCATCTCGCTGGTAATTATCGTGGTGTTCGTATTCCTGCGCAGCTTGAGGGCAACCTTGATTCCGAGCGTGGTGGTGCCGGTTTCGCTGATCGGCACGTTCGGCATTATGTACCTGTGCGGTTTCACCATTGACAATCTGTCGCTGATGGCACTGACGATCTCGACGGGATTCGTAGTGGACGATGCGATTGTGGTGATCGAGAACATCACGCGTTATATCGAACAGGGAATGCCGCCTATGGAGGCGGCGCTGCGCGGTGCGCGTGAAATCGGCTTCACGGTGCTGTCAATTAGCATTTCGCTGGTGGCGGTGTTTATCCCGATCCTGATGATGGGCGGGATCGTGGGCCGGTTGTTCCGCGAATTCGCGGTGACGCTTTCCGCGGCGATCATGGTGTCGTTAGTGATCTCACTGACAACGACGCCGATGATGTGTTCGCGGCTGCTGAAGCACGAGAGCCCGGAGGGACACGGGTGGATGTACCGCCTGAGCGAGCGGTTCTTTAAAGGCATCGCCGGCATATACGAGCACAGCCTGGCGTGGTCGTTGAAGGCTCCAGGGTTCATTATGGCGATCCTGCTGCTAACGGTCGCGGTGAATGTCTATCTTCTCTTGATTATTCCGAAAGGCTTCTTCCCTACCCAGGACAACGGCCTGATCTTTGGCGGCGCGCTGGGGGCGCAGGACATCTCGTTCCAGCAGATGTCGCAACTCATCCAGGAATATGTGCGGCGGGTAAAACAAGACCCGGCCGTGGATCACGTGATGGCGTTCACCGGGGGCCGGGGCTCGACGAATGGCGGGTTCATTTTCATGAGCCTGAAACCAATCAGCGAACGCAAGGCCACCGCCAGCGAGGTCGTGAACCGCCTTCGCCCGAAGGTCACGTCGCTGCCTGGGGCGAGCATCTTTGTACAGGCGGGGCAGGACCTACGTATTGGCGGACGAAGCAGCAACTCGATGTACCAGTACACGCTGCAGAGCGAGAATGTGGCGGACTTGGTGAATTGGGGGCCGAAGCTGCTCAAGGAAATGCGACGGTTGCCCGGTTTCACGGACGTGAACAGCGATCAGCAGAACTCCGGGCTCCAGGTGACGCTGGCATACGACCGCGAAACCGCGTCGAGACTGGGAATCACGCCGCAGATGATCGACCAGGCCCTGTACCAATCGTTCGGACAGTCGCTGGCGTCGACGATGTTTACGACGCTGAACCAGTATTACGTAGTGATGGAAGTGGCGCCGCAGTACTGGCAAAGTCCGGAGGCGCTGAAGAACGTTTATGTGCACCCGGCGAATGGTAAGCCGATTCCGCTGAGCACGATCGCGACGGTGCAATACACAACTGCGCCGTTGCAAGTGAACCACCAGGGACCGTTTCCGTCGGTGACGATTTCTTTCAACCTGGCGAGCAATGTGTCCTTGAGCCAGGCGACGACGCGGATTACGCAAGTGGAGCAGACCCTTGGGATGCCGCCGTCGATCCATGGATTGTTCGCGGGGACGCTGCAGGCAGCCCAGGAGTCGTGGGAGAGCGAGCCAGCCCTGATCCTAACGGCGTTACTGGCGGTGTACATCGTGCTGGGGATTTTGTACGAGAGCTGGATCCATCCGATCACGATACTTTCCACGTTGCCTTCCGCGGGGGTGGGCGCGGTACTGGCGCTGATGATTTTCAAATCGCCGCTGGACTTCATCGGCATCATCGGGATGATCCTGCTGATCGGCATTGTGAAGAAGAATGCAATTTTAATGATCGATTTCGCGCTGGCCGCGGAACGCGACGAGGGCATGGCGTCGCGGGAGGCGATCTTCCAGGCCGCGCTGCTGCGCTTCCGGCCGATCCTGATGACGACACTCGCCGCGATGTTTGGCGCGGTACCCCTAGCGCTGGGCACGGGTGCGGGGTCGGAGCTGCGGCGTCCGCTGGGAATTACGATCGTGGGCGGGCTACTTTTCAGCCAGATGCTGACGCTGTACACCACTCCGGTGGTTTATCTGTATATGGACCGTCTGCGCTTGTGGCACGAACGTCGCAGGATGGCGGGAACCATTGTTCCGAACGAGAGCGCTACATGACCCAAAGACCGAAGGACATTCTTAAGTTTTCAAATATCGTAACGATTTTGTCGTTGCTGCTTTTGAGCGGCTGCGTGGTGGGCCCGAAGTATCACAAGCCCGACGTGGAGACCCCGCCGGCGTACAAGGAGAGCTCTCCGCAGCAAATGCAAGCGACACCGGGGGCTCCAGCGCCCGCATGGAAGCCTGCGAATCCCAACGACGCGATGCTCAAGGGCAAGTGGTGGGAAATCTATAACGATTCGCAACTCAACCAGCTCGAAGAGCAGGTAAATATCTCCAACCAGAACGTTAAGGCGGCGGAGGCGTCGTTCCTCGGGGCACGAGCACTGGTACGCGAGGCGCGCGCGTCGTACTTCCCAACAGCGGGCGTTTCGCCGAGCATTACTGCGACGCGGCAGCTCTCGCTGAATACGAGTGGAAGTAGCTCCGGAAAAGTAAGCGGAGGCACCGGGTTGGATTTCAACTTCCCTGCAGACGCGTCGTGGGTGCCGGATATCTGGGGCAAGGTACGAAACCAGGTACGCGCGGCGGCAGCGAACGCGCAAGTGAGTGCCGCCGACCTGGAAAACACACGTCTCTCGATGCAGGGTGACCTGGCGGTGGATTACTTCCAACTGCGGTCGCAGGATGCGTTGAAGGAGCTTCTCGATGCGACGGTGAAGGCATACCAGGAATCCGTGCAACTGACCCAGGCGTTGTACGAGACAGGTATCGATTCGCAGGAATCGGTGTTGCAGGCCGAGACGCAGTTGGCAACAGCGCAGGCGCAGGACACGAACGTCGGTATCCTGAGGGCGCAGTATGAGCATGCGATTGCGATGCTGGTAGGAAAACCGGCTTCACAATTCTCAGTGGCTCCGATGCCGCTAAATGCACGGCCGCCGTCAATTCCCACCGGAGTACCTTCGAAGCTGCTGGAGCGGCGCCCGGATATTGCGGCGGCGGAACGCGGCATGGAAGCCGCTAACGCGCAGATTGGCGTGGCGGTGGCAGCGTTCTATCCGAACCTTACCCTCAGCGGCACGTTTGGTTTCCAAAACACTAGCATCGCCGACTGGTTTACGTGGCCGAGCCACTATTGGTCCGTGGGTCCGCAGTTGGCGGAAACCTTATTTGAAGGCGGATTGCGGCGAGCAACTGTGCGGCAATTCCAAGCACAATACGAGCAGAGTGTCGCGAATTACCGGCAGACGATTTTGACAGCATTCCAGCAGGTGGAAGACAACCTGTCGGCCCTGCGGATTCTTTCGGAAGAGATCCAACAGCAGCAGGGAGCGGTGAGGTTCGCGCAACAGGATTTAGCTTTGGCGATCGATCGGTACAAGCTGGGCATCGATCCGTACCTGAATGTGTTGACGGCGCAGACGACACTGTTTGGGAACCAGCAGGCGCTCGTTCAACTGCAATTACAAGAAATGAACGCCAGCGTGCAACTCATCGAAGCGCTCGGCGGAGGCTGGGATACGACCTTGCTGCCGTCGAAGAAAGCGGTGGAGTCGCTTGGACCAGTGCAGACCAACCCGGCAGCAACCAGCAAGAGTCCAGGAGCGCCAGCGACGTAGAGAGCTGCGCATGATGAGGCGGAGAATTCGAGCCAACCTGATTTCAGGTTGGCTTTTTATTTAGCGGATCCAAACGCGCGGGCGATCGGAGTGCGGATTGATGCGGGATTCTGGCATCAGACGGACGCGGACGTCTTCGTCGATGGAGCGGAGCATCCAGCGACCATTACTCTGTTCAGCTTTCAGACTGCCGTGGTGAAAGATGGCGGATTGTCCGTAGCGCAGGACAGCGCAGTAGGTGGCGGAGAGGCTGTCGGCGGTGATCGTGGAGAGTTCGAGCGAAAGCAATCGACTGGTCGGGCGGACATCACCGAGACCGAGACGAGCGGTGAGGATCTGCTGCTTATCGAAACAGAGCAATTCGGAAGAAGCGCGCATGAAGAAGCGCCCTTCGAAATTGTCAGCGAGCAACTCGGCGACGTAGGTCGAAGGATAGTCGCGCGGCGCGATCCCGACGGCGCTGTAGAACTCACCCAGCAGCACTTCCATCTGGAGGCGCAGCGAGGCGTGGCCTGCGATCCGCTTGTGCGCGATGCTGTTCGGGATGGAAGCCATATCAGAACTCCTGCTCATACATGAGAACCCGCGGGAGATAAAAAGTTGCGGGTTATCGGAGGGCATCCCATTCGCGTGGGATGCATCTTCCGGAACATGCGCAATTTTCAGAGGGATTTGGCTATAGGTGCGGTGGCGGGTGCCGCGGCAGCGGCGGCGATGAGTGCTTTCCAGGGATTGTGGTTGAAACAGTGGCCGACGCGTAACCTGGTTCGCCCTCGAACAGACGTGGAAGTGATGAAGATGATCGCCGGGCGTACCGGGCGCAAAGCGGGAATCCGGCTATCGCGCGGACAGCGCGAAGCGGTGGGACTTTTGCTGCATTACGGATTTGGAGCGGCGGCTGGAGCGATGTACGCGGTGCTGGCGGAAGAGAGTGAACTGGTAAGCAGAGGGTTTGGAGCGGTGTTCGGGACACTATTCTTCGCGGCCGGTGATGCGTTCGCACCAAAACTCGTGAAGCCCAAGGTGCATAAAAGCGAGGCGATCTCACAATTTTACGAGTGGATGACACACGTCGTGTATGGCGTGACGCTGGAAGCGGGGCGTCGCGCCGGAAAAGCAGTGAGCAGACAGGCTGCCTGATTACGCACGGAGAAGATGCACGGTGAACCAGCGGCGTGGATCGCTCCAGGTGTGCTCAATGGTGAAGCCGCCGTTGCCTGCAATCGCGCGGACCATCGGCATTGTAAATTTGTAACTGTTCTCGGTGTGGATGGTCTCGCCCCGATTGAAGTGAATGCTCTGCTCGAGCGCTGAAAGCGTGACCGTCTGGTCGCGAAGGCTCTCGAGATGCATCTCGATGCGGGAGAGGCGGCCGTTCCAGACAATCCGGTGAGCGAACTGATCGAGATCGAAATCGCCATCGAGCTCGCGATTGATGCGGACGAGCAGATTCTTGTTGAACTGGGCAGTGACGCCTGCAGGGTCGTCGTAAGCGGGGATGAGCATTTCGCGTGGCTTGCGCATGTCGGTGCCAAGCAGGAGCGCGTCGCCGGCGTTCATCGAAGAGCGAACCTGCTTCAGGAAAAGACCGGCATGTAAGGGCTCGAAGTTGCCGATGCTGGAACCTATAAAGAGGAAGAGCTTGCGACCCGGGATGCGGCGAACCTGAGGCATCACGTGGGTAAAGTCGAGGACCTTGGGGACGACGCGGATGCTCGGCAACAAATGCTGCATGCGATGACTGCAAGCGTCGAGCGCGGAAGCCGAAACGTCGACGGGATAATAGGTGATTCCCTTCCGTGACCTGACGAGCGCGTCGAGGATGAGAACGGTTTTAGCGGCGCTTCCGGCGCCGAGTTCGACGACGGCGTTGCAGCCGCCGCACTGTTCGATCATCTCGGGTGCGTGCAGGCGGAAGATTTCGCGTTCGGTACCGGTAAGGTAGTACTCGGGAAGTTCGGTGATGCGGTCGAAGAGTTCGGAGCCGAGCTCGTCATAAAAGAGCTTCGGGGAGAGGGTCTTGGGATTGCCGGTGAGGCCATGCAGGACATCATTGGCAATTGGTGAAAGCTTCGGTTCCTGAACTCTAACGTGCATCGCTGGCTAACCTGACCCCCATAAATTGCCACCGGGCATGTGGCGGGAAGAAATTGCGATAGCTTGCCCTTATATGTGATTGCGGCGTGGCGCAGGAACCGCCACGCAACACGAGCTGATTGCACATGAATTTGCCGTTGTACTCGCCTACGGCGCCCGGAGCTGGATGGAAGCCCGGATAACCGACGTAGGGACTGGCAGTCCATTCCCAGACATCGCCGAAGACTTGTTGAAGACCATTGCTGCGCGGACTAGCCGCCGGATGGAAGAGTCCGGATTCGGCGAAGTTACCAGCGATCGGCAACGACTGGGCAGCGTGTTCCCACTCGGACTCGAGGGGGAGGCGGGCGTTGCTCCACCTAGCGAACGCATCGGCTTCGTAGAAGCTGAGATGGCAGACTGGCTCGTCGAGATCGAGGGGCTGCAATCCGGCAGCGGTGAAGAGCTGCCAATGGTTTCCGTCGGTCTCCCAGTAAAGCGGTGCTTCCCAACCCTGCTGCTTGACGGTGTCCCAGCCGTCGGAGAGCCAGAGTTCAGCGCGACGATAGCCGTCATCCTCGATGAAGGCGACGTACTCACGGTTGGTGCTAAGACGATTCGCAAGGCGGAACGGCTGGAGGAGAACGGCGTGGCGCGGGAGCTCGTTGTCGAAGGAAAAGGCTGATCCGGAATGGCCAATTTCGAATGTGCCGCCGTCGAACGTTGACCACGATAGTTGGTCATCGGATGCGAGCGATCTGGCTCGATTCTGTTCGGCGTACGCCGGCTGGAGGGGCTGGCTCCAGAAGGCGAATTTGATATCGGTGACTATGAGCTCCTGGTGTTGCTGCTCGTGGTTGAGACCGAGAACGATCAGATCGCATGCCTGGGGAGGCGCATTCGTGATGAGAAGCTGCATGGCGGCATCGACATGGGCCCGGTAGGCGAGAACGCGATCGAGCGTGGGGCGGGAGAAGCCTCCCCGGGTTGTGCGGAGCGGGTGCTTACCAATGCCCTTGTAATAGGAATTGAAGACGGTACGGAAATCGGGGTCGAACTCGGTATATCCAGGCAAGAATTCGGAGAGAAGGAAAGTCTCAAAGAACCAGGTGGTGTGCGCGAGGTGCCATTTAGCAGGGCTGGCGTCAGCCATCGGCTGGAGCATGAGGTCTTCGGGAGAGAGATGGGCGACGAGGCGCTCGGTGGCGGCGCGAACTTCGCGGTATTGCCGCAGCAGGCCTTCGGCGATGACCTCGGAATCCGTGGCTGAGATCCGCATAGGAAGCACAGTCTTGGATGCAGTATTTGACATGGCGAGCTGGATAAAGCGCACTGGCTCGCTATCGGATGCTGGGATTGGGAACGGGGTTCCATTATTTCTTCGTGACGGGGGTGCGATAGCAGATTCAGGATTCGGGTCTAAGTTGCTGTTGCTATTGCGGTTCGTATAGGCTGGTGCTATCAAGAAAGCTTCCAGCCGACAGGAGAACGGATGAAGGTTGTGGTGCTTTGCGGCGGGCTTGGCACCCGTCTGCGCGAGGAAACAGAGTTCCGGCCCAAACCGATGGTGGAAATCGGGGGGAGGCCGATCCTGTGGCACATCATGAAGACGTATGCTGCCGCGGGGTTCCGCGATTTCGTGCTGTGCCTCGGCTATAAGGGTTCGGTAATCAAGGAATATTTCCTGAACTACGAGGCGATGAATAACGACTTCACGATTAACCTCGGACGGCACTCGAAGATCGAGTTCAACAACGACCACGCCGAGCAAGACTTCCAAGTGACACTGGCCGATACCGGATTGAACACTATGACTGGCGGCCGAGTGAAGCGGATTCAGCACTACGTAACGGAAGACACGTTCATGATGACGTACGGCGATGGCGTTGCAAATGTGGATATACCGAAGCTGTTGGCGTTCCACAAGTCACACGGCAAGGTGGCGACCGTCACGGCGGTTACGCCGAACTCGCGTTTCGGGATTGTGGACATGTCGAGCGAGGGCAAGGTAATGAAGTTCGTGGAGAAGCCCCGCACAGATGGACGTGCGAATGCGGGATTCTTTGTCCTGAGCCGCAAGGTGTTCGATTACATTTCGGGAGACGATTGCACGTTTGAGCGCGAACCTATGGAGCGGCTCGCCGCTGAAGGGCAGCTAATGGCGTACAAGCACGATGGCTTCTTCTACGCGATGGATACCTATCGAGAGTACGAGTTCCTGAACGACTTGTGGAGTAAGGGACAGGCGCCATGGAAGGTGTGGGAATGACGAACAACTTCTGGCGCGACCGTTCGGTATTCGTCACCGGCGCTACTGGCTTGCTGGGCGGGTGGCTGGTGAAGCACCTGCTGGAGCAAGGGGCGGCTGTTACGTCGCTGGTAAGGGACTCAGTGCCGCAATCGGAGTTTGAGCGCACCAAGATGCGCAAGAAGGTGAACGTGGTTCGCGGCGATTTGAGCAAGCCTTCTCTGCTGGAGCGGGTGATTGGCGAGTACGAAGTGGAAACCGTCTTCCACTTGGCCGCGCAGACGATTGTTGGGATTGCGAACCGGAATCCGGTTTCGACATTTGAGAGCAACGTTCGCGGGACATGGAATTTGCTGGAGGCTTGCCGGCGGTCGCCCAGGGTGAGCGCGGTCGTGTTGGCTTCCTCAGATAAAGCATACGGCGACCAGGAGGTGCTTCCCTACACGGAGGCTATGCCGCTTCAGGGAAAGCATCCGTATGACGTAAGCAAGTCGTGCGCAGATTTGATCGCGCAGTCGTACGCGTATACGTTCAGCGTGCCGGTAGCGATCACGCGCTGCGGGAATTTCTATGGCGGCGGCGACTTGAACTGGAACCGCGTGGTGCCGGGGACGATCCGGTCCGTGCTCCGTGGGGAGCGGCCGATCATTCGCAGCGATGGAAAGTACGTGCGCGACTACTTCTACATTGAGGATGGCGCGGCAGCGTACATGCTGCTTGCGGAGCGGTTGACGGGAGACAAGAAGCTGACGGGATCGGCTTTCAACTTCTCCAACGAAGCGCAAATCACGGTGATTGAGCTGGTGAACGAGATTTTGAAAAAGATGGGTTCGAAGTTGAAACCGGAAATCCAGAACCAGGCGAGCAATGAGATTCGGCACCAGTACTTGAGCGCCGACCGGGCGCGGACGGAACTGCGGTGGAAGCCGCAGTACACCCTGGATGAGGGACTGGAACGCACGATTGCCTGGTACAAAGAGGTTCTCGAGTAGTGGGACGCGCGGACGAATTGCGGGCGAAGATCCGAGAGATGACGGCGGAATACTACGGTGAGGCGTTTGCTGCAAAGCCGTTTGTGCCGGGCGAGTCTCCTGTGCCAGTGGCCGGGCGTGTATTCGATGCGGCAGAGATGGAATCGCTGGTGGATTCGGCACTCGATTTCTGGCTGACGACTGGACGGTTCGCAGAACAATTCGAAAAAGAGTTTGCGAAGTTCATCGGCGTCCGGACTTGTACGCTGGTGAATTCGGGGTCGTCGGCGAATTTGCTGGCCGTTTCGGCGCTGACATCAGAGCGACTGGGCGAACGCCGACTGCGCGTGGGAGATGAGGTGATCACCGTCGCTGCGGGATTCCCGACGACGGTAAACCCGATGATCCAGGCGGGGCTCGTGCCAGTGTTTGTGGATATCCAACTGGGGACCTACAACATTGATCCCTCGCAATTGGAAGCCGCACGCTCCGAGAAGACCCGGGCTGTGATGATCGCGCATACGCTCGGGAATCCATTTGATCTCGATGCGGTAACAACGTTCGCGAAGAAACATAGTCTCTGGCTAGTGGAAGATTGCTGCGATGCAGTGGGGTCGACGTATCGCGGGCAGCGAGTGGGAACTTTCGGTGACCTTGCGACGAGTAGTTTCTATCCGGCACACCACATCACGATGGGCGAGGGTGGAGCGGTATTGGCCGAGAAGCCGCTGATGAAGACGCTGGTGGAATCCTTCCGCGATTGGGGACGCGACTGCTGGTGTGCGCCGGGCGATGCGAACACATGCGGGAAGCGTTTCGATTGGCAACTGGGCGATTTGCCGCACGGATACGATCACAAGTACACGTACTCGCACATTGGATACAACCTGAAGGCTACCGACTTGCAGGCGGCGGTCGGCGTAGCGCAATTGAAAAAGCTGCCGCGTTTCATTGAAGATCGCAAGAAGAACTTCGCGACGTTGAAGCAAGGGCTCGCGAAGCTCGACGAGTTCTTCGCTTTGCCCGAGGCCACGCCGAACTCCGATCCGGCGTGGTTTGGGTTCCCGATTCTGCTGCGTCCGGAGGCACCGTTTGGGCGCGAGGCGCTGATTCGGTACTTGGACGAACGAAAGATCGCGACGCGGCTGCTGTTTGGCGGCAATTTGACGCGTCAACCGGCATACAAGGACGTCCGGTATCGGAAAATCGGAACGCTGCAGAACAGCGATCTCGTGATGAACCAACTGTTTTGGATCGGGGTGTATCCGGGGCTGACGGCCGAAATGCTGGACTATGTAATCCAGGCGCTGCACCGTGCACCGAAAGAAATTGCAAATCAGCGCGCCGCTTCCCTTCCCGTGAGGCAGTAATGGTGCGCGCACTTGCTGCTGATCTCGACCACGTTCTGGACCATACGCGCGAGTCGTGGGAAGAGCTGCGTGGGCAGCGGATGTTCATCACCGGAGGGACTGGTTTCTTCGGCCGCTGGTTGCTGGAGAGCTTTACTTGGGCGAATGAGCGGTTGAATCTTGGAGCCCGGGCCATGGTACTCACACGAAATCCTGACAGGTTCCACACCGTCGCGCCGCACCTGGCGGGGAATGCTGCCGTGGAACTGCTTGCTGGTGACGTGAAGAGCTTCGAATTCCCTGCAGGCGAGTTTTCGCACGTGATTCACGCCGCGACGGATTCGGCGGTAGCTCAGAGCGCGATTGAAGAGATGAAGACGATCGTGCGCGGAACGGAACGCTGCCTGGAGTTCACGATGCGAGCCAAAAGTCGGAAGATGTTGTTCACGAGTTCTGGGGCGGTGTACGGGAAACAGCCGGCCGAGATCCGTCACATCAGTGAGGAATACGCAGGGGCTCCTGATCCGCTGCTGGCGAGTTCGGCGTATGGAGAGGCGAAGCGGCTGGCGGAATTGCAATGCGTGCTGGCGGCTCAAGGTTCGCAAGTTGAAGTGAAGATTGCGCGATGCTTCGCCTTCGTTGGGCCGTACATGAACCTCAATGTCCACTTTGCGGTCGGAAACTTTTTGCGAGACCAGATGCGCGGCGGACCGATTGTGGTGAAGGGCGATGGGACGGCGGTGCGGTCGTATCTGTATGCGGCAGACCTGGCAATTTGGCTTTGGACGATGTTGTTCCGCGCGCCTTCCGGCCGGGCTTATAACGTGGGATCGGAAGAATCGGTAAGCATTGCAGAGCTGGCTAATGCTGTCGCCGGAATTGCGGAGCCGAAAAGCGAAGTACGGATAGAGGGAAAACCAACGGGAGCTCCTCCCGCACGGTACGTTCCTGCGACGCAACGAGCAGAGCGAGAACTCGGGCTACGGCAGTGGATTTCGCTGCCCGATGCGCTTTCACGAACGCGGGAGTGGTTTCTCGCAGATGCGAAGAGTTAAGGCGTTTTCACGTTACTTCGGTGCAAATTCCTAAGAGTGATACCGGAGGTTCCGAGGCGTGAAAAACGGTTGATTCCCGGTACAATCGAGGCACACACGCTCCAGAGAGGACCAGACATGCCGCCGCTTAATGGCAACCAGCAGCAACCCGTGCGCATTGGACCGAAGCTCGTCGGACCGGGACAACCGTGCTACGTCATCGCCGAAATCGGTATTAATCACAACGGCGATATGGACACCGCCAAGCGTTTGATCAACGTGGCACATGGCGCCGGCTGCGACGCGGTAAAATTTCAGAAGCGCACGATTGACGTTGTGTATACGGCCGCGGAGCTGGCGAAGCCTCGCGAGTCGCCGTTTGGCAACACGAATGGCGACCTGAAGAGAGGTCTCGAGTTTGGGCGCGATGAGTACAAGGAAATCGACCGCTACTGCCGCGAGGTGAAGATTCCATGGCTCGCCTCGGCGTGGGACGAGGCTTCAGTAGATTTCGTCGCGCAGTTCGATGTTCCGTGTTTCAAGATCGCGTCGGCTTCGCTGACAGATGACAACCTCCTGCGGCATACGCGTGCAACTGGCAAGCCGGTCATGCTTTCGACCGGCATGAGCACGGTGGAGCAAATTGACCATGCCATCGAGGTGCTGGGAAAGAAGGACCTCATCCTGCTTCAGGCATGCAGCACCTATCCCGCCTACTACGAAGAGTTGAACCTGCAAGCGATCAACACGTTGAAGGACCGCTACGGAGTTCCGGTCGGCTACTCGGGACACGAAACCGGGCTGCCGGCGAGCATCGCGGCCGTGGCAATGGGAGCATGCGTGCTGGAGCGGCACATTACGCTGGACCGCGCGATGTGGGGATCGGACCAGGCTGCTTCACTGGAGCCGAACGGGATCACGCAGCTTGTGAGATACCTGCGGATCGTGGAGAAGTCGATGGGGGACGGTGTGAAACGCGTGCTGGAGCGCGAGCAGCCGGTGATCCAGAAGCTGCGCCGTGTGGGTGGCGGGCAGTGAATTCGATCAAAGCCATCGCGATGGACGTGGATGGCGTCCTGACCGATGGCGGCGTGTGGTGGGGTCCGAACGGCGAGGAGTGGAAACGATTCTGTTTCGCCGACATCATGGGACTCTCGCTCGCGATCAAGGCGGGGCTGAAGCTGGCGTTCATATCTGGCGAGGACAGTCCCCTGGTGGACCGGATGGCGGCGAAGTTTGCCGTGGAGGTTTTCAAGCCGTGTAAAGACAAGCGTGCTGCGCTGCTCCAATTCATGGAGCGACATCACCTCAACAAAGAAGAGGTATGTTACATCGGCGATGATGTGAACGATCTCGAAGCACTGGAAACAGCAGGGCTGGCGTGTGCTCCGGCGGATGCGCGCCCGGTGGTGCTGGGCCGATGCAAGCTGGTAGCGAAGGCCAACGGTGGAAACGGCGCGGTGCGCGAGATCATTGACACGCTGCTCGCGGGGCGGGCGGCCGCGGTTTGAGAGCGTCTTGTATCATGATGGCGTGTCTTCCCCTTTTATAAGCCCAACAAAGAACATTGCGAGCTACGCGGTGGATTTGGTCACTGCGCTTGGTAGTCATAAGGTGTTTTCGCTGACCGGCGGAATGGCCATGCATCTGAATCGCGCGGTTGCGCAGCATGGCGTCTTAAAGCCGGTTTACTGTCAACATGAACAGGCGTGCGTGGCCGCGGCCGAAGGGTACGCAAAGGCCGCTGACTTCCGGCGCGCCGGATTTGCGGTGATCACCGCTGGACCGGGAGTTTCGAACTCGGTGACATCGCTGATCTCGGCATACGGTGATTCAACGCCGCTCATCGTGCTGGCCGGACAAATCAAGACGGATGACATTGATCGGTTCGGGACGCGCACGCATGGCATCCAGGAAATCCGTTCGCGTGAAGTGATTACACCCTGTGTAAAGAGATTTGTACGTTTGGACGCAGAGAGCTATCGGCGCGAACTGGTAGAGACGTTGGCTGAAGCTTTCGCGGGACGTCCGGGGCCGGTGTTCATCGAGATTCCACTGGACGTGCAAGGCATGCCGATTGACTACTCGGTGGAAGATATTGAGCAGGCGGTGGAAGCGATCCGTCACAGAACCGACGACGCAACCCATTCGGCGAAAAGTAAAAAAGCTTTAGCGCAGTGCATTGCTGAATTGCTGATGGCGAACCGGCCGTTGCTTTACGTGGGGAACGGGTGCCGCATAGCGGGAGTCGAAGAAACGGTGCGGGAGTTCCTGCATAAGCACGCCATGCCGGCGGTATTTTCGTGGCTGTCGTTCGATATTGTGTCGAGCCACGATCGCTGCTACTTCGGCTGTCCCGGTGGACTGGCGCCGATTTACGCGAACGAGGTACTGGCGCGCGCGGACCATATTCTCTTCCTAGGGGCGCGACTGGATCTTGGGACGACGGCGTTCCAGCGTGAGCTTTTTGGATCGCAGGCGAAAAGGGTCTTCGTAGACATTGATCCACACGAGTTGAAAAAGTTTGAGGGCTTCGCGAACTCGAAAAGCGTTGAGGCCGATTTGCACGCTTTGCCGGAGGCGATCGTTGAGAATGGCGAAGCGAAGAGCGCGGCGGAAGCGACCTGGCTGCCATGGTGCGAGGAGCGGAAGGCGGCTTATCTTCCGGAAGAACGCGAGAGGTTGCGGTCGGACAAAATGACGGTGTACGGCATTGCTGAGGCGCTGTCACGGTGGTCGGATGGAAAGGTGTTTGTGCCGGCGAGCTCGGGGTATGCGGAAGAGACCTTTTCGCGGTTCTTCGCGCCGGGCGAGGGCACGCGATTCTTTAATGGCGCGGCACTCGGGTCGATGGGACTTGGACTGCCGCATTCGATCGGCGCGTCGTTTGGGTCGGATCGCCGGGTAATGGGTCTCGAAGCGGACGGCGGATTGATGCTGAATGTGCAGGAACTCGCCACGCTTTCGCATTACGCTCCGAAGGGATTCGTGCTATTCGTGCTGAATAATCATGGATACGAATCAATACGCGCGTCTCAGACGCGATACTTCGGACAGGTGAGTGGAGTGGATACACAGACGGGGCTGTTTATTCCGGATCTCGACAAGCTCGCAGCCGCTTTTAAGCTGCGATACACCTGCGTAAAGAGCCTTGAAGACCTAGATTCCCTGCTGCCAAGTCTTGGACCGAATGATCCGCCAATCGTGGTAGATTTGCACATCGAGCGCTTCGAAAATCGAGGACCTTCGGTGAAGACGAAGATCGGTGAAGATGGCAAACCGTACACCACTCCGCTGGCGGAGCTTTCCTGGTGAGGGCCGCGATATTCGGCGCTTCCGGAGGCCTGGCGAAGGCTCTTGCGCACGCGTTGCTCGAACATGCGTGGCAGGTGGACTTAGTGACGCGGAAGGCGAATCTCGCAAAGATACAAGACGAGTTCAACGGCGATGGAATGGCGGTGCATGTCGTGGAACGTGCGTACGCTGAGTTTACGTCATCGCACGATTTCGATGCCTATTTCTTCCCTCAAGCGTTGTTCGCTCCGAAGCCTCTGATTGAGATGAGTGACGCCGAGATTGCGCGGGAGATCGAAGTGGGGTTTCTGGACGTGATCCAGGCCGCACGCAAGTTGCTGGCGGCACATCCGGCGAAGCAAGACGCGAGGCGGGATTATTGCTTTGTAGGTTCCACCTCGGCGTATGCGGGTTTCAAGAACACGTCGGTATATTGCGCGGTCAAGCACGGGCTACTCGGCTTTGTGCGAGCGATGAACGATGAGTACGCACAGACGGGTACACGCTTCTGGCTATTCTCAATGGGGACTATGGATACCTCGATGGGCCGCAAGCTAGTGGAGCAGGATCCAAGCAGCTTCCTCAATCCAAAGGAAGTGGCGGAGCGAATGGTGGATGCAATCGCGTCACGCAGCAACTTGTTCGAACCGGAGGTGATTCTTCGGCGGCGAACGATCCGGTTCCGGGAGAAGTGATTTGGCGAAACTCTCCACATGCATTGTGACGGGGGCAGCGGCGGGCAATGGGCTGGCCATTGCGAACACACTTCGCGAGGAAGGGCATCGCGTGGTGGCGGTGGACCTGGCGGAGATCGCCGCGGGAAGCGCGGATTTTGTAGTGCAGGGCGACGTCCTGGATGAAGCCGTGCTTTCCCGAGCATTTGAACGCGCATTGACTGACGGATGCCGCACAATATTCCTGATCAACAATGCGGGCGTGACGCGTGGCGGCAATCCGCAGTCGGACGCCGATTGGAAGCTGACGATCGATGTGAACTTGCAAGCGCCATTCGCCTGGTCGCGGTATTTCTCGGAGTGCGTGCAAGGAAAGAAGATTGAAGACGGCGGGATTGTGTTCATCGGGTCGCTGGCGACAACGCTGGGGCTGCCGAACAATCCTGCGTACCACGCGGCCAAGACGGGAGTGCTGGGATTGACGCGGTCATTCGCATACGACCTCGGGCCGGCAGGAATTCGCGTGAACTGCGTTTCACCCGGGTACATCCACACGGCAATGACGGACAAATCGTACAACGATCCAGCCTTAAACCTGGCGCGGCAGCGGCACACTTTGCTCGGCAAGTGGGGAGAACCGACGGATGTGGCGAACGCAGTCGCATTCCTGTGCGATGCAAGATCCCGTTATATAACCGGCATCAACCTGCCTGTGGACGGAGGTTGGACGGCGTGCGGACTGATTGAGAACATTTAGCGGAGAAGACATCTTGTCGGAGAAGACGATCAGCATTCTTACGCCGTGCTTCAATGAAGAGGGCAACGTCCGCGAAGTATATGAGCGGGTGCGGGCGGCCATGCTCGGCATGGGCAAATACCGGTACGAGCACCTTTTCATCGACAATCGTTCAACCGACTCAACGTTCGAGATCCTGAAGGAGCTTGCGGAACGGGACAAGAACGTGAAGGTAATCCGCAATACACGCAATTTCGGGCATATTCGGTCGCCTATGCACGCCCTGCATCAGACGCGTGGAGATTGCGTAATTGGAATCGTGGGGGACCTACAGGACCCGCCGGAGATGATTCCTGAACTCGTGCAGCACTGGGAAGAGGGATTTCCAGTGGTGGCATGCATCAAGTCCGGTAGCGAAGAGCACGGGCTGATGTTCTGGATTCGCAAGAAGTACTACCGGCTCGTGAATATCCTCTCGGGAGTGGAGACCTACGAGAACTTCACTGGATTCGGACTTTACGATCGCAAAGTGATCGATGCAATCAAGCAGATGAAAGACCCCTACCCGTACTTCCGCGGGTTGGTGGCGGAGATTGGCTATCCGCATTATGAGATTCCCTATCACCAACCGGTGCGCACGCGCGGCATCACGAAGAACAACTGGTACACACTGTACGATGCCGCGATGTTGGGGATCACGAATCTCTCGAAGGTACCCCTGCGGCTGGTGAGCTTTGCTGGGTTTGTCGGTGCGTTTCTGTCGCTCATGTTCGGCTTGGCGTATTTCGCATATAAGTTGATCTTCTGGGCCAAGTTCACGGTCGGTGTCGCACCGCTCGTGATCGGAATGTTCTTCCTGGCGTCGATGCAATTGTTGTCCCTAGGTATCATTGGCGAGTACATCGGACAAATCCACACGCAAATCCAGAATCGGCCATTCGCCTTCGAGTCGGAAAGACTGAACTTCGAGTACCCACCGGGAGAGCCGTCTACGACACCGCTGCCCCTCAGTGAAGCAAGGCAGAGAGCGTGAGTTCGAGCCCCATCCTCGAGGAGAAAAAGAAATCTTCGCGAGTTCTTGTCCTGCTTTCCTTCCCTCTCGCTGCTCTGTTTCTGTATCTGGCGCTGAGAAAAGTCGATTGGCATCAGGTGTGGGCAGCGATTGCACATTGCCGCCCGCAGTTCATTGTGGCTAGCATGGTGGTCAGCGCGACGTCTTATTTCATGCGGGGGCTGCGGTGGCGAGTGCTGCTGAACACGCAAGCGAAACTGCCGGTACTGCCCGTATTCTGGGCGAATTGCGCGTGTTACTTCGGGAACAACGTGTTACCGGCGCGGGCCGGCGAGTTAATCCGCACTGCGATGGTGAGCTCGCGGTCGCAACTGAGCAAGACGTTCGTATTGACCACAGCGCTCTCGGAGCGCGTGATGGACCTGATTGTGCTCGTTACTTCGGGAACGCTCGTGATCCGCTTTGTGCAGAATAAGCCTAGTTGGCTGGAGAAGATTTCCGGGCCGCTGCTTGCGCTGGCGATTGTGGCGGCCATCCTGCTGATCTCGGTTCCGCTTTTCGAGACACTAGCGGAGCGCTTATTGGCGAAGATGCACCTTCCGGAGAACGCCGTGATGCGCCTGGATCACGCCATCGAGCATGTGGCTGCCGGAGTACGAGCATTTCATGATCCATCGACTTTTTCGATTTTTTTTGCGCTCACGATCGGGATCTGGAGCTGCGACGCTTACGCGGCGCAGATTCTCGCTCCGGCACTGGGGCTGCACATGTCGTTTCCGACGGCTTTGCTGCTGCTGGTCGGATTAGGGCTGGGCAGCGCGTTGCCTTCGACGCCGGGATACATCGGTATCTATCAATTTGTTGCGGTGACGGTACTTATACCTTTCCACTTTACGCGCGCTGACGCAATTGCATACATCCTCGTGGCGCAGGCGGGCGGATTAGTGGTGACCGGCGTGCTGGGATCGATTGGGCTGCTGCAATATCGCAAATTGTCGAAAACAGGAGCACTCGCGATCTAAGGGACCGCCGTCGCCTTGGGAAAGGCGCTTGCAATCTGCTCGCGTCGCGCGCCACACGGGATTGCACGAACATATTCATTCTGCACGGCAGGAGTTCCACGCCAGACCCAGCTCTGCTTGATGGCCCACATGCGGTCGGAGCGCTCGGCGACCAATACATCGATGTGCAAGTCCTTGCAAAGCTGATCGGCCTGTTCCAGGCCGTATGGCTTGCGTCCATTGAACGCATCGAGAAGCTTGTGTTGGAAGGGTTGGCAGGCGAAGGGGTCACCTCCGAATGCCGTGCCGCAGTTCGGGATTCCCTCTACCGAACTCCTTTGCAAGTAGTAGACGTTCGGCTCATATGGGAGTTCGGCTGGACTGAATTGGACGAGTGCGTCTTGCGGAAGATGACGGTTCAACTGTTCGACGGCGGAGCGAATGCTATAGATGTCAAGAGCGATCGTATCGGTATCGGGTAACCAGTTCACAGCATCGACATAGGCGTGATGGTCCGCCAGTACGGTGTAGATGCGCAACTCCACGAGTTGGAAGACCGTGGAAGCGATGCCGAGTACGAGGAAGGTACGAAAGAGCAGGCTTGGTTTGGCGTTCCTGCTGGAGCGTTCGGTATACCAGCGGTAGATGTAGGGCACCGTCCACAAAAGCAAGACGAATTGTGCGAAAAGAATGGAGCGGTATCCGAGATCGTTGTTTCCCGTAGTGGATTCGAGGAAGGTGCCGACAAGCAAGCTGGCGCTGAAGATGTTGAGAGCCGCCCATTCCCACTTGCGAAGCGGTTCGTTCCGCCGCCAATAGGCTTTCCAAGTTGCAAAACCGGCCACTGCAAAGGCGCCGAATTCGATGAGGTAGTACACGGGGAGTAGCGCGACGAGAAAAAGGTTCTGGAGCCAATCGGCTTCGATGTGAGCATCTGCCCAGTCGCCGATGGACTCCAAGGTGCGGACATAGAAAGTTGCAAAATCGCCGCTCCAGCCGGGCTGCCGCAAATCGTGAAGATAAGGAAGCGAGATGATGACAGTGAGAATACCGCACGCCGTGAAGGTGAGAACTTCCTTCCATAAGCTCCATCGGGCGAGCACCAGGGTCCACGTTATAAGGAAGATTGCAAACGTGAACGTGACGTAGACGGACAGACCTGCGGCGGAAGAGAATGCCAGTGCCGCCACGATTGCGGCTATTACGCGCTCGCGCGCGGGAGCGTCACGCGGCACGACCCACAAAACGAGAAAACCGGTACAGCACGAGATGAGTCCGGCGACGTGGTGAGGAACCCAAAGTAGCGAGTCGATCCACGACGTGACCTGTGCGGAGTCCCACCACTCCATGTCGCCATAAAACTCATGCTGGGCGATGAACACCATGATCGTGGGAATGATGTCTAGACCCGTCACCGCAAGAAGGGTGATTCCAATCCATGCCTTGCGGGAGAGGTCGACCGTTTCCTCACAGAAGTGCTTCAGGTACAGGGTTATGAGGCACGCGAGTGCGAGACCGGCCCACAGAATGCCGGAGAGCGCGGCGTAGCGGGGAGCGAGTCTGAAAAGCTTCGCAGCCAGTGCGCACACTAAATTCCAGTAATAGTAGTAGCGCATCGGGATGGGGTGGCCGGGGTAGAAGAAGGGATTTGCCGGCGGAACGCCAGAGCGCAAAACTCCGCCGGTAAGCGCCGAGCGGACCGACTGGTCGAAGGCAGGTTCCGGAAGGAAGAGCCTGGTTCCGTGTTGAAGATCGACTAGCGACGCGATCGCAATCAACATCCATGCGAACAAAAGCCACAAAACTGTTTTGCTATCTCGGTCGAGGCTCTGCCTGGGAGCTGTAGGGCGGTTTCGCAATTCATAGAGGATGAGCACGAATGCCGCTACCGTAATCGCCAAGCAAACCGCGCAGACCACCGCGAGCGAGCTGACGCGGGCCAACAGGGCTCCGCAAATTGGTGTAATGGAGAATGAGAGGACCACGCTGCTCGCGAAACGCTCACGCCAGCACGCTTGGCGAAACCGGAAGAGATTCAGGACGTAGCCTACGACGTAGCCGGGTCCAAACAGGAACGGCAGAAATGCGAACATTCCTGCGAAGATCCCCGCGATATCTCGAAGCGTGAAATGCTCGACGGCCAGTGCCAACCTCGAACCAACAAAGTCTCTGGCCACAATTTACTACAGCACTTTAGTAGCATCGTGGAGAAGCGGGGCGCGGGAACCAGCCTACCAACGAGCGGGTGGTATGACGTTTTTGTCATCTCGGAAGTATGCTGCGCGGAAATGGCTGTTGTAACGTCTAATAGAGAGCCGGTTCCCATCACAATCGAGGAGGCCTTTTGCCCACGAAGAGTATCTCCGTGTCAGGAACGTATTCGGAACACGTAAACCCGCAATGGGTACGTCTGCTCGACGTTTTGGAGATGAACGTCGCGTACCAGCGATGCTTGGGCGCAGAACTGTTTACGGCGGACGGCGAACGGATTCTGGACTTTCTTTCTGGTTATTGCGTTCACAACACGGGACACAACCATCCTCGAGTGGTGGCGGCGTTGATGGACGAACTGACGAAGAATGGGCCGAACATGCTGCAAAGTCATGTTCCGGAGCTGGCAGGCGAACTAGCCGAGCGACTTTGTTTGCGAGCCGGCGGCGGACTGACAAAAGTATTCTTCAACAGTTCCGGCAGCGAAGGAGTAGAAACGGCCATTAAGTTCTCGCGAGCCAAGACGAAGCGGGCGGGATTACTTTATGCTGAGGGCGCGTTTCACGGGTTGACGTGCGGGGCCCTATCGCTGATGGAAGGCACAACCTGGGCCAAAGGTTTTGGCCGGCTGCTACCCGACACAAAAGCCGTGCCGTTCGGCGATATCGACGCGCTAACCGCGCAATTGGCAACTGAGAAGTTCGCGGCATATATTCTCGAGCCGATCCAGGCCGAAGGTGGAATACGCGTCCCCCCGCCCGGCTACCTGAAAGCGGCGCAGGAGCTGTGCCGGAAATATGGGACGCTTTTCGTGCTCGACGAGGTCCAGACTGGGATGTACCGGACGGGAAAATTCCTGGCCGCGCATCACTTCGACGTGCAACCCGATATGGTGGTGCTGGCCAAGGCCCTTAGCGGCGGATTGATTCCTGTCGGAGCGGTGCTGATGACCGACGAGGTTTACGAAGCGGTTTATAGTTCGTTGGATCGCGCGATCGTGCATACCTCCACGTTCAGCGAGAACGGACTTGCGATGCGCGCGGGAATGGCGACGCTTGACGTGCTCGAAGACGAGGGACTCGGGGACCGCGCGCTGACCATGGGCGAAGCTTTCCGAAACAGCCTGCGCGAGAAACTTGCGGGATACGAGATGGTGGGAGAGGTGCGCGGGATAGGCCTGCTCAGCGGGATCGAATTCAAGGCGCCGTCAAGCCTGACGCTGCGCATGGCTTACGAAACGTTCCAGCGCATACATCCGGGTCTATTCGGACAGATGGTCGTGATGCGGATGTTCAAATCGGAGCACGTGTTGACGCAAATCTGCGGCAACAATTTCATGGTGCTCAAAGCCGCGCCACCGCTCACCGTAAGCCATGAGCATCTTGACTATTTCGTGGCAGCGATCGATCAGGTGACTGAAGTGGTACATTCTTCGAAAACGTTTTGGGGCGATGCGCTTGGGCTCGCCCGGAGATCCATCAATATTTGAACTATCCGCTTGCATCAGCAACAGCGTCACGGAGTGCAATCGCGCGGAACGGGGGAACAGTCGTGCGTTTGTTGGTGGTAGAGGATGATGTAGCGATCCAGGAATTTTTGCGTCGAGCGTTGGAAGAAGCTGGTTACCAGGTAGATGTAGCGTCCGACGGACATACTGCGGAGAAGTTGGCGTCAGAGGCCATTCACGACGGGCTGATCATTGATCTTGGCCTCCCGGACATGGATGGACTCGATTTGATTGCGCACTGCCGTGCGCAAGGCAATGCCGCACCGGTCCTGATTTTGTCTGCAAGACGTTCGGTGGACGAACGGGTTCGCGGTCTGGAGCAAGGCGGCGACGATTACCTGACAAAGCCTTTTGCCCTTTCTGAACTCTTAGCACGCCTGCGGAACCTGCTGCGGCGAGCCAGCCCGGGCCAGCAGGAATCCACGCGCCTGCGAGTCGCGGACCTTGAATTGGACTTGGTACGGCGGGAAGCGAAGCGTGGCGCGCAGATCTTGCAGCTCACGCCACAGGAATTCGCGCTTCTCGAGTACCTGTGCCGGAACACCGGACGCGTCGTGACGCGCACCATGATCTTGGACCACGTCTGGCGGATGCGAATCGACCCGGCAACAAATGTCGTAGACGTACACATCTATCGATTACGCAGCAAAGTGGACCGCGACGCGCCCAAGCCGCTGATCCACACGATTCGCGGAGTTGGTTATGTTCTCAAAGATTCTTAGCTCCCCGAAAAGTACTGCCGCCTGGCGTCTGTCTATTTGGACGACAGTAGCATTCGCGCTGGGCGGCGCCTTCGCGTTTGCGATTTGCTACTACATGGTCTCGCTGGGAATCAGGGAACGCAGCGACCAGTGGCTCACCGGTGAGGCCGAGACGATGGCTGATGTCTCGCAGTCGACGCCGCGGGATAATTTATATGACCGGGTAATCGAAGAGGTGGCGGAGAATGCCGTCCACGAAGTCCCGGGCGAGCGGGACTCGGAAGGCGCCAACCAGAACTCAGTATTCTTCTTGCAGACGGGCGCGGAAGGCCCTCCATTATGGGTGGGGCCCGAAAACAAAGACTCGTACATTCGAGCAATCGAGGCGGCGAAGCTGGTTCCCGGCACTCCGCAAACCCTCAAGATTCAAGGCGCGGCGATTCCCTTCCGCGTGGTGGTGCGAAACCTGAAACCCGCCGGAGAGATCTATCTCGGACTTTCGGATTTCGGAGCCGTGGAACTGCTCCGGCGGCTGACGCGCGGGTTCATCATAGTTTGGATCGGCATGGTTGCGCTCGGGTTCATGATTTCCTACTTGAGTGCCCGCCGCACGTTGCTGCGCGTGGAGAACATCACGCAAACAGCATCAAAGATTGGGAGCGAGGACCTGAGCGCGCGGCTACCAGAAGCCAGCAGCAGTGATGAGATAGCACGGCTTTCTCAAACGTTCAATAAAATGCTCGACCGCATCCAAGCTTCGGTGAACCAACTGCGCACCGTGACGGATTCTGTGGCACATGACATGAAAAGCCCGGTTACTTCGATTCGCGGAAGGCTCGAAGTCGCCCTCTTGGAGGGGAGTTCCACGGACTGGCGCGAGCCCGTGGCGCAGGCGGTCGAAGGGCTAGATCGGCTGTCCCAGTTCATCAATACCACACTCGACCTCGCGGAAGCGGATGCCGGCGCGCTGCCTTTACACAAGGAGACCGTGGATTTTGCGTCCGTAGTCCAGCAATTTGTAGATATTTACATGCCGGCAATGAATGAGCGACATCACGATGTGGTCGTAGATGCCGGCACAACGCTGATGGTGGATGTCGATGTAAGTCTCACGAACCGCGTGCTCACAAATTTGCTCGACAATGAGATGGCACATCTTCCGCCCGGAAGACAGATACTTATCCGCGTTCAGCAGCGCGACAACCTCGCCGAACTTCTAATCGAAGACAACGGGCCGGGCTTTTCGCCGGAATTGAAAGGGCGAGTTTTTCAGCGATTCGTGAAGGGCAAACACTCCACCGGATACGGTCTGGGCCTTGCGTTTGTGGATGCGGTGGTACAAGCGCATGGCGGCGCAGTTAGGATCACGGATCGCGATGGCGGCGGCGCCGTGATCCGGGTCTCGCTGCCACTCGCGCAAGTGGCGGTGGCTTAATGCGGTTTCGCTTCTTGCTGGTGAGTTGCATCGTGCTGACCCTGGCCTCAGCAAGCTTCGCTTCGTGCGGAGGAGGGTCCGATATCGAGAATGGCTACCGGCAGATGTACAACCTCGATTTCCTCACCGCGCACGGTACCTTCGAGGCGTATGAGCAGCGCCACCCTGACGATCCACTGGCCCATGTCTCCAACGCGGCGGCATACTTGTTTTCGGAGTTCGATAGGATGCACGTGCTGGAAGTCGATCTTTTCGCTGACAATTCAAAGTTCGAAAAGCGAAAGAAGGTGGCTCCCGATCCGGCCACAAAATCGGCGTTCGAGAGCGAATTGGCAGCTGCGGACGAGTTAGCCACTCGGCGCCTTACAAGTGTGCCCCGCGATCCTGAAGCTATGTTTTCGCAGATCCTCGCAAATGGGTTGCGCGGTGATTACGCGTCACTCGTCGAACGGAAAAATCTCGCCGGCTTGGGGTATATGAAGCAATCGCGCGGTAAGGCCGAGCAACTCTTGAGCGTAGATGCACAGTGCTACGACGCTTACCTGGCCGTGGGCGTGGAGAACTATCTCCTCGGCATTAATCCTGCGCCGGTGCGCTGGGTGCTGCATATGACAGGTGCTCAAACCGACAAAGCAGAGGGACTCGAGAAACTGCACCTGACAGCAGAAAGGGGCGATTATCTCGCACCGTTTGCCCGATTGCTGCTGGCGGTGGCGGCGGTACGCGACAAGGATCCGCAGACTGCGCGGAACCTTCTTGAGGGGCTCGCACATGATTTCCCGAAGAACCACCTATACTCGCTGGAACTTTCGCGAATCCACTGATTAATGGGAGATGTGGGCCGTTGACTCGGTCGCGCCGGAGATCAGCTCAGTCCCGGAAATACTCATTTGTACTTCCTTGTTTACGCGAAGAATAAATGTGCTCGGGTCTTTCATTCCCCAATGGACAAAGGGAACGATGAACTGCGTCTGCATCTGAAGCTGGTTGCCATTGACGCGGGCGGGGACGTTTAGCGTGAGGTCGTGGTCGGCGCCGTGGATGCGGAAAATCCCCTTCACCTGGATGTCCGAACTGCCTTGTTTTGCAAGTTGGCCAATGACCCTCTGCGGGGTGAACGTAGCCTCGGGAAATTTATCTGACTCGAGAATCTCCTTGTTCATTTTATGGTCGCGGGTATCGTTGCCGCTATTACCGCTAGTGGCGTCGACTACGAGCAACCCTCCAGCGGCTCCAGTGGCGGGATCAAAATGCATGCTGCCGCTCTTGAGATGAAATGTTCCGTGGACGGTGTGGAGCACGTCGCCCAAGGTGAACTCGACCTTGGTGCTGGCAGGATCAAAATCTATCCGCAATTCATTAGCGGCCTGCGCGATTGCGAGGGATGCAGACGCGAGGAGAAGGCCGAGAATGGTGAGATTATGTCGCATAAGTTATTTAGGACGTCAGCACCGACCATCCGAGGGAAAGCGCGCGGTGCAAACCAAAACGATGCATGGGGGTTTCTCCAACGTGTACGCTCAACATCTGGGCGAAGAGCTCCGGTCTCGCTGAGAGGGCTCGTAAGGTTCGATGCCGCAACCAGCGGCGATCGCCGAGCAATGCCATCAATTTGGCCATCTGGCGCGGAGTGCTTCCAATGCAGCGGTGGGCACGTTCATATGGAGCCAGGGAACCTGATTTCATTGCGCTGACAACCGTGAGCGCCTGCTGGAATCCGAGTGACATCCCCTCGCCTGTGATGGCATCGACCGAACCAGAGGCCTCGCCGACAAGCGCGACATTCCCGGAATAGACCGCATCGATCTGCCGGGTGGATGTGATGGCGCCTTGCGCACGAGTCGTCTGAACGGCATCGCCAAGTCTCTCTGCCAGTGGAGGAAACGCATGCGGTATGACGTCGAGACGCAGATGTGGATCGCTGGTGATCAGCGCGACGCAGACCTCGTTTTCAGACACCGGAGTGACATAGGCCTGACCGTAGTCGCTCCAGTAGACTTCGACGAAATCGGTCCACGGACGGATAGAAAAGTGCTGGCGAAAGCCGAAGCGACGACGTTCGCTTTGCTGACGACCGATGCCAATCTTGCGGCGGACGATCGAGTTGTGGCCGTCCGCACCGACAATCCAGCGAGATGTGATCGTGTGATCATCGATTTGGACCTGACCCTGGGAGATGTGGCCGACACGCGCTCCCCAACGCATTTGCACGCCGAGCTTCGCGGCTTTACTCACAAGCAATTCGTGCAGAACGGTACGGCGCACGCCGAAACCGACTCCTAGCGGGAAAACGGCGTCAACGGCGGAATTGTTTTCAAGAAAACGAATTCCACGAAACGCATAAGCCTGGTCCGGTGGCACGACAACCCCCAGCTTCGCAAGGGCTGCAAGGCCGTCGGGCATAATGCCCTCGCCACAAGCCTTGTCGATGGGGGGGACGGCGTGATCTGCAAGGAGCACTTCGAAACCTGCATTGCGAGCTGCGATGGCCGTGGCCAAACCTGCGGGGCCCGCGCCAATCACGATGACATCTGTTTTCATTCGTTCGCTTTGAGCCAATGGGCCTCTCACCACATGAGCAGCACGAGTTCAGAGCAGAACCCGGGGCCCATGGCTGCCAGCAAGCTAAGCGTCCCCGGCGCGGGCCGCTGATGATGGAAAATTTGTTCGAGGACAACGAGCACCGAGGCTGAAGATAGATTGCCAACTTCTTCCAGCGCGTTCCAAGAGGCCGCCAAAGCAGCGTCGGGAAGTTCTAGTGCCTGCGCGGATGCCTCAAGGACCTTGGGACCGCCGGTATGCATGATCCAATTACCGATGTCGGGACGCTTGAGGTCGTACTCGCCGAGGAATGCGTCAACGTCGTCGCGGAGGTGGTCGTGAACCATTCGCGGCACATCCGGCGAAAGTACGATTTGAAAACCTTTCTCGGAGACGTTCCAGCCCATGACGTTCTGGGTATCGGGATAGAAAACCGACCGGGTTGCAAGCACGCGGGGGCCGTGTTGAGCTACTTCGCGGCCGGAGACTATGACGGCGGCTGCGCCGTCACCGAACAATCCGGAGGAGATGAAGTTTGCTACGGTCAGGTCGTCGCGTTGCCAGGTGAGCGAGCACAATTCCACGGAGAGGAGTGCCGCGTTGTGATCGGGATAGGCCTTCACATAGTCGGCCGCTCGCGCAATGCCTGCCGCTCCTGCAACGCAGCCGAGTCCAAAGATGGGCACGCGCTTGATGTGTGGCGAGAGCTTCATGCGGTTCACGAGCCGTGCATCGATGGACGGTGCACTGATGCCGGTCACCGAAGTGAAGAAGATCGCATCCAATTCCGCTGCTGAGATTCCAGAGCGATGGAGAGCGCGGCAGAGCGCCTTCTCACCGATTTCTTCCGCTACGCGAATCCATGCATCATTCGCCTGGCCAAAGGTAGTTATCGCTTCGTATTCAGGAATGGTGAGCGCAAGATGGCGATGCCCGACACCAACGCGCGAATGGAGGCGCTCGAGCACCTGGGGTTTTTCAAGTTTTCCGGCCCAATTCCTCCCTAACGCCGCAAAGATTTCTTGCTGGCTATAGCGGTTGGACGGAAATGCGGTCGCGACCCCGGTGATCCTCATCGGCCCCGAATTCTCCTGACTTTCTGCATTTTGACGAATCAGTACTAGATTAGAGAGCCGCGGTAACGCAGCAGTTTCCCCGGTATGACGATTCGTTCATTTACGCGGAACAGCGTGAAGAGTGCGTATACATTGGACGTTTGTACAACACTTTCGATACAAAATTCGGGCGCTTTTGCAGGTTTTATTCAATTTTGCCCAGCAAGAAGGCGACACATTTTGTGTCGCCTTCCAGACGTTCAACGGGGCTGCAACAACAGCTTTACTGCGCTACGGCTTCCTTCTCCTGCTTAGCATTTTCCGATTTTTGTTTGACGCGTACAGGGTTCAAGAAGGACATCATGTCGCGGAGTTCGGCGCCTACGTGCTCCAATTGCTGCTCCTGTTCGCTGCCGCGTTTTTGCTCAAACCAAGGACGCCCATTCTTGTTCTCGGCGATCCAGTTCCTGGCGAAACTACCGTCCTGGATCGATTTCAGAAGGTCGCGCATGGCTTTCCGGGTTTCATCGGTCACGATGCGCGGACCAGCGACGTAATCTCCGTACTCCGCGGTGTCGCTCACCGAGTAGCGCATGTAGTTCAGGCCGCCGCGATACATCAGATCAACGATGAGTTTGAGTTCATGCAGGCACTCGAAGTAGGCGAGTTCGGGTTGGTATCCCGCTTCGACGAGCGTTTCGAACCCAGCTCTCACCAGGGCCGAGGCGCCGCCGCAGAGCACGGCTTGTTCGCCAAAAAGGTCGGTTTCGGTCTCTTCGGTGAAGGTCGTTTCCAGAACGCCCGCGCGGGTGCAACCGATGCCGGCGGCATAGGAAAGCGCGAGTTGCCTGGCTTGCTTGCTGGCGTCCTGGTGAACAGCGAATAGCGCCGGCACGCCGCCTCCCTCGGTGAAGATTTCGCGCACGCGATGGCCCGGCGACTTGGGAGCGACCATCGAGACATCAACGCCTTGGGGAGGAGTGATGGTGCCGTAACGAATGTTGAAACCGTGAGCGAACATCAGCGTCTTGCCGGGCTTCAAGTGATGCTCAATTTCGCTCTGATAGATGGCAGGCTGCTCCGTGTCGGGTGCGAGAACCATGATGGCGTCGGCCCATTGTGCAACATCGGAAACGGAGCCGACGAACAAGCCTGCCTTTTCGGCCTTAGCCTTGGAAGAGCTGCCCGCGCGCAATCCAACGCGCACTTTAACCCCGCTGTCCACGAGGTTGAGAGCGTGGGCGTGACCCTGCGAACCGTAGCCGACGATTCCGACTTTTTGATTGCGAATGATGGATAGATCTGCCGATGAATCGTGATAAACCGTTGCCATACTTCCCTTCCTTGAAACTGGATGTCGAGCTAAACCGAGTAGGACACCCCGGTGTCTTCGTAGACCTGGGCTGCGTTGGCTTCCTTGGTAATGTGTCCGGTGTTGCCGCGACGCATCGCTACGATTCCGGTGCGTACCATCTCGAGCAGCTCATAGGGCTGGAGCACCTCGATGAGCCGATCGATTTTTTCTTCCGTGCCGGTGATCTCCATGATGATGGAATCCATGGCAAGGTCGATGACGCGTGCGCGAAACACCTCAACAAGACCGAGAATGTGTGGCCGCGTTTGATGCGAACATGCGACTTTGATCATCGCCAGGTCGCGGTTGATTGAAGGGTGATTCGTGATGTCTTCTACGAGGAGGACATTCACGAGTTTGTAAAGATGGGCCTCGAGACGACGGGCTCCATCGGCATCGGTATCAACCACGATGGTCATGCGTGAAACGTCGGCTTTTTCCGTGCGCCCCACGGTCAAGGAGTCGATATTGAAAGCGCGGCGGCGAAAGAGCGACGCAACGCGCGACAAAACGCCCGGCTTGTTTTCCACGTGTACCACGAGTACATGCAACATAGTTTCTGACCTACGTATCTAATGCAGTTTCCACGATCGGGCTCGGTCTACGGATCATGTTGTGCAAGTCGGCTCCCGCAGGGACCATGGGATAGACGGTGTCTTCCTGTTCCACTTGAAAATCGATCAATACAGGACCTTGGTGCTTTCGCGCAGATCGCACGGTGGGTATGACATCGGCGCGGATGCTTACCGCGTAACTCTTGATGCCATAGGCGCCGGCGAGCACGCAGAAATCGGGACTGAGCAGCGGCGTGGCCTGGTAGTTGCGCTCGTAGAAGAACTCCTGCCACTGGCGCACCATACCGAGATATCCGTTGTTGATAATGGCGATGTTGATGTCGAGGCGCTCCTGGATGATGGTAGCGAGCTCGCACATGGTCATTTGGAAACCACCGTCGCCGACGATGACCCAGACTTCAGCATCGGGCTGCGCCATTTTCGCGCCGATGGCGGCGGGGAGAGCAAAGCCCATGGTGCCGAGACCGCCTGAAGTGATGAGCGAACGCGGGTCGTCGTGCTTGTAATATTGCGCTTCCCACATCTGGTGCTGGCCGACGTCGGTGACGACGATGGCCTTGCCGTTGGTTTCACGCCAAATGTCGTTGATGACATGCGCGGCGTAGAGATGGCCATTGTCGGGCAAGTTCTGAATGTCGCGTACGGCGGAGTCGCCTTTCAGACGGGCGATGTGGTCGAACCATGACTTGCGATCGGCGGATTCCACGTGGGGCAAGAGCTCATGAAGTACCTCGCGCGCATCGCCGACCAGGGCCACGTCGACCTTCACGTTCTTGTTGATTTCCGAGGGATCGATCTCGACGTGGATCTTCTTTGCATTCACGGCATAGTTTTTCAGATTGCCCGTAACCCGATCGTCGAAGCGCATGCCGAGCGCGATGAGAAGGTCTGCATCCTGGATTGCCTGGTTCACCCAAGCCTCGCCGTGCATGCCCATCATGCCTAGATTGAGCGGGTGCGACGCGGGGAATGCGCCAATGCCCAGCAACGTCAGCGCGACGGGGATCGCGGCCTTCTCAGCCAATTCGCGTACTTCGTGCATCGCGCCGGAGATCATGATGCCGTGGCCAGCGAGGATCACAGGGCGCCTGGATTGCTTGATCAACGCAAGCGCATTCTCGTACACGTGGGCTTCCGGGGAAAGATCCGGGCGGTATCCCGGGAGCTGCGGTTGGGCGGCATCCCAGTCGAACTCGCAGGTGGACTGCTGCGCGTCTTTAGTGACATCAATGAGTACAGGGCCGGGCCGTCCGGATTTTGCGATGTAAAAGGCCTCACGGATCGTCCGAGCGAGTTCCGACGCATGGGTGACGAGATAGTTGTGCTTCGTGATGGGGAGCGTCACGCCAGTGATGTCGGTTTCCTGGAAGGCGTCGGTGCCAATGAGTTTGCTGCCGACCTGGCCAGTTATGCAGACCATTGGCGACGAATCGAGCATGGCGGTAGCGATGCCGGTGACCATGTTGGTCGCGCCTGGGCCAGAAGTGGCAATCGCGACACCGACACCGCCGCCCGCACGGGCATAACCGTCGGCCATGTGCGTGGCGCCTTGCTCGTGACGCACGAGTACGTGATGAATAGACGAGTGCTTCAAGGCGTCATAGGTTGGCAGAATCGCGCCGCCGGGATAGCCGAAGGCGACCTTCACGCCCTCGCGCTGGAGGCACTCCCAAATGATCTGCGCGCCGGTCATCGTCTTTTTCGTCACTTCGTACTCCCTGCAAAAACTTTGCTTTCCACCATCGCGCTGGTTACGGCGCCATAAGAGGCGGAGGAAACGGAGCTCGCGTACTTGGCAAAGACTCCGCGCTTGAAGCGTGGTTCTGGGGCGCGCCAGTTGCGCAGTCGAGCTTCGATTTCGGATTCGGTCAAGTTCACCCGCAGTTCACGATGCTCGACATCGATGGTGATGGCGTCTCCGTTACGCAACGCAGCGATGGCGCCACCCACGGCCGCTTCCGGAGCAACGTGTCCCACGCTGAGGCCTCGGGTCGCACCTGAAAAACGGCCATCGGTAATCAAGGCAACGCTCCCGGCGAGTTCAGTGCCCGCGATTGCAGCGGTGACGCTAAGCATCTCCCGCATGCCAGGGCCCCCTTTTGGCCCCTCGTAGCGGATAACGACGACTTCGCCAGGCTGGATCGTGCGATCCTCTACGGCGGCAAAAGCAGCTTCTTCGGAGTCGAAGACGCGCGCCGGTCCTTCGAAGAAAAGTTTCTTGTGACCGGCAAGCTTCACCACACAACCTTCGGAAGCAAGATTTCCCTTAAGGATCATCATTCCGCCGGTTGACTTGATCGGACTCGTCATTGGGCGAACAACTTCCTGACCGGGCGTTTCCGTCGCTTGCGCCGCTTCCTCGCCGATGGTTTTGCCGGTCACAGTGAGGGCGTCGGCATGGATCAAATTGGCTGCCATAAGCCGCTGTGCGACGAGAGGAATGCCCCCGGCTTCGTGAAGATCGGTTGCGATGAAGCGGCCACCAGGCTTGAGGTCGCAGATAAGCGGCGTTCGTGAGCTGATCAGGTCGAAATCGTCAATGGAGAGATCTACTCCTATCTCGTGCGCGATAGCCAGCAGGTGGAGTACTGCGTTGGTGGAACCGCCGGAAGCGGCAACGCTCGCAATCGCGTTCTCCAAGGATTCGCGGGTGATGATCTGACTAGGACGAACATCTTTGCGAACGAGTTCCATGACAAGGTGGCCGCAGCGGCTGGCAACCTGGTGTTTATCCACAGTCATGGCGGGTACGCTGTTGGCGCCCATCGGAGAGATACCGAGAAACTCTCCAACCATTGACATGGTGTTGGCGGTGAATTGGCCGCCGCAGGCGCCGGCACCGGGACAGGCATTGCCTTCGAGTTCTTCTAGCTCGGCGTCGCTCATTTTGCCGCGAGCGTGTGTGCCGACGGCTTCAAAGACATCTTGAATCGTGACGTTCTGGCTGTGAAATTTTCCGGGAGCGATCGAGCCGCCGTAGAGCATGAGTCCTGGGATGTCGAGGCGCTCGAGCGCCATGATAGTACCGGGGATTGTTTTATCGCAGCCGGAGATAGCGATGAGACCGTCGAAGAGATTGCCACGGGCGACGAGCTCAATGGAATCGGCGATGATCTCGCGGCTTACGAGCGAAGCACGCATGCCTTCGGAACCCATGGTGATGCCATCGGAGATGCAGACCGTGTTGAACTCCATGGGAGTGCCTCCGGCTTCCCGGACTCCTTGCTTGATGTGTTCGGCGAGTTCCCGGAGGTGCAGGTTACAGGGACCAATCTCGATCCATGTATTTGCGATGCCAATGATCGGCTTGCGAAGATCTTCGGGCGTAAAGCCTGCGGCGCGCAGCATGGCACGCGCGGGGGCGCGGCTCGGTCCCTCGGTGATGGCAGCGCTTCGCTTGTGCAACTGGTGAGAATTATGGCTCATGAGTACCTGAAAAAATTGCGCTCCCCAGTGCAGCGAGAGCGCCGTGCAATCGTTAGCTTGTGAAGCAATCTACTCCCGGATTTTTCATTAGGCAAAGTTATATTTTTTGTGCAAACGATTAGAAAATTTGATCCATAAGTGAAAGCCATACTCGCCGAAAGGCTCAGGCATTTCCTGAGTTCCAGGCCCGTAGCTTGACGAAACATGATCAAGTGGGGCATTATCCGCTTGTTGAAGCCATGACGAACCTCTTCGCGTTTCCATCGTTTACTTGGCGCTCCTACCGAATTACAGGGAGCGGCGCGACGGATTATTGGCTTCAGGCGAGTACGTAATTTCAACTGAGTAGTGCCAAGACTTCCAACGAGCCGCAGCCCACAAGGTTGCGGCTTTTGTCATTTCCAGGAGATTCCGGTGATTATCAGCATGACGCCAGGAGCAACAGAATTCGAGATCAACCATGTCATCGACCGTGTCCGAGAACTCGGATACCAGGCCCATGTAACCCGCGGTGTAGAGCGCGCCATTGTCGCGGCGGTGGGGAGTGCCGGCCATCGCGAACAATTAGCCGCCATTGGTGCGGCCCCAGGAGTGGAACAGGTTGTGCCGATCGCTCATCCATTCAAACTGGTGAGCATGCAAGTAAAACAGAAACGCAGCGTGGTGAATGTTGCAGGCGTGCCCATTGGCGGAGACGATTGCGTGCTCATGGCAGGACCGTGTTCGGTGGAATCGCGAGAGCAATTGATGGCGGTGGCACAGGGTGTCCGGAACGCGGGTGCGACGATGCTGCGCGGTGGCGCGTACAAGCCACGAACTTCTCCATACGAGTTTCAGGGACTCGGGCTGGAGGCTTTGAAGCTGCTTCGCGAAGCTTCAGAGCAAACCGGGATGCCGATTGTGACCGAGGTGATGGGCACCGAGGACGTGAGTATGGTCGCCGAATATGCAGACATGCTGCAGGTAGGGGCACGGAACATGCAGAATTTCGCGTTGCTCCGGCGCTTGGCGAAATGCGAACGGCCGATTTTACTGAAAAGATCGCCATCCGCGACGGTAAAAGACTGGCTGCTGGCGGCGGAGTATTTGCTGGCGGGCGGAAACAGCCAGGTCGTGCTGTGCGAGCGGGGCATCCGTTCCTACGATCCGGACATGCGCAATACGTTCGACCTGGCAGCCATCGCGCTGGCAAAACAACTCTCGCATTTGCCCGTAGTTGCGGACCCATCTCACGGAACGGGCCGGCGTGACTTAGTGCCGATCATGGCGCGAGCAGCGGTAGCGGCGGGGGCAGACGGCGTGATTGTGGAGGTGCATCCTTGCCCGGAGAAGGCATTATCGGACGGGCCACAATCGCTCACGCTGGCGGAGTTCGAGGCAATGGTGGAGTTCATCGGGGAGCCCATGCGAAAGCACCTGGAACCCGCGCCCCGGGCGGCAACCGCTTAGTTCAGTTGCGGTACTCAGCAACTGAATCGAGGTTTAGCACTCTCTGCGAGCAAGGGCCGTGATACCATCCTCGGCATTCCTTTCCGACAGAGGCTTGCATGGAATCCTTCGCTCTCCGTGTGAATGGTCGTGAGCGCCATGTCAGCGTTGCTCCAGATACGCCGCTGCTGTGGGTGCTGCGCGATACGCTGGAACTTAGCGGCACGAAATTTGGCTGTGGCGTGGGCATGTGCGGCGCGTGCACCGTGCACCTGGATGGCGAAGCGGTGAGATCGTGCACGACCCCGGTATCAGAGGCGGCGAACAAGAAGATCACTACGATCGAGGGACTGTCGGAAAGCAGTTCGCACCCGCTGCAACTGGCATGGGTGGCGGAAGACGTTCCGCAGTGCGGTTATTGCCAGTCGGGCCAGATCATGCAGGCGGCGGCGTTGCTGGCGAAGAAACCGCATCCGTCGGAGGCCGAGATTGTGGACGCGATGAACGGCAACCTGTGCCGTTGCGGAACATACCAGCGAATCCGAAAAGCGATTGTCCGGGCAGCGGGAGGTGGCAAGTGAGCGAGGTCACCCGCCGTGATTTCCTGGCAACGACCGCTACGGCAGCTGCCGGATTAGTGGTGGCATTCCATCTGCCGCTGTCGGGCGGGACTGCCTCCACAGAGTTCGCACCGAATGCCTATGTTCACATCGCACCCAGGGGCAAAGTCAGTATCGTTGTGGCACGCTCGGAGATGGGGCAGGGTGTGAGGACTTCCCTGCCGATGATTCTCGCGGAGGAACTGGATTGCGATTTCGCGACCATCGCCATTGAGCAGGCCGGCGCCAGCACGCTGTTTGGAGATCAGACGACCGGCGGCAGCGCTAGCGTCCGCACCTGTTGGGATCCGATGCGCAAGGCCGGCGCACAAGCACGCGCGATGCTGCTGAGCGCGGCGGCGAAGCAGTGGAAGGTGGCGGAATCGGAGTGCGCGACCGCCGACGGGTTCGTCGTCCACTCGACGTCCAATCGCAGAGCGGGATACGGCTCGTTGGCAACTGTTGCCGCGAAGCTGCCGGTTCCCGCAGAGCCGAAGCTCAAAGACAATGCTGATTTCAAACTGATTGGAAAACGGCAGCCCCGCATCGATACCAAGTCGAAGGTGAATGGCACGGCGATCTTTGGGATCGATTTCAAGGTGCCGGGAATGAAGTACTCATTGCTGGCACGGGCGCCCAAGTTTGGCGCGACGGTGAGGCAGATTGATGATTCGCGAGCTAAAGCTTTACCAGGCGTGACCCACGTGGCGAAGATCGGCGATTCAGCGGTTGCAGTGGTTGGTGATTCCGTTTGGGCTGCAATGCAGGGACGCCGCGCTTTGAAGGTGACTTGGGAGAACGGGCCGAACGCGGGAATGGAAGAGTCTGATGTGACAGACGGTTTGCGCGCCGCGGCGAAGAATAAGGGAGTAACCCTGTACAGCAGCGGCGACGTGACTGGAACGCAGGGCAAACGCGTGGAAGCCGAGTACCAGACGCCATTCCTGGCGCACGCTCCGATGGAGCCGCAGAACTGCGTGGCGCATTTTCGCGGCACGGAGTGTGAATTGTGGGCCCCGACGCAGGTTCCGCAGGACGTACGCGATTCGGTTGCGCAAGCGCTCGGATTGAAGCCAGAGAATGTGACGGTCAACGTAACGCTTATGGGGGGCGGGTTTGGGCGGCGCTTGGAGCATGACTACGGTGTCGAGGCTGCTCTGGTATCGAAGGCTGTCAGCCTACCCGTGAAGGTGCTTTGGACTCGAGAAGACGACATGAAGTTCTCGACGTACCGTCCGGTGAGCCTGCACCAGTTGAGCGCTTCAGTTGGTGAGGATGGATATCCAACCTCGATTACGCACAGGATTATCGCTCCGTCGATTTCGAGACAGAAAGGCACAAAGCTCGACGACGGACTTGATCCGGACTTGAAGGACGAAGGATCTTTTATCTATCAGCCTGCCAATGTACTGATGGAATACGTCGACCTCGACACGGCGGTGCCGCTGGGATGGATGAGGTCTGTGTACGCTTCGCAGGTGGCATTCGCGCAGGAGTGCTTCCTGGATGAACTGGCTGGTGCTGCTGGAAAAGATCCGTTGGAACTTCGACTGCACCTGCTGCAGCAAGACAAGCAGATCAAGTTCTTCGATACGGTTTGGAGCACGGCGCGGCTCCGTGGTGTGCTGAAGTTGGCAGCCGAAAAAGCAGGCTGGAGCAAGCCCGCCGCAAATGGTAGGTATCGCGGTATCGCCGCGCATGGCTGCTTCGGGACATATGTGGCTGAAGTGGTGGAAATATCGATGCAAGGCGATGCGCCAAAGGTGGAGCGCGTCGTCGTGGCGATCGACTGCGGGCAGGTAGTGAATCCGAACATCCTCGAGCAGCAACTGCAGAGCGCGGTGGTATTTGCGCTTACGCAGGCGTTGCACGGGAAAATCACGGTAAATGCCGGTGGGATTGAGCAGTCGAACTTCGGCGATTACCAGCTTGCGCGGATGAACGAAGTGCCGGTCGTGGAAAGTTATTTCGTGAAGAGCACGGAAGCACCGACTGGCGCAGGCGAACCGCCCGTCCCACCGTTTGCGCCGGCGCTGTGCGGCGCGATCTATGTGGCGACGAAGAAGCGAATCCGAACGATGCCGATTTCCAGCTAGACCATGAACTACAACGAACGGAATTACTGGCTCGACAGCGTTTCTATGGCTGCGGGGAGCGATCAGCCGCTGTCGGAGAGTGTGGACGTAGCCGTGATTGGCGCCGGATTCACGGGGCTTTCGGCGGCACGGACGCTGGCACGGCGCGGTGCGCGCGTCGTGGTGCTGGAGGCGGAGACAATCGGATGGGGCGCGAGTTCACGCAACGGCGGGATGGTGCTGACGGGCATGAAGTTGAGCCCTGAAGTGCTGATGCAGCGCTATGGGCTCGATGCCACAAAGCAGATGTATGCGGCCTCGCTCGAATCCATCGACTTCATCGAGCAGTTGGTGGACGAGGAACGGATCGACTGCTATTTCGCGCGATGTGGGCACCTGGAGGTGGCAAACAAGCAGTCGCACTTCGATGCCTATGCGCGGAGTGCCGAGCTGCTGGCGCGGGAGTTTGGGCATAAGATCCGGATCGTGACGAAGAGCGAGTTGCGCGGTGAGATCGGCGCGGATATCTACTTCGGCGGAGTCGTGGATGAGGCTAGCGCGGGGCTGCATCCGGCACGATACGTTGCGGGATTGGCGCAGGCAGCGAAACGCGCGGGAGCCACGATCTTCGAAGGCGCCCGTGTGCACAACGTCGATCGCGGGAAAGGATTTACGTTAACCACCTCGAAGGGCAAGCTCGCGGCAAAGGACGTGTTGATTGCGACCAGCGGTTACACGGGAACGTTATCGCGGCCGTTGCGGAAGCGCATCATCCCGATCGGCTCTTACATCATCGCGACCGAGCGGCTTGCGCCGACGGTGGCGAAGGAACTGATTCCGCACAACCGCATGGTGTACGACTCTCTGAACTTTCTGCATTACTGGCGGCTGACTCCTGACAACCGCATGTTGTTCGGTGGCCGCGCGGCGTTCCTGCCGGAAACGACGAATACGATCCGCAAGAGCGAGGCGATCCTGCTGCGCGATTTGATCGCGATTCATCCGCAACTGAAGGAAGTGAAGGTGTCCTACGCGTGGGGTGGAACGTTGGATTTCACCTTCGATATCCTGCCGCATGCGGGCGAGTTCGATGGCGTGCATTATGCGCTTGGATATGCAGGACATGGCGTCGCGATGGCGAGCTACCTGGGTTCCATTATGGGCGAGAAGCTTGCGGGAGCGCCGGACCGGAATCCGTTTGCGGGCATTCCCTTTCCGGGAGCGCCGATGGGGCTTTACAACGGACAACCATGGTTTCTGCCGTTTGCGGGCGCGTATTACAAAGTGCTCGATTGGATCAGCTAGCTAGCTCGGCGGCTGACCCGGGTTCGCTGGGCTTGGCGAACTGGCGCATGATCACGTAGGCGATTGGGCCGAGCGCGAGAGCAATCAGTCCTCCGATCGGGTTCTCGCTGGCGGAGAGAGCGATTGCTCCGATGATGAGCGGCGCGACGACACAGTAAATCACTCCCGCAATTCCCCAAGGTATGACGAATGGACGCTTGAGACCGGGCGCTACTTTGCGCATGCGCCAGGCGGAGATCACGGTCATCCAGGTGGTGGCGACGCGAAGCCACGAGTAGACGATGATGAGCTGCGAAAGGCTGTGCCACGAAAGAGCCACATAAATGGCGGCTGAAACGAGGATCGCGATCCATGGCGTCTTGAACCGCGGATGAACCTTGGTTAAGAACTTTGGCAAGTATCCGTCTTCTGCCATGGCGAACGGCATGCGCGTAGACGCGATGACGGTGCCATTGAGCAGCGAGAGAGCAGTGATCAGCGCGGCGATGTTGACGGCGAGGCCGAGCCAATAGCCTCCGATTAAGAACGCGGCGTCGGAGAAGTAGCCGTCCTTCCATTTCTGCCAATCGCCGAGAGCCGCGAGGGAAAAAAGCGTTGGGAGGAAATAAGTTGCTATCGATAGCGGCACGACCCAGGCGAGGGCGATAGGAAACGTGCGGCGCGGGTTCTCGACCTCATCGGCGACGGTGGAGAGCTGCTCGAAGCCGGAGTAGAGCCAGAGGCCGAGGGCGAGGCCGACGCCGGCGACTTGCTTGGGAGTGGCGCCTGGCGGGGTGAGTGGCAGGAAGGGATTGTGATGCCATTTGAGAGCGCCCATGACGCACATGACGGCGACCGGCAGAAGGATGAGAATTCCCAAAATGGTGGCGAGTTTGCCGACGGCATCGATGCCAATAACGTTCACTAGCGTGATGAGGATTATGACGAGGACGGCGACGATGTAGTGTGCCAATCCGTTGCCGAGACCGTGCCAGAAAAACTTCAAGTAATCGGCGAAGAGTACCGCGTAAACCCCTCCAAGAATGAAGCTCGCGCTCCAGTTCCAGAAGCCGGCGAGGAATCCCCAGAAGTCACCGAAAGCGGCGCGGGACCAGCGATAGAAGCCTCCCTGCACAGGCATCGCGGTGGTAAGTTCGGCGGAAACAAGCGAGACCGGAATGCACCAGAACAGCGGCAAAAGCAGGTCGTAGAGCAGAGTCATTCCGGGACCGGAGGTGGTGACCTGGCCCTCGAGCCCGAAAGGGCCTCCCGTGGTGTAGGAGTACATCACGAAGATGAAAGGCAGCAGGGTGGCGCGTTTGACGCCTTTAAGTTTGGGGTCTGACATTTCCCGGGTGCGCGCATTGTAGCGCACACGAGGAAACTTTCTGGTCTTCCCTCCCCTCCCCACGCTTACGTGTTTTCAGAAGTTTAGGCCATGTAATCTACGCAAAATCGTCATAAGGCGGCAGTTACGGGCAAAATCCTCATAACACACGCCTTAGCGTTTGGTTTCAAAGAGCGTTTGGATTTGGAGGATGGTTCCCCGATTCGCACCTTATATGAGTTTCGTCACGATGGATGTGAGGTGGGGCACAGCGGCGGGTGATGCGAGCGGGATTCGGGATCCGGGTCTCCGCAAAATCGGATCGATTTGGAGGGCGATTTGAGTTGTTTTTGGGGGTGAAATCGCGGATTGAAGCGTGAATGGAAGCGATTTGGAGCAGGTTTTTTCGAGGTGGTGGATTGTGGGATTTGGGTGCAATTTCGCGGGAGGCGCATTTTATGCGGGGTTTTAGAGTTTTCGGGGGTTCGCGCGAGATTGCGCCAAAACCGAGTTCAGGACGCGAAAAGAGCGAAAAAGTGCGTTTTTTGGAACGGGCGGCACCGCGTTTTATGGAAAGATTTCGGAGGGACCGCGGTACTCGACGACTACAAAAAAGCGTGGATAAAATATTGGGATGGGATTTCCGATCAAGAAGTGCGTGAAGTGCGGAGAGCAATTCGAATTGAAGCCGGGCAAGCCTGGGTTTGCGAACCAGTGTTGGGAGTGCAGCACGGAAGAGGCGAGTTCGGCGAAGGAAAAAGAACGCTTAAGTGCGGAAGAGCGTCGGAGCGCGAGCGAGGCGAACGCGGAGCGGCGGAAGGCGATGCGGGATTTGTTGTATCGGAAGGACAGTTAGTGTAGGGGCTGAAGCCCCTTCGCCGCCTCGGGCGGTGTCGGCATGGCTGAAGCCATGCCCTGATACAAAGCGTGTCTCGTGAGTGGACGCGGACAGCAGGTCCTTCGCTGCGCTCAGGATGACAAGAGAGAGTAATGCGAGGGAAAAAAGGCAGGAGCGCTGGGGCTCCTGCCTTTTTGTTTTTAGTGGGGCGTGGAGCTTTGATCGGGGGTGCTGGAGGTGCCGCTGGTGTTGCCGGTGGTGCCATTCTGGTCGGTGCTGTTCTGGTCGGTGCTGTTCTTGTGCTTTTTATGTTTCTTTTTGCCGGTGCTGGTTTCGGTGGAATTCTGGTCGGTGCTGGAGGCAGCGCTCTGGTCGGAGCTGGAATTGCCGCTCATGCTCGAGGAGCTGCCGGTTTGATCGGACGAGCTGGACGGTGTACTGGTGCTGGGTTGGCTGGACTGGCCGTTGCTGGACGATTGTGCTCCGCTGCTGGAGGATTGTGCGGCGGCGATGCCGATGGAGAACAGGGCTGCAGTGGCGATTGCGAGAAGCTTCTTGGACATTCGTTGATCTCCTGGAGAAGTAGCTTGGTCTGGGATGGAGGTGGGGAGCAAAAGGATCGCTCGGCGACGAAGAGATAAATGGGACAAGAGCGCGTCTTGGTACGCCTCCAGAGCAGGCAAGGAAAGGTGCCCTCCGGGCACGCGAGAACGCGATCGCGCGCTCAGGATGACAGATTGTTAAAAAGCATTTTGGGCGAAAGCGGTCAATCGGAAAAAAAGGGCAAGAAAGATCGAGAGTGACGTTCTTCGCTCAGGAGCGGATGAACGAGAGGAAGGTATACTCGCGGCGATGATTGGGGCTGGATTGGTATTGGCGCTGGCGGTACATGCGGCTTGTTCGCCGGCGGCCTTGAACGATCGGATGAAGAAGGACGCGCACGACGCGAAGGGGAAGCTGAGTGTGAGTGCGCGGATATTGGACGATCATCCAAGCGAAAGCGACGCCGGCGCTCGCCGGGGCCAGGACAGCACGCAGCGATACTCGTTCCACGGCGGGCGTAAGGCGCCGATGCAGAGCGTGTACAAGTTGCCGATCGTGGTGGTGGCGCTGCAAATGGCGCAGGACCGGAAATTGGATTTGGCGAAACCGGTGCATGTGACTCCGGACGATTTCATTCCGCCAGCGGGGCATAGCCCCCTGAGGGACACGCATCCTAAGGGCGATGATTTCACCGTACGGGAGCTGTTGCGGCGAGCGATTGTGGACAGCGACGGGTCGGCGTCGGACATTGTGCTGCAGTTGATCGGTGGAACGAAGGCGGTGCGACGTTCGTTGAAGCAGCAAAAGGTAAAAGGCATCCGGGTGATGCACACCGAGGCGCAGCTGATTGACGACGCTCCGGCGCAGTATTCCGATTCCGCAAAAGCGGATGAGATGGTGGAGTTCCTGGCGAGATTGCAGAGGGGAAAGCTGTTGAATGCGGATAACACGCGGATGCTGCGCGGATGGATGACAGTGGCCGAGAGCGGGAACGAACGAATTCGGGCGAAGCTTCCCAAGGGAACCGTCGCCGATAAAACTGGAAGTTCGGGAACGTACGACGGCTCGACACCGGCGACGAATGATGTGGGGTTAGTGGCGATGCCTGGCGGAAAGCAGATGGCGATCGCGATCTTCCTGACGGACGCGAAGGCGGATGTTGTGGCCCGGAACGCACTAATCGCGGATGTGGCGCATGAGATCTGGAGCTGCTGGGCAGAGGGGCAGTAGGTTTAAGCGGCGGTTCCCTGCTCGGCGGATTCTAGGCGAAGATCGTGGGCGGCTTTCGCGGGAAGAAAAACGGAGAACGTGGTTCCAGTACGAAGACCGCCGTGACAGGTGCGCAGGTGGACGTGCCCACCGTGCTTGGCGACGATCCCCTGGGCGACCCATAAACCGAGGCCTGTTCCTTTCTCTGCCTTGGTGGTGAAGAAGGGTTCAAAAACTCTTCCGAAAACTTCCTTCGGTATACCTGGGCCGGAGTCTGAGACGGTGAGGCGAACGCCGGATTGAGAAGGAGAAATGTGGCTGAGCGCGGGGCGCACTGAAATAGCGATGCTGCCGCCGTTAGGCATGGCCTCGGCCGCGTTGAGAAGAAGGTTATCGAGAATCTGGCGGACTTCATCGGGCACGCCAAAGATGCGCGAGCCGGATTTCACCTTTGGCTTCAGCTCGATCCCGGAGCGGCGGAACTTGTCGGTAAAGATCTGGAGAGAATCGGAAACGACATCGGCAACGTCGAAGTGGCGGGACTGTGCGCCGGTGCGGTGATAGGAGAGGCTCTGCTGGACAATGCGAGCGACGCGTTTTAGCTCGGCCGCAGCGGTCGCGACAAACTGATGGGCTTCGGCGTCGAGGTTGGGATTGGTCTCGAGCAAGTAAAGAACATTGGTGACGGAGCTGAGCGGGTTATTAATTTCGTGGGCGAGGGAGGCCGCGATTTTGCCGGCGGCAGCGATGCGTTCCATTTTGCGCAGACGCTCTTCGTGCTCGCGGATTTCGGCGCGCGCCTTGACTTCGTCAGCAACATCGCGGAAGTAGCAGACGACGCCGTAATCGCCTTCGGGTAGCGGCACGCGGTCGACCTGCCAGTTGTAATACTCAGTCAATTTGCGATCGGTGCGGAAGGCTTCGCGTTCGCGAATCTCGAAGGAATCCCCGGTTTCAAGGGTGCGGCGGAAAATACGGACGACGTCGTCGGCTTAGTCCTTGTTCCAGATTTGATGAGCGACTTCGGAGGCATCGCGACCAACGAGTTCGTCAGCATTCTCGCCAAAGGCGGCGCGAGCGAGGGGATTGACTTGACGCAGGCGGAAACTGGCATCGATAAGAAAAATTCCGAGCGGCGACTGATTGAGGAGGATCTCAAATTGCTCGGAACGGCGGCGGGCTTCCTCGGAGGCATTCTTGCGAACGCGGGCGAGTTCAAGATGAGTGCGCACGCGGGCAAGGAGTTCGCGAGCACTGAAGGGCTTGGTGAGATAGTCGTCGGCGCCTTGCTGGAGGCCTTCGATGCGGGCTTCATCGCCGGCGCGGGCGGAGAGCAGGATGATGGGGATGGTGCTGGTTTCGGGATGACTGCGCAGAGCGGAAAGAAGATCGAAGCCATTCATCTCGGGCATCATCACGTCAGTGAGCACGAGGTTGGGAGGATCGGCGAGTGCTTTCTGCAAGGCGAGGCGACCATTTTCCGCAGTGGTGACCTGGCAATAGTGGGAGAGCAGACGCTCGACATAGTCGCGCATATCGCGGTTGTCGTCGACGAGGAGCACGCGTTCGCTGGAAGCGCGAACAGCGATGGGGAGAGGCATATCGTCGAGGATTTCGTGGGAGATTTCATCGGCAGGTTCGCCAGCTTTGAGCCAACTGAGAGCCTCTGCAACGTAGGGAGCAGCGAGAGCGCGATTGGCGGCGTCGGAGGTTTCGCCGTAGACACGTTCGCGTGGCAAATGGGCGGACCCGTAAGGAATCGAGACGCGGAAGGTAGTCCCTTTGCCAAGTTCGCTCTGGACTGAGATGGAACCGCCGTGGAACTTTACGAGTTCCTGGACGAGGGCGAGGCCGATGCCAGAGCCTTCGAAGCTGCGTCCGCGGGCACCTTCTACGCGATGGAAGCGTTCGAAGACGCGGGGGAGCTCGTCGGCGGGAATGCCGACGCCAGAGTCGTGCACGGACAGCTCGACGGAGTTGCCACGGTCTGTGAGGCGGACGGCGATGCTGCCGTCGAAGGTGAATTTGAAGGCGTTGGAGAGAAGGTTGAGCACGATCTTCTCCCACATTTCGCGATCGACGAAGACTGGCTGTGACAGAGGCGGGCAATCGACAACCAGCTTCAAACCGGCGCGATCGGTGGCGGAACGGAAAAGACTGGCCAGATCGGCAGTGACGTTACAGAGATCGGTGGGACGATAGATGACGCGAACGCGGCCGGCCTCGATGCGGGAGAAATCGAGCAGCGTGTTAACAAGCTTGAGAAGACGGGTGCCGTTGCGATGGGCGACCTCGACAAGTTCCCGGTTGGATCGAACGGTGGCGTGCTCGGGCTTGGAAAGAATCTCTTCGAGGGGACCGAGCATGAGGGTGAGGGGGGGTGCGGAATTCGTGCGAGACATTGGAGAAGAAGGCGGTCTTGGCACGATCTAATTCCGCGAGAGCTTCGGCGCGTCGGCGCTCCTCTTCGTAGGCGCGGGCGTTGCCGATGGCGGTGGCGACTTGTCCAGAGAGAAGCTCGTAAAAGGTGCGGTAGTCATCGTCAAATTTGCGGGTGGGATTGACGCCTGCGATAAGGACGCCGATGGCGTGAGCTTCCGCGCGGGATTGAACGGGAAGCACGATGGCGTGGGTGACCTGCTGGTCGGCAGGGCCGAGGGGGAGCGCGATGTGCGAAACGGAGATGGTTACAGGCTGACCGCTTTCAACGACCTTGGCGACGGTGGCCGTAATTTCGTCTTTGGAGGAAGCAGCGTTGAGCGCGTGAGAAGGCGCAAATGTACGAGCGATCTCATTGGAAACCGTGGACGACTGAAGCTGCATCTCGCGGCGGTCGGGCGAGAGGACATAGAGGAGGGCAAAGGGAACGTCGTCAGGATTTTTACTGATGGTGGCAATGGCGGACGTGCAGGCGCTCTCCGTAGCCTTTTCGATGAGGGCATTGGCTGCGAGTTCGGAGAGCGTGCGCAGGCGACGGGCGTTGAGAACCTTGGCAGAAGAGTCGGCGGAAGGACAGAAAAGTCCACCGACGCGGCCAGACTCATCGGTGATCGGGCTGTATGAGAAGGAGTAGTAGGTCTCTTCGAGGAAGTCGCCGCGGTTCATGAAGAGGCGCACGTCGTTCTGATAAGAGGCCTCGGCCTTCTGGAAAACCTTGTCGGCGAGTGGACCGCAGACATGCCAGATTTCGGCCCAGACTTCGATGGCGGGACGGCCGAGAGCCCAGGGATGCTTGGCGAGGCTGAGGACGTCGATGTAGGCGTCGTTGTAGAGAAAGACCATTTGCGGTCCCCAGCCGATCCACATGGGATGTTGCGAGTTGAGGATGAGGCTGACGGAGGTACGGAGGCTCTGGGGCCACTGTTCGACGGGGCCGAGCGGAGTTTTGGACCAGTCTTGCGAGCGCATTAGGCGCGCTAATTCGCTGTCGCCGGGGATGATGGTTCTGAGGCGGTCGTGAGCGGCGCTGGGAACGGCGACTTTGTGGCGAGAGTCGGAGTTGGGCAAACGATCCTCACGGCGCGGGCAATCGAGATCCGCGGGGCGGGTGAATGACAGCGAACGATTATAGATGCGGCAGGAGGAGGCAGAGTTGCTTCTGGGAGGCAACTTGCAAAGAGGAGGACGCATCGGCGCAGATCCGCGCGGGTTAAGGGTTTCCGGCGTCTTCGGTGTGGAAGTGAGCGAGGATGGCGGTAGCCTGCGTGCGGTTGACGACGGCTTCGAGGCTGGCTGCGTTGGCCGTGCGAATTGACTGGATGCTACCAAAGTGGCGGAGGAGACGCTTCATCGTCTGTTCGCCAATGCCGGGAATTTCAAGGAGCTCGTTGGAGCGGTCGCGGATCTCGCGGCGCTTGCGATGAAAGGTAACGGCGAAGCGGTGGGCTTCGTCGCGGATGAGTTGGATGATGTGAAGGACGGGCGAATGGTGGTCGATGCGGATGGGCTCCTCTTCGCGACCGTGAACGTAGATAATCTCTTCCCTCTTGGCAATCGATGCTAACGGCTGGGTGGTGATACCGATGGACTCGAGGGCTTCGGCGGCGGCGTGCAACTGGCCGATGCCGCCGTCGATCAAGATCAGGCTGGGGAATGGGGCGCTGTCATCCTGAAGGCGCTTGTAGCGGCGAGTGACGACCTCGCGCATGGAAGCGAAGTCGTCGACACCTTCGACCGTCTTAATGATGAATTTGCGGTAGTCGGACTTCTTCATCTTGCCGTTTTCCCAGACGACCATGCTGGCGACGGTTTCGGCGCCCTGGATGTGGGAGATGTCGAAGCACTCGATGCGGTTGGGGAGTTCGGGGAGCTCGAGGGTGTCCTGGAGGACGGACTTTAGGACGTCGGTTTGAGGGCGCATGACGCGGAAACGCTGGTCGTAGGACTGCTTGGCATTTTCGCCGACGAGGTCGACGAGGGAGCGCTTGTCGCCACGCTGGGGTACGCAGATCTCGATGCGGCGGTGCATTTGCTCGCTGAGGATTTCGCTGAGGGCTTCGAGGTCTTCGAAATCGACGGGGACGTAGATGGTGCGCGGGACGTATTTGTTGTCGAGATAGATCTGCTGGAGCAGGGTGCTGAAGAGTTCGCCGGTTTTGAGGCCGTTGGATGATTCGAGTTCGCCGAGGTCTTCGAAGAAGAAATCGCGTCGGTCAAGGACTTTGCCTCCACGCATGTGGAAGAGGTTGATGGCGACCATGTGATTTTCGTAGTGGTAGCCGAAGACGTCGGCGTCGTCGCCTTCGGCAGCGGCGATGCGCTGCTTCTGGTGGAGATCTTCGACGGTGGAGATCAGATCGCGATACTTGGCGGCCATCTCGAACTGCATTTCTTCGGCGGCCTTATTCATGCGGGCGGTGAGGGATTGCTTCAGATCGCTGTGGCGGCCTTCGAGGAAGAGACGGACGTCTTTGACGGCGTCGCCGTAGATCGGCTCGGTGGTGAGTCCGTCGACACAGGGACCGAGGCAGCGGCCGATGTAGTACTGCAGGCAGGGGCGGGGATGAGATCGACGGAGATCGATATAGCAACTGGGGACGAGGAAATTTCGATGGATCAAATCGACGACGCGATAGGCGAGGTTCGCCGGGAAAAAGGGGCCGTAGTATTCGGAGCCGTCCTTTTTGAGGCGGCGGGTAACGTAGACGCGGGGCCAGCGTTCGCCGAGAGTGAGCTTGATGTAGGGATAGGTTTTGTCGTCACGCAGAAGGATGTTGAAGCGGGGCTTCTTCTGCTTGATGAGGTTGTTCTCGAGGGCGAGAGCCTCTTTTTCGTTGTCGACAACGATATATTCGACATCGACGGCCTCGCGGAGGAGGCTGCCGGTTTTGGCGTTTTCGTCGGCACCCCTGACGAAATAGGAGCCGACGCGGGAGCGAAGGCTTTTGGCCTTGCCGACGTAGATGACCTCACCTTCGGCGTTTTTGTAGAGGTAGACGCCGGGAGCGGTGGGGAGGGTGCGGATTTTGGCGTGGAGGTCCATGGAAAGCAGTGATTAGTGATTAGTGATTAGGGCAAAGCGGCGACCGGTGATTCCGAGCGGCCTGTAAAAATTCTACGACGTTGGCGGAATTGCTTGCTGCCGGCCCGCATTTGGGATCGTAACTTATTGACAACGTTGGGCTGGAGATTGGCATCTGCCTTGCTCATACGAAGAACGACGGCAGCGTACCTCCCCCACGAGTTCCGCCCGAGCCGTGCCGACGTCCCTAAGGAGCCCCGAGACCTATGAACCGGATTTCGATGGTAGCAGTTCTGATTGCAGGCGTGATGCCTTTCACAGTAGGCTGCGCCACCAAGAAGTACACGCGCGAACAAGCCGCGCCCCTCATCAACAAGACCAACGAATTAGATGATCTAACGGCGAAAAATACTCGCGATATTAAAGACACCGACGCGCGCGCGCAATCTGGCATTAAGGACGCGCAGGCGAAGGCGAACACCGCCGACCAGCACGCGGTGCAGGCAGGCCAGCAGGCGGATGAAGCCAACAAGAATGCCACCACGGTCGCATCGAATGTGACGTCGCTGGCGGGCACGGTTGAGAACCTGGACAACTACAAGCCGGTGGCCGAGAGCTCGGTACACTTTGCCTTCGACAAGGCCGATTTGACGAAGAAGGCGAAGGAAGCGCTGGACCAACTGGGCGACCAGATCGACAACCAGAAGCACTTCATCCTGGAGATTGAGGGCAGCACGGACTCGACCGGTGATGCGCAGTACAACTACGACCTCAGCAAACGCCGCGCGGATGCGGTGATTCAATACCTGGCGGACAAATACCAGATTCCGGCGCACAAGATTTACTTGATCGGACTGGGCAAGGACAAGCCGGTGGAGAAGAACGCCACCTCGGAAGGCCGCGCGAAGAACCGTCGCGTGGACGTACGGTTGATGACGAACCAGGGCAGCGAACAGCAGAACGCCTCGGCTGCGCCTAGCGGAAAGTAAGACACACCCGACTCGGGTGAGGGAGAAAGGCACGATCTTCGGATCGTGCCTTTTGTATTTTTACGCGCGGAGGATGAAGACCAAATTGGGGTCGTCACCCTTCGCTGAAACTTGGGGCCTGGATTTCACGCATCGGGAGCATTGCTCTGTTAGAGACAATGCTCCGATGCGAGGAAAGTGAAGTCATCAATTTGGCTTCTTAAGCTCCGCTTCGGCCTGGTCAGCGTCCTTCTGCGTCTGCTGCAGGTCTTGCGCAACATTGGCGTCGGCGGTAGGCGGCGGGACTTCCCCGTCCGTCGTTCGGGTATCGGGCGCCGCGGGAAGTCCATTCTTGCCGGAATTACTGGCAAGTTTCTTCAGGCCCTCGTCCATGGTCTGACGGAGAGCGTTATGCATTTCCTGCAACTCGCTCACCTGCACACCAACAGTGGCTCCGACGCCGCACTCGTCTTTCTTTGAGCTTTTGACCGCCGCATCCACGATGTTGTCAGCGTCGGGCGTGTCGCCCGTCCGGTAGACAACATCGCCTGCAGTAAGTGTGCATTCAGTACCTTCGGAAGTTGTCAGGTCCTGATCGCTCGCCACAACAAAGTAACGAATGTTGGGATCGAGCGCGGCTGGAACCAGATCTGCCGGGGCCGAGTTGGTGTCCTTGTTGGCTGCGGCTGCCTTCTCGGCCGCAATCTCATTCTTGATCTGATCCGAAATGGCCTGTTTTACATCCGCAGGCATAGGCGCGCTGGCTGCACCGGAGTTGGCGGCGCCTAGCAGGTACGCGCCATCGGGATAGGCCGATGGGAAATTGGCGGCAATGAGCGGATCCGATGACCACAACGCGGCGAGCGCATCAGACGATTGGGCCTCGAAGTGTGGCGGAACCAGGCCCGCGGCGGCTTGCGCCTCGTACGCCAACCGGAGATTCTCCGAGATCACGTAGTCGGTGAGCCAGAAAGCCGCAGACGGATAGGCGGGATACGGTGCATAGTATCCGCCGTAGTAGCCGTACCACGGCTGCCCTGCCCATCCCCAGTTGTAATAAACCGGGGCGGGCCAAGGGTTATAGGCCCAGCCGTAGTAAACCGGTTGATAGTAGTATGCGGGGGCGTAACCGTAATAGGCATATCCCCGGTAGTAGTAGCTGCGATAACCATAGGCGTAGGCGCGCCCACCGCGATAATAAGTGCGCTGCACATATTCGCGGCCGCCGCGGTGATAGTAGGCGCGTTCGCTGTATCCGGCGTGGCGTCCCATCACTACGACGCGATGGCCGTTCCGCTCAGCGACGATATGTCGTTCGCCGCGCATACCGTGATTGATCGTCATGCCATGGGCTTGCACCGAGCGCACGTGGCCATCGCTACGGAAAGTTGCGTGTCCACCGTTGTGCATTTCCACGGTCTTGGTGCCCACCGGTTGGTGATGACTGGCGCCGGCGGTGGCTGTGCCTCGGCCGCCGACAGCGTTGCCGCGATTGCCGACGGCATTGCCGCGATTACCGACTCCGCCGGCTGTCCTCGTATTTGTACCGACGCCTCCACGAGAGGATGCTGCGACGCCACCGCGAGCCCCGGTTTGAGCAGTTCCGGCGCGACCGTTAGCGTTCACATTGCTGGCACTGCGGTTGGTGTTGTTGCCATATGAATTGCGGCCGGCAGCATTCGAGTTCCCGGTTGTTCCACGAGGTGAGTTCGCGTTTCCATAAGAACCACGGCTGGCATTCGAATTGCCGGATGCTCCATGGACAGTGGAGTTCGCGTTTCCAGCAGAACCACGGCTGGTGTTGTTCACGCTACCGTTCGAAGCGCCACCGGTTCCGTAGGGCGAAGCTGCGCGATTGTTGGAGGGCGAGGTTGCAGGACGTCCTGCTCCCGAATAGCCTCCCGCGTGCTGGGCTGGGGCGGATGGTGCCGACGCATGGGGCGCTGGAGCTGCAGCCTGACGCGGCGGAGGAGCCGGCGCGTTCCTGGGTTTCTGAGCAAAGCCAGGCGTTGCCGCAGCAATGAGCATGAGAAAAGCGAACGGAATCCATAACATTTTTTCCGCAATGCTGAACTTCATAGACGACTCCTGAGAGATTTTCAAAAGTTTCGTCCAGGCAGGGTGGCGGACAGACATGTCGCAGTTTCGCCGGAGCATCGGGAGAAGGATTGAGCGGATCTTTGCTTCCCGGCAAGAATTTGACTGCGAAATGGTGGCGCAAAAGCGACGCCGCGCTTGCCGGTGCGCAATCGCGAGGCGGTGGACCTGACCTGGGTACCTGGGAAATGGCCCTTAGCCGAGATGGCGGAAGCGAGTTCCGCCTTTGGAGCTGAACTGGGGACGGATCACTACCGAGAGCCGGCGTGAGCGTATGAACCGCCCGTTAGACGTGCGATTTATACTCAGCGCGTCCAGTGAGTGTCAAGCGGTATTTGTTGCGCAAGAGGGTGAGGAGAGTTTCCGTTGCTCTCGCGACGGATGAACGCCTGAACGAGGGCTAACGCTGCCTGGTGCCAAGGCCGATGACCATGGCCATGTCCTTGGGGTACACGACGTCGCGACCGCGGGCGAGGAAATGCGAATAGACGGACATCGATGCGCCGTAGACACCGAAGCCGCTGGTTACGGCACGTGATTTCGCGGCGGCGCTGAGGACCGCGCCGACGAGTCGGAATCCGCTAGCGCCGTTGGCGGCGGAAGTGCCGGTGCCACCACTATCGGGACCACCGGCTTTGCCGGCATCGTGATCTCCAACGGCAGATGTGGCTAGTCCAACTTGCAGTGCGGTGACGAAGTAGCGGGAACGCGGACTGGTGACTTGGGCACCGCCTTCGGCATCGAGGGCGAGATTTTCGCCCCGGGCGACTTCTACGCCTTCGAGGCTGGATTCGATTTTCTGTTCCACGCCGTTGGGAAGCTCGACCTGATGGAAGAGGATGCGGAGCTGTCCGTTGCGCTTGAAACGGCGTGCGGGATGGACTTCCATTACAGATCCGGTGATCGCGGTGCCGACCGGTAACAGCAAGTGATTGGAAACTGTGAGGGGCTCGGTAAGGACAGCCTCAACGGACTCGCCCTTGGTGGCAGTGGCAGAACTGAGCGGCGTAGTGAGACGCGCGTGGACGATGCCGCTGGTGGGCGGAGCGGCGGCAATGCCTGCCATGGTGGTGGCGCTAAGCTTTTCGGTGCCAAATTCGAGGGGCTGCTTGAGATCGGCGTCGAAAGCAGTGCCGGGATCGAGATACTGGCCGTGAACGGGGAGTTCGGCTTCCGCGCGGCGCACGATCTTGTGCATTTTGCCGGACTCGCGGAGCTGGTTCATCGCAGAATCCCACTGGCCTTTGGCCTGATGGGCAGCCTCCGTCACATTGCGGGAGACGGCGTTCTGATGCCGCAGCGGGCCTGAGCTGCGAGCGGCAACGAACTCGAGCACGCCATCGGGAGCGGGGGTAACGACGGTGTCGATTGGAAGATGGCGGCCGTCGGCAAGAATGAGTTGATTGAAGGCTACGTGCACACGGTGCGCGGGAGAGAAATTTGCGTTGAGCGCGTCGAGCGTGCGAGTGGTCTTGGAGACGTGGTCGATTTGCGAGATGGTTCCGGTGGCCTCGGTGCCGGCGGGGACCACGAGTTTATCGAAGGCGTAGACCGGATCGACGACTTTGCCGTGGATGGGCTGGCCGACTTTCCTGATTTTGACTTCGCGGTCGAGGGCAATTTTGATGGGAGTGCCAGAGGGCACGGTGAGATCGATACGGCTCTCGGCAGGGGCGGCGGGCTTGGCTTCCGCCGAGGGCGGACGGGTGGAAAGAGTTTGCGCGCCCAGCAGCTGGGTAGAAACGACTGCCGTAAAGATTGCCCACAAAAACCTGCGCATTGATGTGTGCCCCTGTTCGTCCCGATGGGCGGGACGCAGCGATGATCCGGAGAGTGCACCGGAAGCGCCGTAATTACCGCTATTTTAACGTGTTCGACGGATCGCAGAGCGGAAGGATAGATGAATGTTTGGACAGGAAGTACGGGGAGGGGCTCAAGCCCCCATTGTTGTGCGGCTTGTACGGCAGCGCAAAGCGGTGATCGAAAGCTCACCTTAGCAGTTCGCGTATTTCCAGTTGCGCGACTTGCCTTCGGCGATCCACTCGAGGGCCTGGGCAATGCGGCGGTCGCGAGTTTCGTCAGTCTTGGCGTCGGTGATCCACTCGATGTATTCCTTCTTGTGGCTGTAGGAGAATGCGTCGAATGCGGATTGGGCTTTTTTGCTTTTCTTCAGAGCGGAGAGGAAGTGGGGCGGGACGACGAGTTCCTTCTTGAGTTGCGGTTTTGGCTTGGGCTTGGAGATGCCTTGTTCATTGAGGCGGGCGGCTTCTTTGACGAGCTTCAGGAGCTCCTTCTTCGGCGGGAGGTCTTTGACGGAGGTGAGTCGACCGAAATTGCCCATCGCGTTTTTTTCGTGTTCGCCGAGGATGAGGGAAGCCTTCCAGAATCCGAACGAGCAGTGCTGTTTGAAGGCGGCCATGTTCGCCAGCATTCCCTTGTATGTAAATACTGGGAAGCTCCATTTGATGGTTTCTTCGACATCGGGGCAGCCGTCGTGGATGACCTCGCGAATGTGGCGCAGGATGGGTTGGGCGAAGTCAGCGGACTTGGCGATGTAGGCGTCAACGCGCTTGTCAGTGGTGGGCATAGCGGTGACATTTTCGGGCATGCAGGAAGTTTGCGCAACCAGAAATGGGATTCACCACGCGTACAGCGGGGCACAGAGGAAGATTGGTTGATATCCTGTTGAGCCACAATTTGGAGGACCGTTTTGCGATTTCTATGCTGCTGTGTTGTTGCTGCTCTTTTATCGGTTGGAAGTTTGATGGGACAGGCTGCTGCGCCGAAGGCGAACGAGTTAAAGCCGGACTTAACGAAGCAGCCGACGCTGTACGTGGTGGGATACGCGCACTTGGATACGGAGTGGAGATGGGAGTATCCGACGGTGATCCGGGAGTATTTGTCGAAGACGCTGCGGAACAATTTTGCATTGTTCTATAAGTATCCGGACTACATCTTCAACTTCAGCGGGGCGAACCGGTACCGGTTGATGAAGGAATATTACCCGGAGGATTACAAGCGGTTGCAGCGCTACGTGGCGGCAGGAAGGTGGTTTCCGGCGGGGTCGTCGATGGAGGAGAGCGATGTGAATTCGCCGTCGGCGGAATCGATATTTCGGCAGGTGCTGTACGGGAATGAGTATTTCCGCAGGGATTTCGGGAAGGCGAGCCTGGAGTACATGCTGCCGGATTGCTTCGGCTTCCCTGCTTCGCTGCCGAGTATTCTGGCGCATGCGGGGATCAAGGGATTCTCGACGCAGAAGCTGACTTGGGGTGCGCACGCCGGCGGAGGTTGGACCTCGATTGAGAAGACGCCTCCGGGTACGCCGTTCGATGTGGGAATTTGGGAGGGGCCGGATGGAAAAAGCGTGCTGGCGGGATTGAATCCGGGGAGCTATGCGGCGGATATCGCGACCGATTTGAGCAAACCGCTGCCGGCGGACGCGGAAGCGCAGCGAGGAAAGACTCCAGAAGAGAAAGCGCTCTGGAAGTACCAGGATGATTGGGCGACACGGGTGCAGCACAACGGCGAGGTAAGCGGGCTGTTCACTGATTATCACTACTACGGGACAGGCGATATTGGCGGCGCGCCGACCGAGAATTCGATCCGGCTGCTCGAGGCGATCATTCATAAAGGTGAATATCCGCTTCCGCCGTACACGGGCAAGGAACAGGCGTCGAAGGCGGGACCGGAAGTGAAGGTGGGAGAAGGGCCGGTGCGGGTGATTTCGTCACGCGCTGATCAGATGTTTTTGGATATTGGGAACAACACGGCGAAGCTGCCGCGATACAAGGGTGAATTGGAGTTGACGAACCACTCCGCGGGATCGCTCTCGTCGGAGGCGTACCAGAAGAGGTGGAACCGGAAAAATGAATTGCTGGCGAATGCGGCGGAAGAGGCGTCTGTCGCGGCGATGTGGCTGGGAGGGAGACCGTATCCGCAGAAGCGATTGAATGATGCGTGGACGCTGGTGCTCGGCGGGCAATTCCACGACATCATGGCGGGAACGGCGACGCCGCAGAGCTACAACTTCGCATGGAACGATGATGTGATCGCGATGAACCAGTTCGCGGGAGTATTGCAAGACGCGAGCGCGACGGTGATCAGCGCGATGGATACTACCACCCCATCAAGCGCAAAAACGGCGCTCGATGGGGACCCCGGGCGGGCAGATGGAACGGCAATCGTTGTTTATAACCCGTTGAATGTAGCGCGGGAGGATGTGGTCAAAGCGACGGTGCCGGGACTCCCGGCGGGAACGGTTCGCGTGGTGGGGCCGGATGGACACGAGGTTTATTCGCAACGCGACGAAGATGGCAAAATGCTGTTTCTGGCGAAGGCTCCGGCAACGGGCTATGCCGTGTACTCGGTGCAGGCTGGCGTGCCGAGTGGTAGCGGCGAGTTGAAGGTTTCGGAGAACTCGCTGGAGAATGCGCGGTATCGCGTGAAGATCGATGCGAACGGCGATGTGAGCAGCATCTTCGACAAGAAGTTGAATAAGGAAATGCTGTCTGGGCCAGCGCGGCTGGCGTTCCAGACCGAGGCTCCGAAGCAGTGGCCCGCGTGGAACATGGATTGGGAGGACCAGCAGAAGGCTCCGCGGGGATATGTGAGCGGACCGGCGAAGGTGCGAATCGTTGAACGCGGGCCGGTGCGCGTGGCGGTGGAGATTGAACGCGAGAGCGAAGGATCGAAGTTCGTGCAGACGGTCCGGCTATCGGCGGGAGATGCGGGCAATCGCGTGGAGTTTGCAAACGAGATTGACTGGCACACGAAGGAAGCCGCGCTAAAGGCGACGTTCCCCCTGGCGGTGAACAACGATGTCGCGACGTACAACTGGGACGTGGGGACCATCGAGCGATCGACGGACAACGAAAAGATGTTTGAGATGCCGTCGCACCAGTGGTTCGATTTGACGGACAAGAGCGGGAGCGCGGGAGTGACGGTGCTGTCGGATTGCAAGTACGCGTCGGACAAGCCGGACGACCACACGCTGAGATTGACGCTCATCTATACGCCCGGACTCCAGGGCTGGAGCGACTATGCAGACCAGACGACGCAGGATTTCGGGCATCACCAGATTTTGTACGGGCTGGCGGCGCACGAAGGCGATTGGCGCAAGGGGCGGACGGATTGGCAGGGATATCGGTTGAACCAGCCACTGATTGCGTTTGTTGCGCCGAAGCACGAAGGGGTGTTGGGAAAGGAGTTTTCTTTGCTGAAGGTCAGCGCGCCGAACATTCGGGTGCTGGCGATGAAGAAGGCGGAGAACTCGGATGATGTGATCGTGCGCGCGGTGGAAACTGACGGACAGGCCGCGAAAGCGGAGTTTAAGTTCCCGGTTGCGGTGGCTGCGGCGCGTGAGGTGAATGGGCAGGAGATGGCAGTGGGAGCGGCGAACGTTGCGAACGGCGAATTGGCAGCTTCGTTCACGCCCTACCAGATCCATACGTTTGCGTTGAAGCTGGTGCCGGCAGCGGCGCATGTGTCAGCGGCGAAGTATGCGGCGGTAGCGCTGAACTACGACACTTCGGTAGCGACGGTGCCCGGCAAGCCGGGCGAAGGATGCTTTGATTGCTCGCTCAACGACCCGACGGCGGATGGGCAAGGGCATTCGCTTCCGGCTGAGATGCTGACGGGACAGATTGAATTCGATGGAATACGGTTCCAGGTTGCGCCGTCAGGTAAGAAGGACGCTGTGATTGCGCGTGGGCAGCAGGTTGCATTGCCGGCTGGAGATTTCAACCGGGTGTACGTGCTGGCGGCGGCGTATGGCGGCGATCAGCAGGGGACGTTTGCGGTCGGTGATAAATCGATGAGCGTCGATGTGCCGGAGTGGACGGGATTTGTGGGGCAATGGGATAACCGGAACTGGAACATTCACGAGGAGCAAGTCCCGGCGCAAGGCGACCAGGCGGCGTACACGCGGACGGTGATGGACTTCACGGGAAAGATCGATCCGGGTTTCATCAAGCGGGCGCAGATTGCATGGTATGCGTCGCATCGGCACGACCGCGATGGGAGCAATGAGCCGTACGCATATTCGTATTTGTTTGCGTTCCCGATGGAGTTGCCGGCGGGAGCGAAGACATTGACGCTGCCGAAGAATGAGAAGATCCGAGTGTTGGCGGTGACGGTGGCGGGCGATCATGCGGCGGCGGAGGCGGCGCAGCCGTTGTATGACGTGCTGCCGGCGCAATGATGCCGTCCGCTGCCGCAGACTCGCGACGCGAGCGATGCGCACCCCGGACTTACGTCCGGGGCTAACATATGTTGTCGCTTCGCGACTGACGGCGTGAGGCGACAAGCTCCGTGCGTCTAGCTCCGACTCTACGGAGTGAGGCGACAAAACTACTCTCGCCTCGCCCGGGAGGGTAGTCTGTCAGGCGACGTCGCGGTTTTGATCGTCGCGGTATTCAGCCGGTACGTCGTCTTCGGGAACCTCGTGGGTTTGGACGGGGGCGTCGGCATCGTCGGCGGCGCGTTCCGATCCGCTGATGACCTCGGCTTCGAAGGCGTTCCCTTCCTCGATTAGTTCTTCCACACTTTCATCGTTGGCGTCGGGACGACGCGGGAGTTGCTGAAGATCGCCGGACTGCCCGGCGGAGTCGGGACCCACTTCGTGCGGATTGCGATTGTGTCTGTCAGCCATAGTTGTCGCTCCGCTGAAGTAGGATGCGAAATCCGCGGGCGACGATTCGGGCTACGGTTTCACGGTGAAGGATGCCGTTTTCTGACAAAAGCCCTTAACACCAACCGGACAGACAGAGGCGGCATCCAAAGATGCACGTCTGAGTACGCGGCCGAGTAGACTGGAACGCATCAGATAGCGGCTCGGGGCCCTTCCCCTCTTAGGAGTTTCATGCGTTTCCTCCGGCTCAGTTTTTCCCTCCTGTTATTTTCCAGTTTCACGTTCGCAGCAAGTCATCGGCCGGTGTGTCCTGGACCGGCGAAAAAAGGAGACGTGCGGTGCCATGCGCGCGTGCTGACCGATGACGGAGGACGTCCGTTCGAAGCCAGTGGTCCGGTGGGATACAGCCCGCACAACCTGCGAATGGCTTATGGTCTGAGTCCATGGGGAAAGTCAACGACGACGATCGCGATTGTGGATGCGTATGACGATCCGAACATTGAAAGTGACTTGGCGGTGTATAGCAAGCAGTACGGGCTGCCGAGCTGCACGACGGCGAATGGATGCTTTAAGAAGGTGAACCAGAGCGGAGGAAAGACGTATCCGGCGAAGAACGCGGGGTGGGCGCTGGAGATTGCGCTGGACGTGGAGATTGCACATGCGATGTGCCCAAACTGCAAGATCCTGCTGGTGGAGGCGTCGACGACAAGTCTGACGAACCTGTTCGTTGCGGAGGACTACGCTGCAGCGCATGCGACGGTGGTGTCGAATTCGTGGGGCGCGACGGAATTCACATCGGAAACCTCGTCGTCGTACGATGGGCATTTCAGCACGCACACTGGGAAGCCATTCATTTTTTCGGCGGGCGACAACGGCTATGGCGTGAGCTATCCAGCGGCGTCGAAGTATGTGACGGCGGTGGGCGGCACGACGTTGAAGCTCACCAACAACAGCGGTTATAGCAGCGAAACCGTGTGGAACGGAACGGGCAGCGGTTGCAGCGCGTACGAGGGCAAACCGAGCTGGCAGACGGACACGAAGTGCATTCGTCGCACCGTAGCGGATGTGGCCGCGGACGCGGACCCATTTACGGGAGCTGCGATTTACGACACGGTGACGTACGAGGGCTCAAGCGGATGGTTCACAGTGGGAGGAACCAGCTTGTCGACGCCCATTATCGCGGGCGTCTACGCCATTGCAGGAAACGCGGCGAGCACGATCGATGGCTCGTATCCGTATGCGCACCGGACGTACCTGCATGACGTGAAGTCGGGCAACAATGGGAGCTGCGGGTCGTATTTGTGCACCGGCGAATCGGGATTCGATGGGCCGACAGGGCTGGGCACGCCGAAGACGCCGGGAGCATTTTGAGCTGGTTCAGCGCGGAGCACTCTAGCTTCTCGTAGCGGCAAGAAAACACCCCGCCCTACCGGCTGCTGCGATAGGGACGGGGTAGCCAATTACATTCGCTAGTACTTGCTGATCTCGAGCATGGCGTCGAAGAGGTCGTCGGCTTGGGGGAGGATTTCGTCTTCTAACGCGGGTTGGTAGGCGACGAAGGTATCTTTCGCGGCCACTCGTTTTACGGGTGCGTCGAGGTCTTCGAAGAGCTCGCCCGCGATGCGGGCTGCGATTTCGGCGCCGTAGCCCCAGCTAAGCGTGTCTTCGTGCGCGACGATGACGCGGTTGGTTTTGCGGACGGACTCGGCGATGGCTTCCCAGTCGTACGGGCTGAGAGTGCGGAGATCGATGAGTTCGACACTAACTTGGTGATCGCGCTCGATCTTCTGGGCGGCTTGCAAGGCGCGGGGCACGACGGCGCCGTAGGTGACGACCGTCATGTCGCTGCCGGCTTTGATGGTCTTCGCCTTGCCGAACGGAACCATGTAATCCGCACCGGGATAGGGCGAGCGGCCGAAGGTCTCGCGATAGAGACGCTTGTGCTCGAGGAAGAGGACAGGGTCGTCGCAACGGATGGCGGTGCGGAGCAGGCCGTTGGCGTCGAGCGCGTTGGACGGGAAAACGACCCGCATGCCGGGCGTATGGGTGAAGATGCTTTCGCCGCACTGCGAGTGGTAGATGGCGCCGCCGGTGAGATAGCCGCCGATCGCGACGCGGACCACCGCCGGGCATGAGAAAGCACCGTTGGAGCGCCAGCGGATGACCGGGAACTCGTTGCGGAGCTGGTGCATGGCGGGCCAGATGTAGTCGAAGAACTGGATTTCGACGACCGGCTTGAGGCCGCGGGTGGCCATGCCGGTAGCGCGGCCGATGATGTTGGCTTCGGCGAGCGGCGAGTTGAAGACGCGGTCGCTGCCATATTCGAGCTGCAGGCCGGCGGTGAGTTTGAAGACTCCGCCCTTCCCTTTTACCTGCTTCTGCTTGAGGTATTCTTCGCGACTGCAATCGGCGACGTCTTCGCCGAACATGACGATGCGCGGGTCGCGCTTCATTTCGTCGCGCAGGCAGGCGTTGATGAGGTCGGCCATGGTCTTGGCCGGAGCCACGGCGGTTTCGCCTTCGACGTGCACCGGGAATTGGGGCTTGGTGTCGAACTTCTCGGACGCGGGATCGAGATCGGGCGAGTAGAGGAAGTTCATGTAGCTGTCGAGGGCTGGGATAGGAGCGGCGACGGCGCGGTCGCTGGCTTCCTGAACTTCGGCGTCGACTTCCTGCTCGAGTACCTTGATGTCTTTCTCGGTTGTGAGGCCTTCGGCAACCAGGAACTTGGCGAAGCGAGTGATGGGGTCGCGCTGGGCTTCGTCCTTGCGCTCGGACTCGGGGCGATAGAGTTTTTCGTCGTCGGAGAGGGAGTGCGAGTAGGGGCGAATGACGTGGCCGTGGACGAAGGCCGGGCCTTTGCCGGAGCGGATGTAGTCAACCGCGCGCTTGAAAACGCGATAGCTCTCGATGGGATCGGTGCCGTCGCACTCTTCGAAGTGGAAGTTGGGGAAGCTGGCGACGAGCTTGCTGATGTTGCCGCCGGCGGTGTTGACTTCTACGGGAACGGAGATGGCGTACTCGTTGTCTTCGACGACGAAGAGGACGGGGAGCTTGCGATTGGCGGCGGTGCCGAGGGATTCCCAGAATTCGCCCTGCGAGGTGGTGCCATCGCCGCAGGAGACGAAGGTGACTTCGTCGCCATGGAACTCAACGTCTTTGAACTGGCGGTAATCGCCTTCGGCCTTGGCGGCGGCGTCGGGATGCCGGGTGAAAAAACGTCCGGCTTCGGCGCAACCGATGGCCTGGAGGAACTGCGAGCCGGTGGGCGAGGACTGGGTGACGATGTTCAGGCCTTTGTGTCCCCAGTGAGAAGGCATCTGGCGGCCGCCGGAGTTGGGATCGTCGGCGGCGCCAACGGCGCTGAGCAACATCTCGTAGGCCGACATGCCGAGAGTGAGGCAGAGAGCGCGATCGCGATAGTAGGGGTAGAACCAGTCGTAGCTGGCCTTGAGGTTCAGGGCCGCGCCGACGAGGAAGGCTTCATGGCCGGCGCCGGAGATCTGGAAGAAGACCTTCTGCTGGCGCTTGAGGAGGATCTCGCGGTCGTCAATGCGACGCGAGAGATACATGATGCGATAGATGCGAAGCAGGTCTTCGCGCGTGAGCCCCTCGTAGGTGTTGCTCGCGGAACTCGCAATCGCAGACTTCGGCTCTGCCTTCGTGGTGGCCATTCAATTCCTCGGATGAGAGCGATCGAACAGGGGCGAGAGCATGCAAGCCGAGCGGTCCTGCTGCGTTAGGTGCTACCCCACGGGTGTTCTCCTTATTTTAGCGTAAGGAGAGGCACGGAGAGATAGATGAAAATGGAGGTGGTTGGGGTGCTGAGGAAAAGCGTGCCGCCCTCCGGGCTTGGGCTAATTTCGCTGACGTTTTCCCGACGCTGGCGCGTCGGGCTTTAAAGGCGGTACGGCCTTCGGCCTTGGAGTTGGGGTGACGGAGGAGGCGGTGGATACGCAGTGGTTCTTGTGGCGGAGGGAGCGGCGGGGGAGAAGCAGCGGTCTTGTCGCGGAGCCAGGTGCGGGGGGAAGCAGCGGTTCTTGGGGCGAAAGGAGGTGCGGTGGATACGCGGCGGTTCTTGTCGCGGAGGGGAATTAGGGTTCGGGTATCGGGGTTCACGGATACGGGGCCCGAAAAGAGGCGGTTAGCTCTTAGCTGCTAGGTGCAGCAGGTCCTTTGTCGCTGCGCTCCTCGGGATGACAGAGGGAGCGTCGGAGCACGTAGGGGCCTTCGACTACGCATGCTGCGCGTGCTGCGCTCAGGATGACAGCAGAGCGACGATATACTTAATGGGCAATGATTCAGACAAACAGGGCTTTGCCGGCGGAGAAAATTCGGCTGGTGCTTTGGGATTTGGATGGAACGCTGGTGGATTCGGCGCTGGATTTGGCGCACTCGATTAATGGGATGCTGCGACAATTCAAGCGGCCAGAGTTGCCGGTGCAAACCATTGGGACTTTCATTGGCGACGGTGCGCCAATGCTGGTGCGGCGGGCGCTTGGGGACCCGCAGGATGAGAGCTTCGTAAGAGAAGCACTGGAGTACTTCCTGCTTTACTATCGCGAACACAAACTGGACAACACGTTCGTATATGACGGGATCATCCCGGCGCTGCATGCGATTGGGTCGCGGAGCGGCGGGGCACCTCGGAAGCAGGCAATCCTGACGAATAAGCCGGTACGGCCGTCGCGGGACATTGTGGCGGGGCTGGGGCTGGGACAGTTCTTTGTGCAGGTGTATGGCGGGAACAGCTTTGAGACGAAGAAACCTGACCCGCTGGGCGCGAAGACGATGATGCAGGAGCTGGGATGCGCGCCGGAGGAGACGGTGATGATCGGCGACTCGCAGAACGATTCCCTGACGGCGCACAATGCGGGAATGTGGTCGATTGGCGTGACGTATGGATTCGCGCCTGAATCATTGATCAAAGCACCGCCGGACGTGGTGGTGGATACTCCGGCGGAGATTGCGGAACTACTGCGCTAGTCGAGAATTTTCTTCAGCTCGTCGCGAAGACGGTGGATGAGCGATTCCTGCGGATCGATGCCTTCCATACGCTTTACGACAATGCCTTCACGATTCATGACGATGTAGGTGGGATAGGCGTGCACGTTGAAGGCGTGCTGGATTTTGTCGTCACTGTCGAGATACTGACCCCAATCCATGTGCTTGTCGGCAATGAAATCCCGCCAGGCTTTGGCATCGTTGTCGGCGCTGACGCTGATGACGCGCAGGCGGTCGCCATACTTCTTGGTGAGCTCCTTGATTTCGGGGAGCGATTCGCGGCACGGGCCACACCATGTGGCCCAGAAGTCGAGGACGACGACCTTCCCTTCTAATGATGCGTTGTTGATGGTTTCGCCTTGTGCGGTGGTGAAGGCGAAGTCGGGGGCGTAGAGCTCGCGGGCGCGGCGTGGATTGGCGATGAGACGCTTCGCCATCTCGGTCTCTGGGGCACCGGGATTCGCATTGAGAAAAGCCTGGAGCTGCTGCTTGCCTTCGTCGTCTTTTTTCTCGCGGAGAAGGGTGTAGCCAAGACGGAACTCGGTGTTCGCGCTGGCGGGGACGAGGCTGAGGCTGGTACGGAATTCGTTTTCGGCAGCGAGGAGTTTTTTCGGGTCGGCGCTGGAGTACATCAGGCAGATTTCGCCCTTGCAGTTGTGGGCGGCGACCTTGTCCATGGGATCTACGGCGAGAGCGAGGGCTTTGTCGGCGGTCTTCAGGGATTCTTTTTCGAAGCCGAGTTGGGCGTTGGAAAGCGCGAGGCCTTGCAGGCAGAGCTGGCAATTGGGCGCCATACGGACGGATTCGCCGTAGTCGTGGGCGGCATCTTTGAATTTCGCCTGGCCATATTCGTTGTGAGCCCGCTCGTAAGCGGCCTTGGCTTCCGGCGTGAGCGCGGGTTCGACGGCGGACAGGGCGGCGGAGAGAACCAGGAGGGAGAAGATGGCGCGAATGGCGGTTTTCATAGCGTGACGCAAAACATGATAAATGCGAGTTCCGGAATTTTGGTAGTGGTGCAGTTTGAAATTCAGAAAAGCTGGCCTGCGCGGGACAGGTTCGCGGGGATGCAGAAAATGCGAACGCCACAGCGTGAGCCGTGGCGTTCGCATTCAAGCTTTATCGCTGGCGCATCCAGCGGGTAGAAGTGGCTCTCAACGCTCGCCAGCTAGGTCGAGAGATAATCTTGCCCACCATCTTGGAGTTGCCCATAGGGTACCATCAATGGCATCCATAAGGCTACATTACTAGATGAAAAAGTTTGCTCTCGGGATGCAGTTCGTAACACATTGAAAACTCAGCGTTTATGTGGGACGGAGAGAGCGACAACGCTGAGAAAACGATTT
>DASYAU010000097.1:0-49900 GCA_036501185.1 Candidatus Korobacter sp. | reverse complement strand
CGTTTTGCGGGTTGCTTTGTTATTGAGTTGTATCGTCGACTTGTTGGTGAAGCCTTTGCCGAGAGCGTTGGATAAGAGCCGATTCCAGCGTTCCCGCTGGATATAAACTTATGCGTTGCATGATCATCAGTGCAGTGTACCCGCCGGAATTCACCTTTTCGGCCACAACGTCGCAGGACCTCGCCTGCGGCCTTGCTGCACTCGGAGATCAGGTCGCGGTGCTCGCGCCCTATCCCAATAAGCCCGCTGGGAAGCTGTTTGCTGGGTATCGGAGGCGTCTCTACACCAGGTCCCGCGCACCTGAAGGTTTTGATCTGATTCACTGCTTCACCACGTTTGCGCCGGAATCGCGCATGCTCTCGCGGCTTTTCGAGAACGTCACATTCGGAATGGCAAGCTCTTTGAAGTTATTGTTCACTCAGAAGCCCGATGTGATGTACGTGAATACGTGGCCGATTTTCGCAGCGTCGATGACGATGGTGGTCGCCAGACTGCGCGGCATCCCCGTGGTTCTTTCCGTACAGGACCTTTATCCCGAGTCGCTTGCGCAGCAGGGAAGAGTGAGTCGCCGGAGTTTCGTTTATCGTGTTCTGCACGCCATCGATTCATTTGTCACGCGCACCGCAAAGAAAGTGGTTGTGGTCTCCGATAAATTTCTCGCTCCTCATCTCGAGGACCGCAGATTATCGATAGATGCGGTGGACGTCATCTACAATTGGGGCAACCCAGACGCGATTCAGATCGATTCAACTGCGAGCGCAAATTACCGCGCTAGTCTTGGCGTTCCGAACGACGCGAAGATTTTCCTGTATGGCGGAAACATTGGTCCAGCTTCCGGCGCGGAAACGCTTTTAGAGGGCTTCGGGTTATTGCACGACGTCGAGAAAGCCCACCTCGTCATTGCCGGATCGGGCAGTCGGTTGGAGGCCTGCCGGGAGATCGCTTCACGATTGAGATTGAATCGCGTGCATTTCCACTCTCCCTGGCATGGATCCGAGACATCGCAAGTTTTGGGCGCAGCGAACGTCCTTCTGTTGCCGACACAGGGACAGCAATCCATCGTCTCTATGCCGTCGAAGCTCATCACGTACTTATTTTCGGGGAGGCCAGTGCTTGCATCGGTGCTGCCAGACTCTGAGACCGCCATCTTCATTCAACGGGCCGGCGCGGGATGGATCGTGTCGCCTGATTCCGCTGGCGAACTTGCCGGGGTTATCCGTCGAATTGTCGCAGAGGTTTCCCAAGAACAATTGCATGACATGGGCGAACGCGGGAAATCCTTCGCAACCGCAAACTTGAGTCGCGCCTCAAATTTGCCGCGGCTGATATCCAAGCTGCAGGAGGTTGCGCTACGGCGCACTCCCGCGACTCTCGTACGTACAAGGAGCAGCAGTGACTCAACCTACTAATCCCGCAACCACCAATTCCACTTGGATCCCATTTCACGCCGCCGCTGTCGGCGAAGAAGAGGTGGCTGCTGTCGCGGAAGCCATACGCTCGGGCTGGCTCACGATGGGGCCACGAACCGTTGAATTCGAGAAGCAATTCGCAGAATACGTTGGCGCGAAACATGCCGTCGCGGTTTCATCATGCACGGCCGCGCTTCATCTCGCCTACGACGCCATCGGACTGAAGGCACAAGATGAGGTGCTGGTTCCATCCATCACCTTTGCCGCTACCGCGGAAGCGGTGATTTATTTCGGCGCAACGCCGGTGATTGTGGATGTCGACCGCCAGACGTTGAACATCTCTGTGCAGGATTTGGAGCGCAAGATTACGCCTCGAACCAAGGCCATCGTTCCAGTCCATTACGCAGGACAGCCGTGCGACATGGAAGAGATCAAGGAGCTGGCCGCACGGAGGAACCTGCGCATCATTGAAGATGCTGCGCACGCTGTACCGGCCTCTTACCGCGGGACCCCGGTCGGGGCAATCAGCGAAGTAACCTGCTTCAGCTTTTATGCAACGAAGACTCTCGCAACCGGCGAGGGTGGCATGGTGACCACTGACAACGAGGACATCGCTAATCGCGTTCGACTGATGCGGTCTCACGGAATCGGGCGTGACGCGTGGAAACGTTACTCCGCCGCGGGTTCGTGGTATTACGAAATCGTGGATGCGGGCTACAAGTACAACATGACCGACATCCAGGCCGCGATGGGCCTGGTGCAATTACGCAAGTGCGATGCCATGCGACAACAGCGAGCGGCGATTTCCTCCCGGTACGACAAAGCGTTCGGAACGTTGCTTTTTTTCGAGATTCCGACCCTGAAAGACGATCGTGAATCGGCGCTGCATCTTTATCCCCTGCGATTGAATCTTGAGACCTTGACCATCGATCGCGCACGATTTATCGAGGAACTCAAGCAGCGAGCGATCGGTACGAGCGTGCATTTCATTCCGCTGCACATGCACCCCTTTTATCGCGATAATTATGGATATACTCCCCATGACCTCCCCGTGTCCGCACACGAGTACGAGCGCTACTTCTCGTTGCCGTTCTTCCCGACAATGACCGACGAGCAGATCAATCACGTGATCGAGAATGTGATCCAAGTTGCGAAGGCGCACCAGCGATAGGAAAGCCGATGGCAAAACGCGTCCTCGACATCCTGGTGTGCGTAATAGCGGCTCCCTTCGCACTGCCGCTCATGCTTCTGTGCGCGTTGGCGGTGCGTCTCACGTCCCCAGGGCCGGTGTTGTTCCGCCAGGTAAGGGTGGGGAAGAATAGGCAGACCTTCGAGATGCTGAAGTTTCGGACGATGTATGTGAATGCGCCGGACTTGCGAAACGCCGACGGCTCTACGTTCAACCAAGACAGCGACCCTCGGGTCACCTCCGCAGGTCGTTTCCTGCGCAAAACCAGCCTCGACGAACTCCCGCAATTGATCAACGTCCTACGGGGCAACATGAGCATCGTGGGTCCGCGCCCCGATCTGCCCGATCATCTTTCGTACTATCGTCCGCGGGATTTCGAGCGTTTGACCGTTCGCCCGGGTTTGACCGGCTTGCCGCAGGTGAGAGGACGCAATTCCCTCAGTTGGGAGCAGCGTCGTGATCTCGATATCGAATACGTCAAAACGTGGTCCGTTTGGATGGACATCAAAATCATGGTGCTCACCGTGCCGACTGTGCTCTTCGGACGTGGGATTTACGTACAGAATGCGCAACCTAAGGCTGAATCCACCTCCACGGGAAGGGAGAGCTAACCTGAAGAAACGCATTCTGATCTTCGGATGCACTTCGCCAGAATTGGTTCGCTTACTCGAAGTCATCAGTGCCAGCGGGAAGGACCCACTCGAGATCGCAGGCTTCATAGACGATAATCCGGTCACGCATGGGCGTGATGTCTTTGGCTACAAGGTTTTGGGTGATTCTGATCTGCTGCGCGGGCAATTCAATGGAGCATACGTAGCGAACAACGTCGCCGCTTCCACAAAAAGCCGTCACGCGGTGGCGCGCAAGATCGAACAAGCTGGCGCCAGGCATTACTCATCCATCCATCCCGGCGTCGAACTTGGTTGTGCGTCGATTGGAGAAGGTGCCATCATTCAGGAAGGCTGCCTGATCAGTCCGTATGTAAAATTGGGGAAGCACTGCTTGTTGAATCTTGGGACGATTATTGCCCACGAGTGCACAATTGGTGACGCATGTTTCTTCGGGCCGAGGGCAACGCTCAACGGACGAGTCACCGTCGGCAATGAAGTGTATATAGGGTCTAGCGCTGTATTGCTCCCCAACGTGAAGATCGGCGACGGCGCGACCGTCGGGGCAGGGGCAGTTGTAACCCGCGACGTTGAGCCAGGGGCAACCGTCGTCGGGGTGCCGGCACGCCGTATACGTTGATTCCACTGCAGACTAATTCACCTAGGCCCTGTTGGCCTTAGGGCTATAACTCAATTCACAAAAAATTCGCGGCAACTATGATTTTTCTGGCGTATTCTGCCTTCAATACGGTAGGTTAGATACAACGTTGTTTTCAGCCCTGATGTTCCCGCGCCAAGTTGCTAATCTTTTCTGACCCGAGCGGCCCTCGGCTCGCGTTCACATTGAGGTTTTCGGATGTTGGGCAATACCCGGTTCAATGCGACGCTTCAAATCCTAGTTCGTGTGCTGGCGGATGTTCTTACGCTCAATTTTTCGTTGTTCGTGGGCTTCGCCATTCGTGCCGCGTTGCCGAAAATCAGTGGTAGCTTCTGGGACCTCATCGTCCGTCCGACAGCGCGCTGCTCCTGGATGTTGACGGTCATCGGGATCTGCGTTTTCTTCGGCATGGGCTTCTACACGAAGGGACGCGCATACTCCAGCCGCTACAAGGTGCTCTACGTCCTCCAGGCATCCATCCTGGCGTTCCTCGCATTCGGGTTCGTTAGCTATTTCGTTCCGTTTGTCATGAAAGTCCCGCGCTCGGTGCTCCTGTCCAGTTGGGAGATTGCCACGACGATCCTGATCGCAGGTCGTCTGTGGGCCACGATCTGGCGCTGGGTGATTGCCAGCGAGACCCCTGCGCCCCGCCCGATCGGTTTGAAAAACGGGAAGCATATTTTATTAATCGGCGGCGCGGGTTATGTGGGTTCCGCTTTGTTGCCGAAGCTCCTCGATGGCGGCTACCGGGTGCGGTTGCTGGATGCATTCCTGTATGGAACCGACCCGATCGCGGAATGGCAATTTCATCCGAACTTGGAAATTCTGGAAGCAGATTTCCGCCAGGTAGACGTCCTGGTGCGGGCGATGAAAAACATCGATTCCGTCATCCACCTCGGTGCCATTGTCGGCGACCCAGCCTGCGCTTTGGATGAAGAACTCACGATCGAAATCAATCTCCTGGCGACGCGCATGATCGCGGAGGTCGCTAAAGGCCACGGCATTAACCGGTTCCTGTTTGCCAGTACCTGTTCCGTTTATGGCGCATGTGACCACTTGCTGAACGAACGTTCCATGCTGAACCCGGTCTCGCTCTACGCGCGCAGCAAGATTGCCTGTGAGAACGTGCTGCTGGAACTCCAGGACGACGACTTTGCGCCCGTTATCCTTCGCTTTGGCACAATTTATGGTCTCTCGGGTCGGACGCGTTTCGACCTCGTCGTCAATCTTTTGACCGCGAAGGCCATCGTGAACGGCGCGATCACGGTTTACGGGAGCGATCAGTGGCGGCCGTTCCTGCACGTAGACGACGCGGCTCTCGCCGTATTTAAGGCTCTCGAGGCGCCTTTCCAAGCCATCAAAGACACCATCTTCAATGTCGGTTCCGACGCGCAGAATTACACGCTGGGTGACGTCGGTCGGCTGATCAAGAAAATGGTGCCCGACGCTGACCTGCAATTCTTCGAAGAGAATGTAGATCGGCGCAATTATCGTGTGAGTTTCGATCGCATCCATCGCAACATGGGATTCTCTCCGGAGTGGACATTACAATCCGGCGTTCAGCAGGTCATCACCGCTCTGCAGAGCGGTGAGGTGGTGGACTTCAACGATCCGCGGTATAGCAACGTAAGGTTCCTCTCCGAGGAAATTGGCACTGAAAAACTTCGCCGCGGGGACCAGAGCTGGGTCTGGCAGGCTCTGCAGAAGTCGACGGGGCAGGCTGTCGGAACTCGTGTATAAGGCAATGAAGCATCTGAAGTGGGCACTCGTATTTCTCTGTGCGAGCTCGGCCATCGGCCAGAATTCTCCGGCTGCTCAAAGCAAAGTGCAGCGGCAGGATTCCCGCTCCTACTCGTCGACCGTCAAAGCCGCGGACGAGGGTGAAAACTCCCTAAGCTCGCCCTCAGCGGTCAACAAATTTGACGACCAGAAGTTGTTGCCCGACAACAATGCGGGCAATGCTGGAAACATCAAAGAGCAAGACCAGGCGCTTAGCCAGTACCATCGGCGAATGCGCTCACGTCCCAATGCTGAAAGTAGTAGCAGCTTGACCTTTCAGAACGGAACCGGATGGAGTCTCCCGGATCCAACCCAGTCGAATGCGGTGGAAACTGCCAGTCCGCAAGTTTTCCATCTTCCTGGCGACACGGTGAAAGCTGACCAGTCGGTGAGTGCGGCCTCAGGTTGGGGCAAGCTGCCGGCCCCGGTGGACCTAAACTCGAATAGTCAAAACCCTGCACGCATCGGATCGTCGATGAATAGTCTGGGAGAGCTCTCGTTTGTGCCCGGAAAAGGTTGGGTCAGCGCGTCAGCCGTCGGATCCTCTCCGCAGTATGGGCTAGGCGCCACCGACAGCTCGTCGGTGGGCGACACCCAATTCTCTTCGCTCTCCTCGCACCAGAGCGTCTTCGGAAAGAGCCCGAACCAGAGAAACTCGTCGCTAACAGGCACTGACGAATGGAGTGCGGAGCAGGCGTTACCATCTGCGATTTTTTCGAGTGAATCACTGGCTTTTAATCCGGAAATAAGCAGCGACTCTCTGCAATTCAATCCGGCGGGGAGAATTCTGTTGCCACGAGATGCACTCTCGACGCTGAGCCGGCTTCGCGTCGACGCCAAGTCCGACGAGCAGGCTCGGATTCGCGATTGCAAAGAGGCGAGAGATCTTCATATCTTTTCGGCAACCGTGCTGAAGTACTGCGGCCCTGCAGCACACCCTGGCATACACCATCCGAAAGAACAATAGTCTGCTCCACCCGAGCCGTCGGAGCTCTGGCGCCCCCTCGGTCCTGCCGCGTTCTCGCAAGTGAACGAACCATTGGGAATGAACAACCACGATATTAGCGAAGTGAACCCCGAGTCTTCCTGCGATGTACTCATCGTCGGGGCTGGTATTGTCGGTCTTGCGCTTGCCCTGGAACTCACGCAACGCTACTCCGGCGTTCGCTTGCGTGTCGTTGATAAAGAAGACGCCGTAGCAAAGCACCAGACGGGCCATAACAGCGGGGTGATCCATTCGGGGCTCTACTACAAGCCAGGATCTTTGAAGGCAACGTTATGCGTTTCCGGTGCCGCCGCCATGACTGCGTTTTGCCAGCAGCACGGGATTCCATACGAGATGTGCGGCAAACTTGTGACCGCAACCGGGGAGGAGGAACTGGCTGGCCTCGAGGAGTTGTACCGGCGCGGAGTCGCCAACGGTGTCCCAGGGCTGCGGCTGGTTTCCGAGAAAGAGATTCGCGAGATCGAACCCCATGCTCGGGGAATTCGTGGAATTCATGTGGCCAGCACGGGGATCACAAATTATGCGAGAGTTGCAGAGAAGTATGCCGAACTGGTGCGTGCCGCCGGCGGCATAATCTCGTTGGCCACAGCGGTGCAGAGCATCCGACGTTCACAAGGCGAAATCGAGGTAGGTACCTCGAAAGGCACCCTTCGCACGAAGTTCCTGGTGAACTGTGCTGGTTTGTACAGTGACCGGATCTGCAGGTTGGCCGGATTTACGACGGATGTTCAAATCGTGCCGTTTCGCGGAGAATATTACGAACTCTCGAAAAAAAAGCACCCGTTGGTACATGGCCTTATCTATCCTGTTCCCGATCCACGATTCCCGTTTTTGGGGGTCCACTTTACCCGCAGGATCGAAGGCGGTGTCGAGGCTGGCCCAAATGCCGTTCTGGCCCTCCGGCGCGAAGGTTACAAGAAAACCGACATGAGCCTCGGGGAAAGCCTTGGCATGGCCGTCTTTCCTGGATTTTGGAAGATGGCGCTACGCTACTGGAAGGACGGCTTGCAGGAATATCACCGCTCCCTGAGTCGAAAGGCGTTTGTCAGGGCCCTTCAGCGCATGGTCCCGGAGGTTATTGAGTCCGACCTCGTTGCCGGGGGCTCTGGAGTCCGCGCGCAAGCCCTCACGCGACAAGGGAAGCTGGTAGATGACTTCTATTTCGCAGGTGGCCATGGCATGCTTCATGTATTGAACGTTCCATCTCCTGCTGCAACTGCGTCATTAGCGATTGCAAAAGTGTTGGCGGACCGGGTCGACTTCGCCCACTGAATGCTTTGTGAAGCTGCGATGAACGGCTCTTTACGGCTACTCGCTTGGGACATTTTGCCTTGTCCATTTTTCGGAGCTACGGTACAGTTGTAAGCACTTTTACATGCGTCCTGCGGGCAGCAACTTACTTCGCACCCCCGGGTTTATATTGCTCGATCGCTTCGTCCATTTCCGCTGATGAAAAACATCTGAGTCGAGAGGATCCCGATGAAACGCTTGCTCATTCCCGCGTTGATGGTCTTAGCTTCCGTTGTCGCGTTTGCTCAGGCCCCCACGCCAACCGCCAAACTTCCCGAATCCGGGGAGTGGGGAAAGAACCTTATTTACGTGGGCTTTGCCTATGAACCGACTGACTTCGTGCCGGAGTGGGGCAGCTACAAAGGCATTGCCGTGGACTACAGCAGGTATATCGGCAAGCATATCTCAGGCGTCGCCGACTTCGATTGGGCGAAGAATAACGTCACGAATCCCAATGGCATTGATCCCGGTCAGGCGCATAATTCCTCTGACTACAATCTTCGCTTTGGACCTCGTGTGGATGTTTTCAAGCCTACTAAGCGAATCCGCCCGTATGGGACTGTTCTGTTGGGAGCCGGTCACTTCACCAGTGTCATTCCCGTAGACTACCCTCCAACCTCGTTTCGTCAGTCCAATTGGTTCGGCTTTACGTGGGCGATTGGCGGTGGTGTCGATGTGCGAGTGACGCATCACTTTGGTGTGCGTGGAGAGTGGTTGCACACTCGTGAACCTTGGGGTACAGGCATCACGGATCAGGCAGACTGGGACCGAATCTCCGCCGGCGGCTTTTGGCGCTTCTAGCCATTCTTCTTTGATTTTCCGGCGTACAAAAACAACACAACGAGTGAATTGCCTTGTGAAAAGGCAATTCACTGCGCTGTTTCGAAAGCAACTTCCACTTGCTCCCTTTTTGCCGTCGCGGTCGGTTCAATTCTTGGCGGCACGGCGGTTAATGCTTTCGTAAAATTCACGAGTCCATGAAATATTTCAAATCGTTATTAGTTATTGCTCTGGCGCTTGCGCTTGGCTCCCCTTTGTTTGCCGAGTCACGTTCCCTTGGCACCACGTATCTCCCGCTCGATCACTGGGCCTATCCCGCCATCGAACGCGCAATGGCGAAGGGCGCGTTGCCCCAGCAGTTCCTCGGACAACGTCCCTGGACTCGCACGGCGGTAGCGCTGCTGATCGAAGAGCGAAATGCCGATCCTCGGCACTTCGCCGACGATGATGAATCGCTCTTAATCATCCACGCGCTGGAGAAGGAATTTGCGGTAGAGATTGCAGAACTCGAAGGCGAGCGTGTGCGCTCCGCCGAAATCCAGGATGTTTACACGCGCGTGACTGGCATCAGCGGCACGCCCCTACGAGACAGCTATCACTGGGGTCAAACCATCGTGAATGACTTTGGGCGACCGTACGGCGAAGGCGCGAACGACATTACCGGCGCCACTGCGCGTGCCACGTATAGCGTTTTCGGTTTTGAGGGACAAGGCGAATTCCAGCACAGCCCCGGGATCGGTGCGTACACGCCCGGGCAAATCGCCACTCTCGCTTCGATCGACCATAACCCGACGCCGACTATTCCCAATAACGCAGCGCAGAACAACGGCGAATTGATGGATACCTACTTCGGCGTGAGTTGGAAACGCGCGTATCTCAGTTTTGGACGCGAGAGCAATTGGTGGGGACCCGGCGAGAGCAGCGCGATGCTCATGACGGACAACGTGCTCCCGATGTATATGCTCAAGTTCGATACCGCTGAACCAATCACCCTGCCTTGGATCCTGAAGTACCTTGGTCCACTGCGGTACCAGATGTTCATGGGCAAGATGAAAGGGCACCTCTATCCGCGGCAGCCATATCTCCACGGCGAAAAAGCCAGCATCATGCCAACGAAGAACTTGGAAATCGGTTTTACGCGCACCACCGTGTCATTCGGGTTCGGTCGTCCGTGGACCTTCAAGCGCCTCGCCAAGACATACTTCAGCGTAGGCGATCAGCCCAGTCAGAACGGTGCTTTGCTCGATCCGGGCGATCGCCGTGGCGGCCTCGACGTGAATTACAAAGTGCCTGGACTCCGCAACTGGCTTTCGATCTACCTGGACTCGTTCGTCGACGACGATCCATCGCCCCTGGCAGCGCCGAACCGCACGGCGTATCACCCTGGCTTCTATCTATCGCATCTCCCAGGACTGCCGCGACTCGATTTCCGCGCGGAGGGCGCGTACACGCAATTGCCAACCGAACCAAACGACAACGGTTATTTCTTCTACACCAACACGAATTATCGCGATGGCTACACCATGGAAGGCTTGCTCTTAGGCGATTGGGTCGGACGCGAAGGCAAGGGTGGCGAGCTTTCTTCCACTTACTGGTTCGCTCCGGATCGCACCGTCCAGGTGTACTGGAAAGATCACATGGTGGCGCCCGACTTTATTCCCGGCGGCGCCCACCAGAGTGATTTCGGCACCAATATCAATTACGCAATCGGTGCGCACTGGCAGGCCGGCGGCATGCTGCAGTATGAGGCCTACACGATCCCATTGCTCGCGTCCGGCCGAAGGTCCGATTTCACCGCTTCGCTGACGCTGAGTTACTGGCCGCATCAAGGCACGAAGACGACCAAGTAGCTCCTGCTTCGACCTCTCATGTGCGTGGGTGCTTGCGGGTTCCCTTCTTAATGCGTAATGCGGCGTAGCGAAACGGCCCACTGATCAGTGCCAGCAGGGAACGCCAACGCGGAACCAGTCGTCGAGGCGCTTCTACGCGCGAGCGCCATGGGCGAGGCGACTTTCTGAACCGGGCCATGCAAAAATCCCACAATGCCCGGCGGTGTTGTGGGAACTCGGCAAACAGCATTGCCATATAAGCGCTGACGGCCCGCAGGTCGCGCAGGTAAGCGCTACGAACCTGTTCGAGGCTCTCGGGCTCACCGTGCTGCACGGCGGACGCAGGCGTGTGTACCACCCGAAATCCCTGGTCGATCAACTCAAAAAAAGCGAAGTGCTCCCCCCATCCGGCGATCGCCGCCCCGCGGTCCAAGCGGGCATCGAAACCTCCCCAGGTCGTCCAAGCGCTTCTGCGAAGGGCCATGTTGCAGCCAATTCCAACTCCGCCAAAGTTTGCGCGAGCAAACCAATCATCGCATTCCTTGTCGAGTACGACCCGACGTGCGGGGTCGGCCAGGGACGACATGAAGAGCGCAGAGATTCGCGCCGCCTCGGTGTCGGTTCGTATCGGATCCACACGACCGGTGACTGCCATCACCTTCGGATCTTTGAAATCGAGCAATAAGCTCGGTAGCCAGCCTGGCTCAACCACGGCATCATCGTCGAGATAAGCGACAACGTCGCTGGTACATGCCAGGGCTGCGCGGTTGCGAGCTATGTTGAGACCCGGATTGTCTACTCGCAGGTACCGCGCGCCAAATTCCGAGCAAAGCTCCTTGATTATCTCTTCCCCCAACCCGTTGTTGGCAACCAGGAGTTCGAATCGCTGGAATTCGAGCTCCCGTAAGGCGCGGAGGCATCGCTCCAACTGCGCAGGCCGGTCACGCGTGGGCACCGCCACGGTCACCGTCAGCAATTCCGTGGCGACTTCGCGTCCGGAGATATTGCTGGATATTGAATTCACTTGACGGCGCCTCTGTCGGTATCGCCAGAATTGAGGAGTTCGTCGTACAGACGCACCGTGCTCTGTACATTTCGGCGGACAGAAAATTCAGCTAGGATGCGCCGTCGTCCAGCGCTGCCCATATTGACTCGCTTCGTCTCATCGGCGGCAAGGCTGGCGATGGCGGAAGCGAACGCCTGCGCACTATCTTCGTTGACGAGCAGCCCGGTTTGGCCCTGAAGGATGAGTTCCGGCAACCCGCCTACATTCCTGGCAACAACGGGCAGACCCGCCGCCATCGCGTCCATGACTGCCATCCCAAAACCTTCAGCCCGAGGCGAGGTGACATAGATGTCCCAGTTCGCCATAACCGACTGCATATCATCACACCACCCCAAAAATTCGACGTCCTGCGCGACGCCGAGCTGCTGCGCTTGCGCTTCGAGGGCCGACCGCAGGGTGCCGTCTCCCGCGATCTGCAGGCGAAAATTGTATACGGCATCATGTTTAAGAATCGCAAGCGTTTCTAAGAGTCGCGACACCCGCCTGACCGGCTCGAGGCGGCAGGCCGTCCCCAGCACCACGCGTTCGTGGTTGTGAAGGCGCGGGCGTTCGGTGCCAGCATCCACGCCGTAATAAATGACCTGAGCGTTTGGTATCCCAATCTCCCTTGCAACTGCATATGAGTTGGCAACCACGCGATCGCACGCCGGAAGCAAGCTCGCAGCCAGAGGAGTGTCTGAGGTTTCAACCACTGCCGAATGTACGTGAATTACAGTTTTGGCGCGACGAGCCCGTCGCCCAATCTCCGTCAGGACGCGTCCGCCAAGATGTTGGTGGATGATCGCAAAATTGTGCCGGCGAACCAGGGACCAATAGCGCATAGCAGCCGCAGCGCGCGATGCTTTACCGCTCCACGAGAGCACAAACGTTTCGATGCCCGCGCGTTCAAAGTCGGCCGCAAGAGGGCCTGGCTGCAGGAAGCACGCGCTGATCTGGTAAGGACCCGGTTCTTCGTACAGCGCGAGCCCTCGGACACTACGGGCGATGGCCGATGCCCCAACCGCTGCGGTATTCAGAACGTGCAGGACGGGTATGGTGTTCATGTTTGCCAGAACCGCATGAAGATCACCGGCATCGGAATCCACGATTTAATATGCGAAATCAAGCAGGATGGGATTTCCGCAACCGGATGACCAATACGCCTGACTGCAGCGTAGATGTACGCGTCATCCGTTCGATCCCTGAGCGTTCGTAATGACAGAAAGGTTGACTCCATCTGCAGATTCTCGCAGCGCGAGTCGAAGAATTAGTCGTTAAATTGTATTCTACAGTCGCCGATTCGAAACTTCGCAAACGCGTGAGGGTTCCCGGAATCGTCGATCTCTGTTCACGAACTTAATCTATGCCAACGATTTTCAGGAAAGGCTTGGAGTATTTTCGCGTCGTTGGCTATCTGCTGCGCGGCAGCGCAACACTCTCCAGCATTTGCAGCTATCCCATCCGCAAACGAATGCAGGGGATCAGCCAAATAAAGCTAAACAGCGGCATCACCCTTACCGCGCCTTCCACCGAACCCTTACTCCCCATCTTCGAAGAAGTTTGGGTACAACGCCGGTATGACCAATCCGGGCTTCAGGCGTCTGCCAACGATGTGATCGTCGACATCGGCGCTCATGTTGGCATATTCACGGTGTGGGCCGCCACGCGCTGGCCCGCGGCGCGCATCGTTTCTGTCGAGCCTTCTTCGCTCGGCGCGGAGTACCTGCGGCGCAACATTGCACACAATCGCCTGCAAAATGTCACGTTTGTCGAAGCGTGTTGCACCGATCACAACGGACACGTCCAGCTTCAGGCCAGGGGCGAAGGTGCTCGGAACACGATCTATTCGCGAGACAATTACCACAGCGTGTTCACAGCCAACGAGAACGTTCCCTCTTTAACCTTGGAAACGATTTTTCGCGAACAAAAGATCGACACCTGCCGCCTTCTTAAGATGGACTGCGAAGGAGCGGAATACGACATCCTCTTCAGCACGCCTGACAGTGTACTCAAGAAGATCCAACGTATTTCGATGGAGTATCACGTAGGCCTGAACGAACATCATCCGCAAGAATTAGTATCCTGGCTCCAGTCTCGAGGCTTTGAGGCGAAGTTGTCACCGCTCATCGACGAGGAGGGCGGGTATCTCCAAGCTTGCCGTTAAGACCGCGTCGCACGCCGGCGAAGCCAACCCGGAAATTGCCTGACTGCCGATATAAGTGCCCAACCCGGGTGCGAAGCGAAACCTTCCCATATCAAGCGCGCTGCTCGCGGCCTCCGATGTCGTAGACGTGAGACTCCAGCGCAAAACATTCGCTGGGCGGCGAATCGACGATAGCCTCGAACATCTACACCCGGAATGAGATGCCAATACCGCCGGGAGATCTGCAGGTGTTCGCGCACGATCAGGATCTCGTTCGAAACCGTTTTGGATTGTTCGTGCAATCGGAACATGGCGACGGGTTCGTTGAGTTGAGCCACATCGGCGTACTGCAAGGCACGGCAGAAAAAATCGTAATCGAACCCCAAATGAAGCGTTTCGTCGAACAATCCAATTTTGTCGAGCAACGTACGTGGGAAGAAGATTCCAGGCTGGTGCCACTCGTCCTGGCGCCACACCTCTACAAAAGTCCTGAACTTCAATCCCGACTGTCCAATCCGATGCTGCTCGCCCGTCGCGTCGCGAAAATCGATGACGTCCCCCGCAATGAGCTTTTCGCGATCTAGCGTATGTGCTCGCCCGATTTTTTCCAGCGCACCGGGCAGGAGGAAGTCATCGCTATTCAGAAAACCTAGCAGAGAGCCGGTTGCCCGCTTCAGTCCCTTATTTACCGCGTTAGGATGTCCCGCATCCGGTTCGCTCACCCAGTAATCCAGCCACGGACCATAGCGCTGCAGAATTTCGAGGCTTCCGTCCTGGCTGCCGCCGTCCATCACGAAGTACTCAAGGTTTGGGTAGCCCTGAAGCAGCACAGACCGGATGGTCGCTTCTAAATACTTCCCTTGGTTCAGCGACGGCGTAACGATTGTGATCCGCGGCCACTCCCCAGGCGGGGTCGAGACCCGGTCGGCACTTATCCAAGGCCATCCGCTCTTTTCGACGGGCGGAGAGGGCAATGCGGGCCTATCGGATGGTTTTGACATCGCTCCTCGCAGGCCCGCAGTCTTGCTGGTCGCCCCACCCGAATGCAACATGATCCTCTGCTGTGGGAAGGACATACGCTTTGGTGAGTAGCATGACGCTGGCGCTCACCAAGAAAGCACAACCCCCAATCATCCACGGAGATCGGTAGACCGCCCTACGGAGCCAATCGATGGTTTTCAACACAAGAGCACTCACAACCAATCAGCGCAGGTCTCGCGGCGCGCGCTTTCTCTCAGGCGGCTACTCTCGGAAATGTCCAATGCTATCATCTTGTAAAGATGGCGGAGCCCCGCCAAATCGCTGAAAATTGCTCTTGGAATTCCTCGTCAGTAAATGGGATTGCGTCAGGTCTTACGACGTGTCGGTTGGCTTCGCGGTTCCTACTATTTTGCGCGAGAAGCTCTCGCTGCCATGTTCGATACCCCGCGTCATAATCAACGGCAACTGAATGCTCTGCACGCCTCGTCGCAAGACGTCTGGCATTACTCATCGATCCCCCGTTATGGCTATGAGCGTTTCGCGCGAGAAGCGGCCATGCTCGATGCTGCCCGTGGCGAATCTCTTTTCGCGAACGCGCTCGAGGTTGGTTGTCATGAAGGCGCTTTTACCGAGTGGTTATCATCACGCTGTAGCGGTGTCCTTGCACTTGATTTTTCGCCTGTCGTCCTTGAGCGCGCACGCCGCAATCACCCAATGCCGAACGTGGAATATCGTCACGCTGATCTGCGAACCGATTCCATTCCCGGAGAATTCGACCTCGTAGTTGCGGTCAGCGTCCTCGAAACCTTCCGGCGTCCCGGCGATCTGAGGAAAGCTTGCGAAAAGCTCGTGAAAGCTCTTCGTCCCGGCGGGTACCTGTTGATTGGGAATGTCCGCGGCGTGGAGCTATACGAAAGTTCCTGGTGGGGAAGGAAGATGCTCCGAGGAGGCGTCGCAGTTGCGGACTTTCTATCCCGCCACCCATGCCTGCGCGAAGTGACTCGTCATACCGTCGATTTCTACGTCGAAACGCTTTTGCAGCGCAACTCCGCAGACGAGGGGCGCACAGGTGTCTAGTCCCGTTTTCTCGGTTGTGCTCGCCACCTACAACCGATGCGATGTGCTCGCCAGGACGCTGCCGACTGTTCTACAGCAGAATTTTCCCGGTGATCAGTACGAAGTAATCCTTGTTGTGGACGGATCATCCGACGGGACCCAGCGAATGCTCGCCTCCGTGGCATCCGCATGTGACCTGCAGGTAATTGTTCAGTCCAACCAAGGTCCGGCGGCTGCTCGCCAGCGCGCATTGGGGTCAGCTCGTGGCGAATTCGTCTTCTTCACGGATGACGATATTCAACTTTCACCGGACGTGCTCGGTGAACATCTCATAGTCCATCGCGGCAGTCCCAACCCTTGCATGGTCCGCGGCACTCTCCGCCTGGCCGAGGGAAGTCCGCGCACATTGGCTGCCGATGCCACTCGTCAGTGGTATGAGCGGCACGAGCAAAGCTTTGATCCAGAGACAAACGGAGCGCAGATTCCGCAGGACTTCCTGATCTTTGCCAACACATCGGTGCGTCGCGACCTGCTCGAGCGGGTGGGAGGTTTTGATGTGACCTTGCCGTTTCCGCAGGAAGGGTTTGAGCTCCTGCTCCGGCTACACCAGCACGGGGTCGCACTCCGTTCGGCAAAGTCGGCCACCGCGTACGAGTTTTATGCGAAAAGTACGCGCTCGATGATCACGTCGGATGCGCGCGGCATGGGCCGTGCGGAATGGCTTCTCGGACTGAAGCATCCTGCGAATCGTAAACACTCGGTATTCGCCGCCATCGGGCAAGGGAACTCTCGAAAGCGCCGGATTAGAAAGCTGCTTGCCGAATCGGGCCTGGGCAATTCCGCACTCAACGCCACCATTCGCGCGGCGGAGGCCCTTCGCAATCTGGCTGCTATCCGTCGTGTTGGGCTGCGTGCCTTGCAGCTCCGCTATCGCACTGAAATTCTGTCGAGCGGCGCGAAAGCAGCGGGATCGTGGAACGCCCTCGAACGCGCGTATGGAGCGAGGTTGCCGGTCCTCATGTACCATCATGTCGGTCCGCGTAACCCCCTGTCATTCTTCGAGCTCACAATCGAACCGAAGCAGTTCGAGCAGCAAGTGGTCTGGCTCAAAGAAAATCATTTCACCACCATAACTCCGTCCGATTGGATCGCCTGGGTACAAGAAGGCAAGCCTCTCCCTGAAAAGCCTATTCTGCTCACCTTCGACGATGCCTATTCCGACATATTCGACCACGCAATGCCCATCCTGGAAAAATTTGGATTTCGCGCCACTGTCTTCGTCGTGACTTCTCTGATTGGGGGGATGGATGAGTGGAACGAGGTGCGCGGTAGCAAGAGTGTCTTCCGGTTGGCAGACCAGGAGCAGATTCAAACCTGGGCCAAGCGCAATGTTGACTTCGGCAGCCACACGCAGAGCCACTTCGATCTTACGAAGTTGACCCCGGATGCACTCGCCGCTGAGTTAGACGGCAGTATCCGGGTACTTGGCGATCTGTTAGGCCCCCATTCGTTCACCTTCGCATATCCTTTTGGATTGATTAACCGCCACGTCGAGGCGCAGGTGCGGACGCGCTTCACGTCGGCATTCTCGGTTCTGTCCGGCGTGAACACACTGTCGACGGACCTCTACCAGTTGCAGCGTCTGATGGTTCATCCCCTGGCCTCGCCTTCCGACTTCGCTTTGATGGTGGAGTCAGGCGTGCTGCGGTTTTCGCTTCGCGGTCGGATCACAAGAAAGCTTCGGGGATGGTTGTCAAGGTAATGGCCGCCTGGTACTACGGTCACGCTCTTGTGGTGTCTCGAGTTCCCGGGACGGAGTACGATATCAATCATTCGTCGCTTCGATCATCCGTGAGCCAATTTAGAATGATGGATCTGCGAACTTCATGACAGCTGGACCGAAACAGCCGGCCAGCGAGTCCTTGCGATCTGCGCTCACCGACTTTGTGGCGTCAATGGTCCGTACCGCTCCGCGCAAATCCGCGATCGCGGTGCTGCTGATGGCGTTGGTGTCGTTAACCGAGGGCATCGGCATCGCTATGCTGCTGCCAACCTTGCAACTGGCGGGCTTCGATCTCACTCATCAGGGCGTCTCCGGTCGGTACGCGACCCGCTTATTGACATTACTTACACACCTTGGGCTGAGCGATCACCTGCCCCTCGCCACCGTACTGGTGCTTTTTGCAAGCGTGATTATGCTGCGAGCGGCGTTGAACCGCCTGCAGCATATCTGGGTCTATGAAACCGTCCTGGATTTCGTCTCCCGGACTGACATCAGTGTTTACAACGCGATTCTTCGTGCCAAGTGGACGGCGGTCGTTCAGCGACGTTCTGCAGAACTGCTCTCGCTGCTAACTACAGAGCACGAGCGTCTCCTGCTCGCCGCGTATGCGCTGCTGACCTTGCTCTCCGGGTTGCTCAGTGTGGTGCTGTACTCGGCGCTCGCGTTCCTGCTCTCCCCGAAGCTGACCCTTCTGCTGATGTGTACCGGAGTAATGCTCGCGGTGCTCTTGCGCGCCAAGACTGCGGCGGTTCATCGCGCAGCGACCGTGGCAAATCGAGAGATGACGCATCTCACGGGGGAGGCTCTTGATCACCTGCAAAACCTTAAGGCGGTGAAGACCTACGATGCCCAAGACCGCGATCTGGATATCTTTGTTCGCCTGGTCCGCCGTGCTTCACGCTTGTACCTCGAGATCATTCGTCGTGAATCCGCCGCGAATCTCTGGTTTGAGGCGGCTAGTTTCATCATCCTGATCGCGCTTTTGTACGTTGCCCTGGTGTACCGTTCCTATCCTGCGGCCAGTGTCGTTTTCCTCCTGGCCCTTTGCGCGCGACTGATGCCCAAGCTAGGTAGCGTCTACGCGACTGCCCAGTCGGTGGTCGCAAATCTGCCGGCGAACTCCCGAATTCAGACATTCGTTCGTGAACTCGAGAAAGAAGCCGAGCCATTATCGCCTGACGTTACCTTTCCATTGCAGGAAGCCATCCGTTTTCGCAACGTGTCCTTCCGGTTCTCGCCGGACGCACGCGAAATTCTAGATTCCGTTTCCTTGCGCATCCCCGCCCGGAAAATCACAGCGATCACTGGACCTTCCGGCGCCGGCAAAAGCACCCTTGCTGACTTGCTAATGGGATTGTTCCATCCGCAGTCTGGCGCCATTTCGGTGGACACGGCGGAACTGTCTCCGGCGAGCAGTGCGGCGTGGCGCAAGGAGATCGGCTACGTAGCCCAGGACACGGTGTTGTTTCACGACACGGTTAAAGCCAACCTGCTTTGGGCTAAACCCGATGCGTCGGAAGCCGAAATGTACGCTGCTCTAAAACTTGTGGCGGCTGATTTTGTCCTCGATCTTCCCGCGGGCCTCGAGACGATCGTGGGCGATCGTGGTGTCCTTCTTTCCAATGGTGAACGCCAGCGGATCGCTCTCGCGCGGGCCGTCCTGCGCCGTCCCGCCGTCCTCATTCTCGACGAGGCCACTAACAACCTTGATTCCGAAAATGAGCGCCGTGTACTCGAAGCTATTCTGCGCTTACGCGGCGATGTAACTGTGCTGCTCATCGCGCACCGTCTCTCTACACTCCAATTTGCTGATTTAATTTACGTTCTCGACGGTGGCAAAATCGTGCAGTCAGGCGATTTCGGAACAATTCTCGCCGACTCGAACGGGCGATTTCGCGAACTCTTCAAGTCCGGCGCCGAGAACATTTCGTCGACGTCAGCAGAAATTTAGCGAGTTCCCTTTCCCAGCACTTCAGCATAAGCCCGGGCGGTTTCTGCAGCACACCCCATCCAGGAAAAGTTGGCGACTCTTGCGTGTCCACGTTCGCGGACCTCGGTCTGCAGCCGCTTGTCGATCGCGATGTTCCACATTGCCTCGGCTAGCGCGGTCGTGTCGCCGTGTTCCACTATGATTCCTCCATCGCCGAAAACCTCGGGAATCGCAGCGGCATTTGAGGCCACAACTGGGGTACCAAGACCCATCGCTTCCAGGGGGGTGAGTCCGAAACCTTCCATGTCGGAGAAGCAGATCAGTGCGATCGCATGCTTGTATAGACACGCGAGGTCTTCCGGAGGCACGAAGCCAAAATGTTTCACAATGCCGTTCCCGCCCGGCGTGTCTCTTGTGGGACTGGTAGTTACCACGGAGACGGGAAATTTCCTTTCCTCACGCAAAATCCGCGCCGCCAACACAATTCGGTCTACACGTTTGTGCGGCGCAGTTCCCACCGTAAGAAAGTATGGTTCGGGTACCTGGTATTTCCGTCGCACTTCTTCCCATGGCGCCACAACTTGCAGCGTCTGGCCAGGACCCTCGGGAGTCACGTGAATTATCGCCCCCGGAATATGAAGGTATTTTTCAATATCGTTTTGCGAATTGTGCGAGACGGAGATGATGAGATCCGCGCGACGTGCGGATGCCGTTGTCAAGGCTCCCAGCACGTTTCGCCGCATAAACGAAATTCCGGAAGGAAACACCTTATAAAGCAAATCGTGGATGGTGACGATTGTCTTACAGCGCGTGCGGAATGGTATGACATTCGCCAAAGAATGAAAGAGGTCGAGCGAATGCCTCTCGATTAGTCCAGGAAAATAGATCTGTTCCCAAACGTGGCGCAGCGACGGGTTCAGCGGTACCGAGCATAGAATTCGCTGAAAATTCGGTTCAGAATCCAACTCTGCAAATGTAGGGTATGCTTCGGAATTCAGGAAAAGGCTGAAACGGTAGGGAAGCCTCAAGCTCAGAAAGCCTTCGACCAACCCTCGTGCATATGTCTCTGTGCCGCCCACTCGGCCGGGCCGCAAAAACAGTAGGTTCAGGCCAATCTGAGCTTTCGATTCTGCACTACCAATCATATGCGAGGTTTAGGTCATTATATACGCCGGAATCGGAGACTCCTTCCGCTCTACGGCTTCCCTACGGCTTCCTCTCTCCTCAGGACCGGGCATCCATCGGCCCTTTTAATTGGAAATTCTCTTCGCAGCCGCATTATTTTGCAGCGGCTGGTAAAATAACGGCACTCCTCCACTCAATCCCCAGTTCCAAAGGTCACTGCTCCTTTCGTGACCCGGGAAAATCAGACACTAGAGAGATACTGAACTCATGAACCCGCAATCAACAGGTTTGACTGAAGAACTGAAGCGCAAGATCGACACACGCGAAGCTCGTATCGGCATCGTTGGCATGGGTTATGTCGGCTTGCCACTGGCCTTATTGTTCAGTGAGGAGCGTTTCCGGGTCACCGGGTTCGATATCGACGACCGCAAAGTAAAGGCACTCAACGGCGGCGGCTCGTATATCGTCCGCATTCCGGGAACCGAGATCCAGGCTGCGCAGAAGCATGGCTTTGCTGCCACCTCGAATTACGATCAAATTCGTGACATGGACGCCATCATCATCTGCGTCCCGACCCCCCTCAACGAGTTCCACGAGCCCGACTTGAGCTATATCACCCAGACCGTTGAAGCGATCGCGCCGCGCCTCCGTGAAGGCCACATTGTCATTCTGGAAAGCACTACGTATCCCGGCACCACCGAGGAAGTGGTAGTTCCTCTCCTGGAGAAGGGAAATCCCGGAGGGCTGAAGGTGGCTCGCGATAGCGAACACACCGGCTTCCTCGTGGCCTTTTCGCCCGAGCGCGAAGATCCCGGCAACGACACCGTCGCCCGGCGTGATATCCCGAAGGTGGTCGGCGGTGTAGGAACGCGGGCCTCAGAGATCGCGGCTGCGGTTTATGGAACCATCTTCAACCGCGTCGTTCTCGTCTCCTCGCCGGCTGCGGCTGAAATGACCAAGCTCCTCGAGAACATCTACCGATGCGTGAATATCGCGCTCGTGAATGAACTCAAGCAGCTTTGCCATCGTATGGACATCGATATCTTCGAAGTGATCGACGCCGCCAAGACAAAGCCTTTCGGTTTCCAGGCCTTTTATCCCGGTCCGGGCCTCGGTGGCCACTGCATCCCCATCGACCCTTTCTATCTATCGTGGAAGGCGAAACAATTCGATTTCCGCACGAAGTTCATTGAGCTCGCCGGCGAAGTGAACATCGCCATGCCGTATTACGTTATTGAGAAAACCGCGGAAGCTTTGAACGGCCACAAAAAAGCGATGAACGGATCGAAGGTGCTGGTTCTCGGCTTGGCTTACAAAAAGGACATCGACGACCTTCGTGAATCCCCATCGCTCACAATCATCGAATTGTTGCGCCAGCGTGGGGCTGAAGTCTTCTATAACGATCCCTACTTCGCAACTGTCGGTCATGGCCGCCACTACGACTTGAACATGACGAATACTCCGCTCGAGAACCTTGGCAGGTTCGACGCCGTGGTCATCGTAACCGACCACTCCGATTACGATTACCAGCGGATCGTTAAGGAGTCGCAACTTGTTATTGACAGCCGTAATGCCACCAAGGGCATGACCGCAGCCAACATCGTTCGTTGTTAATTGGCGGTCAGTTTACTTTGTAAGAGCGGGAACTCTCCCGCTCTTTTTCGTGTCCTTCCGTCGTACGTCTACAAAGCTAAGGTCTTGGCGAGCGCGTTTCTAGGAGGGTTCCAAGGCAGTGCGTGGGCCGATTTTGGTCGAATCACGCCGATCAGCGTTGGTATAATGGCCTCACTTCTTCACTTCCGCTGAGGGTTCTTCAATGAAAAAAGTACTGGTCGGTGGAGCTGGCGGCTTCATCGGCAGCCATCTCGTAAAGCGTTTAAAATCAGAGGGTTTCTGGGTTCGCGGGGTTGATCTGAAATATCCCGAGTTCGCGCCTACTGCGGCCGACGACTTCGTCATCGGCGACCTGCGCGAACAGAGCATCGTCCGTTCGGTCGTCACCGGCATCGACGAAATTTACCAGCTTGCCGCCGACATGGGCGGAGCCGGTTACATCTTCACCGGCGAACACGATGCCGACGTCATGCACAACTCCGCGACCATCAACCTCAACATGCTCGACGCAGGTCGCAAGGCCGGGGTGAAGAAATTTTTCTATTCGTCGTCGGCGTGCATTTATCCCGCCTACAACCAAACCGATCCCAATAACCCGAAGTGCTCGGAAGACTCCGCCTATCCCGCCGCCCCCGACAGCGAATACGGATGGGAAAAACTTTTCAGCGAGCGTCTCTACGCTTCCTATCAACGAAACTATGGAATCCAAGTGCGCGTCGCCCGCTTCCATAACATCTTTGGGCCGGAAGGTACCTGGCAGGGTGGAAAAGAGAAAGCTCCCGCCGCAGTTTGCCGCAAGATCGCCGCTGCTTCTAACGGCGGTGAGATCGAACTCTGGGGCGATGGCGAGCAGACTCGCTCGTTCCTCTACATCGACGAGTGCGTCGATGGCGTCCGACGTCTCATGGAATCCGAATTCATGGGGCCGGTGAATATCGGTTCCGAAGAGATGGTCACCATCAACAAGCTGGCAGCCATGGTCATGCAGATCGCAAGAAAGCGCGTAAACATTAAGCACATTTCTGGTCCCACCGGCGTTCGCGGTCGCAACTCCGACAATCACATGATCGCCGAGCGCCTGGGATGGAAGCCCACGCGTCCGCTTAGCGAAGGACTCGAGCGGACCTACCGATGGATTGAATCGCAGGTCCTCGAACAGGCCAAATCCTTGAGCACAGTCGCCGGATAGTCATCCGCGACCTTTCGTCAAGCTTGGGACCGGGGCTACCCGGTCCCATTTCATTTGCGCAGATGTTGTCTCGGACGCAGCGGCGGCGGCGGAGAATGACCTACTATTCCACAGTCACCGATTTCGCCAGGTTGCGTGGCTGATCAACGTCACAACCCCTGCGCACCGCGATGTGATAGGCGAGCAGTTGCAGCGGCACGATCTCAAGGATCGGCGAGAGCAGCTCCGGAACCTCGGGCAAATAGACAACATGGTCCGCGTGCTGAGCTATGTGCGGGTCGCCTTCCGTCGCCAGCGCGATGACGGTCCCGCTTCGTGCTTTGACTTCTTGCAGATTCGAGATCGTCTTTTCGTATTTGAGAACCGAATTCGGGTCGGTAGTGTCCTGCGTGGCGATGATCACAACCGGCAGGTTCTCGTCGATCAGCGCGTTCGGCCCATGCTTCATCTCGCCAGCCGGATAGCCCTCAGCGTGAATGTACGAGATTTCTTTCAGCTTGAGCGCGCCTTCAAGGGCGATGGGGTAATGAATCCCGCGGCCGAGAAAGAGGAAATCGCTGACTCGGAAGTACTTCTTCGCTAGCTCTTCGGTCTCGCCGTCGAGTTTGAGAACTTGCTCCAGCTTGCCGGGAAGCTGCGTAAGCTGTTCCATGTAGCGTCGGCCTTCGTCGTATGAGATCTTTCCGCGCACTTCGGCCATATGCAGCGCGAGCAGGAACAGCGCCGTGAGCTGCGCGGTGAAGGCCTTCGTCGAAGCCACGCCGATCTCTGGCCCAGCGTGCGTATAAACGGTGCCTGCCGCCTCTCGTGCGATCATCGAGCCCACAACGTTACAAACAGCCAGCGTTTTGGAGCCCTTCGCCTTCGACTCGCGCTGGGCCGCGATCGTGTCCGCGGTTTCCCCGGACTGCGTAATCAGCACCGTGAGATCTTTTGTTCCGACGAGCGGATCGCGATAGCGATACTCGCTGGCGTAGTCAACCTCGACTGGGACCTTGGCGAGGCGCTCCAGCATGAACTTGGCCGCTAGTCCAGCGTGCCAACTGGTTCCACAGGCGGCGATGTAGACCTTCTCGAAATTACGAAAGTCTTCTGCGGTGATGCTCATCTCGTCGAGGAAGACCTTGCCGGTATCGAGGGAAACGCGGCCCAGAGTAGTGTCGCGGACGGCCCGCGGCTGCTCGTAGATTTCCTTGAGCATGAAATGCTTGAAGCCGCCCTTTTCCGCCATGATCGGGTCCCACAGCACCCTCTGCGGCTTGCGCTCGACAGTATTGCCGTCGAAGTCCATGACGCGAACCCCAGCGGGGGTGATAACGGCGAGATCGCCATCAGCGAGAAAGAACATGTTGCGGGTGTGTTCGAGCAGCGCGGGCACATCGCTGGCAACAAAGAACTCGTTCTCCCCCAACCCAATTACGGCAGGCGGTCCGAAGCGGGCGGAGACGATCTTGTTTGGCTCATCCGCGGAAATCACCGAGATGGCGAAGACACCCGTGAGCTGGCGAACAGCCTTGCGCACCGCCTCTTCCAGCGGCACATCCGAACGCTTGCCGCCAGGCAGAAAGTATTTCTCGATAAGGTGCGCGATGATTTCGGTATCAGTTTCGGTGACGAACTTGTGCCCGTCGGCGATCAATTGCTTCTTGAGCTGGACGTAGTTCTCGACAATCCCGTTGTGCACCACGACGATCCGCCCGGTGCAGTCGCGATGCGGATGGGCATTCTCTTCGGTCGGCCGTCCGTGCGTGGCCCAGCGGGTATGGCCGATGCCGTAAGTGCCTTCGATAGGCTTCTGGCGGATGACGTCTTCGAGATTTCGGAGTTTGCCTTCGGCGCGGCGGAGTTGCAGGCCGTCGCCATTGCCCGCTACCGCGATCCCAGCAGAATCGTAACCGCGATATTCAAGCTTGCGCAGCCCTTCCAGAATGACGCGTACCGGCTCTTTTTTACCGACGTATCCAACAATTCCGCACATAGAGAACCAGTACCTTCTTCCGGCTCGAGCACTCACCAAGGTGCCAGATCACACAGATTTGGCTCTGCTGTTCGCCGCGCATTTAGTAGGTGCGGCTTCCGTCGAGCATCACTGTGCGGATGGGTCTCAGAGAATGCCGTTTGAAGTGAGAATTGCCTTCATCCTACCATGCGCCACTTCTCAGGAGAACGGCCCATGCTGACGCTATGCGCGCGTCGACAAACGAGTCCCAGGAGTGGGCTGGTTCATTCATCCCGTTGATTGCAGCGGCTTGTATCATTTTCGACCCGTATGAATACCGGGTTTGCCGGCACGGTGCGCCGAATCCTGGGAATGATTGTAATGAGGGAAACAGCTGAGATGTGCTGTGGCGCTTCTCGGATTAAGGATTTGGAGCTGATGATCTCGATCTATTGCTTTCAAGCCCCGCGGCGATATAATCCCGTGATTCGCCACAACATTCTCGTACGCCGCAAAATCAGCTAGCGAGATTTCCAAGCTCGCACGACAGGTTTGCGCTGTCCGAGGGAGGCCCACGCCTGCGCAGCGATGAGCAGCATCATTGCTCAATTCCACATTCTCGGAAGATGGAGGAGAGGATCTCGTTGGCTACAGCTCCTAAGCAGATCGAAGTTATTTTCCAGGAAGGCGCGCGCGTATCCAGCGCTCCGGCGTACCGTCCTGACATCGACGGCCTCCGCGCGATCGCGATCATCTCCGTATTGCTTTACCACGCCTTCCCGAATGTCCTTCCTGGTGGATTTGTTGGGGTTGACATCTTCTTCGTAATCTCGGGGTTCTTGATTTCCGGGATTATCGTGCGATCGCTTCAGAACGGAAGGTTCAGCTATGCGAACTTTTATCAACGACGCATAAAGCGAATATTCCCATCTCTTAGCGTCGTTTTGTTGGCGTCGCTCGTTGTCGGTTGGATGTTCCTGTTGCCTGACGAATTCAGGGAGTTGGGCAGGAACGTCTTCGCTGGTTCTGCCTTTTCCTCGAACCTCTATATGCTTCGAGGCAAAAGCTATTTTCAGGCGGAGGCTAACCCGCTCCTTCACCTCTGGTCTCTCGGAATCGAAGAGCAGTTTTATTTGGCGTGGCCCCTCGTGCTCTGCCTGCTTTGGAAACGTCGTTCGAGCTTGATGCCGATTTTATCTTTGCTGCTCGTCGGCTCCTTCGTCCTCGATGTGTCGTTCATTCATCTCAGGCCGACCACGGTTTTCTATTTCCCTGGAACACGGTTCTGGGAACTCGAGTCTGGAGGCCTCGCGGCGTACCTAGTCGCATCTCGTCGGATGCCGGCGGAGCGCACCAGCGGCGATCGCGTTGCGGGCGTTCTATCTTTCTGTGGCTTCGCTCTCCTCGTCGCTTCGACTTTGATCGTTGATTGGCGGCGGCCATTTCCCGGAATTTGGGCAGCTCTTCCCATTGCCGGGGCGCTCTTCGCGATTGCTGCCGGACCGAATGCCTGGATAAACCGCCTCGTTCTCTCCTCCAGGCCGATGGTCTTTGTCGGATTGATCAGCTATCCGCTCTATCTATGGCATTGGCCTCTTCTTTTTTATGCGCGCCTGCTGCGCTGGAATGGCTATAAGTGGTGGATCTCGGTAATCGCCATTTTAATTTCGGTCGGGCTCGCATACTTCACCTACAAGTTCGTGGAATCTCCGTTGCGCCATCATCCCAGCTGGAAGGTCCCGTGGGTGCTTCTGGCGGGCGTGGCCGCAGTAGGAATAGTAGGACTTTTGGACGGTCGTATAACTCCGCGTCTTCATGGCACTCCCGTTCAGGAGACCGTTGCCGCCACTCAGGACTGGAATTATCCCTTCGGCATCAACTTCGGCAGACTCGGCAAATCCACTGAATATCACGGAGCTCTGGTCGGTTCGAGCTCCGACGCAAAAGTGATGTTCTGGGGCGATTCGCACATGGAGCAGTACTACAGCCGGATTAAGTTTCTCGAAGATCACAATCAAGGGAAAATCGCTCCGGCGTTTTTTGTCACAAAAGCCGGTTGTCCTCCGCTGCGCTACTTCGACCGGTTCATCGCCGGATATAACTGCCCCGCCTTCTTCGAGTTTGCTCTGGCTTCAGCCCGTCGTCCGGACATAAAAACTGTAGTCATTGGTGGCTATTGGGAGATGTATCTCGGTCACGCGGTGGCTTCTGACTCTGCGCGCGGTGTCGCAAGTCGGTTGCCTGACCGTGCTCCGCAGCAAGAGGCCAGTTTGGTCGATTTAGCCTTGGCGGATATTGGCGAGGTAATCCGCTCGCTCCGAGCTCAGGGCAAACAGGTGTACGTTCTTCTCTCCAACCCTGAATCGGATTTCCTTGATCCGAAGAACAATATCTCCCGCTTTACCGGGTTCCCCAGTTCGCGCGCTGCCGACAGAATACTTATGGAGAGCAATCCGGTCCGTATCAAGCTGATGGCCACCGTAAAAAACAGCGGCGCAGAAATCATTGACCCTCTTCCGGACCTGTGTGGCAGCTCGACATGCCAAGCCACGAGTGCAGACGGAACGCCGTCATACAAAGACAGCAATCATCTGCGCAGCTCGTATATTGCGGAACACGCGAAATTCATCGATCGGGTCTTCGAGCTTTCCACGGTAGCAACGCCCCACTAGTTCGCAATGTTTACTTGGCGCGATTTCTTTTGATGAAAACTGGTCGATTCAGTTCGACTTATTACTTTCCCTTTTCCCCAATCAGCCAATCCAGCGAAATCGCTCCGGCGCCCGTAAAAATGATCGCGAATGCCATCGCCGAGAGCGCCAGCACCATCTGGTATCCACCTTGTCCGGTCAACCCGTTATGCAGGTGCACCTTCAGCAGCGCCACCAGCATGTCCACCAGCACGAAGAACGCCGCGATCCGCGTGGCATAGCCCGCAATCAGCAGCAGCCCCCCAAAGAACTCCGCCGCGATTGAGAGATACGCGAGCCAGCCCGGCATCCCCAGGTGGATCACCATCTCCACGTGATGGTTCATCCCGCCATGGATTTTCTGCCAGCCATGCACCGCCATGATGATGCCGAGCACTACTCGCAGCACCAGCAATCCCAGCGGCTGAACGCGATTTAACAGTCCGATCACAGACCTGCCAGCTTAAATCATCCCGCGCCGCCTCGCCAATTTCGCCTGCGGGTGACCGTCCCTTGTCTCACGTTTTTGGTGAGATGGCGGGGATTTTCGTCCCACGATGCTCGGCCCCTCCCGTCACCGTCCCTTGTCATGCTGAGCGCAGCGAAGCGCCCTGCTTTTCCTGAAGCCTAAGAGCTGCAACCTCCTCTCGCATTCCTCGAATCACTAACTACTAGTTACTAATCACCTGTATCCTTTTCGAATGCGCCCCAGTCCGTTCGCCCGCGGCTTCCGCTCCACCCGTCGCGAGCCTTCCGTTTCGCTTGCCGAGATCGCATGGCGTTGGCTTTTCGGCGGCATTGCCACCGCGCTTTTCATCTGGGCAACCCTGGTTTTCCTCCGCTCTGTCGAGGTCTCCAAGGCCAACCAGTTTCTGCTCCGCAGCCTCAATCCCGAACTCATCAGCTACGCCTTGCGCACGCTCTTTGAAGGCAAAGGCCCAGTCTTAATCAAGCTCGGCCTCATAGTCGGCGTCAGCCTCTCATTTCTCTGGATCCTCACCGCCACCATCGGACGAACCGCAACCACCCGCGTCCTACTCGAACGTTCCGCCACGAATTACGACGAGCGCCGCGAAGTTCGCTCAAATTTCCGCGCCATCGCTGCGATCCATTTCGTCCGCGTAGCTCTCCTCTGGGTCGGCCTCGCCGCCTACTTCTTCGCCGCCCTCATCGCCTCGCGCGTCACCACCACCGGCGAAGAGACGCATCCTGGCGCATTCCTCATGTTGTTCCTGGCGATGTTCCTAGTCGCCGCCGCCATCCTCTCGTTCTTCAACTGGGTGCTCCTCCTTGCCCCGATCTATGCTCTCCGAGACCACCTCCCATTTTCCGATGCCACCCTGGCCGCCTGGTGCCTCACCCGCGATCGCGCCGGCAGTCTCATCGGCCTGAACCTAGCCCATCTAGCCATCCGCTTAGTCTGGTTCATCTTCATGAGCGGCGTCGCCTTCGTCCCGCTCGGTTTCCTACACGTGTTCCCCAAGTTCCTCGTGTTCGGCGCCTCAATCGTGCTCACCCTCATCTACTGCGCAGTAGCCGACGTCCTTTTCGTCGCCCGCTACGCCGCCTACATCGAAATCGCCGACCAAGAATTGCACCCCTCCCTAATCGCAGAGTTTCCGCGATCGAGTCCCGCCGACGAGTACGCACCCAAGCCGCCCCTCCTGACACCTGGCACCTGACACCCGCCTTTCCCAACAGCCAATAGCCAACTGCCAACAGCCCCCTTTACACTATCCACGCACTCTGGCAGACTCATACGTGGACACCCAATCAATCGTCATTCTCGACTTCGGTTCGCAATACACCCAGCTTATTGCGCGCCGCATCCGTGAACAGAACGTCTTCTCCGTCGTCCTCCCTTGCACCGCCAAGCTCGACGAAATCCACAAATACAATCCCGCCGCCATCATCCTTAGCGGAGGCCCCTCGTCCGTTTACGACGCCGACGCCCCGCCCGCCGACCCGCAAGTCCTTCACCTCGGCCTCCCCGTGCTCGGCATCTGCTACGGCCTTCACTGGATGACCCACAACCTCGGCGGCCACGTCCGCCCCGGCGACAAGCGCGAGTACGGTCACGCCGAAGTCCACATCACCCACGAATCCCCGCTCTTCGCCCGTCTCACCGGCCCTCTCCAGGTCTGGATGTCGCACGGTGACGAAGCTGACAAGCTCCCCGACGGCTTCACCCTCTTCGCCGAGTCGCCCAATGCCATCGCCGGCATGCACAACCTCGCGAAGAACTGGTTCGCCATCCAGTTCCATCCCGAGGTCCACCACACCCGGCAGGGAACCGAGATCCTCCGCAACTTCCTCTTTGAGATCGTAAAAATCAAACCGAACTGGACCCCCGCCCGCTTCATCGATGAAACCGTCGAGCGCATCCGCCACCAGGTCGGCACCGATCACGTCATCTGCGGCCTCTCCGGCGGTGTCGACAGCTCCGTCGCCGCCACCCTCGTCCACAAGGCCATCGGCAAGCAGCTCACCTGCATTTTCGTGAACAACGGTGTCCTCCGCCTCAACGAATTCGAATCCGTCCAGAAGAACTTGCGCGACAAGCTTGGCCTCAACATCGACGCCGTCGACGCCACCGACCTCTTCCTCGGCAAGCTCAAAGGCGTCACCGAGCCCGAGAAGAAACGCAAAATCATCGGCAACGAGTTCATCACGGTTTTCGATCAAGAAGCCCACCGCATCGAGCAAACCAGCGGCAAAGTCCACTGGCTAGTCCAAGGCACGCTCTACCCGGATGTCATCGAATCGCAATCCGTGCGCGGCCCGTCGCAAGTCATCAAAAGCCACCACAACGTCGGCGGCCTGCCCGAAAAAATGAAGTTGAAATTGATCGAGCCCCTTCGCGACCTCTTCAAAGACGAAGTCCGCCGCATCGGCCGCGACCTCGGCATGCCCGAAGACATCCTCTCGCGCCAGCCATTCCCCGGCCCAGGCCTCGCCGTCCGCATCCTCGGCGAAGTCACCTCCGATCGCGTAGCGCTCCTCCAACTCGCCGACCATATCGTCGTCAGCGAAATCAAAAAAGCCGGCCTCTACACGAAAATCTGGCAATCCTTCGCCGTGCTATTGCCGGTGATGTCCGTCGGCGTCATGGGCGACCAGCGCACCTACGCCTACACCTGCGCCATCCGCTGCGTCCACAGCGAAGACGGCATGACCGCCGACTGGGTCCCGCTCCCCCACGAAGTCCTCAAGACGATCTCCAACCGCATCGTGAATGAAGTAAAGGGAATCAACCGCGTCGTCTACGACATCACCAGCAAACCCCCTGGCACCATCGAGTGGGAATAGTTTTTTCTAAAGAACGTCATGACGACCGGAGAATGCATAACGATGCGCATTCGGAGCGGAGCTAGCTTTTGTTCCCTCCGTTGGACATCAAAAACCCCAGCCTCAGCTGGGGTTTTCTCGCTACTCAGAACGCTAAAGATTCGCCGTACGCCGGCCCGTCACCAACCGCAGCAGCAGCGTCAACACCACCGCCCCGATCACCGCGATGATGATGCTCCCGATCATTCCATGATCGCCAGCGTCGCCCATCCCCATACGGCTCGACAGGAACCCGCCAATCAGCGCTCCCACCAATCCCACCACCATGTCCATAAACGCGCCATATCCCGAGCCCTTCATCAGCTTCCCCGTAAGAAAGCCGGCAATGATGCCAATGATGATCCAGGCGATAATCCCGTGTCCCATGTTCACCCTCCAGTGATCTGTACCTTCTGGTTGGATGTCGAATTTCGCTACGGGCTGCCCGTCGCGCCACGATTCCGGCGTAAACCCCTTCCTATGCTCTCCACCCGGGCCGCTTCCCGGCTCGCCCACCCTCGAACCTGTTATCCTTTTCCTTACTCCACCAGGTCTTTTTCATGTCTGATTCCGAGAATTTCTCCGACATCCTCAAGCAATACGACTCCCACCGCGCCGGTAAAGGCCAGCTCGAAGGCACCGTCGTCTCCATCAACGACGAATTCGTCTTCATCGACATCGGCTACAAGACCGAAGGCACGCTCCCCGTCTCCGTCTTCACCAAGCCCGTCAACGTTGGCGACAAGCTCCTCGTCTCTGTCGCCGGACGCGATCCCGAAGGCGGCTTCTATCTCCTCTCGCGCACCCGCGTCGCCATCCCCACCGACTGGTCCGCCCTCGAACGTGCTTTCGCTGACAAAACCACCATCATGGGCACCGTCACCGGCGTTATCAAAGGTGGCGTCACCGTCGACGTCGGCGTTCGCGCCTTTATGCCTGCCTCGCGCACCGGTACCCGCGATGCCGCCGAGATGGAGAAACTCGTAGGCTCCGAAATCCGCTGTCGCATCACCAAGCTCGATGTAGCCGACGAAGACGTAGTCGTCGATCGCCGCGCCGTTTTGGAAGAAGAAGTCCGCGCCAGCCAAGGCCGCCGCTATGATGAGTTGCAGGAAGGCGCAACTGTCCACGGCATTGTCCGCAGCCTCGCCGACTACGGCGCCTTCGTCGACCTCGGTGGCGTCGACGGCCTCCTCCACGTAGCCGAAATCTCATGGTCCCGCGTCAACAATCCCGCGGACGTCCTCACTGTCGGTCAGGAAATCGAAGCTAAAGTTTTAAAGATTGATCGCGACAAGAATCGCATTTCGCTCAGCCTCAAGCAGCTCCAGCCGCACCCATGGGATTCCGTAGCAGGGAAGTACACCGTTGGCGAGCGCGTTCGCGGCACCGTTTCGCGCCTCATGGATTTCGGCGCCTTCGTCGAACTCGCGCCCGGCATCGAAGGCCTGATTCACGTTTCGGAAATGAGTTGGGCGAAGAGAGTTCGCAAGCCCAGCGACATGCTGAAGTCCGGCGACAGTGTCGAAGCCGTGATCCTCAGTGTCAATCCCGCCGACAAGCGCATTGCCCTCGGCCTCAAGCAGGCTCTCGGCGATCCGTGGAAAGACGCCGCCCAGCGCTTCGCTGCCGGCACCGTCGTCGAAGGCCCGGTCACCAGCGTCCAGAAATTCGGCGCATTCGTACAGCTCACCGAAGGCGTCGAAGGCATGGTCCACGTCAGCGAGCTCAGCGATAAGCGCGTCGATCACCCTCAAGACATCGTCAAACTCGGCCAGACGGTACAGGCCATGGTCTTGGCGATCGATCCCGAGAAGCGCCAGATCAAGCTAAGCATGAAGCAGCTCATCCCCACCGGCCTCGATGAATACATCGCGGAGCACAAGGTCGGCGACGTCGTCAGCGGCCGCCTCCTCGATGTCAACGGCGACCGCGGCCGCGCCGAGCTAGGCGAAGGCATTCAAGCCGCCGCTACCCTCACCCAAAAGCCGCAAGCCGAAGCCGCGACCACCTCGAGCAAAGCCGATCTCTCGTCGCTCTCGTCGATGCTGCAAAGCAAATGGAAGTCCGGGGGAACCATCAGCGCGAGCACGAATGAGCTAAAGCCCGGCCAAATCCGCACCTTCCGCATCACCACGCTCGACCCCGACAAAAAGAAAATTTCGGTCGCCCTCGAATAACCGGGTGCCCCAGGTTTGGCGATTTTCCAAACCTGGGATTTCCTCTCTCGCGCCAGCCCACACTACCGCGTCAGTCTTTACAGCTCTCTCTTGTCATGCTGAGCGCAGCGAAGCACTTGCTTTCCCTAACAGCTAAGAGCTAACAGCCTCCCCCGCCCCCCTTTTCCTGAAACCTAAAACCTAAGCTCCTCATTCCTCCCGAATCGCCTCCGCCGGATCAATCGACGCCGCATGCACCGCGGGCGCCACGAACCCCACCGCCAGCACCGCCAGCAGCACCGCGATCGTCGCCCCTACAATCCGCGGACTCTCAAAGCTCACCCCAAACAGCAGCGGCTGCAGGTACTTCGCCGTCACGCCCGCCAGCACCGCGCCTCCTGCCAGGCCAATCGCAATCCGCACGGACGCCCGTCTCGCCAGCCCATTCACAATCTGTTCGCGTCCTGCGCCCAGTGCCATCCGTATCCCAATCTCTCTCCGCTGTTCCGCCACCACCCTGCTCAGGATCCCGTATAGCCCCGTTCCCAGCAGCACCAGCGCCAGCAGCGCAAATCCGCCCGACACGCTCCCCAGTAGCCGCTCCCGGCTCAAATCGAATTTCACTGCGTCGCGGAACAGCCGTGTCCGCGGCAGCGGCGCTCCGGATAAACCCTTGCACTCACTCGCCGTATCGCATCATTTGCCAGCTCCGCCTTCGCCGCCCGCACCGCTACCGTCGGGAAGATGAACACTCCCGCCGGTATCACTTCCATCTGGTCGTATAGCGCTTTCGGCGCCGGCGAGAGCATGCTCGAGAGCCTTGCATCTTCCGCCACCCCAATCACCCGGCACGCCTCGCGGTCACTGGCTTTTTCCGTGCCGTCGCCCGAACTCACCATCTGTCCCACCGCAGCGCCATCGGGGAAGAAGAACTTCGCCGCCGCCGCGCTCAGTACGCACACATGATCTCCGCTCAGGTCTTCTCGCCGGAAACTCCGTCCCTCCAAGATCCTTGTTCCCATCGTCGCGAAGTAATTCGTGGTCACCGCCAGCCCCCACGTATCGTGGCTAGCAATCAATTTCTCATCCGCTCGATGCGAGTAGTAATCGCTCGACGAAAACGCGTGGTCCATCAGCGGCAAATTCGTCGCCGTGGCGGACTCCACTCCCGGCATCGTCTCAACTTGTCGCAAAAATTCCTGCGACCGTATCCGCTGCTCCTCCGTCGTCGCATTTTTGCCCAGCGACGGCAAATCCGCCATCACCACCGTATCCGCAGCAAATCCCGAATGTTCGTGCAGGTAATTCAACAGCGTGCCCGACAGCAGCAGCGCCGCATTCAGCAGCAGCACTCCCAGCGTTACCTGCGCCGGAATCAGCCACATCCCCACCTTGCTGGTCGCGCGTGAATTGCCCGCCTGCTTCAAATCCACCGCCGGCGCCGTTCGCGACGCCCGCCATGCCGGCCAAATTCCCGCGAGGCACGCCGCCAGCAAACTCACTCCCGCCGCGAACCCAAACACCTCGAGCCCCACATGCACCTGCAGCAATGGCTCCGCGCCCGGCTCCGAAATCATCGACACTAACGTCTTCGCGAGTTCCAATCCCAGTAAACTTCCCGCCGCCAGCCCGGCAACTCCGAGCACCAGCGTCTCCGTTACCACTTGCGAAAGCAGCCGCCCGCGCGTGGCGCCCAGCGCGTTGCGGATCGCGAACTCCTGCACCCGCCGGCTCACCTTCGATAGCACCAGCAAACCCACATTCAGCGCGCACAACAGCATCATCAGCGCGCACAATCCTTCCAACGCCAGCAACGGTTTCGTATATTCGAACCGCAGCCGCGATCTCCCACCTCGGCCCACGTCTACTCCCACTTCGTACCCGGCAAAAAATCCGCCGAGAAAACGATGCGACGGGTCCGCTGATTCGCTCACTTGCGCCCGCGTCGCATCCAGGTTCGCCTGCGCCGACCGCAGCGTTTGTCCCTGTTTCAACCGTCCCATTACCGTCAACCAAAACGATCCTGCCTGGTTCAGCATCGGGTTCTTCGGATGCAGCAATGGCTCCAGGCTCAGCGGCGCCAGTACCTGTAGCGCACGCCCCGCTTCCACTCCTTCAAATCCCACGGGCAGAACGCCCACAATCGTCACGTTCTGGTCGCCGAGGTGTACCGATCTGCCGACCACCTGCGGGTCTCCATGGAACACAACCCGCCAGTAGTCGTATCCCAGCAAAATCTCCGGCGCGAACGGCATGCCTCGCTCGCCGGCCCGCCGATCGAACCCTCTTCCCAACGCCGGCTGCAGTTGCAATACATCGAACACCGATCCCGTTGTCATCGCAGTGCGAACATTTTCCGTGCGCCCGCCATCCTCCAGCGCGATCTCGTCGTCGTGCCACGCAAACAGCCCCTGCTCAGTCTGCTCGTGCGACGCCAGCGCCTCATACTGCGGATACGACAACCCCAGCTCGCTCTCACCTTTGCGGAACGTGTACCGCACCAACTCCTCGGGATGCGGTACCGGCAAGCTCTTCAGCAGAATCGCGTAGGTGAGCAGGAAGATCGCTGTGTTCGCGCCAATTCCCAACGCCAGCGTGATCAGCGCCGTTGACGCATATCCCGGCGCGCGACGCCATTGCCGCACCGCATAACGCAAATCCTGCACCCAACTCATCGCGAGTTCTCCTTCCATCCCACCCCGCACGTTCCCCACCATCTCGCGCCTTGGGCGCCAGCGTGCAACTCTCGATTTACCATCATGTTAGCCCCCGCCCGAGGATGTAAACCCACGGCCCCAATGTCCGGATTTCGTATGCCAGTGTCCGCAATCGAACGCACGCGGCGCGTGGCCAGCTGCCCCCAAAAGCGTCGTATACTTTCCGCGAGCAGCTCTCATGAAAGTCTCGGTCTTCTGCGGCGTCAGTGTCGACGGCTTCTTAGCGCGCCCCAACCACGCGCTCGATTTCCTCGACACCCCCGGCCAAGGTCCGCACGGCTACGAAGAATTCTGGTCCAGCATCGACGTCATCGTCATCGGCCGCAAAACGTACGAAGTCGTCCTCGGCTTCGACACTTGGGCCTACGGCAAAAAACAGGTGATCGTTCTCAGCAGCAGTCCACTCGAGTTTTCGAAATTGCAAAACGCAGTCGTTGAACAAATGTCCGGCGAACCCGCCAAAATCCTGGCCAAACTCAAGGCCCGCAACTTCCAACACGTCTATGTCGACGGCGGCCTCACCATCCAGCGCTTCCTCTCCGCCGGTGTGGTCGATCGCATGGTCGTCACCCGCGTCCCGGTCCTGATAGGGCAGGGAATTCCGCTCTTCGGCCCCATTCCCCACGACATCCCCCTCCACCACATCGCCACCCGCACCTACGACGGCGGCCTAGTCCAATCCGAATACGAATTCTCCCCACAAAAGAAAAAGCGCTCAGCTCCCGCCAAGCGCAAGAAATAATTTTCTCGTTTGTCAACCTGAGCGAAGTGAAGGATCTTGCGTTTTCGCGGCGCGCCAACCACCACTTCCTTCGTTTCCACGACTCTCTCTTGTCATCTTGAGGAGCGCAGCGACGAAGGACCTGCTTTTCTCGATCGACGCTACTCCTTCGACTTCACTTCCATCAGTCTCTTCGTCAACACCACAAGCCCGAATATCTGGGTCCACTCGCTCACGATATTTCCAATCACCTGTCCCCATTTTGCCTGGGGATTGGAATGTGCGAACCACGCGATCCATCCAATCCCCGTCACCACCAGGAACAGCGTCAGCGAGTGATCGTAGAGCCACAGCGCCGCCCCGTGCAGAAACTTAGGATTAGGCCGCCGGCTCTCTGCCGACCCTATCTCGTACATGAATTTCGTCGCATATACGGTGACCACGGTGCCCGTCCAATCCGCGATCGCGTTGCCAAAGAACGATCCCCAATGGGTGTTTGGATCGGCGTGCACGTAGAGCGCGATCCACGTTGCCAGCACCACGCTGGCCGAAATTCCCAGCCCGTGACGATGCCAAAACCCTTTTTGCCTCTTCTTTCCCATGCCCAGTGAGAGTCTCTGAGGCTGCTTTCCGGTTGCCAAGTGCTTATCGATGAGCGATTTACGATTTCCCTTGATCACATACTGTGTTTCATACAGTATGTGTCGTACACTATATGACAACGCGTACTCAGCCGCCGGACGATCTTTTCGAAAATCTTCGCCTCGAACTCCGGCGCGGCTGCTTAGTGTTAGCGGTTCTCGCCCAGCTCCGCACCGAACGCTACGGTTACACCCTCCGCAAGGCGCTCGCCGAAGACGGCCTGCCCATCGACGAAGGCACGCTCTATCCGCTCCTGCGCCGGCTCGAGACGCAGGGACTACTGGCAAGCGAGTGGCGCGAAGAAGAGAAGCGCAACAAACGCTTTTACCGCCTGTCCAGTGTCGGCGAAGAAGTATTCGAGAAGTTGCTCACCGAATGGAACGGCATCAACAAATCAATTGGCAGGATCCTGCAAGAGGCATAGTCATGGAACTGATCGATCGTTATCTATACGCAGTAGGACGTTACATCCCAGGCGAGCGGCGCGACGATATCCTTGCCGAATTGCGCGCCAACATCCTAGCGCTCGCCGAGGACCGCGAACAAGAACTTGGCCGCAAGCTCGCCCTCGACGAAGAAGAAGCCATCCTCAAGCAGCATGGGCACCCTGCAGTGGTGGCCGCGCGCTACCTGCCACAGCAACATCTCATTGGCCCAACCGTGTTCCCGTTTTATTGGTATGTCCTGAAGACGGCGTTCCCCTGGGTCGTTCTGCTCTACGCCCTTGGATATTGCGTGTCCTTTCTCTTCCGCCCGGTTACGGTCCAGGCGATCGTCGAGGTAGTGCTGCAGTTCGTTCCCGTCGCATTCTACTTCGCGGCCTGGATGACGCTCGTGTTTGCGCTCTTCGAGTTCTTCGGCGCGCGTTACATGAAGCAATCGACCGTGTTCTGTTCGTGGAGCCCGCGAAAGCTGGCCACCCCGCAGGCCGAGCCGGAGAAAAAGTCGAGCCCGATCTTCGACTTCATCGGCAGCCTCGTGACCCTCGCCTTCCTGATCGTCGTCCGGCAGAACCCGATCTGGATACTTGGCCCGGCGGTGTATTACAAGAACATGGTGCGTCCCACTCCGGTGTGGATGACCGTTTACACCATCGCAATAATCTTCGTCTGCGTTCAACTCGCAATTAAATTCGTGGCGATCTTTTCATCCCACTTACGTGCCTGGCGGACTTGGATCGACCTCGGTACCAAGACTTGTGCCATTGCCATCGTCAGCTTCCTCCTAACGGCGAAAGAGTACGTAACGGTCCCTCCCGGAGCCGACGCGTCACAGGTCGGAAAGATCGCCCAGGCGCTGAATTACGCCATGAGTATCGGCTGGAAGGTGATAATCGTGATTCTATCCGTGCAATTGCTCTGGGAAATCAGCAAGCGCCTGTTCCCGCGATGGCATGTTTATGCCAAGCCGCACTTGCTGGCCTAGCCCGCGAACCCCTCAATTCATGCGCCGCCCGCAAATGGCAGGAACATGACAGGGAAGTAATGACGTCCATTGACGTATATTCTTCGCTGTTACCGCTGCCATCTATCCGCTCATGACAAGACGAGCCGCGGTTGACCCTTCTGTAATCACCGCCGCTATGGCGGGCGATGCAGACGCATTCGAGCAAATCTACATTCAGTACCGGAGCCTTGTGTTCGCGGTCTGTCATCGCCTGGTCAAGAACCAGGCAATCAGTGAAGAACTAGTGCAAGACACGTTCCTACTGGTCCTGCGCAAAATTCATCTCTTCAAGGGCCGTTCGCAGTTCGGAACATGGCTCTATCAGATCGCGCGAAACACCGCGCTCATGTACATCCGTGACCAACAAGCCAAAGATAGCAATGAATCTCTCGCGCAGTGGCAGGAAGACGACAACAAGGCTGCTCAACTGGAACGCGTGCTTCGCGTACAGGACCGCAACCTGCGTTGCATCACCGATCGCGTAACCCTCGAACGCCTCATCGCCAAAATGGCGCCTGGTTACCGCTCCACGCTCCTGCTCCACGATTTCCACGGCTACGAGCACGAAGAAATCTGCGAGATCATGAGCGTTCGCCAGGGCACCAGCAAATCGCAGTTGCACAAAGGAAGAAAACGCCTCCGCGCCATGCTGCAGGCCGCGTAAAAGCTCCTCCCCATCCACCCACCACAAAAAAGAGTGACGTCAACCAGCGTCACTCTTTTTCTTTTACGTTGTCGTTTGCTCTCTTGTCATGCTGGGCGCAGTGAAGCACCTGCTGTTCGATCTTTACCTAACAGCTAAGTGCTAACAGTCCACCGCCTCTTTTCCTGAAACCTGAAACCTGGTAACTAGTACCAAATCCGCGCTCTCGCCTCATGCAAAACCGCCGTATTCTTCTTCACTGCCTGCTCCAGCAGTGCCGCCTGCTCTTTCGCGGTCTTCCAATCCCGCGCCTCCACTGCCTCGGTGAGTCCCGGCATTTCTAAATGCGCATACGTATATCGTGCGGCGTACAGTTCGTGCTTGAACCACGGCCTCCCTGGAATTCCCGCCGGATTCAGCCAGTTCCGCTCCACCTGCATCATCGCGTGATTCACTTCATCAAACTGCGCCGTATCTCCCGAAGCCAATTTTTTTTTCGCCGCCGAATCCAGCAGCTTCCCCTCGCTCTCAAACTCGTCCACGGCCTTTAATAGTGCGGTCAAATCCACATTCTCCGCCGCCCCCGGTTTCGCCTGTACCGCTTTCACGAACTCGCGAACTTTGCCCGCGTAGCTCGCAAAATCAAACGGAAGCAAGTCGGCATCCGCCAGCCGCAGCGCCAGCGTCCCCCACAGTTGCGACATCGCCGCGTGATACCGGTATCCCGGATCGCCAAAATGATTCATCCAGTAAAAATCGTCATACATCGAGTGATACACGCCATACGGTCCATCGAACTGCAACTCCACCACCGGCACGCCATCGTGATTCAAAAACACGGTATGGTCCGACCCGCTGCCAATCCGCACATCCACGATGTCGCTATCCGACGCAATCGGTTTCTCTTTCGCCTCGCGCCGTTCGCGCGCCACCGTCTTCCGCCAAGCATCGCGAAGGGAAGTCCCACTCGCCGGATCGGCCACCGAATCGCTCACCTCCAGCATCTCCGGGATCAGCGACGCCACCGCGCTCCCATGAAAATCCCTTCCTGAAGTCGCCTCATCCACGTTCAAATACGCGACGGCATTTTTCTTCAGCTCATCCTCAAACTGCTCGCCCCACTCCGTCGACCCGGTCAGCCCGACCTCTTCGCCGTCCCACGAACAAAACACCAATGTCCGCTTCGGCCGCTGACCCTTCTTCATTTGCGTGCTCAGCGACCGCGTCATTTCCATCATCGCCGCCGTCCCGCTGCTCGGGTCCACCCCGCCAAACTCCCACGCATCATGGTGGTTCCCCAGCACCACCATCTGCTCCGGATGCTCCGATCCCTTGATCCGCGCTTCCACCACGTAGTACGGCGCGATCGAATCATCCATCGCGACCTTCATATGCACCTGCCCCACGCCGCCCAGTCGGTACTTGATCGGCAATCCCCCCTGCCAATCTTTCGGAGCCAAATCCCCGCCCATGTGCTCCAGCAGAGGCTTTGCATCGTGCCACGACAAAGGCACGGCCATGATCTTCGGCAGCGACTGCGCATCTTCCTTCGCGATCCGTTTCGCCCCTGGAACGCTCGCCCATCCCGGCGTCAGCGGATCTCCCGGCACGATAAAGTCATAGGTAATCGCCCCGCGCTGGATGTGCGTCTCCGGCCCCCACGGCCCATCCGGAAACACTTTGCCCTTCTTGTATCCATCTTCCGCCGGGTCGGAATACACCAGCATCCCCGCCGCACCCATGCGCTGCGCCGTCAGCGCCTTGAACCCGCGATAGCTATACGGGTTCGAATACCGCACCAGCACGATCTTCCCCTTCACATCGATCCCGTGCTGCTTCAACAGATCGTAATCCGACGGATTCCCGCTATGCGCATACACAATCGGCGCGATGATCTCCCCGCTCGCCGACATGCTAGTCCACGCCCCATGCACCTCCGGGTTCTTCGTGTCCGGATCCACGTCATACGGCGCCTCGCGCAGCCCAGCTTTGTACGCCACGGGCGACGTCATCTCTACCACCACTTCCTTCGGTAGCGATCCCAGCACGTCATACTGCCGGATCACCACATCCTCCAGCCCCTGCTCGCGCCAGGTCTTCGCGATGAAATCCGCCACTTCCTTATCGTGCACCGTCCCCGCCGGATGAGGCGTCCGCGTGAACTCGCGGTGAAACGCCTTTTCGGAATCCGTCGAAATTCCCGCCTTAAAATTTTTTTCGTAAGCCACCTCAGCCCGCGCATGATCCGCAGTAAAACCCAGCAAATGCGCCGCCCCAGGCGCCCCACTCTGCGCCCCCGCCATCACCGCCAACATCGCAACGCAAGCCACCCGTCGCATCGCCCCGCCTTTCCTAATCACTAACCACTAATCACTCGTTCTCACCACCAACTGCTCTGCCGCCGTAAAGATCTTCGCCCGGATCAACGTCATGCTCACCAGCGACGTAATCCCCGAGCTCGCAAAAATCATCGCCAGCACCACGAACTGGTACATCGACGCATGCAGCGGTTTCGCGCCCGACAACAACATGCCCGCCATCAGCCCCGGAATCCAAACAATCCCCAGCGACCGCATCGAGTCAATCGCCGGAATCAAGCTCGCCTCCGACGACGCCTGCACATACGGCGCAACGCTCTCCCGCGGCTCCGCTCCTAGCGCTAGCGCCGTCTCAATCTGTCCCACATGGCTCACCACATCCGACCGCAGCCGATTCAGCGCCAGCCCATTCGTGTTCATCGCATTCGCGATCAACATGCTCCCGACTGGGATCAGTGACGTGATCGCGGTATCAATCACCCGCAGCGCCGTCATCAGCGCAATCACCGATCCCGCTCCGCAGGCAATCGCCCAAGTCGACACCGCAAATGCGCCTGGCATTTTCTTCGCCCGCCGCGCGGATATATTTCCCGCCGCCACAATCATCCCCGCCAGCATCAGCCCGCTCGTCCACCGCGGTCCCTTCAGCAAAATCGCCAGCACCGATCCCACGGCCACAATCTGCACCAGCCCGCGCACCAGCGCGATCGAAATATCTTTCTCCAGGTGGATCTTCTTCATCCCCGCCAACAGCACCACCGCAATCGCCGCCGCCCCCGCGATCCCCGCCTGCGTCAGCCCAATCACCGCCTGGTGATCAATGGGTTTCATCCAGCACCTCCTTGACCGTTCCCACGTTTAACACCCGCCCCCCGCGAAACAACGCCACGCGGTCCGCCATCCTTCGCGCTTGCGCCACATCATGCGTCACCATCACGCGCGTCAGTTGCCGCGCTTGCACCGTCTGCTTGATCAGCGACTCAATCTCCAGTTTGCTTTGATCATCGAGCGCCGAGGTCGGCTCATCCAGCAGCAGCACGACGGGCTCATTTGCCAGCGCCCGTGCCAGCGAAACTCGTTGTGCCTCACCGCCCGAAAGGGAAGCGACGCCGCGCTCCGCAAATCCGCTCAGCCCCACTCCGCGCAACAACTCTTCAACTTTTTCATTGCCCAGCACCACTCCGCGCTGCCGCGGCCCAAACCGCACATTCTCCGCCACCGTTCCGGGGAAGAGAAATGCCTGCTGCGTCATCATCCCCATCCGCCGCCGCAACTCCCGCGGCGCCAGCTCCCGATAATCTTTCTCTTCGAGAAAAACAGTTCCGCTCGTCGGCTCCGCCAGCCGGTTCAGCATCCGCAAAAACGAGCTCTTCCCCGACCCACTCGGCCCTAACAAACAAAGCACCTCGCTACGCGCCACCGAGAGCGATACATCATCGACGATCACTTTCCCGGCCACCACGTACCCAAGGTGCTCCGTCCTTAAAATATTCATGATCTCCGGGTGCCCCAAGTTTGGCGGTTTTCCAAACCTGGAAATTTTCATCTCCCGCCGATTCTCCTGACACCTGACCTACAACCTACCGCGAACCCAACACCTCCACCACCACCCCTGACGCCGCCCCGCTCTGCCGATACACTCGCTCTGTCGCCTTCACAAATTGCTCCGGCTTCGCATTCGGAATATCCGTATACGTCTGCGGATTCAAATCTGTTAGCGGGAACCACGAACTCTCCACCTGCACCATTATCCTGTGTCCGCGCCGGAAGGTATGGTTCACATCCGGCATGGTGAAGTCGATGGTCTCCATCTTGTTCGGCGTGAACGGTTCAGGCTTTTCGAAACTATGCCGGAACTTCCCGCGAAACGGCTCGCCGCGCACCATCATCTCGTACCCCTGCATGGGAGACGCCGGCACCGTCACATCCATCCCGCGTTCTTTCTCCGCTGCCTCCGGATAATCCTCCGGAAACACGTCAATCACCTTCACATCAAAATCCGAATCCGTCCCGCTTGTCGCCACGAACAGCTTCGGCTCAATCGGCCCGGCAATCGTCACGTCGTCGTTCAACGGATCGCTCACGTACGTCAGCACATCCGATCGTTTTTCCGCGAAGCGCTGATCACCATCCATGTACTCCTGCGGAATGTCATCGTTCGTGTACCCGATAAACGGTACCGGATGCGCCGGATCGCTCACGTACTCATCGAATCCATTTCCGCTTGGTGCGTCAAAGCTCAACTTCCCATTCGCCTGGAAGTACAGCGTCTTCTCCTGCACTCCCTGCGGAGGCCAGCTCGCATACTGCCGCCACACATTCGATCCGGTCTCGAACACGTATGCCTTCGGCAATTTCGCATCGCCGTTGCCCTTCAAATACTGCTCGAAGAAAGGGAACTCAATCTTCGACCGGAAATATTCCGCCGTCGCCGATCCCCATTCCACATTGCCCAGGTGTTCGCCATTCATGTACGCCCAAGTTGCATGCGCCCACGGCCCTTCCACCAGGATATCCACCGTGTCCGGATCGTTCTTCGCGATCGTGTGGAACGTCTTCACCGGCCCCACCACGTCCTCCGCATCGAACCATCCGCCGACGTTCAGCACCGCGCAATGCACGCCATGCAAGTGCGCGGCAATATTCCGGCCCTTCCAGTACTCGTCGTAATTCGTGTTCACCACCTGGTCGCGCCACAGCGGATTGAAATCTTGCGTAATCAAGCTGAACGTCTTCGACAGGGGCTCCGCCGAGTGCAGATAAAACTCGTACCCATCATGCGTGCCGAAGTTGTACTCTCCGAACCCGCCCCCCTTCGGTGGCTCAACCGGGTTCTTCTCCGGCTTGAACGCGGTGTAGAACCCGAAGTTCGCCGCCAGCATAAACGCGCCGCCGTGATACGCATCATCGCCCATGTACAGGTCTGTCACCGGGGCCTGTGGCGACGCCGCCTTAATCGCCGGATGCGAATCGATAATGCTCGCCGACGTGTAGAACCCAGGGTACGAGATCCCGTAGATGCCGACCTTGCCGTTATTGTTCGGCACATTCTTCAGCAGCCACTCCACCGTGTCGTACATGTCGGTGCTCTCATCCACCTGCTTGCCCGACGGATGGTCAATCGCCGGCGTCATCTCCTCCCACGAGCCTTCACTCATCCAGCGCCCGCGCACGTCCTGGTGCACGAAGATGTAGCCCGACTCTTCCAACTCCGGCGACGCCAGCCGTTTCGGATAATTGTCTTCGCCATATGGCGACACCGAGTACGGCGTCCGCGACATCAAAAACGGAAACGGCCCATGCCCATCCTTCGGCACGAAAACCTGTGTAAACAGCCGCACTCCATCACGCATCGGAATGCGATATTCATATTTCGTGTAATGCGCCTTCACCTCGAACTTCGGCTGCTCCTGCGCCCCCGCGCTCAAAACGCACAGCCCCATCAGGATGCCGAGCAGCATCCCGCATCGAAAGATCTTCCCCATGATTTCCAAATCCCCGTCTGGCTAAAAATTTGCCTACAATCCCACAAGCCCCCGATTGTACCGGGATTATGTACAGTTCCCCACAACGCGTAGCGTAGAGTGGAATTTTCCCTCGCCTAAGCCGTCCCCTCTACATCTCCGCAAGGCCTCGCCCAAGCCGTCCCCTCCACCTGTGCGCAAGGCTTCGACCAACCGTCCCCTCCACATCTCCGCAAGGCCGGAGGCCGCCGCGCCTTTGAAGCCCGACGCGCTAGCGTCGGGGAACGGTCGCAATATCGTGGCGAGCCCGAAGGGCGGCACGCTCTTCGCCCAATGCTCCACGAACCTTCCAAAATCAAAACTCCCGCTTCCGCGGGAAATAAAATGGCCGCGCAAACACGCGGCCATCACGAGAGCTTTTCTTACCAAAGATGCAATCCACGTGCCTTTTCTGCCTGTTTCGGAACCGTCTCTATTTCTCCCCCGCGATCTTCTCCATCGCGTCCGCTGCATGACCGACCAGTGTCGCCTCGGCCTCAATCGCCTGCGCTGCCATCGGCACGCCGTCTTCCGCGGCCTTCCAGTTCTTAGCATCCATGGGCTCATGCACCGCCGGAATCGTCTTCACCCCATATCCGGTGTATGCTCCCGGCGCGTAGATCATATGCTTAAACCACGGCCGTTCCGGCAGTCCCTTCGGGTTTGTATATGCCCGCTCGCTCTCGATCAACATCTTGTTCACGTCTGCGAGCTTCGCATCATCCGCCGGGATTCCCGCCTTTTGCAGCGCCTTCAATGCCTTCTCGTAGCGATCGGCGCTGTTCTTGAAATTCACCACCGCGTTATCCAGTGGCGCGAAATTCAAAAATGGCGGCACTGTCTCCTTCGTCGGAGGCACATATGGTTTTGTCGGATCGGCCGTCGCCGTGAACACGCCTTCATCAATTTCCGTGTTCTTCTCGGTGATCTCGTCCTGCTTGTCTTTCAAAATTTTCTTCAGTTCCGTGACATATTTCGCAACCGTGTCGGAAGCATCGGTGAACTCAAACGGAAGCACATCGGCATCGGCCATCCGCATCAGCAGTGTCCCGCCGGTTTGCGAGAGCGCTCGTCCGTACTCAAACGTCGGATCTCCGAAATGCGTGTACCAGTAAAAGTCATCATAAATCGAGTGATAAATTCCACCATCGGTCTCGCCGCCATACCCAATGTTTAGCGCCGCTACACCGATGTGATCCAAAAATGGCGCGTAGTCGGAACCGTCGCCCAGCGCGCCGATTCGCGAATCTCCGCGATGCCGCGCCTCCTGGCGGTCTTCTGACGTCTTTGCCCGCGCAATCCGCTGCAAGTGCGCCCGCTGCCAAGCCGTCAATTTCGTCTCCGGATCCTGCACAGTCTTCGACACGTCATTCACGAACCGCTCCAGCGAGTGTGATCCGGACGCATGGAAAAATCCGCGACCGTTGCCGTCCGAGTTCACATACATCACCGCGTGCTCTGCGAGTTCTTTATCGTGCGTCTCCACCCATTCGGTCGAGCCCAGCAGCCCCGGCTCTTCGCCGTCCCACGCGCAGAAGATGATCGTGCGCTTCGGCTTCCAGCCTTGCTTCAGCAGCTCGCCCATCGACCGCGCTTCTTCCATCATTGCGACTTGTCCGCTCAGCGGATCCTCCGCGCCGTTCACCCACGCATCATGATGGTTCCCGCGGATTACCCACTCGTCCGGGAACTGTGCGCCCGGAATCTTCGCAATCACGTCATACACGGGCTTGATGTCCCAGTTCGAATACATCTTCAAGTGCACTTTCGCCGGCCCCGGCCCAACGTGGTAGGGCAACGGCAATCCGCCGCGCCACTCTTCCGGAGCATCCGGCCCGGCAATCGCTTCCAGGAGCGGCTTCGCATCGGCATACGAAATCGGCAGAACCGGGATCTTCTGAATCACCGGAGAGTCCTTGATCGCCAACCGCTTCGCATCTTTCGTCGCGCCCACGCCCGGCGTCAGCGGATCGCCCGGATACTGCGTATCTTCCACGCTTCCTCGCTGCACTCCATCCGCGGGACGGAACGGCCCTTTTGGAAACACGTCGCCCCCGCCGTAGCCATCATCTTTCGGATCGGAATAGATGATGCAACCGATCGCGCCATGCTCCGCCGCGACCTTCGGCTTGATCCCGCGCCACCCGCCGCCGTAGCGTGCAATTACGATCGCGCCCTTTACCGAAATGCCTAGCCGGTCGAGCTTCTCGTAATCCTCGCGCATCCCGAAATTCACATACACCAGCGGCCCGGTCACATCGCCATCCGCCGAGTACGCGTTATATGTCGGCAGTTGCTCCTTCTGCTGGTTCGACGTCGGGTCCACCGTCACCGCCGGCTCCTGTAGCTTCGCTAAATAATGCGTCGGCGCCACCAGTTCCACTAGTCGTTCCTTCGGGGTAGGGAACAGCACATCGAACTCTTCGATATGCGCATCCAGTCCCCATGACTTGAACTGCGCCAGGATCCACTCCGCGTTGTCCTTGTCGTAAGGCGACCCAACGTTGTGCGGACGCGCGCTCAATCGCTGCATGTAGTTCTTCAAATTCCCGGGTTGCGGCATCGCCCGGAATTTTTCTTCCCACTGCTGCTCGGTCGTCGAATTCTGCGCCGAATATCCCGGCAATGTAGACGACGCTCCGCCTGTCTGTGCTTGGAGCGAAAACGTCGAAAACGTAAGCAAAAGTGCAACTAACGGACTGCGCATGAGCCTGCTCCCATCATCTAGAAATCACAAAAAATTCGCTTCAACAAATCGCGCGGATTATAGCAGCCGCTTTCGCCGTTACTCGAGTAACCGGGCGTCCAGTTCCATATAGCGTAGCGATAAGGGGGGCTTTTGCGTTCCGACCGCATCAATTCGCTTCACCCAATAGCCAATGGCCAAGCGCCTTTCCTGAAACCTGACACCTGAAGGCTCTCTTTCGCTCCGCCGCCCCCATCCCACGAATTAACTCCCGCGCTCGAAAAGCCCCTCCGCTTTCACGTACACTGTTCTTTTACCAGCGAAAGAAAAACGAATCTTACTAGCGCTTGCCCTCATCGAACGAAAATCTTGGGTGAGTGTCGTTTTTGTCCCGCCCGGTTCGATTAAATTTTGGGGCCTCTTACGGGAGCAGAATGAGTCGCTCACAACTCGCAGTTATCGCAATCTTATTTCCGCTGTGCCTCACGTTGGGCGCCTGCGGCCGCACTGCGCAAGGTGGAGGGCCGCAGGGCTTTCCCGCCATGCACGTGCAAACACAGCCCGCCATCGAACAAAAAGTTGGCGACTACACCGAGTACCTCGCCACGCTGAAGTCGCGCAGCTCTTCCATCCTCCAGCCCGAGGTCGAAGGCCAGATCACCAAGATCTTCGTCAAGTCCGGCGACCGCGTTTCGCCCGGCCAGGTCTTGATGGAAATCGATCCGCGGCGCCAGGAAGCCACCGTCAATTCGCAGGAAGCCAACACCCGCTCCAAGCGTGCCGCCCTCGAATACAACGCCAAGGAACTCGAGCGCCGGAAGAGCCTTTTTGCCGCCGGCGTTATCAGCAAGCAGGACCTCGACCAAGCGCAATCCGCCTACGACTCCTCCAAGGCTGACGTTGACGCCCTCGCGCAGACCGTCGACCAACAGAAGGTCCAGCTCCGCTACTTCTCCGTCTATGCGCCCACCGCGGGCGTCATCGGCGATATCCCCGTCCGCGTCGGAGATCGCGTTACCAACTCCACCATTCTCACCACCCTCGACCAGGGCAATGCGCTCGAAGCCTACATCTCGGTTCCAGCGGAAAAATCCGGCGAGGTCCACCTCGGCATGCCAGTCGATCTTGTCACCCCCGAGGGTAAGACTGTCACCACCAAGGTCTCTTTCGTTTCTCCGCGAGTCGATTCCGCCAACCAATTGCTGCTTGTAAAAGCTCAGGTCCCCAACGCCGGCGGTCAGTTCCGTAACGACGAGGTTCTCCACGCGCGCGTCATTTGGAAACAGGTCGGACGTCCCATGCTGCCCGTCACCGCAGTGGCTCGCATCGGTGGCCAGACTTTTGCCTTCGTCGTCGGCGACAACAAGGGACAGACCATCGCCCAGCAGCGCTCCGTCCAGCTTGGCGAGATTGTCGGTAACAATTACGAGGTCCTCGGCGGCATCAATCCCGGCGACAAGGTCATCGTCACCAGCGTCAACATGCTGGTTGACGGTATGCCTGTCGTACCCGAAGCCGCTCCCGCAGCGCCGCAGTCCTAGCGCGGAGACATATTTATGTTTGTCAATTTCTTCATCCGGCGCCCAGTCTTCGCCACCGTCTGCTCGCTGCTCATCATTCTCGCGGGTGCCATCGCCATTCCCACGCTGCCGGTCGCCCAGTTCCCGCAACTCTCTCCGCCGGTTGTCACCGTCA
>DASYAU010000096.1:0-1570 GCA_036501185.1 Candidatus Korobacter sp. | reverse complement strand
TCGATACTCCAGAACAATCTGTTTTGCACGCTCGACCGTTTTGTTATCTACTGCCAGAACCTCATCGACTACACCCAGCAGCGCATCGAAGGCTGGTTGGATTGCATCCCGGCGATCGATCGCGACGTAGCGGTGAAGTATCTCCTGCAGCACTTCCGCATCCGTCGTCAATCTTTCGCGATCTCTGATGAGCTTTTCCAGCATTCGCTGGGCCTCGATTTTATGCGGATGAGATGCGCCGACAAGGTACATTGGGATGTTAGAGTCAACGAAAATCACGAGCGCGTGCCCGCTCCATAGCCTGCTTCGATTTCAGCAAGCATGTCTTCCACGTCTCCGGCAGGATATTCGTGCTGCACCGCGATCCGAATTGAGTCAAGCTTCTTGCCTGCACTGCCCAGCGGCTCCTGCCTGCGTGCGGACTCCAGCGCTTGGCGAACCCACTCCGCCAAAGACATGTGCCGTGATCGCGCAACCCGCTGTATTTCCCTGTATTCGGGATCCTGGAGGATGACTTGCAGCCGTTTAGCCATATGGTGAGTGTATTTGACTCATGGTGATGAGTCAATCCTACTTCACTTCGAGACGGAGTTGGGCGCTTCTCGCGCTCAAAAAGGACACCGCGAACCTATGAGCAATGAATATGTAAGTAATCATCCAGTCCATCCCGTCCCCAAAACTGTTCTTCGGAAATTCCCCGCATTGCCGGTTGAAAAATCCCCACCTGCCGGCGGAGCAAGCTTACCCTTACAACCGGTTTTGCGTGAAGATGAAATCGGCTCCTGAAGCGAAAGCGGCTCGGTCGCGCGGCAGCAGCGTGCGATAATAAGGTCGTGGCGACGAGCGGTAACAACACGTATCTCCCTCCTGACCTGCTCGCCGAGTTGGAACCGATAGCCTCGTCCGAAGGCATTTCCGTGGACGAAGTTGCCGCCAGGGAACTGCGCGAACGTCTCCGGGATCGATCGTGGCAAGCGACCCTTGAACGGGGCCGCGAGTATGGCCGCGTGTCCGGCATCACCGAGGACCAGGTTTCTGAAGTCGTCCGCACACGCCGTGTCGAACTTGGGCAGTAGTGCTGTCGGCCACCTTCGATACCAACATTTAAGTGTCCGCTCTGAACTTTGGCGGCATCCCGCTGCGCTTGCTGAACATGGCCCGGGATGGAGTGATTCGGCTTGACGTTTCCGAGGCTATATTCGGGGAGCTGGCCGACGTGCTCGAAACGAAATTCCACTGGCGGAAGCCGGACATAGAGCAGGCCATCGGAATCACTCAAGGTCGTGCGCCGCGATCCTGACACCATACTTGAATGCGCCGCGGCGGCGCGGCCGGATTATGTCGTCACCGGCGACAAAGATCTGCTCGAAGTCGGCTTGCATCTGGGCGCGCGGATAATCATGCCTGCGGTGTTTCTGGCGCTGGGACGCAGCCATTAAGCATCCACGGATGCGGAGGCGACAGACGAAAAGTACCGCAATAATGAAATGCAGCGCACGGCAGAATCGCCGTTTCTGTGAGGCGACGTTTCGTCTGTCACCCCGCCCCGTCCGTCACCGGTATTTACAAG
>DASYAU010000095.1:0-1937 GCA_036501185.1 Candidatus Korobacter sp. | reverse complement strand
TCTCAGGCGCAGAAGTATCGGCGGCAACGGGCCCGCTGAAGTTAGGCGGGTTGACGCCAACGATGGTCACAGGCGTCAGGTTCACGCGGATAGTTTTACCAATTACGTCATCCGCTCCGCCGAAGTCACGATGCCAGAAGCTGTCGCTGATGACGGCAACAGCGCCTCCGCCTGGAGTGCCGTCATCGGCGGGCTCGATGGGTCTACCGAGTTGCGGCTTTACCTGCATCTGCGCGTAGAAGTTGCCGGAGACGAACTCTGCCTTGCCTATCTCCGGAGTTCCGGCGGCAGTAATGTCAACATTCGGTGGTTGCATGAAAGCGAAAATGTCTTCTACAACGCGATTGTTTTGACGAAGCTGCTGATAGGCAGGATAAGGAAAAAGACCAAGGTGAAAATGGCCATCGTCGCTTAGATAAACGTCATGTCCCTTAATTTCGCGAACCGCTATATGGTCGTCGCCGGTTAACCTGAAAACCCGAAGCTGTTCAGGGTGCGGAACACCGAGACGAACGAAGAGCATCTGATTCGCAAAAGAAAAGATCGTTGTGTTCGCGCCGATCGCCAGCGCGAGCGAGATCACGGCAATGGCAGTGAAGCCAGGGCTTTTGCCGAGAATGCGCAGACCGTAGCGAAGGTCGGCCCACAACGCGTCCCACCAGCCCAGACCGAGCGAGTCGCGCATCTCCTCCTTGCTTGTCAACATCGAGCCCATCGCAATCCGCGCCCGGCGTCGAGCTTCCTCCGGTGAATGTCCGGAGCGGATCAGGTCCTCGATCAGGTGTTCGAGATGAGAGGCCAGTTCCGTCTCCATCTCCGCTTCCAAACGGCTGCGATGCGCAATCGCGCGAAGCCAGGAGCGCGGCTGTGCGTAAAGACGAGTCATCCACAAAGGCGGCCTCATGCTTCCTCCGGCGTTGCCTTCAGAATGCCGCTGATCACGCCTGCCATCCGGTTCCACCGCTCCGTCTCCGCTTCCAGCCGGGCGCGGCCGATGCGGGTCAGCCGGTAGTACTTGGCGCGCCGGTTGTTGTCGCTCTCGCCCCAAGAACTCGCAATCGCGCCCTGGTGCTCCAGCCGGTAGAGCGCGGGATAGAGCGACCCCTGCTGGATCACCAGTGTTTCGCCGGATATCTGCTGGATGCGCAGCAGCACCCCATATCCATGCAGCGCCCCGAGCGAAACCGCCTTCAGGATCAGCATGTCCAGCGTGCCCTGCAGCAGATCCATCTGACGGTCTTGGCTATCTCGACCCACGCAGTCGCTCCTCCTTGTACGTCTAGGAGAGCAGACTAGTACTGCTTCTCCTAGAAGGTCAAGGGGAGACGAACGAAGAATTCCGGGTAATCGGGGGAGCATTCAGCGGAAGACAGTATTTGTATCTAATACGGATACACTTACACGGCCATGACGACGATCCAGTTCAGCGCGCCAGCGCGGGCTGAATCTCCTCAAAGCTCATATTCTGCGCCTGGCTGCCGGTCTCTTTCTGCCACTGCTCGAAGAGCCGGCCGTAGCTGAGGAGCGTCACATCCGCTTGATCCACATGGAGCGTGGCGAGCATGCGGTCGATCCACTCGCGCGGTCCCTCGAGCTCCGCATATTGGCCGATGGGCGTCTCATCCAGAACGCAGTGTCCTTCGCTGTCGGCCCATTCGCTGCGCCACTTCTCATAAACAAACGTGGAGGTGTAACCAAGCACACGAAAGATGGAGGCGACTGCCTCTCCATCTTCGACCGCGGTTTCAGTCTCGATGCGTTCCTTGTGGCGCGCGTCGGGCGAATCGTTCGGCGTCGTCTGCTTGTGCGTCAGCACCCAGCGGTCGCCGTAGCGGCGCAGCCGCAGGATCTGCCGCGTAGCGCGAAGCTCGCGCGCGGGCGTGTCGAAAAGGATGTTGCGCTCGAAGGTGCGCGGTGTTTTGCAACGGAAGCCGAGC
>DASYAU010000094.1:0-1656 GCA_036501185.1 Candidatus Korobacter sp. | reverse complement strand
GGTTCCGCAGGGCGCCGCGACTTCCGTGTGGGCCGCCGTGGTTGCTCCAGCGGATGAGGTTGGCGGCCGCTACTGCGAGAACTGCCATGTCGGCAACATCGTTCCAGACGACGCCACCATCACCGTCGCCACCGAAGGAGTCCGAGCCTATGCGCTCGACCCAACCAATGCTGAGGCGCTTTGGAAGAAGAGTGAAGAAATGGTGGGAGAGTCCTTTTAACTCAGAAAGGAGTATCTATGAGAGTTTTCGTCACAGGGGCTACAGGCTTCATCGGTTCTGCTATCGTCCCGGAGTTGCTGAAGGCAGGTCACAAGGTCCTCGGCCTGGCCCGCTCGGATCAAGCCGCCAGGTCGCTCGCTGCAGTGGGAGCCGATGTACATCACGGCTCGCTTGAGGATCTCGAGAGCCTGCGCAGTGGAGCCGCCGCTTCCGAAGGCGTGATTCACGCCGGCTTCATCCACGACTTCTCGAATTACGGACCTGCTGCTGAAAAAGATCAACGGGCTATCGAAACTCTCGGTTCCGCGCTGGCCGGTTCCTGCCGGCCGCTTGTCGTCACTTCCGGCACTCTGCTGGTTCAACGCCGGAGCGAACTCGCAGAAGAAGAAGATCCTCCGGTTTCCACTTTTCCCCGCAAATCGGAAGACGCGTGCGCCTCATTGTCCACGCATGGCGTCAACGTCTCGGTGCTGCGCCTCCCGCCCTCGGTACATGGCGATGGCGATCACGGCTTCGTTCCGCGTCTCATTGGCATCGCGTGCGAAAAGGGCATTTCTGCTTACGTCGGTGACGGTGCGAATCGCTGGCCGACAGTCCACCGCCTCGATGCCGCTCATGCCTATAGGCTCGCCCTGGAAAAAGGCTCTGCGGGCGCCAACTATCATGCAGTCGGCGACCAGGGGATTCCCTTCCGCGACATCGCTGCCGCGATCGGCCGCCGTCTGAACGTGCCGGTTGTGAGCAAGTCACCAGAAGAAGCCGCCGCTCATTTCGACTGGCTCGCGCACTTCGTTGCCATCGATTGCCCCGCCTCCTGCGCGAAAACCCAGCAACAACTCGGCTGGCGCCCAACCCAGGTCGGCCTCATCACCGACCTCGACCATGGCACGTACTTCGATGCCGGCCAAACGAAGCATGCGACGCAGTCGTACAGCTAGACACTCGCTATTTGAAGTTTCTGTAAGGATGTTTTTTTCTGATGGCCCTACTAAGATTCAGTTGGTAGGCACGAGGAGCCGAGTTGCTCGTCGTGGGCTTCAGTGGCACAGGCACTCCTGCCTGTGCGCCTTCCTTACGTCGCAATCACACGATCTTGGCTTCCCCACCGCCTCGCACTTCATGCGCGCCAGAGGACAGACTTCCCTTTCGGTCTACGCCGTCCGCGGCCCGCGGAGTACCCGCGCGGGCAGGAACATAATCGCGCGCAACAATTCGAAAACACCGCCCACCGCAATTCCGACAATCCGGAACGGCAGCAGAATCACCCATACAATCGGATAAAGAATCAGCGCCAATAGCGCCAGCGGCCAGCAAACCACCAATAGCAGGCACCACAATAAGAACGTCAACATCACAGCCCTCCCTCAGCGCACACTAGCATATACGCAAAAGGGAGGGCCCTTGTTTCGTTAAGACGGCTTCTCACGCCGCAGACG
>DASYAU010000093.1:0-2523 GCA_036501185.1 Candidatus Korobacter sp. | reverse complement strand
CACACCGCACGACTGGTTCGATGCATACGTTCCCGCGCCGATGATTGGCGAGTCACCCACACGCCCCCACCGCTTGCCCTGAATACCGCCGGTCGTAGTTCCTGCGGCGATGTTGCCTTGACGGTCACGCACAACTATGCCCGTCGTTCCCCACTTGTGCGCGTCGGGAGTTTCCAGTTGCGCGATCGGCTTCGTCGGCTCTGGCGGAGCGCCCGCGGGCCGGGGTGGGATCGGCAAACCTTCGCGCTTCAATTGACGAATGAGACCCTGCCAGCGCGCCTCCGTAAAGAAGTAGCTGGGATCCACCTGCGTCAGCCCCACGCTCGCTGCAAACTGATCCGCGCCGTCGCCTGCAAGCATCACATGTGGACTCTTTTCCATTACGGCCTTCGCCAGCGAGATCGGATTCTTGGTGCGCGTCACATCGGCAACCGCGCCCGCCATCATCGTCTTGCCGTCCATGATGGCTGCGTCGAGTGTGTTCTTGCCGTCCGCCGTAAACACCGCTCCTTTGCCGCAATTGAATAACGGATTGTCCTCCAACTTATTCAGCGCGGCCTCAACCGCATCAACAGCGGAGCCGTTTGCGTCCAACACCTTCGCAGCCGCGCGCACCGCCTCATCCATTCCAGCGCGATACTCCTTGTCACGCTCCGGCGTCATCGAGCTACGCTGAATGACGCCCGCCCCACCGTGCAACACGATGGCCCACTTGCCCGCAGGCGCCTCCGTCACCAGCGGCCCCTTCGCCGCCGTCTGAGCGCAGCACACACCGAACGTGGAGATAAGGACGAGGCCGGCTACGATCCCAACTGGCTTTCTTCGCATCCTCTACTTCCCTTCCTTCACGGACATCTTTCCTTGTCCGTCAGTGAACTCTACATTCACCCACGCCTTCAGAGCGTCGATGCTTTGCGGCCGCCCGAGAAAATCCTTCACCAGCTCCGCCGCTGGCTTCGTCGCTCCAGGCTCCAGCACCGTCCGCCGGTATCTCATCGCCGTCGGCCCGTTCAGTAAATCATGCGGATCAAACTGCGAAAAGAAGTCGACCGCAATGACCTTGTCCAGCACGTACGTGTAGTAGTTCGAGGCGTATCCAGTCAGATGTGTAAAAGCCGCGAAATCATGAGATCCCGGCACAAATGCCGTGTGCAGGAAGCGGTCATGATCTTCACGCCAGATGCCGTCGAAGTTCAACTGCGCCGCCGGCTGGTTGTGCAGTTGCAGCGAGTAAGCCGAATAGAAGAGCTGCGACTGCACCCAGTTTCCGCGGCCATAGGCTCCGGCTGCGTTCATCTTTGCCACCAGTGCTTCAGGTATTGTCGCCCCGGTCTTGTAGTCCTTCGCGAATGGCGCCAGCACCGCATAACTGCGGAACATTTCCTCCAGCATCTGCGACGGCGCTTCGACGAAGTCGCCCTCCACATTGAAGCCGCCCTGTTGCGACCACTCGTTCTGGCTGCCGAGGATGTGGTGCATGAGGTGTCCAAACTCGTGGAAGAAGGTGACTACCTCGTCGTACTCCATCAGTCCGGGATCGCCCGCAACGCCGCCCGAGAAGTTACAGATCAACATGCCCTCCGGCATCTGCCGCCCGCGAATACCCGGCACCACAGGTCCGGAGGAGAACCACTTGTCTTTGCCGGTGCGCGGATGCATGTCGAGATAGATCCTGCCGATGCGCTTGCCACCATCGAGCACGTCGTACGTCGTCACCGACTTGTCCCACACAACCGCGTCCGGAACGCGCTGGAAGTTCACATGGAACAGCTTCGACGCGGTTGAGAGAATGCCGGCCTCGACCTGCGCATACGGAAAATACGGCCGTACCGATTGCGCGTCGAAGTCGTAGGTGGCCTTGCGGTACTGCTCGGCCCAGTAGCGCGCATCGGAGTCGGAGATCTCTGTCAGTCCCGGTTGGCGCTTCTGCGCAAAGGCGAGCAACTGATTGTACTCACGTTGCGCGGTTTCCTTCGTTGCCGCGTCCACCTGATCGAGAAACGCCTTCAGGTTGCTTGATGAACCGATCATCTGGTCCGCCGTCGCGAGATCCGCATAGGTAGGATATCCAAGCGTGTGCGCCAACTCCTCGCGGGTCTCCAGCAACTCCTTCAACACGGCCTCGTTCGCTGGATACGCGCGCGAATGGTAGGCGATATACATTTGCTTGCGTAGCTCGGGGCTCGATGAAAAGTCCACCACCGGCCCCATGTCAGGCTGATCGGTTGTCAACGTGTACGTTCCGTCGGAGTTCGGCTTATGCCGGGCGACATAGTCCGCCGGCAGACCATCCAGTTCCTGCTTGGTCGCCGACACCTTCTTCACGTCGTTGGCTACGTTTTTGCCGAAGTTCAGCGAGAGCTCGGTAATCTTGTCCTGGAAGGCGTGAATCTTGGCGCGTGTCGCATCATCTTTGTCGACGCCCGATAGCTTGTACTCCAGCAGCGAGCGCTCGATGTAATGCTTGGTTGCCAGGTCGTCCTTACTTGTGCCGGTCGGCAGAGGCACCGCCGCCAAAGCGCG
>DASYAU010000092.1:0-28721 GCA_036501185.1 Candidatus Korobacter sp. | reverse complement strand
CGCTCTTCCATGATACCCACCATCGCGCCTACACCCGTGCCGGAGAAATACTCCGCTTCCCGCTGCACCTCTTCGATGGCGTGCTCGCCTTCGGTGAGCCAATCACCCGCATTTACCGCGACGGTTTCGGCATACCCGACGTCTGGACATTCCACGAAGCGGCTGATATCGATAACTTCCATCCGAAGAAGTTGGAGAAAACCGCCGACGTGATCTGGATCGGCAATTGGGGTGACGAAGAGCGCACCAAGGAACTCTTGGAATTTTTAGTCGAACCTGCAAAAGCGCTACCAGAGCGGCGTTTCGTGGTGAATGGGGTGCGATATCCTGACGTAGCGCGGAACGTGCTCCGCGAGGCTGGGATCCAGTACGAGGGCTACTTGCCGAACCTGTCTGTCCCCGCGGCATTTTCGCAGAGCACCGTTGCAGTGCATGTTCCGCGCCGCGAGTACACCAACGGACTCACGGGCATTCCCACCATTCGTGTCTTTGAAGCGCTGGCGTGCGGAGTTCCGCTGGTTTGTGCGCCATGGACGGATGCGGAGAACTTGTTCCACCCTGGACAGGATTATTTGCTTGTGCAGAACGGCGAAGAGATGACCGAGAAATTGGACTGCCTGCTGAACGATCTCGATGCGCGTGAACAGTTGGCAGCGAGTGGCCTTAAAACAGTGCGGGCACGGCACACCTGCACGCATCGCGCGGAACAGTTGCAGGAAATCTGTCGGGAGATGATGCGTTGAGGATCTTCGTCTTTGGATCGAGCCTACTCTCGTCTTATTGGAACGGCGCGGCCACCTATTATCGCGGGATCTACAAGAACTTGGCAGCGCAGGGCTGCGAAGTTACGTTTGCCGAACCCGATATATATGGCCGGCAGCAGCACCGGGATCCCGGCGATTACAGTTTCGCGAAATCCATCGTCTATCGCACACCTGAAGATATCGACTGGCTCCTGCGCCTGGCCTGCGATGCCGATCTTGTGATCAAGCATAGCGGAGTTGGCGCCGCCGATGCGCTACTCGAGCGGCGTGTGCTCGATTGCCGTGGGCCCAGGCGTCGGGTGATCTTCTGGGATGTGGACGCCCCGGCTACGCTCGCCAGCGTAGAGCACGATCCACACAACCCGTTCCGCTCCTGCATTCCCGAGTACGACTTCATCTTCACCTATGGCGGCGGTCCGCCGGTCATCGAGCGCTATCAAAAGCTCGGTGCAAGCAACTGCCATCCGATATACAACGCGCTGGAACCGGAGTCGCATAAGCCCGAACTGCCCGACCCGAAACTTGCATGTGACCTGGTGTTCGTGGGAAATCGCTTGCCGGACCGCGAGAAGCGCGTGGAGCACTTTTTCTTCCGCGCCGCGGAACTCGCGCCCGAGTGCAAGTTCATCCTCGGCGGCGAAGGTTGGGGCGACAAATCTCTGCCGCCCAACGTGCGCTGGATCGGGCATGTGCGCACAAGCGATCACAACCGTGTGAACTGCTCGGCGCGTATGGCGCTGAACATCAACCGCGAATCGATGGCTGATGTCGGATTCTCGCCACCGACGCGGGTTTTCGAGGCCGCCGGCGCTGGGTCGTGCTTGATCACCGACGCGTGGCAAGGCATCGAGTGTTTTTTTGAGCCCGGCAAAGAAATCCTCGTTGCTTCTACCCCGGACGAGATCGTGCACCTTCTGCGCACAGTTTCAGCCCGTAAGGCTCGTCAGATCGGCGAGGCGATGCGGGTCCGCGCTTTGCGCGAACACTTGTATGCACAAAGAGCCCGACAGGCCATGGAGATCCTGGGGAACATCGGCGAGCGGCGCGAAGGACAAGAATTGCGCCGCGCCGTGTGAGGTGTCGCAACCATGAAGATCGTCATCTTCGGACTCTCGATTACGTCGTCGTGGGGGAACGGCCACGCCACCACCTTCCGCGCCCTCTGCAAGGCACTTCATGCGCGCGGTCACCGAATCGTCTTTTTTGAAAAAGATGTTGAATGGTACGCGTCGAACCGCGATTTGCCCCAGCCATCGTTCTGTACCGTGAAGCTCTACGACGAATGGAAAATCGCTCAGCCGCAAATGCTCGCGGAACTCCGCGACGCGGATGTTGCCATGGTGGGCTCCTACTTTCACGATGGCATTGCCGCAGCAGAAATGGTTTTTGCTTCGCCTGTCCGAGTGAAGACCTATTACGACATCGATACACCCATCACCGTCGCGGCACTTCGCGCGAAAGGCGAGACCGAGTACCTGAAGGAATCACAAATTCCGGGCTTCGATATCTACTTTAGCTTCACCGGCGGACCCATGCTGCGCGAATTGGAAAAGCGTTTCGGCGCACGCCGGGCCTATGCTCTCTATTGCTCATTCGATCCCGCGGAATATCGTCATTTCGGCGTGAACCAGCGCTTCGCGTGCGACATGAGCTACATGGGCACCTACGCGCCCGACCGCCAGCCGAAAATCGAGCAGCTTCTCTGCGCTCCTGCATCCATGCTCCCGCGGCGCAAGTTCATCGTTGCCGGTTCGCAGTATCCCAAGACCATCGCGTGGCCGAGAAACGTCAAGCGCATCATGCACCTCAATCCTCGCTGGCACGCGAGGTTCTATTCTTCGTCGCGGTTCACGCTCAACGTTACCCGGCGTGACATGGTGCAGGCTGGCTATTCGCCGTCGGTGCGCGTGTTCGAAGCGGCGGCGTGCGGCACGGCGATCATCTCCGATAGCTGGCCGGGGCTGGAGGCATTTTTCGTGCCAGGCCGTGAGATCTTGCTGCCTGTGGATTCGCGCGATGTGTTGCACTACCTCACCGATCTCGATGACGAAGAAGTGCAGCGCATCGGGAAGGCCGCGCAAGCGCGGGTTTTGGCGGAGCACACCAGCAGGCGCCGCGCCGAGGAGTTCGAAGAAGAAATCGCCGCGGCCTTCTCGCATCGTCGAACTTCAGCCCTGGCAGGCGATTGAGCTACTCTCGAAAATACCCTTAGTCCTGCCTGCCGCTCCAACACACGTTTGGTGGTTCGCATCCAATTCGAAAGATAGAGAGCCCGAAAGAGTGGCATCGTAGCCGCTGGTGTTGGTTGTTCCTTCACCTTTTATTCCTTCCCCGCAAGTCCAGAGGAGATCTTGATGCGAGTTGCCCTGATTGCTCCGCCTTTTATCCCAGTGCCTCCGAGAAAGTATGGCGGGACGGAACTCTTCGTGGCGCAGCTCGCGGAAGGATTGAAACGGAGCGGTATAGACGTAGTGGTTTACGCCAATGGCGAGTCGACGGTGCAAACCGAGCTGCGTTCTCTCTACGAGAAATCGCAGTGGCCCATCGAAGGCGAAGTCTTTGCCAACCTCCATGACATTAACCACAGCGCCTGGGCCCTGCATGATGCCGCCAAGCACTGCGACGTGATCCAGGTGAACAACGTGCCGGCTCTTGCCATGACGCGCTTATTGCCGACGCCGGTGGTTTACACCATGCACCACGTGCATGAAGACTATCTCAGCAATTTCTATTGCTATTACCCGGATATCGAATTCGTCACCATCAGCGACTTCCAGCGCAAGCGCGAAAAGATGCCGCGCATGCGGACCATCCACCACGGTATCGATACCAATCTATATTCGTGTCATGGCGGGAAGCGTGAATACCTCAGCTTCCTGGGCCGCATCGCGCCGATGAAAGGCCCGCACCTTGCGATCGAAGCCGCGAAAAAAGCCGGCATTCCTCTGAAGATCGCCGGCGAAGTACAGCCGGTCTTCAGGAGCTACTGGGAATCGCAGGTAAAACCGCACGTGGACGGGAAGTTTATTGAGTACGTTGGCGAGGCTGACCTCCCCGCGAAAAATGAGCTGCTGAAGAACTCGCTTGCAATGCTGTTCCCCATCCAATGGAACGAACCTTTCGGGCTGGTTATGATCGAGGCGATGGCCTGCGGGGCGCCGGTGCTGGCGTTCTCCGGCGGTGCCGTGGAAGAAGTGGTGCCGCACGGGGTAGGTGGTTTCATTTGTAAGGATGTGGACGACATGGCCGCCAAGACTCGCGAACTGCATAAGTTGAAGGCCGAGAAAATCCGTGCGCACGTGGAGAAGGAATTCTCGCTCGAGAAAATGGTGTCGCGTTACGCAGCGCTCTTCTATGAAATGATAGAGGCGCGTGAACTGGCTGGCGCAGACACGAGTGTCGCGGAAACGGATGCGTTAACGGACTTCGCCGGGGAAAACAGCGCGGTAGCATGAGCCTGAACGTGCAAGAAAAGCAGCTCGTACCCATCGAGTCGCCGCACCTTGAGCCGCGGATCGCGTTCCAGCAGATCGAGCCGCGTAAGCTCAACAATCTTACCCTGATTGAAGGAAAGACTTTCCTTTCCACCATCGTCGCCGGCGACATAACACCGCCTGGTGCGCCCGACGTAGGCTTTTTTCACCAGGACACACGCTTCCTTTCTCGATTGGAATTTCGTATTGATGGGCACCGCGCGGTGGTCCTTTCGTCCAGCACCGAAAAGACATTTTCCTCACAGATCGAGCTCACCACCGGCAACATCACCCTGCGCGATTCCTTCGACTTGCCGGAAAATACCGTGCACATCCGCCGCGAACAATTGCTCGCGAGCGACGTTTTCTACGACCGTTTTACCTTCGAGAATTTCAACCAGAGCGCCGTCGAATTCACGGTAGAGTTGCTTTACGACGCCGATTTCGTCGATGTATTCCAGGTGCGCGGCGTGGCACGTCAGGCCAGTGGCCAATATTACCAGCCAGTCACGACCAAATCGACGATTTGCTTTTATTACAAGGGCCGCGACAACCACATGCGCCAGACGCTCGTAGAACTCGACCCGAAGCCTGACGATATCGAACCACGCACGGCTCGCTGGCACCTGAAACTGGAACCGCTAAAACAAATACGGCTTGAGGTACACGTAACGCCCAGTTCCGACCTCGCACCCTCGCGAAAATCGAAGCACAGCCTGGAATTGAACTTGGAGCAGCGCCGCCAGGCGTTCTCCGAATGGGAGCGGCGCAGCACTCACTTCAAAACCAACAACGAGGTTTTCGACGCCGCACTCAGCACCGCGGTGGGGGACTTCCATGCGCTGCAGGTGCCGATTGGCGACCAGCACATCATCGCCGCCGGCATTCCATGGTTCGCCACCCCGTTTGGGCGCGATTCCATTATCGCGGCTTATCAATCGCTTTCACTGAATCCGCAGCTCGCGATTGAGACACTGCGGGTTCTCGCGAAATATCAAGGCAAGCAGGACAACGCTTGGCAGGACGAAGAGCCCGGGAAGATCCTGCATGAATACCGCGAAGGCGAGATGACGCTCTGCGGGGAAATGCCTTTCGGCCCATATTACGGCTCGGTCGACGCGACTCCGCTCTTCCTTGTTCTGCTGAGCGAAACCTACAACTGGACGAACGATGAGGACCTTGTCCGCGAGCTGCTGCCCGCCGCACAGCGCGCCCTCGAATGGATCGATCGCTACGGAGATATTGACGGCGATGGATTTGTCGAATATCGTCGCCGCTCGCCGAAGGGCCTCATCAACCAGGGCTGGAAGGACTCTTGGGACGCGAACATGCATCGCGACGGCAAGGTTGCCGAGCCGCCGATCGCGCTCTGCGAAGTTCAAGGCTACGTGTACGAAGCGAAATACCGCATGTCATCGCTGCTGCGCACCTTCGGCGAAACGCAAACTGCCGACCGCCTGCGCCGCGAAGCCACGGAACTGGCCAAGCGCTTCGACAAGGCCTTCTGGCTGCCCGAGCAGGGCTTTTACGCCATGGCTCTCGACAAGGACAAACGACCGCTGGAGGTGGTCGCGTCGAACCCGGGCCATCTGCTGTTTACCCGCATGCTGACGCGGGAGCGGGCCAAGGCCGTTACCCAGCGCTTCATGCATGAAGACATGTTCAGCGGTTGGGGTTGGCGCACGTTGGCATCGTCGGAGCGCATCTTCAATCCGCTAAGCTACCATCGCGGCTCGGTATGGCCGCACGACAATTCATTGATCGCGCACGGCATGGCGCTCAACGAGTACCGCGAGCCTGCGTTAAGGATATTGACAACTCTCTATCAAGCGGCGCTCGAGTTCCGAGACTACCGGCTGCCAGAACTCTTCTGCGGTGTGCAACGCCGCACCAACGACGAACCGGTGCACTATCCCGTGTCGTGTTCGCCGCAGGCCTGGGCTTCGGGGGCGATGTTCCTCATCCTCGCTTCGGTGCTGGGCATTCGGCCGAGCGCGCAACGAAAAGAGCTGAATATCGTGAATCCCGAGCTGCCCGACTGGCTCGACCACTTGCACCTGCGCAACCTCCGTGTCGGGAACAGCCGCGTAGGATTGGATTTCACGCGTCGCGGCACGCGCACCTTCTGCAATGTGGTAGATGTAGAAGGCGACAAATTGCTCGTCAACGTGGCATTCAAGAAATCCTAAGGAGAACGAAATGGCGGACGTGAAGATTACCGTGAAGCGCAATGGGCCCTACCGCGTGGAGTGCCCCGAGGGTGCTGTGACGCTGGTGGATGCCGATGGCAATGCATACGATCTGACTGGGAAAACAGGGTTTTCGCTCTGCCGCTGCGGCGGTTCGACCAATAAACCGTTCTGCGATGGAACTCACTCGAAGATCGGCTTCCAGGGCGCGGAAGCAGCGGTGAAACAAGCAGAAGGTGGGGAACAGTTGCCGCCGAAGGGAACGGTTTAGGGGCCGATTTTTCGCGAGTTTAGTGCACTGTCTTCGTCTTTTTCGACATGTAATCCATCAGCAAATACTGGCCCAGCGTGTAGGGCGTGGTGAAGTACGCTTTGCCCTTGCACATCTGCGTCACTTTTTGGACGAACTGCACCAGCCCGTGGTCGCTGGCGAGCATGAAGGTGTTGATCATCACTCCGGCCCGCTTGCACTTCGAGACCTCTTCGAGCGTCTGGCTTACGACGAGTGGATCGAGCCCGAAGGCGTTCTTGTAGATCCGCCCATCTTCGAGCGTGAGCGCCGAAGGCTTCCCGTCTGTGATCATGATGATTTGCTTCATGTCCTTGCGCTGGCGTTGCAGGATGCGCTGCGCCATGCGCAGGCCTTCGCGGGTGTTGGTGTAATACGGGCCGACTTTCACCCGCGCCAGTTGCGATAGAGGCAATTCTTCGGCGGAATCGTGGAAGAGCACCAGCGAGAGCGAATCGCCCGGATATTGCGAGCGGATGAGCTGCGAGAGCGCCATGGCCACTTTCTTCGCTGGCGTGAAACGGTCTTCCCCGTAGAGGATCATGGAGTGCGAGCAGTCGAGCATGAGCACCGTGGCGCATGACGACTGGTATTCGCACTGATGGACGCGCAAATCCTGGTACTCAATTTCAATCGGCAGTCCGAGCCCGTCGCGCGAAATGGCGGCCGAGAGCGTGCCGGTGATGTCCAGGTTCAACGTGTCGCCAAACTCGTATGGTTTCGACGATCCGCTGGCTTCCACACCCGTTGCAAGATCACGCGTATCGTGGCGCCCGAAGCTCGATTTGCCCAATGAGCCGAGCAGATCGCGCAGGGTTCGGTAGCCGAGGAAATCCAAGCCTTTGTCGGTGACCTCAAAGCGCGCGTTTTCCTGCGACTGCTGCTGCGCTTCGCCGACTTGCCCCGAGACGTTCGCTTGCCGCGTGCGGTCGTAGGGCTGGTCGACGGTGATGTAATTCTCCTGCTCCATGCGGTCCATCAGCTTTTCGAGGAGCTCGTCGAACTCGCCGTTGGCCTGCATCTGGCGAAGGCGTTCCTTCGTCTCTTCATCGAAAAGCTCGCTGTTCATCAACGCCTGCGCAATCGCTTGCTTCAGGCGTTCCATCGACTGCTCATCGCCGAGATCGTAGAAATCGGAGTACGGGTTCTCGAAGCCGCTCTGGAGGAGGTGGTCCGAGAGGGCGTTCATGAGATCTTCCATCGAGAGCTCTTCGGCGAGATCGGGAACGTACTTCTTGTACTTGATGAACTTCATCAGTTGAACCCGCGGTTCCGCCGCGTGCGGTCGCGGAACAGGTCTTCTTCTTCGCGGAAGAGTTGCTCTTTTTTGGTGCTCTGTTTTTCGCCGGCGGTGAACTTGCGTTCCTCGGTGCGTCCAATGCGTTTGTGTGCATGCAGGCCTTCGAGAATGAACTCCGCCGCGGAGGCTTGCAGTTCGGGCGCGTCGGCGGTCTTCACGCCAACCGCGTCGATCTTCTCCATCAAACCCTGGATGCTGCTCATGCTGGCGAGCACCTCGCTGGCCGGGGCAGTGTCGGGCATCTGAACTTCGCCGCCTAGATCGAAGTACTGGACGACTTGCTTCAGGTCGCCCTTGTTGCCATGGAAGTAGCGGTCATACACCTTCGCGATGGCGGTGCGGATGACCTCGCGCGCAATGGCGTCGGCGCCCTTGATTTCGCCTTCGTACTCCAGTTCCAGCTTGCCGGTAATGGCAGGCAGCGCGGCATAAATGTCGGCCACGCGCGGTACGACCGTGTGCTCGCCATTTCGCAGTGCGCGACGCTCCGCGTTAGAGAGAACGTTTTCGGTAGTACTGATGGGCAACCGTTGCGAGACGCCGGAGCGCTTATCAACCCGCTTATCATCGCGGGCGACGAACGCTATCTGTTCGATGATTTCGTGGACGAACGCCGGGATGTGTATGCGCGTGCCATTGCGCCGCGTCCATGCCTCCTGCTGCGTGATCGAAATGCCTTCTTCCAGCGACGATGGATAGTGTGTACGAATCTCGCTGCCGATGCGGTCTTTCAGCGGCGTGATGATTTTGCCCCGGGCGGTGTAGTCCTCTGGATTGGCGCTGAATACCAGCGCCACATCGAGCGGCAGGCGAACCGGGTAGCCCTTAATCTGTACATCGCCTTCCTGCATGATGTTGAACAGGCCCACCTGGATTTTCCCCGCGAGGTCGGGCAGCTCGTTGATCGCGAAGATGCCGCGGTTGGCGCGCGGCAGCAGTCCGTAGTGGATGGTGTACTCGCTGGTGAGGGTGTGCCCTTGCTTTGCGGCTTTGATCGGATCGATGTCGCCTAGCAGGTCGGCGATGGTGACGTCCGGCGTGGCGAGCTTTTCGACGTAGCGCTCGTCGGCAGTTAGCCATGAGATGGGGGCATCGTCGCCAAAGGTTTTCAACATGTCTTTGCAGCGGCGGCAGAGCGGAACGTAGGGGTTGTCGTGGATTTCGCAGCCACCGAGATAAGGCGTTTCCGCGTCGAGCAGAGTGGTCAGCGCGCGCAGGATTCTACTCTTCGCCTGCCCGCGGAGGCCAAGCAGGATGAAGTTGTGGCGCGAGAGCAGCGCATTCACGATCTGCGGAACAACGGTGTCGTCATAACCTACGATGCCGGGGAAAACCGATCCTCCGGCGCGCAGGCGGTCGAGCAGATTCTCACGCAACTCGTCTTTCACCCGGCGTTGGGCGAGGCGATTTTCGGAAAACGAAGATTTCTTTAGTTGGCCGAGTGTCTCGGGAAGGGAACTCAAGGAGGATGCCTCCGGTTAAGGGCGATTATACGCCGGGAAAATGAACACAGTTTTCAAGATGCAACTAGCACGAGTGATACATTGGACGCGAAAGTTCGGCACTGGTCGCGGAATTTCGTCATTTTCTGTTGGAATTCGAAAGTTATGAAACTCAAAGATCAGATCGCAGTGATTACCGGCGGCTCCATGGGGATTGGTGAGGCCATCGGGAAGGTATTCGTGGAAGAAGGCGCGCAGGTGGTGCTGGTCTCGCGCGATGCTTCGCGCTGTGAAGAAGCGCGGCAGAGGATCGGCCACCTCGATCGCACCGTGGCCATGCATTGCGACGTCAGTGATCGGACAAGCATCGAGGCCTGCGTCGCTGCCGTTGTCAGCCAGTTCGGGCGGATTGATTTGTGGATCAACAACGCTGGTTACGGGTTGCTGGATTCGGTGGAGAAGCTCGATATCAATGCCATGCGCAAACTGTTTGACACAAATCTGTTCGGTGCCGTGGAGTGCATGCAGGTGGTTATCCCGGGGATGAAGCGCCAGCGCTCCGGCGTAATTGCGAATATCTCGAGTGGCGCGGGCTACGTCGGGGTTCCATTCATGCCTGCATACTGCGCGAGCAAACACGCGCTAAACGCGATCAGCCATGCGAGCCGTTTGGAACTTAAGCAGCACGGGATCAGTATAGTGAGTGTCTGCCCCGGCTATGTGGATACGGCCTTCGGCGAGAATGCAGTGAAGGGTGGCGATGCGCGGAAGACGAGCGCGAACCGCAAGCGCATGACGCCCGAACGCGTAGCGCGCGCGGTGCTGAAAGGGTGCGTGAAGAAGTCCCGCGAAGTCTGTGTTCCGTGGTTCTACAAACCCGTCTTCGTGCTTTACACAGCTTGGCCGGGATTGATTGAGGGAGCACTGGAACGGGCGACGAAAGGGAACTAACCCAATTCCATTAGCATCCCTTCCATCTCAGACAGCGCATGCTGGTTGCGCGTGCGCTGGGCGGCGGCGATGCCTTTGTGGAGCAGTTCCTGGGCTTCGTCCCTCCGGCCAGCAGTGATCAGCGTCTGCGCCCACATCTGGTACGCGGGAACGTATTCGGAGTTTTTGTCGAGGATGGTCTTGAACTCGCGGATCGCCGCTTCGATCTGGCCGGAGTTGGCATATTCGAGCGCGAGTCCGTACCGGGCGAAGGCGTCGTCAGGGGATTGGGAAAGGATTTCTGTTAGGAGCGAGATGCGGTCGGTCATTGCTCTTGAATTTTACGACAGCGCGCGCGTACGGTTTCGGGAGTCCGGTAAAGCATAAGGGTGATCGCTGAGTAACGGAGCATTTTCCTCATCCTTCGCAGTTACAATGATCGTTTACCTCGAATATGGCTTGCCCTTATTTCATTCCGACCGAGCGTCTCGAAGGCGTGTTCACATTTCCGGACCGGTTGCCACTGGCAGCTGGGTTCCGCGGCGTGTGCGGCGCGCCGGGGCAGATGCTGGCGAAGCCGAGTGATGATGACTTACGAGAGCATTGCAATCTCGGCCACGCGCAGTGTGGTCGGCTGCCGCAGGACCGTCCGGCAGATGCGGTGAGGTTCGCGGCGAAGAAAGAGAAGCACCAAGTCACGCTGCAATATGTTTTTGAGAAAGGATGCCGTCCAGCGGGCGGCGGAGCGCTGGTGTATGACGAGCGGGAAGAGCGCTGGATGAACCCCGTGAGCGATGAAAGGCTCATGCGGCAGGCTGAATGTTTCTTGCAGGCGTGGATGGCGCGCGGCAAAGCAAGGGCGGCGGGAGCTTAGTCGCCAAACCAAGTTTGAGGATGGCATGACAGAGAACCTGAACTTGCAGGCAAAACCGGTGCGTGATTCGGCTTCGGAGATGGTGGAGATTGTTCTACCGAACGACGCGAACCCGCTCGGGCACCTTCTGGGCGGACGGCTGATGCACTGGATCGACATTGCGGGTGCGTTGGCAGCGCATCGCCATTGCCGCAATTACGTGGTGACGGCCTCGATCGACCATCTCGACTTCCTCGTACCGGTGCAGGTCGGGGACCTCGTGATTTTCCAGTCGGCGGTGAACCGCGCCTTCAATACCTCGATGGAGGTAGGAGTGAAGGTGTGGGTGGAGAATTACATCGCCTCCACTCGGCAGCACGTGAGCTCTGCCTACTTGACGTTCGTGGCGGTAGATCGCCATGGCCGAAAGCTGCCAGTACCGCAGGTGGTTCCGGAGACCGAGGACGAGAAGCGACGTTACGAAGGCGCTCTGCGGCGCAGGGAAGCCCGCCGCTCGGAGTTCGAACACCGGAAAGCTGCGCGCCAACGATAGACCCGCGCGCATATCAGACCCTGAGCGAACCTCGGAAACCCCGCGCTGCATAGTAGGACTCAGCTCCGTTGTGATACAGGAATACAGTGTTATAGCGACGATCACAAAAGATCGCGCCGCCGAGCTTCCTGATTTCCGCCGGCGTCTTCACCCAGCTCGAAGTTTTCGTATCGAACTCTCCAAGATTCTGCAGCTCTCGATATTGTTCTTCGGTTAAGAGCTCAATGCCCATGGCGGCGGCCAGGTCACCCGCGCAATTGACTGGTTTATTTTCTTTCCTGGCGTCGAGCGCGGCGCGGTCGTAGCAGAGGCTTCGGCGGCCGTTGGGGCTCTCCGCCGAACAGTCGCAAAAAATGTATTCGCCAGTTTTATCATCGCGACCAACAACATCCGGTTCGCCGCCGGTTCTTTCCATTTCATGCAGCGACCAGAGCTTTTCTGAACTGGCCTCCAGCTTTGCTTGTATTTCATGCCACGCAAGCCCCAGATGGCGCTTCATGTTTTTCTCGAAGCGGTTTTTCAGTGTTCCCAGTAGTTCTGCTCGTCGTTCCGATGACAACTTTTTATTCATAGATCGCGGCAATGATACGCCGTTTTGAAACCGCGTCCGCGGCTCGTTCCCTCCCAAGGAAAATTGAGCCTCCCCAAGCAAAAAAGTGATCCAAATCACAGCGGCTTCGGTCATCTGACCCGCAGAATGTGACAAGTTTCTCGTGTTCTGCGGACCGCCTATTTACGGAGACGGAGGTCTGCGCCAGGGCCGCATATTCACTCATATCTATCTACTAAGAGGCCATTCGATGGATAGTCAGCTCCTCGTTCACCGATTGCACTTCGCATTCACGGTGACGTTTCACTATCTTTTTCCCATGCTGACCATGGGCTTGGCGCCGCTGATCGTGGCGTTGAAGACCATGGCGCTGTGGAAGAAAGATGAGGCGTACGCCCGCGCGGCCCGCTTCTGGGCCAAAATTTTTGGGATCAACTTCGTAATGGGTGTGGTGACCGGCATACCTATGGAATTTCAGTTCGGCACCAACTGGTCGCACTTCTCGCGCTTCGCCGGCGGCGTCATCGGTCAAACCCTCGGCATGGAAGGCATGTTCGCCTTTTTCCTCGAAAGCAGCTTCCTCGGCTTGTTTCTTTATGGTGAAAAACGCCTGAGCGCGAAAATGCATTGGCTGTCGGCCTTCATGGTCTTTTTCGGTTCGTGGCTCTCGGGGTATTTCATCGTGTGCACGGACGCATGGATGCAGCATCCAGTCGGCTATAAGACAGCTGTGGACGGCTCCGTGTCGTTGAATAGCTTCTGGACCCTTCTGCTGAATCCGTGGGCGGTGTGGCAGTACGCGCACAACATGTGCGGAGCCGCTATCTGCGGCGCGTTTGCCATGTGTGCAGTAGGCGCCTTCTACCTGCTCGCGAAGAAGCATACCCAACAGGGACTGATCTTCGTAAAGACCGGCATCGTGAGTGGCTTCATCTTCTCGCTTCTGGTCATGGGCCCCACGGGCGACAAGCAGGGGCGCCTCGTAACGGAATATCAACCGGCGACGCTCGCCGCCATGGAAGCGCTTTGGGAGACCCAGCCTGGCGCACCGTTGATGATTATCGGTCAGCCCAATCCGGACGAAAAGAAAATCGACAACCCAATTTATGTTCCCAAGATGCTCAGCTTCCTGACCTATCGTCGTTGGGAAGCGGAGGTGAAGGGACTCGACGCTTTCCCGAAGGAAGACTGGCCGCAGAACATCCCGCTCTTGTATTACGCGTACCACATCATGGTCGGCCTGGGGACAATCTTCCTCGCGATCATGGTGCTGTGCGGCATCCTGTGGTGGCGCGGCGCTTTGGCCACCGCAAAATGGATGCAATGGATTCTGCTGTTGAGCTTCCCTCTGCCGTACATCGCCAACACCGCGGGCTGGATGACAGCAGAGATCGGACGTCAGCCGTGGCTGGTATATGGGCTGCTGCGCACCGCCGAGGGCTATTCGAAGACAGTCTCGGCCGGCAACGCATGGTTTACGTTGCTCGGATTCATGGGGATGTACACGATCCTCGCGATCCTCTTCGTCTTCCTGGTGCAGCGTGAAATCGAACATGGCCCGGAAGAGCCTCCGGCGCCTGAAAAGCCGCTGACCGCAACGGCAGCGGAGCCGCAAGAATTCGTGGAGGTGCACTAATCATGCCGACACTCTGGTTTTGTATTGTCGCGGTGATGGTGGCCGCCTACGTGGTTCTGGATGGCTTTGATCTCGGCGCGGGCGTGTTGCATTTGTTCGTGGCGCGCAGTGACGACGAGCGGAAGAAAGTCATCCGCTCCATCGGCCCGGTGTGGGACGGAAACGAAGTTTGGCTGCTCTCCGCTGGCGGAACACTGTATTTCGCCTTTCCGCAACTGTATGCGTCGGGCTTCAGCGGTTTTTATCTGCCCCTGATGATGGTGCTGTGGCTGTTGATGCTGCGTGCCATCGGGATTGAGTTCCGCGCGCATTTGCAGAGCGAAGTGTGGAAGGGCTTCTTCGACGTAATTTTCTCGATCTCGAGCCTGCTGCTGACGATCTTCTTCGGCGCGGCGCTCGGCAACGTGATTCGCGGAGTACCCCTGGCCGAAGACCGCTACTTCTTCGAGCCGCTATGGACGAACTGGCGCGTGGGTGCGCATCCCGGCATCCTCGATTGGTACACGGTAATGTGCGGAGTGATTGCAGCGGTGACGCTGACCGCGCACGGCGCGTATTACGTAGCTTCCAAGACCGACGGCGACCTCAATGCGCGTTGCAAGAAGACGGCGGCGATCCTATGGCCAGTACAGTTGATCCTCACGGTGGTCAGCTTGATTGCCACGGTTTGGATCAGGCCGGAGCTGCTGTCCAACTACCGGCATTACGTGGTTGGCTGGGCGATTCCCGCTCTCGTGGTTGCGACTTTGATCGGGATGTTTGCATTCCAGTCGAAGGGCAATGAAAAGGCGGCTTTCGTCAGCTCCGCGCTTTACATCACGGTGATGCTGGTAGGAGCCGTGTTCGCCCTGTATCCCACGGTGCTGCCGGCGAGCACGAATCCCGACTGGAGCCTGACGATCCAGAATGCGGCGGCCCCCAAGTACGGACTGACCATCGGACTCGTGTGGTGGTCGATCGGCATGGTGTTCACGCTCGGCTACTTCACGTTTGTCTATCGCATGTTCCGAGGCAAAGTTTCGCTGGAGCATGGCGGAGACCACGGCTACTGAGTGGTTTTATTGCGAAAGGCCGACGCTATGCGTTGGCCTTTTTTGCTTGGGAAGCCGCCCGACGTTTCCTGACGAAAGGCGACGGAGTCGGGGTAGAATCTCTCCACTGTAAGCCATGCCCCAAGTTCCCTATTTGCTCTGGTATGCGATTCCCGGCTTTGTGATCCTGTTGATCATCGAGGCCGTACTCGCGGCGCGCATGCGCATGGAGCTCTACGAGCTGCCCGACACCGCCGCGAGCATGTCGATGGGGCTGGGCATGCTGCTGATCGGCCTCGCGACCAAGCCGCCGGTCTTCCTGCTCTACACTTTCCTGAACAAGTTCGCGCTGTTTCATCTCGGCTACCGGTGGTGGGTGTGGGGGCTCGCATTCTTTGCCGATGAATTCAGCTACTACTGGTTTCATCGCACGAGCCATGAGTGCCGTTTGTTCTGGGCATCGCACGTCGTGCATCACTCGTCGCAACGCTACAACCTGGGTACAGCGCTGCGGCAGAGCTGGACGGGCAGCGTGACCGGCTGGGTCTTCTGGATGTGGATGCCGCTGATCGGCTTTCCTCCCGTCATGATCATGACCATGCAAGCTGTCAGCCTGATCTACCAGTATTGGATCCACACAGAGCTGATCCGGAGCGTTGGGCCGCTGGAAGGAATCCTGAACACGCCTTCGCATCACCGGGTGCATCACGGATCGAATGCGCAATATATCGATCGCAACCACGGGGGAACGCTGATTATCTGGGATCGTATCTTCGGTAGCTTCGAGCCCGAACAGGAGAAGGTGCAGTACGGATTGACGAAGAATCTCCACAGCTACAATCCGTTCCGCATCGCCTTCCACGAATGGGCCGATATGGCGCGCGACTTCGCCCACGCTCGCACCTGGCACGACCGGTGGATGTATATCTTCGGTGGACCGGGATGGAAGCCGGAACCGATAATCGAACCCTTCTCGGAAGCAGCGGCGGGAGACTAGGTCCGACCTAACTTGAACAAGTGCAAGGCCCTATCGCAGGGCTCTCATTTTGGTGAAATCAAGCAGATTTCCACAACTTTGGTCGCAGCTTTTAAGGCACTTTAGTGTTACATTTCTTGGAAGCAATTTCACAAATCTAGCGCCCGCTTCGCAAGGAGCTTCTATGAATGCCCGAAAGTGTGGGTTAGGGGTAGCGTTTGTCCTGCTGTGTTCACTTGCCATGTTCGCGCAACCGCGCGAGGGAGCCTGTTTTTACAGGAACGCAAACTATGTCGGCAAACCGATGTGTGTTTCCGTGGGCGAAACTTTGGATCATCTAGGGCGAGGGTACGACAACTCGATCAAGTCAGTGCAGGTGTACGGCCGCGTGGAGGTGAATGTGTTCACTACCGTGGAGTTTGGCGGTTACAGCCTGCGCATCGATCGAAGCATTCCTGACCTGCACGGAGTAAGACTTGGTAACGAGCAGGCTGACTGGTCAGGTCGAATCAGCTCCATCCAAGTGAACTTCCAACACGATGCGTTCCGGCGGGGACGAGAGCTGCGTTGGGGACACATGGAGGTTCCTCGAGCTGGAGCCTGTTTCTATCGCAACGAGCGCTTTGGCGGCGACTACTTCTGCCTGGCTTCCGGGGAGAGCTATGACGCACTCCCGGAGGGCTTCAACGACACCATTACCAGCGTCCGAGTGTTCGGCGGTGCGTCGGTGGTAGCGTTCAACGATCCGGGCTTCGGCGGCCTCCGTATCCACATGCGTAACGACGTGCAAGATCTCCACCACTTCAGAACCCAGGACAATCCGTGGAAGAACTGGAACAATCGGATTTCGTCGCTCCAGGTGCTGGGCGCCGGATACGGTGAAGGAAGATGGCATCCCGACCGCGATCGGGATGAGTGGCAACATCGCTAGCGCTGACGAATAAGCGCAAAGCCCCGGAGTAATCAGCCGGGGCTTTCGTGTTTTTCATCCTCTATAATCAAAGGTTCTTTACTGATCTCCGAACCGATAAGGAAGTCCTGTGGCGCATTCGCATCCTCCGCAAGCTCATCCGGAACAAGCTGGACCACAACCTCTACCCGGCGTGGATGCCATCATCACCGTTGGGTCGGGCAAGGGAGGCGTGGGTAAAACCACGCTGGCGGTGAACCTGGCGGTGGCGCTGGCCCGGCTTGGGCATCGGGTGGGTTTGCTCGACGCCGATGTCTACGGGCCAAATGTGCCGCTGATGCTGGGCACCCAGGAGGCACCCCAAGTGATCGCCGAGAACCGCATCCTCCCGGCAGAACGCTACGGGCTGCGCGTGATCTCCGTTGGCCTGCTGAACCCCGGCGATAAGCCCCTGGTGTGGCGCGGGCCAATGCTGCATTCGATCATTCGGCAGTTCCTATCGCAGGTGGAGTGGGGAAAGCTGGATTACCTCATCATCGATCTGCCGCCGGGCACGGGAGATGTGGCGATCTCGCTGATCCAGACCGTTCCCGTGACGGGTGCGATCGTGGTTACGACCCCGAGCGACGTTTCGCTCCAGGACGCGCGCAAGGCGATCGAGATGTTCCGCCAGGTAAAAGTCGACATCCTCGGGCTCGTGGAGAACATGAGCTACTTCGTATGCCCGCACTGCAACCACGAGATTGACGTGTTCTCGAAGGGCGGGGGCGAACACACGGCGCGACAATTCAGCATTCCGTTCCTGGGAAGAATCGAACTCGATCCTGAGATTCGCAAAGGCGGCGATGGTGGTCATCCGGTAGTGCTGGAAGGCGAAGCAAACCCGCATGCGAAGTCGCTGTTTGAATTCACGCGCAAGGTCATGGACCGGGTAAAGGAAGTGCAGGCCAGCGACGGCGGGAGCGTGGTGGAGATCACCTAAAATTTTGGTTCTTCAGATCGGCGCAGCTGCGGCTGCGCCTTTTGCTTGACGGCCATCGCCGGCGCGCTTGAGACTGTCTGCGCTCGTCAAAACTAGTTTCGATAGGTTCTCATGCGTACTCGCAGGTTAGTTGCCCTCCTCGTCGTATTTTGCAGCGCCTCGCTTTTTGCTCAATCCGTCCCCGCGGATATCGATGCTTATGTCGCCCGTGCGATGAAAACCTTCAAAGCCCCAGGCATCTCGGTTGCAATCGTGAAGGATGGCCGCGTCGTCTTTGCCAAAGGCTACGGAGTGAAGAAGCTTGGCGATCCGGCGCCCGTAACGGAAAACACGCTGTTTGGTATCGGATCGAATACCAAGGCATTCACGTCGGCAGTGATTGCTTCGTTGGTGGATGAAGGCAAGCTGAAGTGGGACGACCGCGTGGAGGAGAAGCTTCCCGGGTTCGGATTGTACGATCCATATGCATCGCACGAGATGACTGTGCGCGATCTCTTGTGCCATCGCAGTGGGCTGGGCTTGGGCGAAGGCGACATGCTGCTCTGGCCGCGGACGTCCTATACACGCATGGAGATTGTGGAGCGCATCCGCTACATGAAGCCGAAGTACAGCTTCCGCAGCACGTATGCCTATAGCAACCTCATGTTTATCACCGCCGGTGAGGTAATCCGCTCCGTGACGGGGAAGCCCTACGAAGAGAACGTGCGCGAGCGGATCTTCGCGCCTCTCGGAATGACATCGAGCATGTTCAACAACGACAATTTGAAGGCCGGTGTAGATTTCGCGTGGCCACATTCGAAGCTCGAAGGCAAAATGCACGTCGACGACATGGAGAACAAGGAAGCTTATGCCGCGGCGGGCGGAATCAACGCCTCGGCCGCGGAGCTCGCGAAGTGGGCCATTGCTCAGCTCAACCACGGGCAAGGCGCCAACGGGAAACGGATCTTCAGCGAGCAACAGGGGCGCGAGATGTGGTCGGCACAAACGATTGTGCCCTCGAGCGACGATCCTGGGCCTCTGGCGGGGCTGAATACAGACTTTTCCGCCTACGGACTCGGTTGGGGGCTACGCGAGTACCACGGGTACAAAGTCGTGGGACACTCGGGCGGGGTGGAAGGCTTTCTGACGCGCGTGCTGATGGTGCCCGACCGCCATCTCGGCGTGATTGTGCTGACGAACTTCGATACGTCGGACGGTCCGATGAACGCGATTGCCTATCACGTTGTGGACAGTGATCTTGGAATTACCGGGAACGACTGGATCGCAGCATGGAGGGCGTTTGATGACAAGGCGAACGCGGACGCGGAAGCAACGATGAAGAAGGCTGCCGTGGAGCGTGCCTCGAGCTCACAGCCGTCGTTGCCGCTGGAGCAGTATGCGGGGACGTACCACGACGCCTGGTACGGGCCGGCGACGATCGCGCTCAAAGATGGGAAGCTCACATTCAACCTCGACAGGTCGGAGGGCGCCACCGGAGAGCTGACTCCGTGGCAGCACGACACGTTCAAGCTGCACTGGAAACTCGATGATGCCTACGTGAGTTTCGCACTAACACCCGATGGCAAGGTGGACCACTTCACCATGAAACCGGTATCGCCGCTGGCCGATTTCAGCTCCGATTACCAGGATTTCTACTTCTTGCCCGTGCGCACGAAGATGGGAAATTAGCACTCGTCACGGAAGTCTGCTAATTCTTGACAATCGGCTTATCAAGTTCCTAAACTGTAATCAGCAGACGTGTCCCTCTTAGAGACATAAATTACTCCATCTAAAAGGGTTGCTTCTCTTAGACGAATGCCGGAAACGCCCCAAATCGGACGACGAGAGCGCGAGATACTGACCGCGATCGTCGAGACCTACATTTCGACCGGAGAGCCCGTGGGTTCGCGGACGCTCTCGCGTGGAAGCCGTGAAGGCTTAAGCGCGGCGACCATTCGCAATGTGATGGCCGATCTCTCGGATGTGGGGTTGCTGGAGCAACCACACACGTCGGCGGGGAGGGTGCCCACGCCGGCGGCGTATCGCTATTACGTGAAGAACCTCACCGGTGAAGCGACGCTTGCGCCGGCCGAAGAAGGGCTGATCAAAGACACTTTTCAGGGCGTTACCGACATGCAGGAGTTCCTCGAGAGGACTTCGCACGTACTCTCGCTGGTGTCGCAGAACGTAGGCGTAGCGGTAGCGGCCACCGGCCCTCGGAATGCGCTCGAGCATGTGCACTTCCAGCGGCTGGCGGAGTGCAAAGTATTGGCCGTTGTTGTGAATAAAAACGGCATTGTGCGCGATCGCCTGATGCGGGTGCAGAGCGATATCCCGCAGATGGAACTCGACCAGGCAGCTCGGTTCATCAACGAGAATTACCGCGGATGGACGATGGAATCGATCAGCACGGACCTGGCTCGCAGGATTGAGCAGGAACGCAGTGAGTACGACCGGCTTATGCGATCCGTAGAAGAGCTCTATAAGCAGGGCGCGTTGCACGCGGAAACCCAAAGCGTCTACATCGAGGGTGCGTCGAACCTGATTGTGGGCGAGCAGGACCGTGAGCGCTTGCGCGAGCTCCTGAAGACGCTGGAAGAAAAGCAAAGGATTGTGAACCTACTTTCGGCCTACGTGGATGTGCGCCAAGAGGCGGTCCGCGTGGTTGTGGGTCTTGAAGAGGCACTACCGCATCTAAGTAATTTCGTGCTGATCGGAGCGCCTGCGCGCGTGGGCAATGAAGTGATGGGCTCACTGGCAGTGATCGGCCCGACGAGGATCGACTACGAACATACGATCTCGGCGGTGTCGTACATTGCGCGGCTCTTCGACCATATTTGGAATGATTCGGAATAAATAATCATGGTGGATTGGAAGCGAAAAGGAAACGGTGGGACCGACGATCCGGCTCAACTCGATGTTGAGCACGAGTTGCCAGTCGAGGGATCGGAAGATACGGCTGAGAAGCAGAACGCCGCTGCCGCTGAAGCGGAATTCGAAAAACTCAAAACGGAGCGCGATCAGTATCTCGACCGGCTGGCGCGGTTGCAGGCGGAGTTCGACAACTTCCGTAAGCGCAACCTTCGCGAACAGCAGGAGTATCGTGATTACGCGTTGGTAGATGCGCTAAAGGCACTTCTGCCGATCCTCGACAGCCTGGATCGGGCCGCAAAATCCGAGGCCGAGGATTTGCAGCAAATTCGTGCGGGGATCGAGCTAATCGACCGTCAGTTCCACGATGCCCTATCAAAGTTGGGCGTGCAGCCGATTGCGGCGGAAGGCCAGCCGTTCGATCCGAATGTTCACCAGGCAATCCAGATGGAAGAAACAGATCAGGCGCCGGATAACACGGTGATCGGCGAGCTGCAACGTGGGTATCGGATCAAAGACCGGCTCTTGCGACCGGCAATGGTACGAGTGGCAAAAGGGAAGTAAGACGGGTCGCGAGAAGCAAAAGGAATTCGACAGAGATTTAGAGGATGGCTACCACGGCTACAAACGCAAAACGCGATTACTACGAAGTACTGCAAGTTCAGCGCACATCCACAGACGTGGAAATCAAGAGTGCGTATCGCAGGCTCGCAATGCAGTACCACCCCGACCGCAATCCCGAAAACAAAGAAGCCGAGGAGAAATTTAAGGAGTGCAACGAAGCTTACGCTGTGCTTTCAGACGGCGAGAAGCGCGCGGCCTACGATCGTTACGGGCACGCGGGCGTGAGCGGTAACGGCGGCTTCGGCGGCGGCGGCTTCGATCCGAGCATGGTGGATTTCAGCGAGATCTTCACCGACATGTTCGGCATGGGCGACCTGTTCGGCCGCGGTCGTGGGAGGACTCGCGCGCAGCGTGGGGCGGATCTACGCGAGGACATCACGCTGGAATTCGAGCAGGCGGTGTTCGGTATCGAGACGGAAGCGAAGGTCCGTCGTCACGAACAATGCACCACCTGCAAAGGAACGGGGGCAGCCCCCGGGAAGGCGCCCGTGACTTGCCGCAAGTGCGGTGGTCGAGGGCAGGAACGTTTTCAGCAAGGTTTCTTCAGTGTGTCGCGCACCTGCTCTATGTGCGGTGGAGCGGGGCAGGTGATCACCGATCCATGCATCGCCTGTCGTGGTCAGGGCGCAGTCGTGAAGGAACGCACCATCAGCGTGAAGGTCCCGGCCGGCGTGGAAGACGGTACCCGGATCCGCTACAACGGCCAGGGAGAAGCCGGTGTGCATGGTGGACCCCCGGGCGATCTGTACATTGTGCTGCACGTGAAGGAACACAAGTTTTTCGAGCGCGACGGTAAAGATCTTTACTGCACGGTGCCGGTCAGCTATGCGCAGGCGGCGCTCGGGGCGGAGATCGCGATCCCTACGCTTGAAGGCGAGCATAAGCTCAAAGTGCCGGAGGGTACGCAGGCCGGCACGCAACTGAAGGTTCGCGGTAAGGGAGTGCCGGTGTTAAACGGGCATGGAAAGGGCGATCTGTTCGTCAGCATCAAGGTGCAGACTCCGACAAAGCTCAGCAAGAGGCAAAAGGAGCTGCTGCAGGAATTGGAAACCGGCGCGAACGTTGACAACAAGCCGGAGAGGTCGCTGATGAACAAAGTGAAAGATATCTTCGGCTGAAGCCCGACACGTGTTAACCGAGAGCGCGGCGAAGATGCCGCGCTTTTTTAGTCCTCCCTCCCGACCACGGCGTCGCTACGCTCAACCGACTCGGATTCCTTCAACAGCCACAAACCGAGGAACACAGTTGCCGCAATGCTGTAATACGCCGTGTCCATCGCACTATTGGTGTCGTGCAGCTTGTCGTAAATTGCATCGAGCAACGTAGCAGGAATGAGCATCGCTCCAAGCGCCGCGCCTATGAAGGCATACACGCGAGCCAGCGTGAGTCGCACAAAAGCAGAGGAGAAAGCGATTGCGAGCGCGAGGCACGGAAGCACGGTGGAAGCAGCGGGGTAAGGTATCTTATCCGCGACGCGAAGGGGAGAAAAGTGTTGTGGGTCGTAAAGCAAGAATGGCAGGACGAGAGCGGCCGCTACGGCGACGATGATTGTCGTGCAGATGATCGCAGAGCGCTTGTTCTGTTGCCATAGAGCAAGAAAGACGACTGGCGGCACCACAGCGTAAGTGACGCGCGAACAGATGGCGACCCCAAGCAGGGCGGCAGCAATGTACTTCCAAGGTGGTGAGGTGGTGCCGAGCAGCCACACCGCCGCTGCGATATAAAGAGCATTGATAAAGTAATCGCCGCCAACTACAAGGTCGTCGAGCACGCCAGGATCGAACAAAACGAAGATTAGCAGGAAAAGCAGTGTGGATTTGCGGGTGCGCAGCCAGACCAGCAGGAACCCCAGAATCACGGTCAGCCATAAAGGGTTCTGCAAACTGGGCCGATGGCCAAAAGGAAGCGACAGGAGGAGTGCTCCGGGCAACGGCGTTATGGGATTGTGCAAATAAGTTTCGCGATAGTACGGGAAGCGCCCCTGAAGAAGCGCGGAGTCGGCAACACGCAGCGCATCTTCGCCATCGGACCCCCCGTCCACCGGGTGGCGCAACGCGATTGGATACAGAATAAAGTAAAGCGCGACCACGAGTGCCCAGACGATAATCGGCCAAACTATGCTGACGTCCCTCGTTTTCTCGCTCAGCAAAAGCAGCCCAACAATTCCCGCAATCCCAGCACACATGGCAAGGGGCGCCGCCCGATGGAAATATTTGGCGAGTTGAACCCAGGACGACAGAGCCCAGCCCAGGCAGAAGACAAGAACGAGAAGAATGCGAGACAGCTTCATAACCGGATCGCTCCATTCTAGCCTTGCAGCCCGGGACCTCTGGTACTCTTGCGGCGATGACAAGACGGCGATGGATTGCAGATGAAGCCGCGGGTGACGTAGCGGCGCTCACCGGGCAGAATGCGATGCACCTGGCACGCGTGCTGCGGGCGCGAGTGGGACAGGAATTCGATATTGCCGCGGGGGAACGCGTGCGTCGAGGCAGGATTATTTCCGTCGCGGAAGACCGAGTGGAATTAGCGTTGGGCAATGATGTGGCAGCGTGCGAAGCCCTGCCGATCACTTTGTACCTCGCGATCTTCAAATTTGACCGATTCGAATGGGCGGTCGAGAAATGTACCGAGCTGGCGGTGGCGCGAATCATCCCCATCATCGCGCGGCGAACGGAGGCACACCTGGTGCAGGCCTCAGTGAGGCGGATCGAACGCTGGCGGAAGATCGCACGAGAAGCGGCGCAGCAGGCGCGAACGGGCGCCGCGCCGGAAATCGCGGAGCCGATGAAGCTGAAAGCTGCGATCCAGAGCGCGACAGCAGTGCGGATTGTGCTGGCAGAGAATGAACGTCAAGTGATGCTGCGCGATGTGCTGGCGTCGGAGCCGCTTTCGCTGGCGATTGGCCCCGAGGGTGGATGGACACCGGAAGAACTGGCGCAGTTCGACGCTGCGGGGTGGAAGAGAGCGTCGCTGGGCGAGACGATCCTGCGGGCGGAGACAGCGGCGATCGCGGCGATGGCAGTGGCGGCGGCGTTCGGGGAATAGCGCAAAAATCCTGGGCAAAAAGTTATGGGGGACGCTATTAGCGTCCCCCATGGTCGTTAAGGCTCGAGAGCCAGCTTACTTCTTTTTCTTTGCGGCCTTCTTCGTAGCCTTCTTTGCAGCCTTCTTGGTTGCCATTGTTTTCTATTCTCCCTTTTGATGTTCTTGCAACCGAACAACAGTTGCAATTTGTTAGAGGTATAGATTTATTCAAATTTCAAGTCAAGAGAAAAATCACGCGGACTCAACAATTCAACACGACACTTTGGTCACCTCTTGTCGCGGAACTTTCGATTTTTCTCTGCTTCGCGTTCTCTCGTTGCTCATCGATGTCTCTCGCACCCGCATCGACACTGAGTGAAATTCACATCGCAAAAATTTATGCTCGCGCTATTTCGCACCTGAAAGGAGTAAACGTACGAGGATCCCGCTGATGATGTCCTGGCCTGCATGCGCAATCATTCCGGGTCGCAGAGACTTTCTCCAGGCCGCCAGGATGCCGAGCATCAGCCCGAGAAGGCCAACTTGAACGGCGAAGAACCATCCCTGGTAAGCGTGGCCGACGCAGAAAAATACAGCACTGATGACGACGCCAAGCGAGGTGCTGCGCGTCCAGATTCCAAACTGTTGCTGCAGATATCCACGGAACATCACTTCTTCGCAGAAGCCGGCAGTCAGCGCAACGCCCATGAAGAGCAGCAGCTCCCACGGTCCCTGGGGGCCGATGATCTTCGCGACATGCTTCGCATTCTCGAGCGAGGTCGCTTTGAAGTTACCGTTGACGGCGAGTAAAACACCGGCGATTGCGGCACGCACGAGCAAGTTCGCGATGAAGAAGCCGATGGCGATGCCGATATCGACGAAGACGTCTTCGGAGGATTTCCATCGGCCGCCGATCAGGTCGCGGAAGCGGCGCTTGCGCAGCCGTAATCCCCACGCGATGTAGAGCATGAGCAACCATTGCATCACCATGGTTTCGAGATAGAGAGGCCAATGGGCGTGACCCTGGGAGGCGGCGGTACGCTTGGTGCCACCGAAGGAAAGGGCGCAGAAGAGAGCGATGAAGAGAATGGTGTGCCATGCAGGAGCAAGGCCTCTAGGCTCGGGCGGCGTGGCAACGGTTATGGGCGGCTCGGTGGTGGTGGGTTCCATCAATCCTCGTTGGTTGCGGTCCGCCTGCATCGGCGGCGCATCGGGCAACATCTTATAATGTTCGGTTGGGGATTCCACCGCAGACGTCCCTTTAGGGTGCTACTCGCGTCTGTGGACACTCTGCTGACATAGACAAAGTCTTCCAGGAGTTTTCCTTCATGGCATCGTTTGGAGATGTCGTTATCGTTTCCGCCGTGCGCACGCCAATTGCGAAGTTCCAGGGTGCGTTTTCCGATATGAGCGCCACTGAGCTTGGGGCAATCGTGGTTCGCGAGGCAGTGAAGCGCGCGGGCATCACGGATTTGAACCACGTAAATGAGTGCATCATGGGCAACGTACTCCAAGCCGGACTAGGCCAGAACCCCGGACGTCAAGCGGCGATCAAAGGTGGTCTTCCTCCGCAAGTCGGCGCCATGACGATCAACAAAGTGTGCGGCTCAGGGTTGAAGTCAGTCGCGCTGGCCGCGCAGGCGATCCAGACCGGCAATGCCGAGGTGGTGGTAGCTGGCGGTATGGAGTCGATGACGAATGCGCCATACCTGATGCCCGCGGCTCGCAAGGGTTTCCGCATGGGCAACCAGCAGGTGGTGGACTCGATGATCAACGACGGATTGTGGGACGTGTACAACAACTACCACATGGGGCAGACCGGCGAGAATGTGGCCGACAAGTACAAGGTCACGCGCGAGCAGCAAGATGAGTACGCGGCGTGCTCGCACAAGAAAGCGATGGCGGCGATTAAATCCGGGCGCTTCAAAGACGAGATCGTGCCGGTGCAGCTGCCTTCGAAAAAGAAGGACACGCCACCGGAGTTCCTCAGCCAGGACGAAGGTCCGCGCGAGGACAGCACGGCGATCTCATTGGCGAAGCTGAAACCCGCGTTCAAGAAGGACGGCACGGTGACAGCGGGGAATGCTTCGACGATCAACGACGGCGCAGCCGCGGTGGTGGTGATGAGTGCGACGAAGGCGAAGGAACTTGGCGCGAAGCCACTCGTGAAGATCGTCGCGCAGGCGACCAGCGGCGTGGCGCCGGAATGGGTGATGATGGCGCCTGTAGATGCCGTGCGGCAGATCTGGGCGAAGACCGGATGGTCGGCGAACGATGTGGACCTCTACGAGTTGAACGAAGCCTTCTCAGTACAGTCGGTCGCCTTGGTTCAAGAACTCGGACTGGATGCATCTCGAGTGAACGTGAACGGCGGCGCGGTGGCCCTGGGGCATCCAATCGGGTGCAGCGGTGCGCGCGTGCTGGTGACGTTGATCCACGAGATGCTGAAGAGGAACGCAAAACGGGGCATCGCTTCGCTGTGCCTCGGTGGCGGAAATGCGGTCGCGATGGCGATTGAGGCCGTCTAAGACTTCGAAGGACCGTGGACATCTTCGGGTGCGATGTCGAGTTCATAATGCAAATGGAATTGCTGCATCACGAAGTCAATTTGCGGGAAGAAGATGGGCGGATGGTATGTTCGCGGTGCGGACTGGTGAATCCGCGCGACGATCAGCCCTGTATTCCGATGAACCAGGAGCCGACGGAACCCGACCTCGCCGCGTAGGATAAACGCAGCCACGACAGCCCCCGGGGTCACTCCGGGGCTTTTTGTTCAAGCAAAACAACCCGCCGAAGCGGGCTGTTGTTGGAAGGAAGCAACTGCTTTTAATCGGCTGATTGTGCGCCGCGCTGATCGTCGAGAACGTCCGCCGGATCGGCGGCATCTGCGATAAGTTGCTCGATGCGCAAGTGGAGCTGACGAGCGGCCTCGTATAGTTCTTTCACGCCTTCACTTCCCAAATGAAGCGTGCTCGCGTCGATGTCCATCACGAGCTCCCGCATAAAACTTGCCGTGAGACGAATGCGGCTGCTCTCGATCGCGGAGAGCACCGGGAATGGATCGCGGTCCTGCTCGCGAAGATCGACCCACTGCTGGATGGCAGCGGTGGTGGTTCGGGCATGGTCCACAGCGCTTCGGAACTCGGAGAGCAGGCGCGGATCAATCCCGTCCTCGTTCGCGCTGATCTCTTCTTCGAGCCCTCGAAGCTCCTTCGCGGTGGTCGCGATGGCATTGGCGAACTCAGTACTGACCGGGGACGCGGTTTTATCTTCCGAGACCTTTCCGCCCGCGAGCTTAATAAGCAAGTCGTCGAGACGCTTCTGGTCGCTGGGATCGATGTCGACGAACTGAAGACCCATGCCCATGGAGGGATGCGACACGCGCACTTCGGCGCCGGCGCGAATCTCCACGCCTTCGATGTTGAGCATGAGCTCGCACTTGGCATCGCGCGGCAGAGTGGTGAGGGTTTCGAGATAGCAGCCCGTCCGGCTGATGTCGGTCATAGAGCCCCAGACCACGGTCTTCATGCCGGGCTGGCGGATCTCGCCTCCTCCACGGACTGCATAGCGCGGCATGCGCCGGCGGCCTTCACGAGAAGCATCGCTGGCGAAGATGTCCTTTTGCGCTAGCGCAGGTGCGGCGGCAGCAGCGCCACCTACTGCGACCGCGCGAGCCGAATCGGGATTGCTTGGATCATAGCTGTCCGCGAGGCCGCTGGGCTGGACGGTGCCCCAGATGTACTTGCCGGCTTCGACACAATGGACCCCGATTTGGCCTTCGTTTCGTGAGCCGGGGCGAGCGACCCAGATCACGCGAAAGCGTGCCTTGTCGCTGGCGTGCTGCACTCCAATGATGTCGCCGTGCTGAATATGACAGTTAACGCCCTGAATACGTGCGCCGAGCCGGGTGATATCGACCGAGGAGGCATTTTGCGTGAACGGTTTTCCGTTTACATCCATGCCCCAAAGTCGAACCGGCAAACTGATGATGATTCTTTCTTCCCGCCTGCGAGCCATTTTGTATCCATGCTCGGGGCCTGACGGCACCCCGACGTGAAGGTGATTTGGGGGAATGTTGACTCAGATGCTAGTCGCATAAATCAACACAGGGCAAGAGCTTTTTCCACCAGAGTCGGGATAGGTGTCGGGTTGGAGCATGGCGCTGACGCCGATCCTTGGTGGTAATTCGCGCAAGTATACAGGAACCCTGTTATGGCGGAGCATCCCTTTTTCTACCTTAGATTTCGGAAAAAACCGCTAAGGGATTTGTCCTTCCGTCACCTGCAGCGGTGAGCGCAGTCACAGGGACCAGGTGGCTATTCCGGATAGCTATCGGAGGTTG
>DASYAU010000091.1:0-67104 GCA_036501185.1 Candidatus Korobacter sp. | reverse complement strand
GTTCCACCGCCGCAATCGCCGCTTCGGCCCAGCTCATCCCGCCATGATTCGGCTTTTTGTTCACGGCCACGAACCACTGCGTCGAGAGCCGTGGCTCCACGATCGTCTTGCAGCGGCTGCATTTGCCGAGCGCCAGCATGTGGTCTTTAATGCCGACCAGGTAGCCCTGCTTCTCAAGATCAGCTACGATTTGCTCGCGCGCTTCGTAACGATCGAGCCCCTGGTAGCCGCCAGCGTTTTCGTTCATCACGCCGTGCTCGTCCATCACGTCGATCTGAGGCAGGTTGTGGCGCAGTCCTGCCTGGAAGTCGTTGGGATCATGCGCAGGCGTCACCTTCACCGCACCGGTGCCGAACTCCGGTTGCGCCAGTTCGTCGAGGATGATCGGGATCAACCGGTCCATCAGCGGCAGCCGCACCATCTTTCCGTGCAAGTGCGTGTAGCGCTCATCCTTCGGATTCACCGCGACGGCCGTATCGCCCAGCATCGTCTCCGGACGCGTCGTTGCCACCACAATCGATTCGTTCGAACCGTCCACCGGGTAGCGGATCTCCCACAGCTTCCCTGAAGTCTCCTCGTGGACCACTTCGAGGTCCGAGATCGCCGTGCCGCAACGCGGACACCAATTCACAATGTATTTGCCGCGGTAAACGAGCCCTTGCTCGTACAGCCGGACGAAGGCCTCGCGTACGGCCACCGAGAGATGGTCGTCCATGGTGAAGTACTCGCGGCCCCAATCCACCGAGTCGCCGATGCGACGCATTTGCTCGGTGATCGCGCCGCCGTATTCGTGCTTCCACTTCCAGACGCGCTCCAGGAATTTCTCGCGGCCAATCTCGCGGCGGTTGATCCCCTCGCTCGCCAGTTGGCGCTCCACCATCATCTGGGTGGCGATGCCGGCGTGATCGGTTCCCGGCAGCCAGAGCGTGCGCTCGCCCATCATGCGCCGCCAGCGGATCAGGATGTCCATTTCCGTATGGTTGAGCATGTGCCCCATATGCAGCCGGCCGGTTACGTTGGGCGGCGGCAGCAGCAGCGTGTAGGTAGGCGTGTGGTCATCCGCCGACGGAGTTTCGAGGTGATACAGCTTCTCGCGGACCCAGTATTCGGCCCAGCGGTGCTCAATCGCGGAAGGATCGTATGCTTTGGGAAGCTCGTGCGCCATTCGGTCTCAATCACTCAAGAAGGTAATCTTTGAGTGTACGAGGCCAGAAAACGAGGGTCAAACCGCAGCCCGCAAGAGGCCGGGAAATCCGCGGCGCGGACGAAGATTCTCACCCCTAAAAATCACCTCAATGCGCGCGGGAGAACGAGATGGATTGAGTGCCGGCGATTACTTTGCCGGAATCCGGAGAATCGAAATGGATCTCAGCATCCAAGTCCGTGGCAAAAAATTCGTTCGACGCAAACGGAAAGATCGCAGTCGATCCGTAGTTGGGGAAATTGGCTTCCAGGTGACCTGATTGGAGCGTGATTTCGATTTCGCCGACGTCCTGCGCGGTGAACTTGCCGGCGTACCGACTGAGTGCAGACTCTGGAAGCTTCAGGGCCGCACGCTCTTTCGTTTTCCAAGTCGTCCACTTGTAGACATTGGAGATGCTGCGAAGGATATCTGGATAGAGCGCTCCCCCGCCATCGCTGCTCGTCATGATGACGGCTCCCTCTCCATTTTCAAACCCTATGTAGAAGGTTCTATAGCCCGCATTGCCGCCGCTATGAGCAAACGAAGGTTGCCCATTGTCATTGTTTACGCCTACGCCCAGGCCGTAGTCATCTTTAACCTTGGTCACCATAAGTCGGGTCATCTCTTGCGAAAGGACGTGATTCGCGTCACCCTTCAGCGAACGTTGCATCTCGATGATCCAGAGCGCGAGATCGGAGGGTGTGGTCCATAGGCCGGCAGCAGCCATTTCCGGATAGGTGTGTGGTCCTCCAGCAATCGGCTTTCCTTGTTCATCCGCGGGTAGGGCAACTTCCTTGAGTCGATCGGACGGAAGCGGTTGCTGATACGTGCTATGGCGCATTGCAACTGGACCGAGAACCAGAGACTGCATGATCTGAGGGAAACTTTGTCCCGTGGCATCGATCATCATCTGCTGCGCAATAGTGAATCCGCCGCCAGAGTAGCTGAACGCCTGGCCGGGCAAGGTAATCACTCGGATGGCTTCGGTGTTCGCCGGTTTCACGCCGTCAAGAACCTGCTGAAGCGTAGGAACAGGATCTGTGGTGGCGTAACCAGGAAAGCCATGGACGTTTGTACCGGCCGTATGCGATAGCAGTTCGCGCAGGGTGACCGGCTGCTTCGCAGTGAAGCTGTTTTGCGGCAACGTCCAACTCTTGAGCTCCGTCTGGACCGGGGCATCCAGCGAGAGCTTGCCTTCTTGAACCAAGTGGAGCGCTGCCATCGAAGCAAGCGATTTGCTGATGGATGCAGCTTGAAAGAGGCTGTCGGATGTGGCGAGTGGACCGCCTTCCGGGTTGAGGGTTCCCCACGCATGGGCCCAACGCAAAGTGCCATTGTGAATGACAGCGACGCTGACCGCCGGAATGTGACGCCGAGTCATTTCTTCCGTGAGCGTCCGCTGCGAATGGGAGTCGCCCGTCACCACGACCGCGGGCAGCAGCCCGGTTTCGACTGCGTGAATTTCGGCTTCGATCGCGCGGGCGTCCGATGTTCCCGTGTTCGTGGGTTTTGTGGTTTGGCTTAAGCCCGAAACCACGCAGAGTACCGACGCAGCGACCAAAAGACTGGGAAATCGCATGCGGAATCGTATACCAAACTCCGGATGCGGTCATACAAGAAGGCGGTCCCCGAGTTCGCTTGAATCCCCTCTCGCCTTTCCTCACAGACGTGGGACTAAAGACTGCCCAGGGCTTCTCGTACTGTGTTCAAATGTCTAGCTCTTGGAGGAACTCGATGAAGCTTGCGCGCTACGCACTGTTGCTGCTGTTCGCCTCGACCCTCGTGGTCGCCCAAAATTCGGTCCCGCAAACCGCGGCCGACCTCGCCAAGCAACGCCCCACCGCCAAGCCATCCGACGTCGCTACTCTCGAACACATTCTCGCCGCCACGTACGACGTCATCTCCGGTGCTCCCGGCCCGCGCAATTGGGACCGTTTCCGTTCACTGTTTCTCCCTGGCGCCAGGCTCACCGCCGCCGAGAAGAGCCGCAAGAGTAACGCCGACGTTGTGGTTGAGATGACGGTTGACGACTACATCAAGGGGGCTGGCGATTACTTCCTGAAAGAGGGCTTTTTCGAGAACCCGATGGAAACGAAAACGGTGCGCTTCGGCAACGTCGCCCACAGCTTCTCCAGTTACGAATCGCACCACGCGCCAGGAGACAAGGCCTTCGAGCGCGGGATCAATTCCTTCCAGTTTGCCTGGGACGGACAGCGCTGGTGGGTCGTCTCCATCCTGTGGGACTCGGAACGCCCGGATAATCCAATCCCCGCGGAGATGGACAAGAAGTAGCGCTTATTTCTTTGGCAAGATGAAAACGAAATATCCCCACGCAGGGACTGTGAGTTTCGTCCCGCTGTTCATGTGGATGATTTCCCCGTTGAAATAGTCGGAGTACGCGCCCTCGAATGGACCTCCGCGAAACGCCACGCTCTGCGGCTGCGCGGAGAAGTTGAACACCGCCAGCACTTTCTCGTGCTCGTTCTGCCGCACGAAGCTGAACACCTCCTCCGGCGCGCTGTTTACGATCTGCACCATGGGCGAGCCCCAGTGGGCGTTCCACAGCGCCGTGTGCTCGTGCTTCAGCGCGATGAGCTTCTTGTAGAGTTCGCCGTTGGGATCTTCCCGCCAATCGATTGGATCGCGTTCGAAGAACTTCAGCCGTTTCCGGTTCCCCGCCTCCTGCCCGTTGTAGATCAGCGGCATCCCGTCGCTGACGAACGAGAGCACCATCGCGGCGTGCAGCCCGTCGCCGAACTGCTCGAACTCGGTTCCTTCCCACGAGTTCTTATCGTGGTTGCTGGTGAAAAGCATCCGCATGATGTTCGGCGGCCACGCTTTTTGGTTCAGTGAATAATAGTGAGTCAGTCCGCCAAGATCGCCTGCCTCTCCGCGCACAATCTTGCCCACTTCGTCGTACCACGTCCAGGCGTACGTCATGTCAAACGCGTCGGCGTGCAGGTCCCGCGTCTCCCATTCGGCCAGCATGAACATGGGCTTGATGGCATCCAGTTCTTTGCGAGCGTTGTTCCAGAAATCGAGCGGCACGTACCCGGCTACATCACATCGAAACCCATCGATATCCGCTTCCCGCACCCAGTACTTCATGGCATTGGCCATGTACCGCCGCAGACCTTGTTGGCTGTAGTCGAGATCGATGATGTCGCCCCAGTCTTCCCACGGGGTTGTCATGAAGTCGCCCTTCCAGTCCTTCGCGTACCACTCGGGATGTTCTTTCACCAGCACGTTGTCCCAGGCTGTATGGTTCGCCACCCAATCGAGTATCACGTGCATTCCGAGCTCATGCGCCGTGTGCACGAAATGCTTTAGGTCGTCCAAAGTACCAAGGTCCGGGTTCACCTTCAGGTAGTCCTGCACTGCGTACGGACTGCCGAGTTTTCCTTTGCGATTTTTCTCGCCAATCGGCTGCACCGGCATCAGCCACACGATGTCGATCCCCAACTCTTTCAGTCGTGGCAATTGCTGTTCGGCTGAGCGAATCGTCCCTTCGGCAGTGAACTGGCGAGTGTTCAGCTCGTAGATCACTGCATTCTTGCTCCACTCCGGATGAGTGAGCTTCACATAAGGAACTGGCTTATACGGGTCCCCCTGCCCACCGGCGGAGAGCGCGATTGCAGTCAGCAGCAAGATCCCGGCTATGGCCCGTAAATATCGCATGGCCGTTCCAGACTAGGTGGGAACTTGCCAACGCGCAATGTGCCGTGGATCACAGCTTTTCCGGCTAGGTTCTGAAACGATATTTACGACAGGAAGTTGGGCGTCCTCGCCACATTTTAGGATGCCGGAATCGAGGTGCCATGCCTCTCCAAACAGCTCTCCACGTGCATCCGAAGTCGATCCTCATCGCTACCGACCTAGCCCCCGAGTCCCGCAATGCCATGCGCCACGCGCTCGCTCTCGCCAGGCATTTCGGCGCGAAATTGCATATCGCGCACGTCGTCTCCTCGATGGGATTTACGCTCGCTGGTCCTGACGTGCTCGCTGCCGCCCATGACGTCGCTTGTCGCGATCTTGCCGAATACGAAATGCATCTCAACGCCCTCGGCGCTCTTTCCGGCATTCGCTGCGACGTCGCCGTGCGCGACGGCGAAATCTGGCCGCAGCTCCAGCAGTTGATTGCAGAAGATGACGTGGAACTTGTCGTCATTGGCACGCATGGCCGTCGCGGCCTCGGACGTTTGCTGCTTGGTTCGGTCGCCGAAACCATCATCCGCTGTGCGCCGTGCCCTGTCGTCACCGTCGGGCCGTCCTTTGAGGAATCGGGGGTCGAAAACGTGCGTCAGCCGCGCCCAGTGATCTTCGCCGCAAACTTCGAGCCGGCTTCGATCGAAGCCCTGCCGTACCTCGTAAACTTCGCGGTCGAACGAAAGTGTCCGTTGGTTCTTCTCCATGTCATCCAACATTTCCCGGAACCCGAGCGTGGAAAGTGGGACAGTGTCGATGCCACGCTGGATCGGCATCGCGACGCGCTTGCCTCCGCCGAAAGGAAACTCGAGGGATTGATGCGCTCTCATGCGCGTTTTTGTCCAACGTTCGATTGCCGGGTGATGTGGGGAAAGCCGGCCGACGAAATCCTCATGCTAGCGTCCGAACTGCGTGCCGACGCCATCGCGATGGGTCTGCACCGCAGCACGCATCCCGAGGCAATTACGCATTTCCGAAGCACCATTGCGTATGAGGTGGTCTGCCATGCGCCCTGCGCTGTCTTCACTGCTCGCGCATGATTCTTATCGCCGCAGCGCAGCCCGTTCCAATGTTTCCGCGATTCGCACCATCGTCTGATTCAGCTTCGCCAGCGCGCATTGGATAGTTTCCAACTCCGCGAGCAAGCGTACCTCCATCGGCACCACCGCCGATGGCATCTGCTACGGCTGCGGATCTAACGTCACCTTCATATCGACTACCGTAAATACATCGCCCACGCCTTTGCTGTGATGCCCCGCTCAGGGTGCTGTGACGAAAGAAAAAGCCCTCCGTTTGCGGAGGGCTCTTTCTGACAAGTTTCTGCGGAATGCTGCTTCTCATTCTTCCTTCGCTTCTTCGAGTTCCTGGAGAATCTCGGCGATGAGCTGCGGCTTCAAGCGGTCCAGCACCCGGCTGATGGCAGCCGAGAGCTTTGCCGTGGTCACCGTGCGCTCGTCGGGGTCATCAATGGCAGCGCCACCGAACGTCGGTTTCGGTTTGTACGCGTCGCCTAACGCGAAGCGGCGTACCTCCTCCGAAATCGACTGGGTTTCTTCAGCGCGGGCCAAATCTTCTTTTGGAAGTGCCCCACCGAACGCCGCAGCCATGGCTGCGGCTAGTTCTTGGGTTGGCGATGCACCCGCTCCAGAAGATGACTCTTCTGGATCTGGCATCGCGGATTTGGGCGCAGTCTTGTCATCCCGCACCGGGTCCTCCGCAGGCGCTGCCGTCACCATCGCTGATTGATCCACCATCGCCCCTGAGATCGATTGCGTCTCAGCAAGCTCGCGGTGGTCCACCCTCGAAGGCGCATAGGCCATGCGCATTTCGTTTTCGAGCGAAATCGTGTTTTCCGATTCCGTTAATGCCACTTCCTCTGCCATCCACACCCGCGACGCTGTCGAGGAAATCAGGGGTGTGGCAGCAGCGTCTTCCACGGACTCAAATCCTGCCGTGGGATTTTCGGTTGAACCAATCGGCATACCGGCCGTCTGGCTCAGTAGATCGAGCACAGCCGCGATCTCCGCGGAAACTTCCGGCTTCGCCGCCGCAGGCTTAACTTCCTTCTGCGCATGCGAATCAGGCGTAGTCCCAGCCGGAATATCCGGTGCCACTGCCGGGACCGGCCGCATTTCTTTGCCCTTCTTCGATTTCTTGCCGCTCTGCGCAGGAGATGCAACCGCGGATGCTCCTATGCCCGCTCCTGTCGCTGGCTGAGCCGAATTTTTCTCCTCTGGCTCGTTGCTCGACGCAGCTTCCACAGGAGCCTCAGGCACAACGTAGCGACCACCCTCCAGCGGATGCACAGCATCCACCAGTCCGATCATGGGCGAGAGGTTCGGGTCGGTGGCGGTCTCGACGCCGGCTGACTCCGCCGCTCGCGAGGTTGGCTGTAGGCCCTGTTCGGTAGCGTTTGCGACCGCAATCTCCGACGGTGCTTCAAACTGCGGGTCGGGCGTCGGTGTGATGGCAACCGGCGGCGCGACTTCCAATGCTGGATCGGTGACGGGAATCTTGCCGATTGCCACGCCGCCTTCGAGTTTCGTCGACACAGGTGGCGCGGCAGGTTTCATCGCCGCGGTTTCTACGGGCACTGCCGCAGGCTCTGTGGCTTCGACTGTGGCTTGCGCTTCAACCGCGAACTCCGCACTCGAGGCCGCGAGTGCGCCTTCCGCAGTCTTAACCGGCGCACCTTCCATTATTTCCGCTGTGACACCCACGATCGCCGCATTGGCAATCAGGTAATCCACAAACCCCGGCAGCACGGCCGAGGCGTTCGGACCGGCATCCAATTCAGCTGCCGGCCTGACCGGCGCTTCCACCACAGCGATGGCGAGAGCGCGATCTCCATTTGAGGGCTGCTCGTGGATTCGCGCAATCGCCGCAGGTGCTGGTTCAGCTACTGCCGCAGCGGCAAAACCCGGCATACCGTCCGCCGTGGACCCCATCTTTGTATTCGCCACCACGTCTTCCACAGCGAGTGCCGGAGCTTGTGCAACTTCGGCGGCCATGTCCGTACGCGCCGCGGCGGCGGGCGCAACTTCCGGACTCACCGTGCCGCCATGCCATTTCGGCGACGACGGGTCCATGATCTCTTTCAACTGTTCGCGCGTAAGCTTAACTGTTTTTTCGTACGTCGCCGGTGTAGAAGCCGGCGGTGGCGGCGGAGATGCAGCTGCTGGTGCCGCAGCCGCCGCAGCGGTCTGTATGCCGCTTGCGCGCGTCGAAAAGCGCTGCACCGCACGCAAGAGCTCACTCGCTTCGAACGGCTTTACGATGACGCCGTCGGCGCGAACCCGCGCGCCTTCCTCTGGTTTGTACGGTTCCATCTTCCCGACCGTGAGCAGCACCGGCATACGTGCCGTGGCAGGAGAAGACTTTACCTTGTCACAAACTTCCAGGCCGGTGTAGCCGGGCATGTAGATGTCGAGAATGCAGAGGGAAGGATTGATCTCCGCGATCTTTTTTACGGCCGCTGCCCCATTGCTTACCGAGACAACGTCGTAGCCGGCGTCGCTCAATATTTTCTTGCCCATGTTTTGGGCAGTCATACTGTCGTCGGCCAGCAGTATCTTCAAAGACACGAAGGAGTCCTTACGTAGGGACAGGTGAAGGTGCCTCAAAAGTTACTGTTTCCAGCCGGGTTAGTCAATCCGGAATTCCTGCTTAGGAGAGACACGTTAGTAACTGTCCCACTTGAACGCACATAAGAAAACCGGCAGATGGTCTGCCGGTTTTGCAAACAGCCTCAAGCATTCGCCCTAGAACGGATTTAGCTTCGCCAATCCCTTCTTCTTTTTCTTCTTGCTGGTCGAATCCTGGGAGTTCGTTGTGTTCGAATCGCTGCTCGACCCGGACTTCGCATCCGGCTGGGCGTTCGTCTGTCCGCTCGTTGAAGTGCCGGAGCTCGAATCCGCCGGTGGCGTGGCAGCGTCGTTCACGCGAGCCGGTGCCGGCGCGGGAGCGGTATTCGCGTCGTTCGTGCTCGCTGTTCCAGCCGAAGCGTTGTTCGCGTCCGTGGTGCTCGAAGTTCCTCCCGAAGTGGAAGGCGCGGTCGGCGTCGGTGTTCCGGTTTCGACCGGCGCAGCCGTTTCGGGATTGGTAGCTCCACTATCGGAGCGCGGCAGCGGTTCGCTCGGCGGCGGTGCTCCTGCACCCACGGGTTCCAAGGTCAATCCATTGTTGGTACCCGCTGCAGGTTTCGCCGCAGGCTTGTTTAACAGGGCCGCATTGGCCTGCTGGACCAGTTTCACCGGGTTGGTCTGCGGCGGATCGATCATCTGCGGCTCGCCAACCTTCGCAGCCTCCGTCGTATCCGGGTGATGATTTAGGAACCCCATTACCTCCTGGCTGCGCGATTGGTGCCCGCGGCTTTGCTCTTCCGCTTTGTTTTGCGCAAGTGCCTCAGGTGTCGGGGTCGGGACTGGCATGTGCATATCAGCGAGCTTTTTCCTCGCTGCTTCGGCGCGCGGCATCGCAGGATAGCGCGTCACGATCTTTGCGTATGCATTCGCGGCATTCTTCTCGTAGTTCTCGATCAACGCCGCTTTCTGGGTCTCTGTCACGCCACGTTTGCCTGGTGCCACCGTCGGAACCCTGCGTACCGCCTCCGCCTCCGCCTGGTAGCACTGGCCGATCAGGAACAGCGTTTCGTCGGCGCCGCTGTATAGCGGATAGGTATCCGACATCGTCTGCAAGCGCGCAATCGACGCCGGGTAGTCCTCGCGCAAAAAGTAGAACCGCCCAATGCGGTACTCTCGGTCCGCCAGGATTTCCTGCACCTCGCGCAGCCGCTGCTTCGCCTGTGGGATCAACTTGCTGTCCGGATACTGCAAAATCATCTGCCGATATTCTTCTTCGGCGCGCTTGGCGTGGGTGTAGTCGCGGTCCGGCTTCTCCATCTCGGAGTAGTGAATGTTCGCGATCTTCATCTGCGCTTCCGCCGCTTCTGCCATGTTGGGGAAGAACGTCTGGAAGTCCTTGTACTCGTTTTCCGCCTGCGCCATTGCGGCCGATCCACCCTCGGCGTACCACGAGTCGCCGATGGCCAGCTTGGCGCGCGCAATGTACTCGGAATCCGGATAGGTGTTGATCAACGTCTGCAACGTCACGCGGGCCACGTCGAAGTGGCTATGCTTCATCGCGTCCATGGCGCGATCAAACAGCACCTTGTCCGGCTGTTTGGAATCGACATTGGCGATCGGGTTGGTAACCTTCTTGTTCTTACACGCGGTGGCGCCGACTAGCGCCATCCCGACCAACATCATGATGAGTGCACGACGATACATCCCTACCACCTTCCACGCAGCCGACAGGGTCACGACGGCTGACTACCTGGGAAACTTTGGGTCTTAGACCCGCACGAGGGTCGCGTTCTGCGCGGCCTTCAATAAATCGCTGGCATTCTTCGCCGGATCGCCCTTTCCGAACACGGCGTTTCCAGCCACTACAATCTCTACCCCGGCGCGGATGGCATCGCCTATTGTATCCAGCGCCATGCCGCCATCCATCTCGATGCGGAAGTTCGTGCCGTCCGAGTTCCGCATTGCAACCAACTTGCGGACCTTGTCCAGCGTCGAGGGTATGAACTTCTGCGCGCCAAACCCAGGGTTCACCGACATCACCAGCACGTAATCCACGATCTCGAGCACTTCGCTCAGCATCTCCACCGGCGTTGCCGGGTTGATCACCACCCCCGCCAAACAACCGTGGCTTTTGATCAGGTGCAGCGTGCGGTTCAAATGCACGCAAGCCTCCTGGTGTACCGAGATCCAGTTCGCACCCGCCTCGGCGAATGCCGGAATGTACTCGTCCGAGTTCTCGATCATCAGGTGACAATCGATCGGGACCTTCACCACCTTGCGCAACGAAGCCAGTACGGGCGGGCCGATCGTGATGTTAGGCACAAAATGCCCGTCCATCACGTCAAAGTGCACGACTGTTCCGCCGCCTCGTACCGCCGCTTCAACCTGCTCAGCGAGGCGGGCAAAGTCGGCCGAAAGAATGGAAGGCGCAAGTTCGATCAAGAGGCTTCTCTCGCTGAGAATGCTGTGCAAATTCTAGCACGTGGAGCTCCGCCCAAGCCCCGCGCCAAACGCCTTAATCCTCAACAAAATGTGCTACTTGGCAGGCTGCCACAACCCCACCGTATTGCCCCCGTTGTCTTGGATCCAGGCAAACTTACCCTCGCCAATGTCCACTGGCGGCACGCAGACCTTGCCGCCCAGCGCTTTCGCCTTCTCGCAATAGCCGACAATGTCTTCTACTTCGACGTAGAACAGGGTGTATTGGTGAGGCTCATGTCCCAACGACATCATGTGCCCGCCAATCCCATGCGACGCCCCTTTCGGGAGTCCCACGTAGTTCGGCTTGTCCTCGTTCATCTCCCAATCGAACAGGCTTTTGTAAAAATCGCGCGTCGCCGCCACATCACGGCAACCGATTTCGAAATACATCACGGGATGCGGCACAGTTGTCTCCTTTTGCGCGCTAAGCGGGCGACGGCGCTGTTAGGGATGAGACTCGAACGAAACGCTGCCGGATGAGCAGCAAGAGTAGAACAATGATCCCGACTTGCGCCCCCGCACCCTGAACGCTGGCCAAGAGCGCCTGATTTGCGAGCGCTCCGACGGGTGTAACAATCGCATAGCCAACCAAGGAGTCCGGCGCGCCCATCGCAGCCTGGACGAAAGCCGCAATCATCGATACCACGAAGTAGTACAGGCCCAGGAGCAGAACTCCCTTCACCAGCGGCGATTTCATCCGAGTAATGCCGCACCATTGCAGAAAAATTACGTCTCGCGTCGCGTACACGAGCAACACGCCCAATCGCAAAGCAGTCCACCCGAGCGACCAATCCGCGCGCGGCGCCTCGTGGCGATAGAAGAAAACTACCGCCGCCAGCACCACCCAGGCTGATGCCGCCGCCAGAGCAATCCACGGAATGGGAGGCGCATTCTCCCCCCAATACGAACCGAAGCTGCGCTGCTTCTCTCGGAACCAGGTTTTCAATTCCCCCGCCGAGGGCAGCATAGCCAGTCCAATCAGGTAGAACACCACTGCGTTCAGCACAACGTAGTTCGACACAATGTTCTGAACCTGCTGTTGAAACCATTTGTCAGCGTTAACGCTCCCGATAAATAAGAACCCGTAGGGCCCACGCAACAATACTTGTGCCAGGAAAATCACGTTCACGCAGATCAGCAGCAACAACGCCTGCCATCTCGTCAGGAGACGCATCTCCTCCCGGTCCCTCTTCAAGTTGCGAACGAGCATGAGCGCCAGCCATGCCGCTGCTGTTCCGTAAAGAAATACCGTCATCATTGCCGGTGCGATGGGCGCGCCGAATAGCCTGACAGGCAGCGGCGCGGCGACACCAGCGTAGCCGTTAAGCTTCTCGAGCGCTGGAAGCACGGTAAGCGCCGGGATTGCGGAATTCTGATAACGGAAGGCCCAAGCGTGAGAGATCTGCACCATCGCCCAGCAACCGGCTACTACGATTGCAATTAACTCCCCAATGCGCGGTTTTTCCGTGAGTAGCGAAAAGAGCAGCGCGAATAGCGCAAACGTCAGGCAAACCACCACAATCACGCCCATCGACGCCAGCACGCGCCACCACGCATAGCCAGCGGCGGTGCCCGCTAGCAACGTGATTGGTAAGGTGACTGCAACCATGACATACGCGGTAAATGGTCGGCCGGCAACGCTGCCAGTAAGCAGTTCCGCGCTGTTCAATCGTGTTGTGCGGAGAAAATCAAAGGTCTTCAACTGGCGCTCGGACGAAATCGCCTGCCCGCACGTTGATACGCACCAAAGCGCAAGCACGACTCCTTGCACCGCCAGCAAGCCGATATAAAGATCATTCCAATAGTCGTGCCATACTATCCGTCCTTGACCGTCGCGTTCGCCCACGCGCATTACCAGCATCACGAGCAGACACACGAGCAGCGGAATCACTAGCGTCATCGCCGCCCGCACCGGTCGCATCTCCCGCCGAAAGTGACGAGTGAACTCCGGGTTTTTCCAGGGTGTCATCATCACATCACCTCGTTGCGGGAAATCTTCAGGTAAATGTCTTCGATCGTCTGTTTCACTTCGCCGAACGCAGACACGCGTACCCCGGCGCCCACCAGTGCGGCAAGAACATCCGGCAGCTGGTCGTCATTTCCTGCAAAACGGAAAACTGCTTCGGTGCTATTCACCGCCAGTTCCGAGACGCTAGGTAGAACCTGCAACACCGGCGCGACCGATGTCGCTCCGCTCCAGGCGACCCGCACGACCTTGTGCTGCCGCTGCTCGCTGGCGATCTCATCGACCCTGCCGCTGCGCACCAGTACTCCCTTTTCCATGATCGCAATCGAGGTACAGAAGCCCTCCAATTCCGATAGCACATGCGACGAAATCAGCACGGTCGCACCAGCGTCGCGCAAAGAGAGCAGCAGGTTCCGCAGATCGGCCCGGGACTTCGGATCTAACCCCGAAGCGGGCTCGTCGAGAATCAACACTTTCGGCCGGTGCACGATGGCTCGCGCTATCCCCAAACGCTGTTTCATCCCTCGCGAGAGCCCATGAATGAACGCATCGTGCTTCACTTCGAGTCCAACCTGCGCGATTACCTCGTCGATCCGCTCCTTTCGTCCTGCTTCAGGCATTTTGTAGGCGCTGGCAAAGTAGTCGACGTACTCCCATACCTTCAGGTCGTCGTAAACATTGAAGAAATCGGACAGGTAGCCAATGTATGTCTGTGCAAGCTCCGGCGCCTCTTGAACTTTCACCCCACATACTGAGACTTCGCCGGAAGTGGGCGTTAGCAAGCCGCACATCATCCGGATTGTGGTTGTTTTGCCCGCACCATTCGGCCCGATCAGGCCAAGGATCTCGCCGGGCGGCACCGTCAAGTTCAAGTCCTGGACAGCGGTCAGGTCACCATACTCCCGCCGCAATTGTCGACACGCAATCATTCCGCCGATGGTATATAGACACCGCTCGACAGGCTATATATTTCTGAAATTCTCGACAGCAGCCATTCTGAAAGGTTGCCTCTCACACCCGCACAAATCTTTGCAGGGATTTCACCTCCCGTTCACCGACGGAAGCCACTCTGCCTGCCAAACTGCATCTAAATGGGCATGTCGGGAAAGAGCCTATTGGCGAGAACGGGTTGGGTAGCCGCGCTGGGAATGTTGATCTTCCTTTTCTTCAGCGTCGTCGACTCGCAAGCCACGCCCATCAAACCCGATGTCCAGAAGTTGCTCCAGCAATCGCAACAGACGCAGAAGCCCTTCATCCCGGCGCGCACCGGATGGAATGAGCCGGTCGCCTCGGCTGCCGCAACCCATAACCCAGTGCTCGAGAGCATACAGGACGACCACATGCGCCAGGAGTTCAAGGAGACGCTGGCCAGCATCGCTACACCCGACCCCTGGATCGCTTTCGCGATCTTTATGGTGGTCGTCCTCATGCGGAAGCTGCGCTCTATGGAAGCCCAGCGTCGCCGTGGCATGGCTGTAGCAATGATGACGGAGAGTGAACCGGCTCAGCCCCGTCTGGCCGCGTAGAGTTCTTTCAAGTTGGTAGCCGCAGCGCTACATCGGCGTTACCGCGTGAAGTGGACGCGGATGGAGAGGCCCCTCGGAAGTTGGAGGAGCCTTTTTCCTTTAGCTGTTGTCATCCTGAGCGAAGTTGCGCGAAACCCAACAGAGTCGAAGGACCCCTATCGACTTCACTACTATTTAAACCTTTCCATCTTCATAAACGCCCGCGTCACCGTCCCTCGTCCAATCTCCCGCTCGCCTTCCTTCACCGACACCCGCAGCACGTAAAACCGTCCATCGATGCTCTCCAACGCGGCAGTCGCTACCACCTCAGCGCCTTCTTTGGCGGCCGCGCGGTGCTCGATGTTGATCGCCGTGCCGACCGTAATCTCGCCGGCTTCGCAGTACGGCAGCAGCGCATGCGCTCCCGCAATCTCCATCAATCGAATCATGTCCGGCGTCGAGTAGATCGGCGGCAGCCGCTTATCGTGCGACGTAAGAGTGTGCTTGAAATCCACGCGCTTGCGAAGCTCCGCACGCGCTCCGATAGGAACTGATTTGGGCATGGCGCGATGATAAAACGCAAAAGGAGGCACGGGGCCCCCTTTGCACGAAGTTCCCGAACTAGTTAATGGTTGCCGTTCTCCGCACTTCCATCCCGTCCAGCACCTGCCACAACTTCTTCGCCGCCTGCCCCGCAGAGACTAACGCCGCCTCGCGCGCTTCAGGATGCTTGGTCAGTTCCTGCTCCAGCAGCTCGCCCCACACCCGCGAATGCTCAACGTCGGCATACTTGTGCAGATCGAAGTACGCGCAAGTTTTGCGATCCGCACCATAACGCTGTTGTAATCCTCTCGATTTCTCTGCCGCCACCCGTGGCACCTGCGACTCATACGCATAAAACGCGGCCAGGGCCTCGACGCGGCTGCCCGTCGCGGCGACTTTCTTGAACCAGCTCACCGCCTCGCGAACTTCCGCGATCGGCTCCGTCGAACGTACGTCATCGCGATGAATGCCCATGCCTTCCGCAAAATCCAGCCACAGATCGCTGTGCGCGCGGCCTTCAATTTCTTCATCGGCCAAGTTTCGCAGCACGGCGCGGCGCATCTCGCCGTCGGCCAGGCGCGAGTGAAATGCGCTCAAGTACGCCGGGAACGCTGCTACATGATGGTAGTAATCGCTGGCGTAAGCCGCCAGGTCTTCCCGCTTCAGCGTGCCGGCGCTCCACGCCTGGTAATAAGGATGGCAAAGCAGATCGAACTTCGCGACCCGCGCATTCAGTTCGTGCAGAACGGACTCCATAACGCTCCTCTTTCGCGATGCATTTGGAACCTGAAAACTATATCGCGAAACCCGCACGCGCGTCACACCACTGTGTGACTCCATTGTCTCTACAGACTCGCCATCGGATTGCGCGTACAATTACGGCCGAGTTACTCGAACGTGGCCTTAAATTGAAAAGAATGAAGCCCTGCCTCTACCTACTACTGTTTTCGGTCTCGTTGCTCGGATACTCCCAACAAGGCCCCATGCACGTGTGCAAAAGGGACGAGGTTGATGCGGTCTGCGCTCAAGCGCCCAAGCTGATTCACGATGTCATCGCGAACTACTCCGACTACGGACGTAAGCACAGGATCAGCGGCGTCGTATCGCTGCGCTTTACCGTTCTTCCCGACGGTACGGTCCGCGACATTGTCGTCACTCGAAGCCTGGAAAAATCGCTCGACGCAGAAGCGGTCCGTTCCGTCCGGCAATGGCGATTTGAGCCGGGCACCTACAAGGGCAATCCGGTCGCCGTCACTCTCGAGAGCGAAGTCTCGTTTCGCCTGCGTTAACTGTAGATCCGCGGGAATTCCGCTAAAATGAAGACGTGGGGTTCACCGAATATTACGACGTCGTAGTTGTCGGCGCCGGCCACGCCGGTTGCGAGGCCGCCATGGCTGCCGCCCGCATGGGCCTGCGCACTGCCCTGTTCACCCTTAACGTCGACCTCATCGCCCAGATGTCCTGCAACCCCGCCGTCGGCGGCATTGCCAAGGGACACCTAGTCCGCGAAGTTGACGCCCTGGGCGGCATCATGGGCGAAGTCACCGATGCTGTCGGCATCCAGTTCCGCCTCCTCAACACCTCGCGCGGCCCGGCCGTATGGTCGCCGCGCGCCCAGTGCGACAAACAGCAATATCGCCTGAAAATGCGCGAGGTCCTTGAGAGCGAGCCGAATCTTCATATCAAGCAGGCCGAAGTCGCCGAGCTAATCGTCGAAGACGTCGCCGATCCAATGCACCCCGAGCGCATCAAGATCGCCCGCGGCATCAAGCTGCGCGATGGCCGTACCGTCGCTGCCGGCGCAGTCGTCATCACTACGGGCACATTCCTCAACGGCCTCATCCACTGCGGCGAAGAGCGTTATCCCGCCGGCCGCAGCGGTGAACCGCCCTCAATCCTGCTCGGAGAATCGCTCAAGCACATGGGCCTGCGCGGCTGTCGCCTGAAGACCGGCACCCCTCCGCGCCTCGACGGCCGCTCCATCGACTGGTCGAAGTTCGCTGCGCAGCCCGGCGACGCCGAGCCCACTCCTTTCAGCTTCCGCACGAAGAAGATCGTCCAGCGCCAAGTGCCGTGCTACATCGCGTACACCACGCCGGAGACGCACCAGCTGATCCGCGAAAACGTGCACCGCTCGCCGATGTACAGCGGCCAAATCCAGTCCACCGGCCCGCGTTATTGTCCGTCGATCGAAGACAAGATTGTCAAGTTCCCCGACAAGGAAACCCACCAGCTCTTCCTCGAACCCGAGGGCCTGAATACCCACGAGATTTACGTTAACGGCATGAGCACATCGATGCCCATCGATGTCCAGCTGCGCATGGTGCACTCCATTCCGGGGCTTGAAAATGCCGAGATGTTGCGCCCCGGCTACGCCATCGAATACGACTCCATCGATCCCACCGAGCTTCAGCGCACGCTCGAAACCAAGAAGATCGGCACGCTTTATCTCGCCGGGCAGATCAACGGCACCAGCGGCTACGAAGAAGCTGCCTGCCAGGGCATCATGGCCGGTATCAACGCCGCCCTCGCCGTGAAGCACGAGACGCCGCTCGTCCTCGACCGCACCGAGGCCTACACCGCCATCCTCATCGACGACCTCATCAGCAAGGGGACCAACGAGCCGTATCGCATGTTCACCTCGCGCGCTGAGTTCCGCCTGCATCTGCGCATCGACAACGCCGATCGCCGCCTCACTCCGCACGGCCGTCGCGTCGGGCTAATCAAGGACGGCGCCTGGCATGAGCACCTCGCCAAGCAGTCGCGTATGGAAGCGCTTAAAGCGACGCTCGAAAAGACCCGCGTGCGCAGGAGCGAACTTCCCGCGGAACTTGCCGAGAAATTCGGCAACATCGACGGTTCCACGATTGCGCAACTGCTCAAGCGTCCGGAGAGCGACATTACCCACTTTGCCGACATCATCGGCCGCGCGCATCCTGCGTTCTTCGAACGGGGCGGCTCCGACCGCGAATTCGCCTCTGACGTTCGTAACGAACTGAAGTCGGTGGAAACCGAAATCAAGTACGCCGGCTATCTCGACCAGCAAACCAAGGCTATCGATCGTTTGAAGCGCGCTGAACTACGAATCATCCCTGCGTGGTTCGATTACGGCAGCGTCAGCGGCCTCTCCCGTGAGATGCGCGAAAAGATGCAGCGCGTCCGCCCCCAGACCATCGGCCATGCCAGCCGAATTCCCGGCGTCACGCCTGCTGCGGTTTCGCTCATCAACGTCTACATTGAAATCCAAGCGCGCAAGCTTCAGCAAACTTCCTAGCCCTGAATTGCTCGCGCAAATAATTCTGTCCATGCCGCGCGCTGCGTGTTCTACTCATCGCGCAATTTTTCTGGAGGGAATTATGGCGATTGCTCGTTCGATGATGGGCGAACTCGATCAGGAAATGGCGAATACGCGCAAGGTTTTGGAACGCGTGCCCATGGAAAAAGCCGACTGGAAGCCGCACACGAAGTCCGGCACTCTGGCCTGGTTGGCCGGACATTGCGCCATCATGCCGGGTTGGGGGTACACCACCCTGGCGCAGGACGAACTCGACATCGCCGGCGTGAATACCGCTGTACCCAACTTCACTTCACGCGAACAACTGCTCGAACACTTCGACGCCGAGTTGGCGAAGTATCGTCCGCTGCTCGAAAAAGCCACTGACGAACAACTCACCAAGCGGTGGACCCTGCGCAATGGCGAGCAGGTGATGTTTACCCTGCCGCGCATCGCCGTTCTCCGTGGCATGGTCATGAACCACATGATCCATCATCGCGCCGAACTGATCGTCTATTTGCGTCTGCTCGACGTGCCCATCCCCGGCCTCTACGGCCCAAGCGCGGACGAGAAGTAATTTTCGAGCAAATAATAAAGGCCGGCTTGGTGCCGGCCTTCTGCATTTCCGTAAAAGCAAGAACTACTTCTTGCCCGGAGCGATCGCGTCTTTCGCGGCCTTGGCCACGCGGAACTTCACGACGGTCTTCGCAGGAATCTTGATCGGCTCGCCAGTCTGCGGGTTGCGGCCCACGCGCGCCTTGCGGTTCGACTTCACCAGGCGGCCGAGGCCGGGGATTACGAACACGCCATTCTTTTTCGTCTCTTTGATCGCTACTTCCGCCAACGACTCGAGGAACGCTGCGGCGGTCTTGTTGCTTACTTCGTGGGTCTCGGCCATGTGCCGAACGAGCTGGGTCTTGGTCATACCTGCTGCCATGGATTAAATCCTCCTTGAAATTTGAGTTCATCCGCCTTCAGGGGAAGATTGCCGGATCATGCGGAAACCCGCGATCCATGCGGCTTTCCGGCGTTAGGCGTCGCTCAATTGCGAGCATCATATTACAGCCGCGCTCACTTTGAACAGCATTTTCACTAGATTTTACGCGGGTTTTCCACAGGCTACCCCCTCCGGACCCGCGCCCTGTGCAGGTTTGCGCAATATTGCATTACACGATGTTTACCATTCAAAACACAGTGGTTATCCGCCAATTAAGTCCTCTCGTATCGCGCCGCTTCAGCTTTCGTGCCAGAAATTCAGGTATTTTCTACTCTTTTGGTACGTTCCAGCTCCGCACCGCCGCATCTTCGCGAAGTGTATTAAGCAGTTCCCATGCGGTTTTGCGCAATGTCGGATGAACGACGTTCGGCGCAATTTCCGCCAGCGGCACCAGTACAAAGCCGCGCTCGTGCATCGATGGATGCGGCAATGTCAGTTCTGGCGTGTTTACTGTTTCGTCATCATAGAGCAACAAATCAATATCAATATTTCGTGGACCTTTGGGCTGGTTGCGCATTCGTCCCATGCTTTTCTCAATCCCGAGAAGCGCGTGCAGCAAGTCTGCTGGCCCCATTTCGGTCCGCAATTCCACCGCACAATTCAGGAACCATGCCTGTTCCGTGAATTCCACCGGCTCGGTCTCGTACAACGAAGAAACTCGTTTCACTTTCCCCGCCGCGCGCAATCGTGCGATCGCCTCGCGCAAGTTGGCCGCGCGATCGCCCACGTTCGACCCCAACGAGAGATAAGCCGTGTGCTCCACGATTGCCATTATGCGCCGGGTTGGCGAATCGATCTGCCGTCCAGGTGCTTACCTCCGGTACTTGGATGTCTGGCGGAACCGGTACTAGTATTTGCATGTGGCGTTGAAGGCCCTGCTCCTTTCCGAAGACCAGGATGTGATCCAGCTCCTGCGGTCCCTGCTGCCGGAACTCGGCATCCACACGGACCAGTGTGTCACTTCGGCGAGCGCCCGCAAGCTGCTCACTTCACAGAAATACGAAGCCATCATCGTCGACGCCGACACCATCGGTTCACTTGGCTTCCTCACCTCTCTCCGCCAGCTTCCGCAATCGCGCAACGCCATCATCTTCGCCCTCATTCACGCCGTTTCCGTTACGGTGGCGTTCCAAGCTGGGGCAAACTTCGTCCTTGAGAAGCCTCTCACCCTCGACCGCGCCCAGCGCAGTTTCCGCGCTGCCCAGGGACTCATCCTGCGCGAACGCCGTCGCTACTACCGTCATTCGGTCAATATGTTCGCCACGCTGGAATATGGCAACAACGCGGAGGCCGTCACCATCACGAACCTCAGCGAAGGTGGCATGGCCATCGAGGTCGGATCCAATCTCGCCGCTGGCACCGTGTTGAAGTGGAAATTCGATCTCGCCGACCGCCGCGGAACGCTCGAAGGTAAAGGGGAAGTGAGCTGGTTTAACGCCGGCAAGGCTGGCGTTCGTTTTGTGCATGTTCCCATTCCCTACAAAATCAAGCTTGAGGAATGGCTCGCCGAACGCGCGCAGGAAGAACCCACTTCACCCATTCTGGGTGAGGAGGAAAGCTGGCGTTCGCAGGTTTAATTTCGCAGGTTTAATTTAAACGTGGTCGGAAATGGGCGTTGGATCGCTCGCCCGGAATTCGTGGTCTTCTTCGTCGTCGATAAACGACTCTTCCCAGAACGACTGGTCCCGCAGGATCTTCGAAACCAACGCCGTGTGCATCGCGTGTCCCGCGCGGTCCGCCACAATCCGACCCAGTAATCGCCGCCCAAGTAAAGCCAGGTCTCCGATTAAGTCCAGCACCTTGTGCCGCACGAATTCATCGTCGTAGCGCAGCGGCGGATTCTGGATTCCATCGTCCGTGAGCACGATCGCATTCAGCTCCGAAGCTCCGCGAATCAATCCCATGTTCAGCATCGCATCACGGTCGCGCAGGAACCCGAACGTACGCGCCGACGCGATCTCACGCAGGAAATTTCCATTCGAGAGCTCCACTTCGAAGCTCTCGCGACCGATCAGCGGATGAGGGAAGTTGATTGAGTAGCTCACGGAATATCCATCGAACGGGTAAACCGCGATGAACTTGTCGCCTTCACGCAACTCGATCGGCTTCACAATGCGTATGTAGCTCCGCTTGCGGCGTTGCCGGCGAAGACCGGCCTGTACGATCATTTCCACAAACGGCTGCGCGCTGCCATCCAGGATCGGCAATTCCAGGTTGTCGATCTCCACGATGGCGTTATCCACGCCCATGCCGATGAATGCCGACAGCAAATGCTCCGTGGTGGAGATCAGCACGCCCTTCTTCATAAGGCTCGTGGCATAGCTGACTTTTGCGACATTACGGCTCGTCGCCTCAATGGCGAAGCCGTCGAGGTCGGTGCGACGGAACACGATTCCCTCGCCCGCTGGCGCGGGGGCAATTCGCAGCCGCACCGGCGCACCGCTGTGTAGGCCAACTCCGCAGCACTCCACGGAGTTCCGAATTGTCTGCTCAAAACCCAAATCTCGCGGGACCGACCGTATGTTACGAGCTACTAATAGATTACAGGCTTCAGCGGTGGTTCTGGATGTGGTATTTTGGCCACAAAACACTCCCGGGGTTGTGGTTTTTTCACCTCGCACACCACTTCACGGCCGGAGATTTTCGGGAGTTTCGCTGCCAGAGAGTGCCTCTCCGTATTGTCGCGACCAACGCACCAGTGCCGCCAGCGATCCCGCCGCCGCGAATACCAATGCCAGCGCCGCCCAACTCCGCAGGATGCCGGGAATGGCGACCATCAGGTCCTCACGAGGCAAGTAGATCAACCCCACCATCGCCGACCACGCGAAGGGGATTCGCCACCCGCGAAAACTGTGCGCTAGCCAAATCAATAGCAGCGCCGACAGCAGCGATTCACCGATTACGCCTGCCGCTTTGCCGTACAAGTAGCCTTCGGCGAGATACGATCCGCCCGGCCCGAATCCCAGTGCGTATCCCGTCGGGTTCAGGAACATCCCGGAATCGTCGGCCAGCACTTCGCCTTGCGGCACCATCTCTTGCGCTTCGGCATGCGACTGGAAAAGCCCGAGCACTCCGTAATGCAGATACGACCATCGGTACGGCGCGAACTGCGGATAAAACCCGATGATCGTTTCTGTTTCATTGATGGAAACGCCCTCTGCCCCCAAAAACATCGCCGGCACCTTCCACCACTCAAATTGCTCTGTCTTGTTTTCGCGGAAGATCACCACCGCTTGCGCAGTAATCGCCAACGCGACAGCGATCACGATCAGCCCACGAATCCGGAATCCAGTCCCGCGCTTCAGCTTGTAGAGGAACAGCAGGCACAGAAAGAACAGCAACACCTTCCCGCGGAGCCCGATCAGTAGTTCCAACGTGCTCACCGCAATATATAGCAGCGAGAGCAGCGCCAGCCGCACGCGCGGCCGTTCGTACACGAAATACACGATGTAGGCCGACGAGCACAGTTGCGACATCGCCCGCACAAACACCCCTACTTCGGAGACATGCTCTTCCGACCGAAAGATCGCCAGGTATCCGCCATGCGATCGCACGTACTGGAAATACTCATAGTTCTTCCAAAAATGAAATGGCAGCGCAATGAGGAAGATCAGCAGCAGGAAGGGAAGTAGCTCATCCGACTTCGGCGCTTCGTAACGCAGCCGCGAGCCCGATAATCGCAGCGTCGCATAAATCACAGCCGCCGAGAGCAGAAGCAGCAGCAGGGTGATCCGCTTTACGTCGTACGAAACATCGAATGGAGCTTCCGCCAGCGTGATCTGCAGCGGGTCAGCCTCCCCGGCGGAGAAAATGTATCCCAGCAACCCTCCGCCTTGGAACAGCAACAGCAAGCCGAGAAACAAAAAGACGGGGTGCATCCCGCGATTAAAATTTCGCCAGCACAAGTACAACAATCCGCAGAGAAATAAGGCAGTGCAAACAATCTGCGCGGAAGCCGCGAGCTGCAGCAGCACGATCGCTGCCCAGTACACTACAAACCCCACCGCCAGCAGCAGCGCCTCAAACGCGGCCGGAAACTTCTCTCCTAACCGCAGCGGGGCATCAAGTTGAAGCGAGTCACTCCGCATCACGAGCCACTCTGGTTCGATGCACCCCGTGCCCCATAAGTAATCTCTCGACAGCACCCTAGTTTCTCGACAGCCGCTCTGCTTCTGCGAAAATAGGCCGATGCCTTCCACCACTCCGGCGCCACCCGAGCCGCAATCGCGCCAGCGGAATCTCTACATCCTGCTTTTCGCCGCCGCCTTTCTGCTGCGCATGGCCTGCATGTTCTGGTGGAAGAGCTACAACTTCCATTCTGATCCGCCCTATACGGAAATCGGTCGCCTCATCGAGCGCCTCGCCACCGGGCACGGTTTCAGCGCTCCCTATGGCGGGGAAACTGGCCCCACAGCGGCATTTCCGCCGGTCTATCCATTCATCGGCTCCCTCATCTACCGCATCTTCGGATACTTCGGTGCGCCCACTCGCATCGCCCTTCTCACCTTCAATTGCCTGATGGGCGCTTTCAACGCCGTTCTCATTCAAAAGCTCGGCGTGCGAACCCTCGGCCGCCGTGCTGGATGGCTCGCCGCGTGGTGCTGGGCTCTCTTTCCAGTCTTTTTTCGCTGGGACATCAGTTGGATCTGGGAATTCTCCCTCAGCGCTCTCGTTCTAACCTGGGTCTTCATCCTCACGATGGACCTCTGTGAGAACGGCACACGCGCGCGCTGGGCGGGTTTCGGCGCTGCGTGGGGCTTCGCTTCACTTGCCAATCCCGCGCTCGTCAGCCTGCTACCGTTCAGCGGACTCTACGCTGCCGCCCGCAATCATCGCGCCGGACGCCGCTGGTTCACCAACGCCGTTATTTCGGCCGTATTGTTCTTCGCCGTGCTGTCGCCGTGGCTCATCCGCAACTATGAAATCTTCCACAAAGTGTTCTTCGTGCGCGATAACTTCTGGCTTGAGTTCCAGCTCGGCAATTATCACGGCACTACCGCGCTAGGCTTCTTCCGCTTCCACCCCACCGGCAATTACAAGCTCCTCCAGCGCTTCGGCGACTTGGGCGAAATGGGCTACATGGAAGATCGCAAGAAGCTCGCCATGGACTTCATCCACAAATATCCGATCGAATTTCGCGACGCCACCATCCGCCGAGTGCAGTGGTTCTGGGATGGAACTTCTGTGATCTACCAGTCAAACGAATGGTGGAGTCCTTGGGAGGTTTGGTGGCTCTCCGTCCTCAGCGGCGCCGGCCTGGTCTTCGTCCTCACGCGACGGCCACCCGGCTGGATCTTGTTCCTCGCCTGCATGCTTATCTATCCGCTGCCGTACTACATCACGTACGCCAACGCGAAGTACCGCCACCCCATCGAGCCCGAACTCATCCTCATGGGTGCATATTTTGTATTTGTCGTTTGGGATGAAATCGTGAAGCTGCGCGCGCGCAACACTACTTAGGCCAATACGCCTTGTCCACCTCGACGGTCTTCACCTGCATGTAGCCGGTGATCTTCGCCGCATCCTCGCCTGCCACGTCAAGAATGGCTTTCCGCTTGTCAGCCGTCGCCAGCGGATCAAGCAGGTGCAATTCTTTCAGGTCGATCATCCTCTCGCCGCGCGTGGAGCGATACTCGTCCCACATCGCGCCCACCAGCAGGTCTGCATGACCTTCGACAAAAACAATCAGGATCTCGTCCGTCATCACGGGCACGAGGAACGCCGCCGAATTGCTCGGCACGCCAGGAAAATACTCAAGCGACACGTCGACGTGCCGGCCATCGTCGAGCACGTATGAGCCTGCTACTTTCCGCGCCAGGTCCTGCGGATCGCCAATCTCCACGCACACGCCACCGCCATACAGCTTATCGATCCAGTAATCCTGCTTGATCTCGGCATTCTCGTAGCTCAACGCCCCAGCCAGCGCGGCCGCAAAGGAGAAATTGTTGCAATTCTCTTTCGCTTGCACGTCGGGCGGATCTTTCACCTCTTGCAGGTGGATCACGCCTTTCGGCTTCGTCGGCTTTTCCGGCGCCGCGGGACTGGCTACATCTTGGCCCAATGCCACGCCAGCCATCACGATCAGCGCCAACAGAAGTTTTCTCACCTCGACAACATCCCCAGGGTCGCCCGGAACATCTCATCGAAGGTGCTTGCCGTTCCCGATTTCTGCACTCTCCCCATCGCCTGTTCCGCCGCCGCTCGCTGATATCCCAAATTCACCAGTGCCGATATCACGTCTTCTTCCGCCTGGCTTATCTTCGGGACCTCCGGCGCAGCGCCGAATTGATCGAGCTTGTCCTTCAACTCCAGGATCATGCGCTCCGCCGTTTTCTTCCCGACGCCGGGAATCTTCGTCAAACGCGCTGCCTCATTTCCGCGGATCGCGCCCACCACCTCCATCGCCGCCATGCTCAGTACCGTCATCGCCAGCTTTGGACCGATCCCGCTCACCGTCAGTAACCGCTCGAACAACAGCTTCTCCTGCGGATGCACGAACCCATACAGCGCCAGCGCGTCCTCGCGCACATGCGTGTGGATGTGCAGCGCCACCTCCGAGCCGTCGGCGCCAAGCTCGGAAAATGTAGGCACGCTGATAGCGACGTCATATCCAACGCCGCCGCATTCCACCACGACCTGCTGCGGCCGCTTCAAAAGAATCTTTCCGCGAAGATGAGCGATCACGTTCCGATTGTATTCACTCCGGCTCTCCCCACGAAGAGTAACTACCTGTGCGCATCCGCAGAATTGCCCTGTCGTCGCCTCGGAATCTGCTTAGTCCCCGGGAAAAGCCGGTGTATGATGCGCCGCAATGTAATAGGTTGGGGTTGGTTCCGGACGGGCATTGGCAACCAGCGGCAGGGTCGCCGCTCATCCAAACAGAAGCGATCACGCCCAATCTCGTGGGCAACGCGGTATGGCAGGATCTGGCAAGTCTGGCCACGCCGATGAGGAGACCATGGCTTCAGGACAAGTAGAACCCAGCAAAACGCCGGAACAAATCCAGGAACTCGAAGACGAACGGAAAAGACTTCGCCGCCTCCAGATCATGATCGACATGGTGATGTCGGTCATCGCCCAGGACCCCAACCTCAGCCTTGAAGAAGCATCGCAAATGGCCAACGACGCCAAGCGCGCCGCTCTCGCCATGTTCCCCGACAAGGAACTCGCCTTCGACTTGATCTACAAGCCGCGTCTCCAACGCCTGATGCGCGAACGCTACCGCATCATCTGATTTGTTTCCGGTGCCCCGTCTTTATCCGCGCAGCGGATAGGAGGCGGGGAATTTGGACTACGTCTTATCGATCCTCGCCAGCCGTATCGTCAGCGTGCCCCAGAACATCCTCGCCCGCATAAGTACCGGGATGTGCTGACCGTCGTTCGTGTACCAGACCCAGATTTTTCCGCGCTGCTTCAGCACGCCCGAATCCGCCTCTGGCTGTACCCGAACTGTTTGAAACGTTCCCGCGGGTGTCTTCACTTCTTCGTGGCCTTCCACGTGCGCCTGCACATTGACCGTCTTCCCGCCATCATTTAGAGGGAAGTTGTAGGTCGCCCCGTCCCGCAGCGGCAGCGTCGCTCCGTAAATAATTCCCGACAACACATCGGTAACGCACGGCGGAATATCTTCTTCCTGGTGTTTCGCCCCGTTGTCCTTGAGACTGCGCTCGTCAAGGATAGCCTTGCGCTTCTGGTAGTCGAATCGGATGTTCGTCTCCCGCCTGTGCGTCCCTTCCTCCGTATGCTTCATGATGTGCGACGAGCACAGCGTCTTCGCATCGAAGTACGATTCAAATCGATCGGCCACGCGATACAACATCGCCACTACCCCGATCGAGTCCGCGGTCGCGCTCATGTGATATTCGTTGCCGAGGTTCTCCAGCTTGATCGTCGCGTTGCCGGCGGTCCACAAACGCCAGTCAGCCTCATAGACAAAAGACTGTCCCGCCGGAAGGTGATAACTTGGCGAAAGTGGCTCAATGAAATACGTAGCCCCGATCGTCGCCGTCGGAGGAGGATTGGCCCCTCTCGTCGAAGCTTGTGCGCCCTCGCCGGTGTTTGCAGGGCCCCTACCGAGGGCCGCCTTTGCGCTCGCGCTCCCCGCAGGAAGGCACAACAGCAGCCACGCCACGTACAGCAGAAGTCTAGGTCGCAAGCAAAGTCTCTCGATATGGGGTGAGGCTCACCGTGAATAAACGAGCTTCACGGCCAGGGCCGCAATCATCAGCAGTGCACCGATGATCGCATTGTACTCGCGGTGCCGCAGATATAGCTCCTTCGAGAACGCGCCCTTCGCCGTTACTCCCGCTGCACTCACCCCGGGAATTAGACGCGGAACTTTCGTACAGTACTCATCGAAGCCAGGAAATTCCCCGCGCAAGAATGCCTCTTCCGAGCGGATCACGGGCAAATAAATCGCCAGGAACAGCGCCACGATCACCGCCGCCACCCACCAGTTTCTGGAAGCGATCCCAAATCCCAGCGCAATGATCATCGAACCCAGGTACAAAGGATTCCGCGTATACGCGTACGGTCCGGTGGTTGTGAGTTCCCGGTTCTTCTTCACATGTCCTGCTGCCGCCGCGCGAATAGCGATTCCCACTGCCGCGATCGCCGCGCCAATCCCAATAAACAGCCAAGTCGGTTTCGCCAACCCGAAGTAGATCACGGCGAACACAAATCCCAGCGGCACGCGGATGCGTCGCGCGACTTTGCTCCATCCAGTTGGCTGCGCGCTAGGCAAGCGATCTCTCCAAAATCTGCGATGCCGCCGTCATCACCTCATCCACCGTGATCGCTGCCAGTCCGCTCTCCAAATTCGGGGAGCGCTTATACGTCGTCATGCTTTCCGGATGCCGTACCACAATGGCTCGCCCGCCGTACGGTCCATTTCGCGCCGGATCGGTCGGCCCGAACAACGCCACGCTCGGCGTGTTCACCGCCACTGCCAAATGCAACGGCCCGGTATCGCCGCCCACAAAAAGCGCAGCTCTCCGCGTGGTCGCGATCATTTCCGCCAGCGAACAATTTAATCTTGCGGCGGTGCCCGCGCTCCGGATCTCCACCGCATCCGCCAGCGTCTCTTCTCCCGGACCGTAGTTGATCAGCGACGCAATCCCGTTCTCCGCGAGCCGCCGGGCCAACTCACCAAATTTCTCCTCGGGCCAGCACTTCGATCCCCATCCAGCACCCGGATTCAAAATCGCAAACTCCTTTAACCCTCGACGCCGAATCTCCACCTCGGCCCATGCCTCCGAAACCGGATCGATCGGAATAGGGAACTCATTCTTCGCGCGCTGCTCCGCGCCCGCCGCAGTAGCAAGACACAGATTTCGTTCCACAATATGCGTTCCCGCCGCCTGCACCTGGTGGCTGTAGAACATCGTTGCCAAGTGCTCCCACGGCTCCGCAAATCCAATCCGCCGCCGCGGATGCGCCAATCGCCCCAGCACAGCTGACTTAATCGCCCCCTGGATATCGATCGAAACGTCGTACTTCGCCGCCCGCAGATCGCGAATCGTCTGGCGCATCTCCCGCCAGGTTTCGTCGGAAAAGAGCGCCGTTCGCCACGCCCGCGTATTCACGATGTGGATGTTATCGACCAGCGGCTTCTCAGCCCCGCGCGGTCCCGTGCGCGCCGCCACGCTCGAGAGCAGCGCCGACCACCGCTCCTCGATCACCCAGCCGATGGTTGCCGATGGAAAGCTTTGCCGCAGCGCCGCCACCGCGGGAAGGGAATGGATGACGTCACCCATCGATCCCAGGCGAAGCACCAGGAATTTTTGCGGCATTATCTGTGCGTCAGGGGACACCTTTCAGTGTACCCGATGCGCCACTCAGCGGGAGCGTACTGCGCTCTTGCCCGATAGGAACTCGATTAGTGCTTCACGGCGTTCGCGTTGCGCCACAGCACTTTCTCGCCGGAGGAACAGTGTGACCTGCGCAGCCAGTTGTGCCGCGTCCGCAGCATCCGCGTCTGTGGCCAACGCAGCGGCGAAAATCGCCCCCAGCACATCCACATCCGCGCTCGAAAATGGTTCAGCAATCTCGAAACTCATTGGCTTGTGGCGGTCCGAAAATGCCAGCAGCGAATCATTGCCAACCGCCAGGAACACGTCGACTTTCAGCTCCTGCTTCATCCCGTCACCCGCGACCCGCAATTTCTCCGCACTCTCGCCAATCTCGATGTCGATCGCCTTTTCCATCTCCGCAGCTGTGCCAATCGCCGCCGACAATTGCTCGAAGTCCGCTAGCCGCGCCGTGGACCGCGCCGCCAATGTCTTTTCGCGCACACATCCATTTGACTTGATGAAGTTCAATGCCCTGGGACTCGCCGCCCCGAAACCGTGATCGCACAGGTACATCGCTTCCGAAGCCGATGCAAACTTCCTCGCATGCTCAATCAAATTCAACAGCGCCGGATGTTCCCCGTGAAGCAGCTCCACACCCGCCACCTGCTCTGCGCGCGGCGTTGAGTATTTCTTGATCCGGTCCACACCGCTGGTGCTGATGTGCAGCTCTTGCAGGCGATGCTGGATCTGTTGCCCAGCGGCGTCCTCGCCAACCACGCCCACGGGAAACACATTTACGCCCACCTGCGCTAGCGTCGCAGCCGCCGCGAGCCCCGCACACTTCCGTTCGCCAGAAACAAAGTCTGCCACCACCGTTACCGTAATGTCGCTCAGCGCTTCCAGCACCGGCACCAGCCGCTCGTTGGCATCATGTTTTTTCACTTCTGCCCCCGAGTCGAGCGCCGTTCCTTAATCACCCGCAGCATCTCCGTGACCGCCGCTTCGCCGTCCACCAGCTTCACGTTCAAATCGACCGCGTACGTCGGCCCGAGCTGTTCCATGAGTCCGTCGAGGTTCATTTTGTCTTTGATGGTCGTCACGCAGCATTCAGCTCCGCTGCTGGAGATTTCCCGGCGAATTTTTCCTACGTCTCTTTCCGAGTACCGGTGATGGTCCCGGAACGTCAACTCCGCAACAGGGTAGATCCCATGATGCCGCAGATCGCTGAAGAACCGGTCTGGCCTTGCGATCCCGCAAAACGCCAGCACCCGCATCTCCGGCGTAACCTCTGCCGGCAGCACAATATCGCGCTGCACTCGCCACACATTTTCCGGCAACATTGGAAATTCCTTTAGCTTCACCGCATCCGTCGCCACCACCGCATCCGCCCGCCGTAAACTTTCCAACGGCTCACGCAATCTGCCGACGGGCAACAGCACTTGTTCCGCATCATCCGGCGCCAGCAGCACAATGTCGAAATCCCGTGCCAATTGCCGGTGCTGGAAACCGTCGTCCAGCAAATGCACTCGCGGCCCAAACTGCTTCTCCGCGAACAACCCGGCTGCGTGACGGTCCGCGCCCACAATCACCTTCGGCACGTGCTCAAAAGTGCCCTTCCCACAGAAATATTTCGCCAGTAGCAGCGGCTCGTCACCAAACTCGTGTGGTGCGCCGTTAGCATCCACCACCTTGATCTCCGTCGAGTTCCGTCCATATCCGCGCGAAAGCACATCAAATGCCACCCCGCGCGCCATCAGCAAATCGCCCAGCAGCTTGGCGAATGGCGTTTTCCCTGTTCCGCCCACGCAAAGGTTTCCCACGCTCACCACCGGCCCCTGCAGCCGCTCCTGTTTGATCACCCCACGGTCGTAGAACGCATTCCGCACCGCGACGCCAGCGCCAAACAGTCCCGAGAGCGGATTCATCGCGCCTCCGCTTTCCCACGGATGTTCATTTCGATGGCTGCCAATGTCCGCTTTGTTGCGCCCGCCTGCGATCGCAGCACCTCCGCTGCTCTCTGCCCCAGCGATGCCGGCCCCGCCCTCTCGGCGTGCTCTTTTAGCAACCGTATAAACTCCGCGCCCAGCTGCCCAGCGTCCACCACTCGCACCGCGTCCGCACGCCGGAAGATCGTGATAATGTCGCGGAAGTTCTCATAGTGAGGCCCAATCACAATCGGCACCCCATGCTGCGCCGGTTCCAGGATGTTGTGCCCTCCGCGCCGCACCAGGCTTCCTCCCACGAACGCCACATCCGCCAACGCATAAAGCGACGCCAATTCTCCGATGCTGTCGAGCAACAGCACCGTCCCGGGCGGCAGCGGTTCATGGTCCCACTCCGAGCGCCGCACCAGCTCAAAGGGCGATTCACTCACCAGCTTCGCCACCGCTCCGAACCGCTCTCGATGTCGCGGCGCCAGCATCAGCGAAACCCGCGGAAACGCCTTCATCACTTCGCTCAATGCGTTCAGCACCATCGGCTCTTCGCCTTCCACCGTGCTGCCCGCCACAATCAGCGGTTGCGACCCGCCATCGGCGAACCCTTCGCGCACCCGATGCACGATCTCTGCGTTCGAACTTGCATTCACCTCGAACTTCAAATTTCCGCCCACGCTCACCTTCGCCGGATCGGCGCCGATCTCCACCAGCCTGCGAGCATCCTCGTCGCTCTGCGCCAGGAATACTTCTACCGGCTGCAATACTCGATGAAAGATCTTGCGAAAACGCCGGTACCTGGGGAACGATCGGTCCGAAATTCGCGCGTTCACCACCGCGATCTTCGCTCCAGACTGCGCCGTCAGTCGCAAGAAATTCGGCCAGAACTCCGTCTCCGTCAGGATCACCAGTTCCGGTCGCAGCGCCTTCAAATACGGTCTGATCGCAAATCCGAAATCCAGCGGGAAGAAGAAAACGTTCTCCGCCCCAAACCGCTCGCGTGCCAATTGGTTTCCCGTGGCGGTCGTCGTCGAAAGCACCACCCGGTGCTTCGGATACAGCTCGCGCAACCGCTTCACCAGCGTACTCACCGCCAGCACTTCGCCTACTGAAACCGCGTGCACCCATAGCGTCCGCTGCGTCCCATCGCGCAAGTGCTCTGGCACGGATCCCAGGCGCTCCCCCAATCCCGCGCGGTATTTCGCGTGGCGCGCCATTTGCACCAGCCACCACGGAGTGGCCAGCACCAATACGCAACCGAGCATCAGGCTATACAGGGCGTACACGCAGACATTGTACGCAGGCTATCCATTTACCGCAGTGCAGCGTCGAATCTCTAGCCGGTTGCGGCTATCCGTCGCCGGGCACATAATTCCCATCATGATGCGGCGCCCTCATCCCGTTCTCATTGTCCTCCTGGTTCTCACCGGAGCACTCGCGCTCTATGCGACAAAGAACTTCGAGCCACCCAAAGTTTCCAACGCCACCACCTATCCCGCACACGACGTTCACGCCAGCGAAAAGGTCTCCATCGCCGCCGACCCCTACAACACCGCGCAGAAGGCCGCAATCTTCCGCCTGAAATATCTCGATCACGGCGTGCTGCCCATCAATCTCATCGTCACCAACGATAGCGGCTATCCCGTCGCCATGACCAAACTCGACGTGCAGCTCGTCGCCCGCGATCGCCACGCCAAGCTCACGCCGCTCGATCCCGACGACATCTACCGCATCATGACCCACGTCAAGCGCACCGACGATGTCGGCCGGACCACCAATCCCCTCCCGTTCCCGCGTAGCCATAAAGTCGGCGGCATGAAGCAGGAAGACCGCGACGAAGTCGAAAATTCCCGCTTCGCCGCCGAAGCCGTCGAGCCGCGCAGCACCCAGGCCGGCTTCGTCTACTTCGACGTCAGCGGCCTCGACAACCCGCTCGATGGCGCCACCCTCTACGTCTCCGGCCTCCGCGACGACAAGGGCAACGACCTCATGTACTTCGAAATCCCTCTCTCCAAAGCGCAATAACCACCAACAATGTGGGTGCCCCACCCTTGTCCGCAGGACAGGGTGGGAATCATTTCTCCCCGCTATAATCGACATCATGGTCACCACGCCGATCACCCTCGCGACCGTTCTCGAGAAATACGAGCCCGTCATCGGGCTCGAGGTCCACGTTCAGCTCCTCACCGCCACCAAGGCGTTCTGCGGATGCTCCACCCAATTCGGCGCGGCCCCCAACACTAACGTCTGCCCGGTCTGCCTCGGCATGCCCGGCGCGCTGCCGGTTCTCAATCGCAAAGCGGTCGAATTCGCCGTTCTCGCCAGCACCGCGCTCAACTGCCAGGTGCGCGAGCGCTCGATCTTTGCCCGTAAAAATTACTTTTATCCCGACCTCCCCAAGGGCTACCAGATCTCCCAGTTCGACAAGCCGCTCGCCGAGCACGGCTTCATCGACATCAAAACGCCCGCCGGCATCAAGAAGATCGGTATCACCCGCCTGCACATGGAAGAAGACGCCGGCAAGAGCCTCCACGACGGCCTTCCCGACAGCGCCGACAAAACTTCGGTCGACCTCAACCGCAGTGGCGTGCCCCTCGTCGAAATCGTCAGCGAGCCCGACATCAGCTCCGCCGACGAAGCCTACGAGTACCTCACGAACTTAAAAGAAATCATCCTTTACACCGGCGTTAGCGACTGCAACATGGAAGAGGGTTCCCTGCGCTGCGACGCCAACGTCTCCATCCGCCCGATAGGACAGGAGAAGCTCGGTACCAAGGCGGAAGTGAAGAATGTGAATTCGTTCCGCTTCATCAAGCAGGCGCTGGAGTACGAAATCCTCCGCCAGTTCGAAGTCCTCGAGTCCGGCGGAGAGGTGAAGCAGGAAACGCGTCTCTACAACTCCAACGAAGGCCGCACGTATTCCATGCGTTCGAAAGAGCAGGCGCACGACTACCGGTACTTCCCCGAGCCCGACCTGCTTCCGCTCGTCGTCGATTCCAAGTGGCGCGACGCAATCGTCCAGTCGCTGCCCGAGCTTCCCGAAGCGCGCCGCCGCCGCATGATCGCCGAATACGGCATCACCGAGTCCGACGCCCACACGCTCACCCTCACCCGCACCATGGCCGACCAGTTCGAGTCCGCCGCCAAGCAGGCGAAGAATCCGAAGCGCGTCGCCAACCTGGTGCAGGGCGAGCTCATCGGTCGCCTCAAAGCCAAGAGCCTCGAGATCGAGCAGTCGCCCATCTCGATGAACGGTGTGGCTCTGTCCGCCGATTTAGTCGAGGCTGGCACCATCAGCGGCAAAATGCTCAAGGACCTCTACGACCTCTGCTTCGAGCGCGTCGAAGATTTCCCCGCCATCTACGAAAAAGAAAAGCCGCAGCAGATCACCGACACCGGCGCGCTCGAGAAAATCATCGACGAAGTCATCGCCGCCAATCCCAAGCAGCTCGAGCAGTACCGCGCCGGAAAGAAAACCGTCATCGGCTTCTTCGTAGGCCAAGTCATGAAAGCCAGCAAAGGCACGGCGAACCCCGCCATGGTCAACGATCTCCTAACGAAAAAGCTGGAAGCCTAACAACGTTTTTTCTTGAGGTTCGGGTTGTATCAGGGCACCGCTTCAGCGGTGCCGTAAAGAGCGCCAGGAAAACAGGGCCTTAGCCCCTGCCACTCTCCGCGGAACCTTTCCGCCTACTCTGCGTATCACTCTCCGGGTGCTCTATGCGCAAATTCGTCACCCGCACCGCGATCTCTATCCTCGCCGCGTACCTCATCCTCTCCGTCTTCGGCGGCATCGTCCTCGCCAATATCACCGTCCATCTCCCACGACGCCCGGTCACCCACACCCAACTCGCCCGCCAAACCGTCGCCCGCGAGTTCCACGCTGACCTCCAAACCGTCTCCATTACTGCCAACGACGGCGTCATCCTGCGCGGATGGTTCGTCCAACCCGAAAACGCCAACGGGAGCGCCGTCATCCTGCTCCACGGCGTTACCGACAACCGTGAAGGGGTCGGCGGCTACGCGCGTCTCTTCCTCGCTAACGGATATTCCGTTCTGCTCCCCGACTCCCGCGCGCACGGTGAGAGCGGAGGCGCACTCGCCACCTACGGCGTCCTCGAGCGCGACGATGTCCATCGCTGGGTTTTATGGCTCTACGCCGAACATTCCTCACGCTGTGTGTATGGTTTGGGTGAATCGATGGGCGCGGCAATCCTCGTGCAATCGCTCGCCGTCGAGCCGCGCTTCTGCGGAGCCATCGCCGAGTCCCCATTTGCGACGTTTCGTGATGGCGCTTACAGCAAATTTTCCCAAGTCTCCGGCCTCGGCCTTTGGTTCGGCAAAACTCTCGGCCGCCCGATGATCGAATCCGGCCTGCTCTATGCCCGCTTGCGTTACGGCGTCGATCTCACGAAAGCCAACCCGTCCTATGCCGTCCGCCACTCCAACGTGCCACTTCTTCTCATTCACGGCGGCGCCGACAACAACATCTTCCCCGTGAATTCCGAAAATCTACATCGCATCGATGCCGCTCACTCCGAGCTCTGGGAAGTCCCCGGCGCTATCCACACCGGCGCATGGAGTCGCGACCCACACCAATTTGAATCCCGGGTCCTGCTTTGGTTCTCCTCACATTCGTAATTTGCGGCTACAATCTGCACGATGTCTCTCCGCTTAGTTCTCGCCGTAGCCATTTTCTGCGGACTTCTCTACGCTCAGGATCCGGCCCAAAATCCCGCGCCTCCACCTGATTCCACCAAGCTCACGGTCGTTAAGTCCGGGCCTCCATTCTATCCGCGGGATGCTGAAGAGAATCGCCGCCAGGGAGAGGTGATCGTCGGTTTGCACATTCGCGAAGACGGCTCCATAGAGCAGGCCACAGTCGTCAGCGGCGACAAGATTTTTCAGAAGTCGGCATTGGATTGTGTAAAGAGGTGGAAGCTTGCTCCTTACATCAAAAATGGCAAGCCGATGCCGGTAAACGCCGAAGTCCCCATCGACTTCATCATCTCGTCCCAAGTCCAACTAACGCCCAAGAGTCAGATTCCACCACGGCCCGGTGCAACGAACGCCAGCTCGCCGTCGGGTTCTCCGCAAGGCGTCAAGATCGCTACGCCAAAATTGATCCGCATTTCTCAAGGGGTCTCCGAAGGCTTGTTGATCAGGAAAGTCATGCCCATTTATCCGATGGACGCGAAGCTCAATCACTTGCAGGGCTCCGTACTCCTCGAAGCAATCATCCGCAAAGATGGCCTGATCGGTAACCTCAAAGTGGTTTCCGGTCCTGACGAGTTCGTACAAGCTTCCATGGACGCCGTTTCCCTCTGGCGTTATCTTCCTTACCTCTTTAACGGTGAACCCGTCGAGGTCGCCACCACCATCCAAGTGAACTACCAGCTTCGCTAGCTACTCCCCGCTAGCCCCCTCAAACAATTTCGTCAGGTTATACGCATCCACCCGATACATCACGAAGGCCTTTCCCGAATCCGTGTATTCGCGGAACAACAAGCTGCCGCGCCCCAGTCCATCCGCGTCCACAGCATCGATGAGTTCCAGTCGCGCGTACTCATCCAAACGTGTGCTGTCAGTGATCTGCGAAAACAGCGGGTTGAGATCGCCGTTCGCATCCTCCCGCGCCACCAGCGTCAGGTAATACGTGACCGGCTTCGTCTTCGCGGTCCCTACCGGGCTGTAACTAGCGGTGAACACCAGTTCGGGATTATTGCTGTAATCCACGTCGAACGCGCGTAGATCGAAGTCGTTAAACGTCAACTTCGGAATGATCTTTACGCCGCCGTGCGCCAATGCAAATTTCACCAACTGAGTCGCCGCGATCTTCTGCAGCTTGTCGACGAGCGCCTTCTTCTCGTCGTCCTTCAGTTGATATCCAAACGGCCGATAATCGGTCTTCTCCTCGTCAGACACCGCTATGTTCTGCTTCAGCTTCGCCCCACCCGCATCCGGAGCCACCTTCGCCGGCGCCGCGACCTTCGTAGTCACAACCGCGTCCGGCATTTTCATGTTCACGTTCGTCGGATTAGTGCCCTCAGTGGTCTTCCGCAGCACCGGTCGGTCCGGATCATTCTCATTCGTGTCCCGTGTCAGGTTGTCATTCGATGCCGCCGGCGCGCTCGACTTGGTCGACGCCGTCGTCTGCGCGGGTGCTGCTGCAGGCGCACTTTCGCTGGCCGGCTTCTTCAACGTCGGCCGGTCCGGATCGTCATCCGCCGGAGGCGTGTTCTTCGCATCTCCGCCCCCGCCCGACGAAGCCTGCCCGCGCCTCTTCAACACCGGTCCTTCATTCTTCCCCAAGTCCACTTCCACCTTCGCCGGCTTCTCCTTCACCGGCTCCGGCTTTTTCATCGATCCCAAACTCACCCACGTCCCCTTCACCTCTTGCGCGCCCGATGTCGAAAACAGCCCGATCGGCACATTCGCATTGAGCACGTCGTAGACGGTTCCCGCCTCGGCCGCCATGGGCACCGGGTTCGCCTGGTACTGCGAAGCGTCGTAGTACTGGTTCTGGAAAAGCACGGTCACCGGCACCAGCCGCGATTGCCCCTTATCGTCCGTCTCCAGCACTGAAATCGCACGTGGGCCCGCATGTGGCTTCACCTTCGAAACGGGCGCCGAATATTGCGCCACGCTCAAACTCGCATACCCCACCATGGCGCAGATCGCCGCTTTGCGGTACAACTGTTGGGTCATGAACATCAACGACAAAGCTCCCTCTTTCACTTTGCCCGACGAGAACGGCACCGAGACCTCGCTCGAGCAGTTCCGCGGGAAGAACGTCGTGCTCTTCTTCTACCCGAAGGCCGACACTCCCGGTTGAACTATAGAAGCGTGCGGGTTCCGCGACGCATACAGCAAGCTTACTCGCGCCGGTCTGGTTGTGCTCGGCATCTCCGCCGACACCCCCACCGCGCAAAAGAAATTTAAAGACAAATACGAACTCCCGTACCACTTGCTCGCCGATGCCGACAAGAAAATCGCCAACCAGTTCGGCGTCATAAAGGAAAAGAACATGTACGGGAAAAAAGTCATGGGCATTGCCCGTACCACGTTCCTCATCGGCCCCGACGGCAAACTCGTCCACATCTTCGAAAACGTCAAGCCCGACGGCCACGCCGAAGAAGTCCTGGCCTTAGCAAAATCCAAATAACGGGTGCCCCAGGTTTGGCGGTTTTCCAAACCTGGGGATTTTCGGCCTCGCGCCAGCCACCGTTACCGTCTAGATCTCCACCGCCATCTCTTGTCATCAGAGCGAAGCGAAGGACCTGCTTTTCGCGCTACCCTGAATCCATGCGGCTGTCCCAGCTCACCCCAATCCCGCGCGCCTTCTACAATCGCGACCCTCGTATTGTTGGACGCGATCTTCTCGGGAAGGTTTTGCTGCGCCGCGAAGGCCGGGCCACCCTCGCCGGACGCATCGTCGAATGCGAAGCCTACCTCGGCGCCGGCGACCCCGCCGCCCACTCCGCCAGCGGCAAAACCGCCCGCAACGCGGTCCTCTTCGGCCCTCCCGGCTACGCGTACGTCTATTTCATCTACGGTAACCACTGGTGCCTCAACGTCTCCTGCCTGCCCGACGGCGAAGCCGGAGGCATCCTCTTCCGCGCCCTCGAGCCCCTGGCCGGCATCGACCGCATGGCCGCCACCCGCCAGCTCGAGCCCTCCCAACTCCGCCTCATCGCCAGCGGCCCCGGACGCCTGGCCGAAGCCCTCGCCATCACCCGCCAGCGCGACAACGGCAAAGACTTCGCTTCCCCAAAAAGCGACCTACGCATCGTGGATGATGGTTTCCACGTAGAAAACATCCAGGAGTCCCCCCGCATCGGCATCCGCAAAGCCATGGATCTCCCGCTGCGTTACACGATCGACGGCAGCCCATTCATCTCCGGAAAGCGCCCATAGCTGTTTGGGTGCCACGAATACGCTGATCTGCCACTCCGCAAGGCCGAAGGCCGAATGGGGTTCTAAAGCACGACGCGCCAGCGTCGTGAAAGCCGCGCCCGAAAAGAATGAAAGCCCCCGAATGGGGGCGGCACGCTCTTGCCGGCGACGCGCCGACTACCTACTTCACTTCCGCATCCCAATTCGTCACCAGCGCCACCGGCGCCGTATTCTCCGTCACCGAATTAATCACCAGGAACCGCCCATCTTTCGCCACATCATACGCACCGCTCGGCGTCGAGCTACGGACGCCCGTCGGGAACAGAGTTCGCGGCGTCCCAATCTCCACCGAGTCGCCGGTCACATTCACACTCACCGCCATCATCTTCTCGGTGCGATCCAGAAAGAACAGCGTCTTCCCATCGGGGCTCCAAACCGCCTGCGTCCCGCCGTTCGACGAGACCTGGAACTTCGATCCCGGATGCGGGAACCGCGTGAGATAGATCTCCGGCCGTCCCGACGTGTTCGCCTGGTAGGCCAGCCAATCCTGCGTCCCCGAACGCAGCCGCGCGTTGCTTCCCGCCGTTACATTCTCCAATACCGTGAACCCCTCCAGCCCCGCCGCCAGCGGATACGCCTTCAGCTTCGCCGTCCCCGTCGACGTCAGCGGGTGCGCCTCGTCAATTACTTCCTGGTACAACAGCCACTTTCCATCCGATGTCGTATCCACCGGCATCACGTCCGCGGCCGTATTGATCAGCACCTGCTCCGGCCGTGAGCCATCTGCCGGGACCAGCAACGTACTGCGATGCCCCTTCTCGTCGAATGCCGAGTAGTACAGCGTCTTTCCATCCGCCGACCACACCGCCATGTCCGGATTCGCCGATTTCGTCGTCACCCGTGCCCGCGCGCCCCCATTGATGTCCCATACCCAAAAATGGTCCGCCCCGCTCGCCTCCACAACCGGCGTCACCAAGTGCGTCCCATTCGGCGAAATGCGCGTTGCCCCATAGATCCCCGGCTCCGAAATCTGCGCCAACTGCTTACCCGTCGCGTCCAGCCACACGTGACGATCGCCCGTCCCACCGCTCGCCAGCTGATACAGCAGGTCGCCTCGTTCCGAGACCGAAAACACCGCGGAAGCCGTCACATCATCCACCGCCACCCGGTTCACAATCTGCGTTCCCTCGCCCGTGATCTTCCCGCTCCCTGCGTCGAACTTCCACGCGAACAGCGAGCCATCGCGTACCGCCAGCAGCCATCCGTTCACATACCGCATGGAGTAGAACCGTCCCGTCATCAGCACTCGGTCCTCATGCTTGTCGGTCGAGCTGTAGCGGATCTCGTTCCCCGCCTCAGCATCTCCATTTGGCGAATGGAGAAACAGGTAATGCTTGCCATCCGGCAACAACTCCGGCCACCGTTCCGATACAAATCCATTGATGCGCAGTGACGACGGCAGCTCCTGCGGCGTCCCTCCATCCGCTGACACCCTCGACAATCCACTCGCCGGTGTGGGAGCAAACACAATCGTGTTCGACGTTCCCCAACTGCCGCCTCTCGCTTCCGCCGCCTCGCAAATCAACGACGGACTCCCTCCATTCAAATCCATTTTCCACAACTTGCCCGGCGTGAAGAACGCAACCATTCTCCCGTCCGGCGACCAGAACGGATAAAATGCCTCTTCCGTTCCCCGCAGCGGCATCGCCTCCAGTTTGTCGAGCGAGCGCACCCACAACGAGTTCTTTCCGTCTTTTCCTGCCACGAACACCACCCGCGTCCCATCCGGCGAAATTACCGGAGGCCCGTTGTGATACAGCGTCTCGAACAGCAATCCCTCCGGCGGCAGCAACGTGGTCCGCAAAACCCGCTTTGGCGCGTGCCCGCCAAAAGCAAACACAATCGCCGCGATCACCGCCAGCCCAACCACCACCGCCGCAGCCGCAACCCACACCAGCGCGCGGTTGTTCTTCTTCTGGATCGCCGCCGCCCCCGTCTGCGACCGCGACTTCATGACCCAACCGAGCTGCAGCTTCAAATCGTGCGCCGTCTGGATGCGCTTCTCCGGGTCTTTCTCCAGGCACGCCTGCACCACGTAATCCAGTGACGCCGGCGAAGTCGGCACCACGGCCGAAACCGGGTCCACATCTTTTTCCAGGATTGCCGTCAGCACGCTCAGTTGCGACTTCCCCTCGAACGCCTTTCGTCCCGTCACCATCTCGTAAAGCACGCATCCCAGGCTGAAGATGTCGCTCCGCCCATCCGCCTCGCGCCCCTGCGCCACCTCCGGCGCAAGATACTGGAACGTCCCCACGATCGTCCCTTGCTGCGTCAACGCTGCGGCCGGAGCCGCTCCCAGGGATGTCACATTGATCGTCGGCGTCAGGTGGACGTCCTGCGAGCTCGCCTGCGAACTCACCAGCGCCACGGCGGGTTTGGCCAATCCGAAGTCCAGCAGTTTCGCCCCCGAAGGCGTCAGCATGATGTTCCCCGGCTTCAAATCGCGATGCACGATTCCTGCCCGGTGCGCCTTCTCCAGCGCATCGCAAATCTGCACCGCGCAATCCAGCGCCTGCACCAGGGGCATAGGCCCCTTTTGCAGCCGCGACTCCAGCGTTTCGCCCTCGACAAGCTCCATCACCAGGTACGAGGTACCGTCCTGCGACCCAATATCGTGCAGCACGCAAATGTTCGGGTGGTTTAGCGATGAAATCGTCTTCGCTTCACGCTCAAAGCGCTGTTTCGCTTCATCATTTGCAGAAAGATGTGCCGGAAGGATCTTGATCGCGACGCTGCGGTTCAGTCGTGTATCGCGCCCGCGATACACCTCGCCCATCCCACCCGCGCCCAGCGGCGCCTGGATCTCGTAAGGCCCTAGTTTCGTCCCGGGAGCTAATGCCATGAGTGCCGCGCATTATGACATGCCACGCGACAAACGAAAGCCGCATTTGTTTGGTGTCCCGTCCTTATCGAGCAGCGGGTTCGCTGCGATTGGGCGGATTTTTCGAGAAGATCTTCCACTCCGCGCAGGACCCACCCTCTGTATTTCGCGTCGCACATTGCAAGGCCGCAGGCCGGCTCGGGTTTAAAGCACGACGCGCTAGCGTCGATCAGCCAATCCATGCCGGATTAAGCACGGCACCGGAACATCCCAGACCGCGAGGCCGCAGGCCGACTAGGATTTAAAGCATGACGCGCTAGCGTCGTGTAAGTCGGCCAAAAAATGAAGCCCCTTCAGGGGCGGCACGCCTCTGGCGGCGAGGCGCCAGCCTCGCCCGCACGCTATGGGACCCGCGACTGCCCCGCCCCATGCAGCACAACATTGTCGATCAGCCGCGTCGTCCCCACGTATGCGGCCACCGCCACGAGCGCCCCCTTATTGATGTCCGCAACTGGATCGAGCGTCTCCGCGTTCACAATCTCAAAATAATCCAGCCGCGCCCCCGCCTCTTCAGCCACAACCTGTTTTCCCGCTTCCAGCAGTTTCGCTGCGTCCGTCTCGCCCGTGTCCGCCAGCATCTGCACCCGCAGCAGCGCCCGATGCAGTACCAGCGCTTTCTTCCTTTGCTCCGGAGTGAGATACGCATTACGGGAGCTCATCGCCAGCCCGTCTTTCTCGCGCACGATTGGGCACACCACAAGCTCGATGTCGAAATTCTGGTCCTTCACCATCTTCCGCAGCACCGAAACCTGCGCCGCATCCTTCTGCCCGAAGTACGCGTGGTCCGCCGGAACAATGTGGAACAGTTTCGCAACCACTGTACTCACGCCTCGGAAATGTCCCGGCCGCGATCCTCCATCGAGCTTCTTACTCAAACCCTCGACATGAACGAACGTCGCCGCGCCCTCCGGATACATCTCCTCCACTGTCGGCGCAAATACAAAGTCCACGCCCTCGTGGTCGAGTTGCGCGCAGTCCTGCTCAAAGCTCCGCGGATACTTCGCAAGGTCTTCGTTCGGTCCAAACTGTAAGGGATTTACGAAAATCGAAGCCACCACCGCATCGTTCTGGTGCCGCGCCGCGCGCACCAGCGAGATATGTCCCGCGTGCAGCGCCCCCATCGTCGGTACTAACCCGATGCTCTTATCTTCCCGGTGCAGGTTCCTGCAAATCGCCTGCATCTCCGCAATCGTCCGCACCACGCGCATGCGACCAGTGTACCGCGCAAATCCGCCCACCACAGAGGTCCCGAAGGGTCTCAGTATTTATCGGGAATGTCCGAGCTCCACCAATCCGGCTGTCACCACAGCACTCCAGAAAATCCAAAATCCTCCGCGATCCCTCCGTGCCCTCTGTGGTTAATCATTTCCCCAGCGACACGAACTCGCTCTTGAAATCCCCATTCGGCGAGATCGTATCGATATCGAATCCCAATTCCCCGCCAAACGTCAGCCAGCTCGTCGCCGACCCCACGTGCCACGTGATCCCTTCGTAATTGAACTCATCGCGGTGGTGCCAGTGCCCGCACAGCATGTTGCGAATGCCCAGCCGCTTCAGCAGCTCCGTCTCGCGCTTCCGGTCCTGCTCGGGGATAAACCAATACGGCCGCCCATCCGGAGGCATATGCCCGTCCCGCGCAATCGGGACATGCTGCACCCCGATCGCCACCCGATGATCGTCGCGATCATGATCATGGTCGCCCTTCTGTTCTCCCGCTTCTTCCATCCACTGCAGCATCCGCGCGCGGTTCTGCTGCGCTTCGTCACTCGATGGAGGCAGCGCAACCTTTGCGTCGGAGTAGCTGTCGTAATTGCCGAACACTTCCGAGTCCAGCCCGTAGATGGTGACGTACTTCACCTGCACTTTGTACCAGTCGTCACCAAAGACATGGCGATAGCGATCGAAGTCGTTGGAGTGGATGTCGTGGTTTCCGGGCACGTAATACACAGGCGCTTTGCAGTGCTTCAGGATGCTGCGCGCGATCTCCCAATCGCTCTGCTTCTCCCCGATATCGCCGCTTACGACGACAGCGTCGACGCCGCGCTGGTTGATCAAATCCACCGCGCGCTTCAGGTTGTCGGCTGCTTGTGGAGCTCGTGCCAGGCCGATATGCAGGTCGGAAAGATGCGCGATCCGCACGTCCTGTGCAAATGCGCTGCATGTGAAAAGGAGAAGGGATAGCAACAACAGTCGTACTTTTACGTTCATCACCCAGGGTGGGATGCCTGGCGCCAGCAACTCGGATGTAGCGCTATTGTGTCAGGCGGAAACTCTTCAGCAGGCCCTCGACCGCCGCCTGGTACTTCGCTTCATCGAGCACCCGGCACTTGAACACCACGGTGTAGAAAATGTCGTTTCCGCCATCCATCGCCACGATGGTCTCGCCCCAGCGCTCGTTGTTCTCGTCATACCGCACCTGCACCAGTTGCGCCGGATGATGCGCCAATGTCTCCTCGCTCCGCCGCACGGTCTGCATATTCGGCGTCTGCGCCGCCATCTTTCCAATCAGCGATGTCACCAGGTCTTCCACCGTCGCCGGGTCTTTCCCTTCTTGCGCCGGAATCTCGACGGCCGCGACCGTCACTGAGTCCCACCTCGCCTCGTTACCCTTTTGCACGGGCGCAATCGCCGCCCCGTGTCCCTCATAAACCTCTCCGAGCAGCTTCCACGAAGCGGGATAATCCACGCAGAACCCGTAGGTTTCGTTGCAATAGTGCGGTTTCGGACTCGCCGGAGGGGCATTTTGCGCGTAAATCAGGCCCGAAAAGAGCATTAAACCCGCTAAAAGCCGCATACAGACACGGTACCACCAGCCCGCAGAATCCAACGGTGAGGCTCTCCAGGCGTTCCTACGGAGGTCGAACTGTTATTCATGTTGCCACCCCTCCCCCCTCCCCCCCCTACCCTGTGTTTTCATCGGGTTAGCAACGTTTTTCCCGTAACCATAAGATTTCAGACAAGTTACAACAAAATATTGAAAAATAAAGGGTTAGCTTGTGCCTGGGATCTAAGTCAGGTCCTTCGCTCCCCGACCGCGCCAAGCACGGAGTCGGTGCTCGCCGCGGGTCGCGGCTGCGTTTTGGACAACAAAAGGCGGCTCTAGCGGGGTAAAGGATCGCGCAGGCTGACCGCGGCGCATTTTCAAAGAGCGAGATGCAAATGGAGGCAGTGCCCCACGGTCGCAGAGTATCTCGGGGAGGGCAAGAAAAGATGTGATGGAGAGCACGAGTTTTTGTGATGAGGAACCGCTTTAGCGAGTGGGTGTCTGGCCGGAGTTGTCCCTGGTAAGTGCCACCACTTACCAGCTGATTTTCTCGAACATTCGGCGCAAACGCGCACCCTTTGCCGGATTGAGGCTCTCCACAAATCCAACGCGCCCGCTGAGATGCTCACGAAATGCTGGATGTCGATCGCGGTTCTGCGATTCCGCTCCGTGCCGCCCGCAGTTCGCCAGGATCGCTTTGAGCACGTCGAACTCCGGGCGCTGCAGGTTCGCATGCGCATTCACCGTCACTCCCGCAAGGTGTTGTCTCCTTCCCCGACGCATGATCCGCGTCTTGCGATGGTTCACCTCAAATCCCTCCTCCATCGCAATCGCCGCAACATGCAGCGCGAACCGCCTCGCCCGCCGCGCAAACTCTTCGTTTCCCGAAAACGCCAAATCGTCGGCATAGCGCGTGTACGCTGCGCCGGCTTTTTTCGCCAGTGCCGCCAGTCGGCAATCCAGTCGATACGCGACGAGGTTCGCCAAGGCTGGCGAAGTGGGTGCCCCCTGCGGTAAATGGGTCGCGCCGTAAGTCTCGTGCAGTTCAAACCGCGCGGCCGCATGCACCTCGCCCCACACCCGCCGCGGCACCGCGTTCGTGCACAATCCAGCGAGAAAGTCCGCAACCCGCTCCGGATACCCGCACGTTCGAAAGGTGGCCGACACCCGCGCCGCCCTTATGCTCGGGAAAAAATCCTGCAGATCAATGCGCAGCACCGCGGCCTTGTTCGTGTGCGGCGCCACAAATGTTTGGATTGAACGCCCCGCCACGAACCCATGTGCTGCCGGATGCGCCGGAATCTTCTCCAGCAGCTCGCTCAAAATTCGCCGCTGCAGCTCCTTCAAGGTCCGCTTCGGAGCTTCAATCAGCCGCCACCCACCGCGCGGTTTCGCTAGCACGCGGTAGGTGTGGTGCTCAAACTTCGTATTCGCCGTTTTCGCATTAAGGTGCTTGCGATCCGCAAACCACTGGAGTTGCGCGAAGTCCAGTCCCAGCCACCGGCAGAGATCATGTGGGTTCGCAACGGCGGCAGACCCCAGCGCGGCACAATCGGCCCCGCAGGCACAATCCACAACCCAACCGCGAGCTCTCCGCGGAACTTGCTCCATGCAAATTGAAAGAAGCGCGAAGCGGCGATGAACTCAGCAACATCTCGCCGTCGCGGAAAACTTCGATCCACGCTAAGCTTTTGCACGTACCGCCGAATCACCGGCCGCAGCCAGGGCCACTCCCGCCCAAGCAACTGCCTGGCGCGCTCCCGGATCGCGTTCTCCGTAACTTCCCCACTGAGAAACGCGTGCGCCAGCGCATTGAGAAAAACGCGGGATTTCATGGAAAAGCGAAGCGCACCAACGAGTCTGACCTGGAGTGATCTGATCTACGCGCTTTTCAGCGTAGGGTAGATCACGCGACGCATCTACAGCTCTACGCAATGCCCCGGGGTGTCCCCGGAGAGGCTTGTGGCCGGCTTGGCGCGCTCCGCCGTGGGATCATAGCAGGCGCGACGCGCATCTTGTCGGCGCTCCGCTTTCGGGGACCAAGTAAAAACCCCGCCCTTTCGGACGGGGTATTTTGAAGACTCACGTTCTTATGCGGGGCTAGGCCGTTCGCCAGGCGCCAATCCCGGACGCCCACTCGGCTCCGGCTTCAGCACCTGTTGCACTTCGTCGCCGGTGGTGTTGCCGCCGCTCGGCGGGTTCACGCGGTTGGGAAGCGGCTTGCCTTCCACGAGCAGCTTGATCTCCTGGGCGTCGAGCACTTCACGCTCAAGCAAGGCCTTTGCCATGGCGTGCATCACGTCCTGGCCGGTTTCGAGGACGTTCTTTGCCTTGTCGTAGCCTTCCTGGATCAGGCGCCGAACTTCGCCGTCGATCTTGATCGCGGTATCTTCGGAGTAGTCGCGGTGCTGGCTGATCTCGCGGCCGAGGAAGATCTGCTCTTCCTTTTTGCCGAAGGTCAGCGGGCCGAGCTTGCTCATGCCGTACTCGCAAACCATTTGGCGGGCCAGCTCGGTCGCGCGCTCAATATCGTTGCCCGCGCCGGTGGACATCTGGTTGAGGAAGATCTCTTCCGCCAACCGTCCGCCCATCATGATCGCGAGCATGGTCTCGAGATAACCGCGCGTGTAATTGTGCTTGTCCGTCTCCGGCAACTGCATGGTGACGCCCAGCGCCATGCCGCGGGGGATGATGGTGACCTTGTGCAGCGGATCGGCTTCCGGAAGCTTCGCTGCCACCAGCGCGTGGCCCGCCTCGTGATAAGCCGTGACCTTCTTTTCTTCGTCGGTCAGGATCATCGACTTGCGCTCGGCGCCCATCAGCACCTTGTCCTTGGAAACCTCAAAGTCGAACATCAGTACGACCTTGCGGTTCTGCCGGGCAGCGTTCAGCGCAGCTTCGTTCACCATGTTGGCCAAGTCGGCGCCGGAGAAGCCCGGTGTGCCGCGAGCCAGTACGGAGAGATCGACATCGTCGGCCAAAGGAATCTTGCGGCTATGGACGCGGAGGATCTCTTCGCGTCCGCGAACGTCAGGCCGCGAAACCACCACGCGGCGGTCGAAACGGCCGGGGCGCAGCAGCGCCGGGTCGAGGACGTCAGGACGGTTCGTTGCGGCGACGAGGATGACGCCTTCGTTGGATTCGAAGCCATCCATCTCGACGAGCAGTTGGTTCAGCGTCTGCTCGCGCTCATCGTGACCGCCACCCAGGCCGGCGCCGCGATGGCGTCCGACGGCGTCGATTTCGTCGATGAAGATGATGCAGGGAGCATTCTTCTTGCCCTGTTCAAACAGGTCGCGCACGCGGCTTGCGCCTACGCCCACAAACATTTCCACGAAGTCCGAACCCGAAATGCTGAAGAACGGAACGTTGGCTTCGCCGGCCACAGCGCGTGCGAGCAACGTCTTGCCCGTTCCCGGAGGTCCGACGAGGAGCACACCCTTGGGGATGCGGCCACCCAGCTTCTGGAACTTCTGCGCCTCGCGCAGGAACTCGATGATCTCCTTGAGTTCTTCCTTGGCTTCGTCCACGCCGGCAACGTCTTTGAACGTTACCTTCTTCTGGTTCATGGAAAGCAGTCGCGCCCGGCTCTTGCCAAAGGACAACGCCTTGTTCCCGCCCGTCTGCATCTGCCGGATCATGAAGAACCACAGCGCGCCCAGCAGGATGAGCGGAGCAAAGTTCAGCAGCCACGTGGGCCAGCTTCCGCCCTGGTTGTCCTTCACCGTGATATTTACGCCCTTATCACGGAGGTCCTTATACATGTCGTTGTAGTTCGGCGGAACCGTCGTGCGAAAACCGGCATTGCCGTCTTTGTACTTGCCGTGGACTTCAGCCCCATTGACGGTGACCTCGGCTACCTTGCTCGAGTTCACATCGTCCAGAAACTGCGAAAAATTCTTGTCCTGTTCCTTCATCGGCGAAGTGCCCTGCTTCAGCACCTGCCATAGCAGGACGCCCGCCAGGATAATGACGAGCCAGAACACAACCGTCTTTACGGTGGAATTCACGAATGATGCTCCTCTTTGCCGCTTCCTCTCTGCTTAGACGGAAAATCCCTCGTAAAAGGGAGAGAAAACGCTCACGAGCGGTAAATCAGGTTCATCCCTGTGCCGCTACCACTTAGATGGCGACCCCGCGACATGGGATTTAAATTGATTTCAGCCCAACGTAATTGTACCGCTGAAATTCTGCCGCTTTTGGGAAAACTGTTGGTACTACGACTGTTTCGATACCGGGGCTGGCACCGCCGTAGCCGCTACATAAGGTAAATTCCTGCCTAAATGCGGTGCCCCCAACCCATACCCCACAACGTAGTCGGCCTCAATCTGAAATCCCCAGTAGTCCGGCTGGAACGACACCTTACGCGCCCCCTGACGGTCCAGCAGCACCGCCGTCTTGATCGAAGCCGCTCCCCGTTTCATCAGGTTCGTCACCAGGAAATCGGTCGTCAGGCCCGACTGCACCAGGCCTTCGATCAGGAGAACGTGTTCTCCCGCCACTTCAACCTCCGGGTAAAAGAAAATCTCCCGCGAAGGAGCTAACCCGTGCTCAATGTCCCGCACATCCGAAAGCACAAACTGGCAAACCGTCGGCCGCTCCACCTGCCGGATCAAATCCGCCATGAAAACAAATGCGTTTTCCAAGACCCCGACCACAAAAACGCGTTTGCCGGCGTAATCGTGAGAAATTTGGCGGGCGAGCTCTCCAACCCGGTGCTGGATCTGTTCGGCCGAAACCACCACCTTTAACTTCTCGGGAAGTCCTTCTTCTCTGCTCAATCCTGCCTCGTTTCGCCGCCGGCGAGGTCCGTAGCCTCAATCCGTACGGCGGTAGAATTTAGCGCCTGGAATCCGTGCGCGACGGGGAAATCCCGCACCCAGACTATCCTCGCGCCGCTCAGCACCACCGGCCACGAACTCCTCGCCTCGGCCGGAATACGACGCTCCTGGAAAAGCCGCTTCAGCTTCTCCTCACGCTTGCTTCCCACTGGCCAAAAACGGTCTCCCGGCTGCCAGTTGCGCACCCGCAACGGAAGCTCCAGTTGCCCGTGATCCAGCAGGGTGGCCGAATTATAGCGCGTGGCCTCTTCTACCCGTAAGTACATTGCCTTCAAACACACCCCGCCAGCCTTCACCTCCGACGGAACTTCGAACGCCAAATCGTATCCCTGGCTCGCAACCGTTTCCTCCGCCCTCCTCACTTCCAGCACTCGCCTCGACGACCGCACCACCCATCCACCTTCGAACCCGTGTTCCGCCCCCGGCGTATCGGCAATGTGCAACATCAGCTCTACGTCCTCAAAGCTCACCGGAATATCGAGCTGGTCCGCCAGTTGCACCAGCATTCTCCTCCGCAATGCGAGCGGAAGCGCCAAAAACGTCGAACGCTCAATCCGCTCCGGATCGGCGATCAGAGGGCGCAACGCCGACATTTGTAGCGACCAGTACTGCTCTTCCACTCGCGCAATCTCCGCCAGGGTCACCAACCCTTCGCGCACCGCCGGATTGAACTCCCGCTCCAGCAGCGGTAACAATTCATGCCGCACCCTGTTTCTTAAGTGCTTTGGATCCCGGTTGCTGGTATCTTCCCGCCACGTCTGCCCCAGCCCGTGCAAATAAGATTCAATCTCTTCTCGCCGCGTCCCCAGCAGGGGCCGCACAATTCTCGCCACCAGTGCCGGCGAGGCATTCCGAAATGGCGGGATCGCCGCCAACCCCCGCGTCCCCGTTCCCCGCAGTACCCTCAGCAGCACGGTCTCTGCTTGGTCGTCCAAGGTGTGTGCGGTCGCAATCTTCTCGCACACCTTCGTCTCCAGCAGCTTTTTAAAGAACTCATAACGCAGCTCGCGCGCCGACGCTTCCAAACTCAACTTCTTCCGCTGCCCGTGCGCCGGCACATCCACGCGTTCCACCGAGACCGCCAAATCAAACTGCTCCGCCAGGCCGACGACAAACCGCTCGTCTTCATCCGCCTCCGCCCCGCGGATCCCGTGATGCAAATGCACCACCCGCAGCACGATCCCCAACTCCGCCCGCAATTCCAGCAACCCGCGCAGCAGCGCCACACTATCCGCGCCGCCCGACACCGCCACGCCCACGCGGTCCCCCGGCCGAAACAGCGCATGGGTTCGGATGTAAGCAGCCAATTGTGGAAGCACAGCAGAATGGTACAACCTCCCGCGAAAGCAAGGCAGACGGGCGCGTCCTCGCACTCCCTCCGACAGCCCTGGAGAATGCCCGCCCTCGCCGCCCTCCGCGATGCTCCAAGCGCGAAGCGCCGGGAAAAGCGCCTCGTAAGATGAAAAGCCCTTTTGGGGGCGGCACGCCCCATGAACTGCGAAGGACTGGCGTTGGCAGAGGAACTGGCACGACATCTACGCCATCGTGATCGCCAACAAAAATCTCCCCAACCATTACCGCCCCAATCACTAATTACCGGATTTCCTCACCCATCCACACCTTCTCCACACTCCGCGGCAATCCCGCACTTGCATCCCCGCCCCCCAAAGCTCACATTAGACATAGCCCCATGATCGAAACCACCATTAAGTGCGAAACTTGCCGCGACACCGGATGGAAAACCGTCGCCGCCGAAAAAGGAACCAGGGCCGTTCGCTGCGACTGCCAGCAGCGCCTCCGCAACCAGCGCCTCCTCCAGCATGCTTCCATCCCGGAGCGCTACAAGCACTGCGAGCTCTCCAACTTTGAGCACGAAGGCCCGTTCGCGTCGCTCGCGGCTCCTCATCTAGCCGCCCAGCAGTTCGTCGAAAAATATCCTGTCGAGCGCGCCGGGCTGATGCTCATCGGCACCATCGGCGTCGGCAAAACCCATCTCGCCGTCGGCATCCTCCGCGAACTCATGCTCGCCAAAGGCATCCCGTCTCTCTTCTACGACTACCGCGAGCTCCTCAAGGAAATCCAGAACTCCTACAACAACTCCGTCCCCGTCACTGAGCTCGACGTCCTTCGCCCCGTCTTCGACGCCGAAGTCCTCGTCCTCGACGAACTCGGCGCCGTCAAGCCCACCGAGTGGGTTTGGGACACCGTCTCCCACATCCTCAATACCCGCTACAACAAGCGTCGCACCACCATCATCACCACCAACTACCGCGACCTCCCGCCCGCCGCTGCCGGATCCGAAGACGCCCCCCGCCGAACCGCCGCCGAACGTGCGTCCCGCGAGGAAACGCTCGGCGACCGCATCGGCGAGCGCATGCGCTCCCGCCTCCACGAAATGTGCCGCATCGTCACTGTTCAAGGCGAAGACTTCCGGATCAAATACAAAAGCGCCAGCTGGCGATAGACTTTTCTCCCGCTGTCATCCTGAGAGAAGAATCCGGACAACGATCCGGATTCGCAGTCGAAGGATCTTGTGGTTCGCGGCGTAGAATCCCCCTCGTGAAACTCCCCTCCCCGGAACGTACCGCCCAGGCCGCGATCATCCTCCTCTTCGTCATCATCATTCGCTCTCTCGGCGAGTACTTCCGCCTCGAGCACGCCTACGGATACTCCCTCCCGCGCCACATGCTCAGCCAATACGTCGGCGGAGCCCTCATCGCCACCGTCGCCACCGCCATCTGCGTCATCTTCTACTTCGCCCGCCGCTACCGCAGCGTCACCGCCCTCTTCGTCATCGCCGTCATCGGCCTGCTCTTCTACAAAATCCACTTCATCCACTGACGAAACCGCCCCCCCAAAAACCTTCGTGTACTTCGTGCCCTTCGTGTTCAGAGATTTTTCTTTCCTCCGTCCCTCCGTGTCTCCGTGGTGGATGTTCGCAGTAAACTTCCATAGTGCAGACGCTCCCCTTCGATCCCGCGCTCGACCGCGATTTCTTCGCCGCCGTCCCTGCGCGCCCCGCGGTGTTCCTCCTCCGCGGCCCCGAAGCTTCCGAGCCTTACGTCAGCAAAACCTCCAACCTTCGCCGACGCATGACGCGTCTGCTCTCGGCCCCGGAAGAACGCACCAAGCGTCTCAACCTTCGCGACCGCGTCCAACTGCTCGAGTACTCGCCCGTCGCCTCTGACTTCGAAGCCCAGTTCTGCCTCTACCGCGTTCTCCGCGAAGTCTTCCCCTCCAACTACGCGGACCGCCTCAAACTCCGTTTCGCTCCGCTGCTCCGGCTGATTCTGGAGAACGAGTTCCCCCGCGTCGCGGTCACCACCCGCATCCAGAGCCTCAAGACGAAGTCCTCCCACTACGGTCCTTTCGCCTCCCGAGTAGCCGCCGAAAACTTCGCAAATGATGCCCTCGATTTCTTCCTCCTCCGCCGCTGCACCGACGACCTTCATCCCGATCCGGCCTTCCCCGGATGCATTTATTCCGAGATGAAGATGTGCCTCGCCCCCTGCTTCAAAGGCTGCACCGACGAGCGATACTCGGAAGAGACCGCCCGCGTCCGTGACTTCTTCGAGACCGGTGGACTATCGCTGTTGCGAAACTTTGAAACCGAGCGTAACCGCGCCTCCGAGAATCTCGAGTTTGAAAAGGCCGCCGAACTTCATACGAAGATCGAGAAGATCAAAGCCGTCGTCCAGCAGGGCTCCGAGCTTGCTCGCAACATCGAGCGCATCGACGGCGTGATGGTCCAGCCCTCGCAGGAACCCGAATCCGTAGCGCTCTTCAAGATCGCCGGGGGGTTCCTCCACGATCCTGTTCCCTTCAACGTCACTCCGCGCCTCCAGGTCGGTCAGATCAAAACTCCTCAGAGCATGGAAGCCCGCCTCTGGGAAGCCGTCGCCGCCGTTCCCGTTCAGAAGCCCTCGTCGGCCTACGAATGGATGGAGCACCTCGCGCTCCTCAAGCGCTGGTACTACCGCACCAGTAAGACCGGCGAAATCTTCCTCACCGACGAAAAGAACGAAATCCCCTGGCGTCGCCTCGTTCGCGGCGTCTCCCGCGTCTTCAAGGGCGAGCGCCCGCAAGGCGATCTCAGCGAGACGGCCGGCGATTACTGGCGCTTCCGCGCCGCCGAAGGCGGCGTCCCCCACCGCCCCTCCGAAGAACGCGGCGGCCTCATCGACAAATAGCCGCGCTCCACGTTTCGCTGCGAAGCATTAGAATTAGCCCGCAATTTGGAGAGCCCCTCTTGAGAACACGTAGCCTCGCTATTCTTCTGCTCGCCTGTTTCGCGCTCGCCTCCATTTCCTTCGCGCAGCAAGCTCCCGCCAGCAAACAGCTCACCATCGAGTCCATCTACGCCGAAGGCGGCATCACCGGCCGCGGCCCCGAATCTCTTCAGTGGAGTCCTGACGGCACCAAGGTTTCCTTCATCCAGCGCGACGAGTCCGGTGACAACGGCGCCCTCTACTACGTCGACGTCACTACCAACGCCAAGCCCGCAATCCTCGTCGCGCAAGACAAGCTGGCCGAAATGAAGCCGCCCACCAAGACCAAGGGCGACGATCGCTCCAAGGACAACCGTGCCCGCTACTCCGTTGCCGCCTACCACTGGGCGCCCGATTCCAAACACATCCTCTTCGACTCCGCCGGCAGCCTCTGGCTCTTCGACCTCGACAAGCAATCCTCCAGCATGATTGCCAGCGATCCCGCCGGCCTCGGCGATCCCAAGTTCAGCCCCAGGGGCGAGCGCCTCGCCTATCTTCGCGACCACGATCTCTGGGTTACGGCCCTCAACGGCAAACCGCGCCAGCTCACCAACCGCATGAAGGACGACAACATCCTCAACGGCGAAGTTGATTGGGTCTACTCCGAAGAGCTCGACGTCCGCAGCAATTATTTCTGGTCGCCCAACGCCCGCAGCATCGTCTTCCTGCAAATGAATGAGAAGCAGGTTCCGACCTATCCCATCACCGACTACATCCCGACAACCGCCACCGTCGACGAAGAGAAGTTCCCCAAGCCCGGCGACTCGAACCCCGACGTCCGCCTCGGCATCGTCGACACCAATTCGGCCAAGACCAAGTGGATCGACCTGCCCGATACCAAGGACGCCTACATCCCGCGCCTCGGCTGGGTCCGTGAAGGCGTCGCCTACGCCTTCGTCCTCAACCGCGCACAAGATAAGCTCGAGCTCTACTTCATCGACGAAAGATCCGGGCACGCGCAGGTCGTCCTCACCGAAACCGATAACGCATGGGTCGAGATCAACGACCACTACAAGTTCTTCAACGGTGGCCAGCAACTTCTCTGGACGAGCTGGCGCGACGGCCACACCCACATCTATCTCTACGATGTCGACAAAGCTAACCCGATGTCTCCGCTCAAGCTCGTTCGCCAGCTCACCAAGGGCGATTGGGACGTCCTCGCCATCGACGGCGTCGACGAGAAGAATGGCATCGTCTACTACAGCTCCACGCAGGAAGACCAGCGCCAGCGCCAGCTTTACTCAGTAAAAATCGCCACCGGCGACATCGAGCGCATCTCCAAGGACCACGGCAGCCATGCGGCCGAAATGCCTGAGAACGCCAAGTACTACGTCGACAACTACTCCTCGCTCACCACCCCGCCAAGTCTCTCCGTCTGCGATCTCACCGGCAAGTGCAATTCCTTCTGGAGCTCCAACGACGTGAAGGAGTACGGCCTGCTCGTCCCGCAATTCGTCGACGCCAAGGCCGACGACGGTACCGTGATTCACGGCATCATCCTGCTTCCCACTGAAGGCCCGGCGATCGTCAATGGCAAGGTCCCGCTCATCAACAATCCCTACGGCGGCCCCGGCGTCCAGACCATCTGGGATGCCTGGCACTCCGTCGATCTCTTCGATCAGTACATGGCGAAACGCGGCTACGCCATCCTGAAGTTTGACAATCGCGGTATGTCCGGTCGCGGCGAAAAATACGCGTCTTTCATAAAAGGCCACATGGACGAGCTGCCGCTAGAAGACCAGCTCACCGCCGTCAAACAGGTCCTTCAGCAATTCCCGCAGCTTGATGCCAACCGCCTTGGCTGGTGGGGCTGGAGCTACGGCGGCACCATGACCGCATGGGCCCTCGAGCACTCCGACATGTTCAAGGTCGGCGTCAGCGTCGCTCCCGTCACCGATTGGCGCGAATACGATTCCATCTACACCGAACGCTATATGGGCCTGCCGCAAGATAAGAAGGCCGACTACGACCGCACCTCCGTGAACCTCGAAGCCAAACAACTCCACGGCCGACTGCTCCTCGTGCATGGCACCAGCGACGACAACGTGCACATGCAGAACTCCATGCAGTTCATGTATGCGCTCATCAACAACGGAATCCCGTTTGACTTGCAGATTTACCCGCGCAAGACCCACGCGATCTCCGGCGGCAAAACCCGCATTCACCTCTTTCACCGTATTCAAAAGCAGTTCGATGACTACCTGATGCCGCATCCCGCAGCGACATCTACTCCATAAAGGAGAGTCGATGCAGGTCTTCGTCACCGGTTCCACTGGACTGATCGGAAGGGCCCTCTGCGAGCGATTGCGCGCCGAGGGCCATTTTGTTGTTGCCATGGTTCGCCGCCAGCCGAAGGCCAACGAAGTCGAGTGGACGCCTGGCCGCGCGCTCGATCCCGCCGTCTTCGCCAACGCCGACGCCGTCTTTCACCTAGCGGGAAAGAACGTCGCCACCCGCTGGACCGCCGCAGCCAAGAAAGAAATTTCCGAGAGCCGCGTTTCTGGCGCGAAGACCATCAGCGATGCTGCCGCCGAGTCCTTTCGCCGCACCGGCAAGCCCACTGTCCTCATAAGCGCCTCAGCCATCGGCTACTACGGTGTCCGCGCCGACGAAATCCTCACCGAGCAAAGCGCTCCCGGCACAGGCTTTCTGAGCAACATCTGCGTCGCATGGGAAGCCGCCGCCCAAAGCGCCCGCGACGCCGGCGTCCGCGTTGTCCATCCTCGTATCGGCGTCGTGCTAAGCAAAGAAGGTGGCGCACTTGGAAAGATGCTGCCGATTTTCAAACTTGGCGGTGGCGGCAAACTCGGCGACGGTCGCCAATGGTTCAGCTGGATCGCCATCGACGACCTCATCGGCGCCATGCTCTTCGCGCTCTCGAATCCAAACACCAGCGGACCGATCAACTTCGTTGGCCCCAATCCCGCCAGCAATGCCGACTTCACGAAGACGCTCGGCGAAGTCCTCCACCGCCCGACAATCTTTCCAGTCCCGCGCTTCGCCCTTCACCTCATCCTGGGAAAAGAGGCCGCCGAAGAGACCGCCCTCGGCTCCGTCCGTGTTCTCCCAAAACGCCTTCAGGATCTCGGATACAACTTTGCCTATCCAGATTTGCGCCAGGCGTTGCAAAATTTTCTGAGATAATCGCTCAGCCCGGAGCCCTCATGATTCGCAAGATCGCCCTGCTGCTTTGTCTCGCCGTCGCTCTTCCTTTGTTCGCTGAAGAACAGCTCGCCGTCCACGTCAACGAACTCCGCGTTCCGCAATTAATGGGCGTGGTCAAGAACCATCACGGTGATCCCGTTGCTGGTGTCCGCGTCGAAGTCATCCGCCGGGAAAATGGCCACACCGTCGGTGACGCCAAGACCGATGACCAGGGCCGCTTCGCCTTTCCCAACCTCAAGGACGCCCGCTACAACATCAAAGTGCATCACAACGGGATAGCGGACTTCTACCATGTCCGGGTGACTACCGAGAAGGCATCACCGGAACTGGTGCTGAAGTTCAAGTAAATGAGAATTGCTTGCTCGATCACCGTGTTCTTGCTTGCCTTCGCAGCGACTCTCTTCGCCCAGAAGCCCATCACCCTTGACCACCCCGTCAAGAAGATAGCCGGTGTAGTCCAGCGCGAAAGCGGCGAGCCTCTGCCCAACATCGATGTCGAGGTCTACGGCGGACGCAGCCTCGTCTCGGCAACCAAGACCGACAGTCACGGCAAGTTTTCAGTGAGTGACATTCCGCCGGGCGACTACGACGTGCTCTTCAGCTACAAGCCGCATCCCGTTTTCAACGACGTAACGTTAAGGCTCACGCTCGATCGCAAAGGCTCCAAAGAACCGCTTATCGTGAAGATGCCGGAACTATCTACTTCCCCGCCTCAGTAAACTCCGCCAGCCGTTCCTTCACGCTCTTCACATGAACCGGCAGCGCGAGCGCGCTACCCTCTTCAATGAGCGGGATCAGTTTGTCGAACTCCGGTCCCGAGTGCGTTCCCGTAACCGCGATGCGTACCGGATGAAACAGCTCTTTGCCTTTCGCGCCGGTCTCCGACTTCACCTCGTTCACAATCGCCTTGAACCGTTCCGCGGAAATCGCGCCAGCCTCGTTCGCAATTCGCCAACTGAACGCGGCTAGCACATCCTCAGTCTTTTTCGAGTGCAACACTTCCGCGTTCTCCGGATCTGCAATCGCTTCCTTGGCGTCGTAATCGAAGATCAATTTCGCCCGTTCCGGCAACTCATCGAGCTCGTTAACCGACGGCACCAGCAGCGCAGTCACGCGGCCGAACCAGTCGTTCACTTCCTCCGAGATGCCCCATGCCACCACATGCTTTGTCTCGATCTTCGGAAGCGCCCGCCGTTTCGCAATGTGATCGATGATCATCCGGTCCCAGTAATTGCGGGCCAATATCGCGATCCGGTATGGCGAAGATTCCTTGATGTAATGCCTATTCAGCCAGTAGAGCTTCTCGAAATCAAAAATGGCTGGCGACGGTGTGACTCTTCGTAGGTCAAACTCTTTCACCAGCTCTTCAGGCTTGAAGATCTCCCGCGTCCCGCCCGTCGGCGCCCAACCCAGCAGCGCGATGTAGTTCACCAGCGCCTCGGGCAGCACTCCCATTTCACGGAAGCTCGCAATCGAAGTAGCTCCATGCCGCTTCGAAAGCCTCTCGCGATCCGGCCCAAGAATCGTGGAAAGGTGCGCAAACTCCGGCACCGCCGCGTCCAGCGCCTCGTAAAGCGCCACCTGTTTCGGCGTATTCGAAAGGTGGTCGTCGCCCCGGATGACGTGGGTAATCCGCATGTCGATGTCGTCCACCACGACTACATAGTTGTAAACCGGTATGCCGCTCGATCGCAGGATGATCGGATCGCTTACTACTTCATTTGAGAACTCCACATCGCCGTGCACAATGTCGTGGAATTTGATCGGCCGCTCCGGAATCCGCAAACGAATTGCCGCCGCCTCGCCCGCATCCTTGCGCCTTTTCGCTTCCGCAGGATCAATCCCACGGCACGTCCCCGGATAAATCGGTGGACGATGTTCCTTCAACGCCTGCTCGCGATAAGCGTCCAGGTCTTCCTGCTTGCAGAAGCAGTAATAAGCCTTGCCCTCGCTCACCAGTTGTTCGGCCATCGTAGCGTATTCCGAGGTCTTGTCCGACTGCCGGTACGGCGGAAAGGGCCCGCCCACATCCGGCCCTTCGTCCCAGTCGATTCCCATCCACTTCAGGTCGTCGAGCAATTGCTGCTCGTACCGCGCCTCGCTGCGCTCCAGGTCGGTATCTTCAATGCGCAGGATCATCGTCCCGCCCTGCTGGCGTGCGAACAGCCAGTTGAACAGCGCCGTTCGCGCATTGCCTACGTGCAGCTGCCCGGTAGGCGATGGCGCAAACCTCGCTCGAACTTTCTTTTCAGCCATAAAGATTTATTTAACCACAGCGCGCTAACCAGCACGTAGCGCGACAAAGAATTGACGATGGGTTTGCAAGCCGCTTCCTATATCGACACCCTTCAATATGTCGGGCCTAGCATCCTTCCAATCCCTCAGTGTCCTCTGTGGTTAGAATGGTTCTATGGCCGCATATCCGAAATCGGTGAAGGTGCACAAAACCGAAGGCACCGGCATGGAGATCGAGTGGAAGGATGGCCACCGCTCTACCTACTCTTTCCCCTGGCTCCGCGACGCCTGTCCGTGCGCTTTATGTAATGAGGAACGTCAGAAGGATGGGCGTAAGCCCGGCGATCCGTTGAAAGCTGTCGCGGGCGCTCTCCCCATGTTCAAAGCGCTTGCAAAACCGACTGAAGTTGAACCGGTCGGCAAGTACGCCATCCGCTTCGTATGGAACGACGGCCACCAGCACGGAATTTTTTCCTGGGATTATTTGCGCGAATGGTGTCCCTGCCCGGAATGCAAGATGAAGCGCGAAGCCGCCGCGGTCGGAAACCGCGAACCTCTCGATAAAGGCGAAGGGAAACCGAATTAACGAAGGTTGCTAGGTTTTGTGATGCCAAGGCAATTGCGTTTTCCGGCGCGGCCTTAGCAACGTGGTTCCCAATAACGACACCGGCACCGGCAGCAAGCCCTCCCACGAGGCGAGTAGCTGTAGTTTAAAAACCAGGGCGAACGTCACCGCCAGGAACCCGGAAAAGATCAGCAGCACGCCTGCAATCTTGGAATAGGCCAGGTGAATGCGGTTGGTGTCGTACCACCAGCGCGACATACGGTTTGGCCACGCGTATACGTGCCGCCCCCAGGCGAGCAGGGCAGCGCTCGCGACAGCAATCAGGCTGAACTCAAACCAGTCCACGGCGCAACTCTAACAAATTTTCCCGTCCCTATCCCACGTTACAATTGATCTTCGGCCACTGAAGAAGGAAATTCCGTTGCAGTTCCTCGAAAAACTCAATCCCCAGCAGCGCGAGGCGGTCGAAACCGTCCACGGGCCGGTGCTCATTCTCGCCGGCGCAGGCAGCGGGAAAACCCGTGTCATCACCTATCGGATTGCCTACCTCATCGATAAAGTGGGCGCCGCGCCTGACTCCATCCTCGCGATGACCTTCACCAACAAGGCCGCCGCCGAAATGGCCGAGCGCGTCGCAAATCTCGCCGGCGGCCGCACCTTGGCCAAGCCACTGATCTCCACCTTCCACTCATTCTGTGTTCGCGTCCTGCGCCGCGATATCGAGGCCTTGCAGGTCAATGGCAAGGGCTATCGCAAAGATTTCGCTATCTACGACGAGAGCGACCAGCAATCGATCGTGAAGTCCGCCACGAAGCGCCTCGGCATCGACGACAAGCAGCTTACCCCCCGCACCGTTCTCTCGCACATTTCGCACGCCAAGAACCATCTGCTCGATCCGCAGGAGGTCTACCTCAATTCCGCCGATCCGAAGATGGAGCGCGTCGCGCATATCTACAAGGTCTATGAATCCGAGCTCGCCAAAGCCAACGCGCTCGACTTCGACGACCTCCTTCTGAAAACCAACCAGCTCCTGAAGGTCTCCACCGAAGTCCGCGAGAAATACAACCGCCGCTTCCAGTACGTGCTTATCGACGAGTACCAGGACACCAACCGCCCGCAATACGAGATCATGCGCGCGCTCGCCGGACGCGAGCACAACGTCTGCGCCGTCGGCGACGAGGATCAATCCATTTATTCCTGGCGCGGTGCCGACATCCGCAACATCCTCGAATTCGAGCAGGACTTCCCCGAAGCCAAAATCGTTCGCCTGGAGCAGAACTACCGTTCGACGCAGAACATTCTCGAAGCCGCGTCTGCCGTGGTGAAAAACAACCTCAAGCGCAAAGGGAAAAATCTCTGGACCGAGCGTCTCGGGGGCGCAAAGCTCGGCTACTACGAAGCGCCCGACGGTGAAAACGAATCGCTCTTCATCGCCGACTACATCAACAAATATCTCTCCGCGCCCAACGAAGACGACGAGCCCAAGCGCGCCGCCGTCCTCTATCGCACCAACTCGCAATCGCGACTGTTCGAAGAGGCAATGCGCCGCTACGGCATCAAGTACAACGTCGTCGGAGGTTTTAGTTTCTACGAGCGCGCCGAAATCAAGGACATGATCAGCTACCTCAAGCTGATCCAGAATCCCAGCGATTCGGTCGCTCTCCTTCGCACCATCAACACCCCCACCCGAGGCATCGGCAAAACCACCGTCGAGCAAATCGAACGCATCGCCCTCGAAGCCAACCTCTCCATGTGGGACGCCCTAGGCCACATCGTCGAGCAGCGCCTCATGCAGCCCCGCGCCTGCGCCGCACTCAAAGGCTTCCGCGAACTGATTGAAGACGCCCGCGCGATGCTCTTCGGCAAGTTCGAAGAGCGTTTGACCGAAACCGCGCAGCCCGAAGAAGCGCCGGTCAGCGATGCCGCCGAGCCGGAAATTGCCGAAGAAGAAGACCTCCAGCACAGCATGGCCTTCGACTTCGGCGAACTCGAAGCCGGGGCCGAAGAATTTTCTCCCGAAGCAATCTCCGAAAAAGCCGCACCCGAAAAGGTCGAAGCCTTCCGCGCTCCCGGCGAAAACGCCAACGTCGCCGAGGTCCTCAAGTTCCTCATCGATCGCACCGGCTACATCAAGCAACTCGAAGAAGAGGACACGCCGGAATCCCTGGCGCGAATCGAGAACCTGCGCGAACTGGTGAACGCCGCCATGGACTCCCGTGATCGCGGCGAGACTCTCGCCGACTTCCTTGATCACGCCGCCCTCGTCGCCGATACCGACGACATCGACGCTAGCGCCCAAGTCACGCTCATGACCCTCCACGCCGCCAAGGGCCTCGAATTCCCGCTGGTCTTTCTCGTCGGCATGGAAGAGGGCCTCTTTCCGCACTCGCGTACCCTCATGAACCCCGACGAAATCGAAGAAGAGCGCCGCCTGTGCTACGTCGGCATGACCCGTGCGATGCGCGTACTCGTCCTAAGCCGCGCCCGCTACCGCCGTCGCTATGGAACCGATATGCCCGAAGCCAGTACCGCTTCGCGCTTCCTCAGCGAAGTACCCTCGAACCTCTTCGAAGACCTCGGCTCACCGCAGAAGAAGACCCCAGTCTTCAACGATGACGCCTACGAGACGCATTACGATTACGAAAACGAAGATCAGCGTCCGCAGTACGGGCGCCCCAAGCAGAAAGCGAGCTACGGCGGCTCGACCTACAACTCCATCGAGAACATCGCCGAGTTTTTCGCCTCGCGCGGCAAGAAGTTTTCCCGCCCGAGCGTGCCGGTTGAAGCGCCGTCAGGGAAGCGCGGTTTCCGCCCGGGACAGAAGGTAAAGCACCCGAAATATGGCGAAGGAACTGTCTATCAGCGCGAAGGCGAAGGGGAAGAAGCGAAGATTACGGTACAATTTCCGAGGTTCGGCTTAAAAAAGCTGGTCGAGAAATTCGCGCAATTAGAGAAGGTATAACTCTGTCGCGAACTCTCCACCTTCGCCGCGACTTCAGCCGCGCAAAACAAGTTTTGTATCAGGGCAGCGCTTTAGCGCTGCCGTACGACGCGTAATAGAAAGGGGCTTAAGCCCCTGCACACTTTTAGATAGGACAAAACAACCGAATGGCAAATACCAAGAAAGTCACCGACAAAGAAGAACGCAAGAAGTTGAAGCGCGCAGCGCGCAAGAAAGCCACCCCCAAGGGAAAGCGCGATTATGTGCGCGGCTCCAAGAAACAAAAGGTAAAGAAGCTCGCCCGCGGCACCTCGAAGCGGTAAAGGCTCGCGACATCTCTTACCTTGCCGATTGGCGCACACCCCGTCGGCAAGGTAAGATTCCTCGACTCTCCAACAGGCATTCGCTTGGCAGCGTGTTACGCCCTGTTGGTGCGGCCATTTTCGTCGTCCGGAGCTGGCGCCCTGGCAAACCAATTACTCGCTTGCAAGTCCATTGATAAGCTGATCTCCGATTCTCACGAAGAGGGGCACGCGCTTACCAAGACGCTTGGCCCGTGGTCGCTGACCGCTCTCGGCATAGGCGCAATCATCGGCTCCGGCATCTTCGTTCTCACCGGAACGGCGGCGGCAGGCGAGCATTTCGAGATACCGTCCATCCTGCATGCGCAGGTCATGGACCTCATCGCCAGCCTCATTCGACACGGGTCCGTCAATGGCGCGCTGATGCACGGACGGCCTGCGGCAGGCCCGGCCATTGCCATCTCGTTCATACTGGTTGCCGTCGCTTGCAGCTTTGCGGGTTTGTGTTATGCCGAACTAGCCTCCATGATTCCCATCGCCGGCAGCGCGTACACCTATTCGTACGCCACGCTCGGCGAGATCTTCGCCTGGATCATCGGCTGGGATCTCATCCTCGAATATGCCGTCAGCAATGTGGCAGTGGCCGTCGGTTTTTCCGGATACCTCAAAGCCCAACTTTCCGCCTTCCGCATAAATTTGCCGGATGCCATCTCCTCTCCTGTTTTTGCCGGAGGCAAATGGACGGGTGCGTACTTTAATCTTCCGGCATTTTTGGTCGTCATGATCCTGACCGTCCTGCTGGTTCGCGGCGTACGCGAATCCGCGGAGACCAACAACATCATGGTGGCGGTCAAAATCGGCGCCATCGTGATTTTCCTCATCGTCGGCGGAATGTTGGTGAAGCCTGCCAACTGGACGCCGTTCGCGCCCTCCGGCTTCGGCGGCATCCTCACCGGCGGCGCCATCATCTTCTTCACCTACATCGGCTTCGACTCCGTCTCCACCGCCGCCGAGGAAGCGAAGAACCCGCAAAAAGATATTCCATTCGGCATCATCGCTTCGCTGATCGTCTGCACCGTCCTCTATGTCGGCGTCGCCCTCGTGCTGCTCGGCATGATGCGTTACAGCACGTTCACCTCCGGCCCCGCTGCCGACGCTCCCGTCGCCTACGCGCTGCAGCAGCTCGGCGCAAAACCCGTCTATCGCTCCATCATCATCATCGGCGCGCTGACCGGAATGCTCTCGTCTCTCCTCGTCTTCCAGTACGGTCAAACCCGTGTCTGGTTCGCGATGTCGCGCGACCGTCTGCTGCCCTCGATCTTCTCCGTCGTCCACAAGCGATTCAAAACCCCGCATTGGTCTACGTGGATTGCCGGCTTTGCCGTCGGTCTTCCCGCGGCCTTTGTGGACATTGGCGATGCCGCCGATCTTTCGAATATTGGAACCCTCTTCGCTTTCGTTCTCGTCTCCTTCGGCGTGATCTTCCTGCGCCGCCGCCAGCCGGAACGCCCACGCGGATTCAAGGTTCCCTTCGTTCCGTTTTTCCCCATCATCTCAATCGTCCTTTGCGGCGGATTGATGACCGGCCTTACGCTCATCACGTGGATTCGCTTCGTGGTCTGGCTCGCCATCGGGCTTGTGATCTACGTGCTCTACAGCCGCAATCGCAGCGAGTTTTGCCCGCCCGAGCGAGCGAAATCGAACTCACCCGCTCGCTAGCATGGACGTCACGCCCGAGTTTCTCCGCAGCCTGCCCAAGGCCGAGCTCCACCTCCATCTCGAGGGCACTGTCGACCCCGCAACTTTCGCGGAACTCAGCCGCCGCCATCCCACCACGCTCCAGGTTTTGAATAATCGCTACAAAGACGTCAGCGACAGCGGCCGCGTTTTCACCAAGGACGAAGCCCGTGCTCTTTACGAGTACAAGAACTTCGTCGGCTTCCTCCTGGCCTTCAAGGCCGTAACCGAACGCCTTCGCGATCCCCAAGACTACGAGCTCATCACCTATCGCATGTGCGAAAAGCTGGCGCGGGAGGGCTGCGTCTACGCCGAGGTGTATGTATCGGTTGGCGTGATCTTCTGGCGCGGCCAGGAATTCGATCCGCTTTTTGAAGGCATGGAGCGCGGCCGCGAGCGCGGCGAGCACGACTTCGGCGTGAAGGTCCGCTGGATCTTCGACGCCGTCCGTCACTTCGGCCCCGAAGAAGCTCACAAGGTGGTCGCCAAAGCCATCCAGTTACGCGACCGCAACGTCATCGCCATCGGTATCGGCGGTGACGAAGCTCGCGGCCCCGCCTCAAATTTCGTTGAAGTCTTCGCCGAGGCCGCCAAGCACGGTCTGCATCTCACGGCCCACGCCGGCGAAAGCACCGGCCCCGAATCCATCTGGAGCGCCCTTCGCGATCTCCACGCCCAGCGGATCGGCCACGGCCTCCACGCCATCGACGATCCCGCCCTCGTCGCTCACCTCGCCGCCACGCAAACCCCAGTCGAAATCTGCGTCACCAGCAACTTCAAAACCGGCTGCTGCCGCTCCCTCGCCGACCACCCCGTCCGCAAACTCTTCGACGCCGGCGTAAAAATCACCCTCGCCACCGACGACCCCGAGATGTTCCACACCACCCTCACCCGCGAATACGGACTCCTCCGCGACCACTTCGCCTTCACCGAAGAAGAACTCCGCCAGCTCGCGCGCAACTCCTTCCAGTCGTCATTCCTCAGCCCAGTCGAAAATAGGGATCTCTTGGAACGTTCCTAGTTCGACGGCAACGACATGTGCTCATGCACGATGAGCCACTTGTCATTCTGTTTTTCGAAAATTACCGTCCAGCGTCGAACCCCGTGGGACTCTTTACCGTCCTTCGTATGAAAGGTCATGTCCACCGTGGCCGCGCTCCAACAGATGTTCGGAGCATCGCAATGGATCTGCGCATCATCATCCATCCTGATCTTGGACCACGCGACGTCCTTAAATCCCTCAATCGTACCTTTCCGATACTCGTCCCAGTTGTTGTACTTCAGTGGTGAGTCATCGAAGAACAGGTAATTGCCTTGGGCGTAGTACTGCGTCTGCCCGTCAGGGTTCCCCGTCGCCCAGCCATCCAGCAACTTCTGCAAATAGGCTTTGTCCGGCGGATTCTGCGCGATTCCATGGATCGCCAGCATGAACAAAATCCCCACCACTGCAATCCAACGAAAGCGTTTCATGTTAGCTCCCCGCGTGATCTTCTCTACCCGACCGGTGCCGACACATGCTCATGCACCAGCACCCATCTCCCCTTCTGTTTCTCCAACACAAACGTCCATCGCAACGTGCTTTTTTCTTCCTTTCCGTCCTTGTTCACCGTCACGGAATTCAACGTCGCCATCCCCCAATAGTTCGCCCCGGCCGCGTGGATCTCGACATCGTCATTCAGCGTGAACTTCCACGACTTGTACTCCTCAGCTTCCTTCGCCGCGGTCTTCCTGTATTCGCTCCAGCTATTGAATTTCAGCGGCTCATCATCGAAGAACACGTGCGCTCCAGCCGCGTAATACGGGTCCACGTTCTCCACCTGCATCGTCGACCACCCATCCCAAATCTTCTGCAGATAAGCTTTGTCTGGCGCGCCCTGAGCCAACCCGCTTACCGCAATCAGGCACACCACCGCCACCATCCCAGTCCATCGGATCAGTTTCATCTTTCCATCCTCCCCATTTCTCGGGTGCCCCATGGGTCCCTGTGTTCGACACGTGGGGTTTCCCATCACTTCCCCATAATCAACAACACCCCACCCACCGCCGACAACAAATCCGCCACCACGCCCACCACCAGCACTCCATCCCACATCCACGCCGACATTTCATTCCTCATGTGCGTGAAGTGTTCAATCGCATGCACCATGTGCAGCGCCATGAACAGCACCGCGATCCCACAGACCACCTTAAGAACGCGCATCCACCCTCCTCAACGAATCCCCGCATTCTAGCCCCCGATTGACCTCCTCCCGCAAAAACCGTTACAATCACATGGTTTGCCTGTACTTCTACGTCCTTCCAGGACACCCCCGTCCGGCCGTCTCGGCCTGAACTAAGCTTTATGCGGGGAAGTGCAAGCTCAAGTTCGTATCTCGACTCCACGTGCCTCGCGCCCGTGTGCGCGGGAGCGTTAAGTTTCGGAGGCATCTATGTACGCGGTCATCCGCGCCGGGTCCAAGCAGTTCCGCGTCTCTCCCGGGGACGTC
>DASYAU010000090.1:0-30627 GCA_036501185.1 Candidatus Korobacter sp. | reverse complement strand
TCTCCTCGGTGATTACAACGCCGCCGTCATCGCCCACCAGGCCATCCCCGAAGCTCTTCGTCTCGCCGGTGCAGATCTCGGTGTTGAAGTCGAGTGGGTCTGGATGCACACCTCGCTTCTCCGCGACCCCGCCCACCAATTCCAGGACTTCGAAGGCATGTGGGTTGTCCCCGCTTCACCCTATGCCAACGCCCAAGGCGTCCTTGACGCCATCCGTTTCGCCCGTGAAGAAGAAATGCCCTTCCTCGGCACCTGCGGAGGCTTTCAGCACGCCATCGTCGAATACTCCCGCAATGTCCTGAAGATGACAGGCGCCGATCACGCCGAGAACAATCCGCAAGGCGAGTCCCTCGTCATCGCCCCGCTCTCCTGCTCGCTGGTCGAAAAAAGCGAGGAGCTCACCCTCGCCGACAACAGCGTTCTCCGCGAAGCTTACGGCACAGAGAGAATCATTGAAGGCTACCACTGCAGCTACGGCATCAACCCCGACTTCGAGAAGAAACTATTCTCAGCAGATTTTAAGATCACCGCCCGAGGAGCGTCTGGTGAAGTCCGCGCCGCCGAACTCCAAGGGCATCCCTTCTTTGTCGGAACGCTCTTCCAGCCCGAGCGCCGCGCTTTAAAAGACGAAGCCCCGCCCCTCGTCATCGCCTTCGTCGACGCCATGAACTAAAAGAGAGAGTTCGCCCCGGCCGGTCCAACACTGCACCGGTTATCACTCCCGCCTCTTGTCATTCTGAGGAGCGCAGCGAGGAAGGGCCTGATGTTCGTGGACGCAATAGAAAAAGCCCGGGGCCACCCCGGACTTTTTCATCCGAATTGTTGCTACGCCGCTCTCGACTTTCTCCCCCCGCTAGCCCGCGCACCCTTCCGCGATCCGCTCTCCTCTTCTTCTTCCATCCCGAGGTTCTGCGGCTTCAGCTTTTTCGAGAACCCTTCCATCTTCTTCAGCGTCTGTTGCTCTTCTTTCAAGTTCTGCTGTAGCAGTTTCGAAACCTTCGTATGCTTCATCAGGTTCGCCATCCGCACCAGAGACTCATACGCGCAGATCTCGTAGCTCTCAACCTTCTCTGCCCCGCCGACATTAAAAATATCCATCAGATCTTCGGCCGGATCTTCTTTCTGTACAAACGTATCGTGCTCCTGAATCAATCCGCGGATCCCCTTGCACTCCGCGTCTTCCGGCTGTTCTCCCAGCAGTTCAAAGCACTGCCGGATCCGTTCCGCCTGCTTTTCCGTCTGTGCCTGGTGCGACTGGAACGCTTTCTGTAGCTCGGGCCGCGAGCTCTCTTCGGCCTGTTTTCCCAGTGCCTCAATCAGGTTCTGCTCGGCGTCCAGAATATCGGTGAGTTCGTGTAGGAACATCTCGTGTGCGGTCTGCATAGTGTGCCTCCAAGGGATTTGGATGTTGAAATCACTGTGTCGAGAGCTTCCGGACGGTTAAGATGTGCCTGCACTCCGAATCGTTTGCTCATGTTCTACGCGCGCTTCCTCAAAACGGTAGAGCAGTGGCCCGACTCCATCGCTTTGGAGATGCAGCACGCCGCCACCACCTCGGATCCCAATCCGCCGGCCGAGTCCTACACCTACGCGCAGCTCCGCTCCATGGCAGAAGCCGCAGGCTCCTGGATCGCCTCTCGCAATCTCCCGTCCGGCTCGCGTTGCGCTGTGCTCGCCGCCAATTCCCCTCGCTGGACCGCCGCTTACATCGGCATCGTCGCTTCCGGCAATGCGGCTGTTCCTCTCGATACCGCCTACAAACCCGACCAACTTCGTAAGCTACTGCTCGACTCCGGCGCCGTCCTCGTCTTCAGCGACGAACGCAACCACGACCACGCCCGGCAGGCCATCCAAGGCCTCCCCATCGAGATCGCCCTGATCACCACGTCCCAAGCACATCTCGAGCTCCCCAATCTCGACGCGATGTTCCAGCACGGCTCCTCGGGTTTCACCCCCGTCATTGCCGCCCCCGACGACATCATCTGCATCCTCTACACCTCCGGCACCACCAGCGATCCCAAGGGCGTTGTGCTGATGCACAGCAACCTTGTCGCTGAAATGGAATCCGCTCTCCAGGTCATCGACGCCACCCACCGCGATTCCCTCCTCGGCGTCCTGCCACTCTTCCATTCCCTCGCCCAAATGGCGAACCTACTGATCCCGCTCGCTATTGGCGCCCGGGTCGTCTACCTCGAATCGCTAAACACGACCGAACTTCTTCGCGCCCTGCGCGAACGCAAGATCACCATCTTCTGCTGCGTGCCGCAATTCTTCTACTTGATCCACGAACGCGTGCAGAAGCAGGTCAACGAGCGTGGCAAACTCACCCGCACCGCCTTCCGTCTCATGATGGCGACCTCCCGTCTCGCGCGTAATTTCGGCCTGAACCCCGGCCGCATTTTCTTCCGCCAAGTTCATCAGCAACTCGGCCTTCAGATGCGCTACCTCATCACCGGCGGCTCCCGTTTCGATGCCGCCATTGGTCGCGACCTCCACGCCATGGGCTTCAATATCCTCCAGGCCTATGGCCTCACCGAAACCAGCGGCGGCGCCTGCGTCACCCCGCCACACGACAACAGCATCGGCTCTATCGGTAAGCCCTTTCCCGGGATGCAAGTCGAAATTCACGATCCCCAGCCCGACGCCGACGGCCATCTTGTCGGGGAAATTAAAATCCGTGGCGGCATCGTCATGAAGGGCTATTACCACCGCTCCGACGCCACCGCCGCCGTCCTCCGCGACGGCTGGTTCTACTCTGGCGATCTCGGCTACAAAGACGCCCGCGGCAACTTCTATATCTCCGGACGCGCCAAAGAAATGATCGTCCTTAGTTCCGGCAAGAACATTTATCCCGAGGAGATCGAAGCCCAATACTTGAAGTCTCCGTGGATCAAGGAACTCTGCGTCATGGGCCTCGAAAATCGCCCAGGCGAACCCATTGGCGAGCGCCTGCATGCCGCGGTTGTTCCAAATTTCGATGTTTTGAAAGAAAAGAAGATCGTCAACGTCCGGGAAGTCATCCGCTTTGATATCGAAAGTCTCTCCGCGCAGGTACCCAGCACCAAGCGAATCCTCAGCTACGACATCTGGCAGGAAGATCTGCCACGCACCACCACCCGCAAGCTCAAGCGTTTCGAAATCGAGCGTCGCACCCGCGAAATGCATGCCCGCGGCGAGCAGCAGCAGGACGCGCCTGTCACTCGCCAACTCACCGACGAAGACCGCCAGTGGCTCGATCAGCCCGAAGTTCAGCGGGCGCTCACGGTCATCCGCCGCAACGCCAGCAAAGCCAAAGGCGAAATTCAGCCGTCTTCAAATCTCGAGCTAGATCTCGGTCTCGACTCCATGGAGCGCGTCGAACTCCTCGTTGAACTCGAGCAAAATCTCGGTGCCAGCATTCCGCAAGGCGTTAGCAGCGAGATCTACACCGTCCGCGAATTAGTCGACGCCATCCTCGCCCATCGCGGCACCGGCACGCAGCGCCAGAACATCGGCTGGGACGCAATTCTCGCCGAATCTGTCACCGATCCCGAAGTGCTCGCTGTCACGCGCAACCGACCCGTGATGGTCCGTTTTTGGTTCTTACTCTCGCGCATCGCGAATTCACTCTCGCGCAATCTCTTCCACCTGAAAGTCAGCGGCATCGAAAAGCTCCCGAAGTCCGGCCCGTTCATTCTCTCGCCCAATCATCAAAGCTATCTTGACGCCCCAGTCGTCATGTCCGCACTACCGTGGCCGGTCTTCCGCAACTTATTCTTCGTGGGCACCAGCGAACTGTGGGGCGAAGGTCTCATGCGTCGTTTCGCGCGCACCATGCGCCTCATCCCCATCGATCCCGATGCCAACCTCGTGCCTGCCATGAAGGCCGGAGCTTTCGGCCTCAAGCACGGCCGCACTCTCGTCCTTTACCCCGAAGGAGAGCGCTCCATCGATGGCACGCCGAAGACCTTCAAGAAAGGCGCAGCCATCCTCGCTGCCCATTTGCAGGTACCGATCTACCCGGTTGCAATTGATGGCTTCTTCGACGCGTGGCCGCGTGGCAAACGTTTTCAGAAATTCGCGCCCCTGCGAATTACCGTGTGCGATCCCGTTCTCCCGCCGCCCGGTCCCCCGACCACGGAAACCTACGAACGGTTAACCGCAGAGCTGCGCGACAAAATTATGCGCGAGTGGGATCGCCTGCATGCTTCGAACCCATCGAAACGCGCAGCTGGTACTGCCTCTATCTCTTCGGATTAATTCACCACGCGAACAGTGCTCGTCCCGCGCTTGGGAACTTTGTAATGGTCGAGCCAGTCCTGCATCTTCAGGCAAAGGTCTTCAGGAACGTTCAGGAACTCGAGACCAGTCTGCCCGCGCTGGTCTGTCCATGCCACCCGCGCTTTGCAAGTGACCACCGTCTTCGTGTCCGGCAGGTTGAAGCGGACCAGCACCCGGCGGTTAACGTCGATCTTGCCCGTCCACTGCACCAGCATCCCGCGCATGCTCATGTCCAGCATGCGGACAGCGATCTCTTTCGAATCCACATTGATCAGCGCCGTGCAGCGCATCTGCGAGCGCTCCGAAAGCCGCCGCTCGCGGTGGATCAGCGTCCGCGCCGCGCGAAGCGTGCGCTTCGCCATGTCCCAGTTCACCGGTTTCGGGATCTGGAAGTTGGCCTGCGACCCAAGCGATCGCGAGTGCTCGGTATCGGTTACCGCGAACACGATTGATCGCGAATTCGCATAGCTCATTCTTACCGCTTTGATCAATTCGAGGCCCGTGTTGTCCACGCAATCAATCACCACCGCATCGAAGCGATCGTAAAGCCGGCTTACCGCCCTCTCGAGATCGACTACCGGCTCATTCTGGATGCCGAGCACCCGTAAGGCAGCCGTGAACTTCTCAATCAGGTCGGAATCGTGTGAGTACATCAGTGAACGGACAGACATTGAGCTGCATAGTACCCTTGCTCAATCCCATTCGCAACACATCGGTGGGGGTAACTAAGGTCACTTCGCCCGGGGGTGTGTTTTGTCATAAACCTCCAGGACATGCTTGGTGGACAGCTGGGTGTATCGCTGGGTCGTCGCAAGCCGTTCATGCCCTAAGAGTTCCTGAATCGCCCGTAAATCCGCCCCTTCTTCGAGCAAGTGCGTCCCGAATGCATGCCGCAGGGTGTGGGGATGAACATCGGAAGGCAACCCCTTCGCTACCGCGATTTTCTTCACAATTCGCCCTACACTTCGCGATGTCAGGCGCTCGCCGTCCTTCAGATTCACCAGCAGCGCATTCGTTGATTTCTTCCTCTCCGCCAGCACCTCTTGCCGCTGCGGCAAATACGCCCTCGCCGCCGCTGCTGCCTCATCGCCAAACGGCACAAATCGCTCTTTCTTTCCTTTTCCGCGGATCAATATCGCTTCGTTCGACCACCGCATATCGTCCAGGTTGATCCCGGTCAGCTCCGAGTTGCGGATCCCGCACCCGTACAGCAGCTCGAAGATCAGCGCATCGCGCTCCGGAAAGCTCGCCGCCTCCGGCATCCCGCCGTCGAGCACGTTGTTCAACTCTTCGACGGTCGGCACGCGCGGCAGCTTCTTCGGCAATTTCGGCGTGGCCACCAGTGCCGCTGGATTTTGGTCCACATGACCTTCGCGTCCCAGCCACTTGTACAGCGACCGCAACGCCGCCAGTGCGCGGGCTACCGACGGCTTGCTCAGGCCCTTGTCATAGAGGTGCGACAGAAACCCGCGAATCCGCGCATGATCAATCTCGCCGAAATTCGACGATCCGATATATTCCGAGAACTCCTCCAAATCGCGCTCGTATGCCTTCACCGTGTGCGCCGACGCGTTCTTCTCCTTCAGCGACCTCACGAACTGTGCAATCCCCTTCTGCACCGTGAGCCCGCTCATGCCGTCTCCCGGCTTTTGCGCCGCTTCCCACGTGGATGGTGCTCGCGATACACCTTCTTCAACCGATCCAGCGCCAGGTGCGTGTACACCTGGGTCGTCGAAATATCCGCGTGCCCTAAAATCGTCTGCACTGTCCTCAAATCCGCGCCGTTCTCCACCATGTGCGTAGCGCAGCTATGTCGCAGCATATGCGGGCTCGCATGTCTCCCCGACGCCTGCGATGCCGCCGATACCATCTGCCACACCCTTTGACGCGACAGCTTCTGGCTCCTGCGCCCGAGGAACAAAAGCGGCGATGTCTTCCCCGCGCACAAGGTCTCTCTGCCTTCATCGAGGTAGCTCTTCACCGCCTCCAGCGCACTCTGCCCGAGTGGAACAATGCGCTCCTTGTCGCCTTTGCCGCGCACCATCATGTAGCCGAGATCGAGCTTCGTGTCTTCCATGCGCACGCCGATAATCTCCGACACCCGCAACGCGCCCGCGTAAAACACCTCCAGCATCGCTCGATCCCTCAACGACAGCGCCACCGCCTCTTTCGAATCCAGCACCCGCCGCGGTCCTGCCAGCGTCTGCAAGACCTCGTCCATCGCCAGCGACTTCGGCAGCACCTTCCACTGCCGCGGCGACTCGATATTCAGCGTCGGATCGTTCTCCATCCGACGGTCAAGCAGCAAGTACTTATAAAACTGCCGTGCCGACGACAACTTTCTCGCCACGCTCCGCCCATCCAATTGATTGCTGAAAAGAGAATCCAGGAAATCCCGCACGTCCTGCCGTCGCGCCGCATCCAGCGTCCGCCGCCGCTTCGCCAGGAACTCGGCGAACTGCTCCATGTCGTGCGAATACGCGCTCACACTTAGCCGCGACAGCCCTTTCTCCACCTTCAGATAGTCGAGAAAATCGCTCAGCAGCCGCTGATTTTTATCCGGCAGACCCACAAAGAAAGTATGCGCGGCCACCTTCGCCGCGCCTATGTAATGTTTGATTCTCAGGCTTAGTTCGAGTACACCCGGTTCCGCGTCGTCTTGTGGTGCAGCACCGCCGCAAGTTGGTCCACGTCCGGCGGCGCAATCGCGCACATCACTCGGTCATCAAGAAATTTCGGTTTGTGCTCTGCTTGCGATTTCATCCACGCTGCGCTCAGCTTCGGACTGCACGACGCCACCGCATCCCGTCTAACCTGCACCAGCAGCGCCTGCACCGTCTCCGAGTCGAAGTGCGATGGCGACATCTTCACGATTTCGCTCAGCGCCTCGCCAATCGTCAGCGGTTGCCGGTAAGGACGTTCGCTCGTCATCGCATCGAATGTGTCCGCCAGCGCCATTATGCGAACGTGCGGCGCAAGCTGGTCCCCATGCAGATGATCGGGATATCCCGACCCATCCAGCCGCTCGTGATGCGAACGCACCACGTCCCGCACCTGCGGCCACGGAAATTGCACGCTCGAAACGATCTCGCTTCCCACCACCGTATGGTCGGCCATCTCCTTGAACTCGGCCGCATCCAACGCCGTCGGCTTTCCAAACAGTCGGCGATCTACCGCAACTTTGCCGATGTCGTGAAGGTATCCCGACGCCCGGAGTGAAGACGCTTCGGTTGCAGCCATGCCCATCGCTTCGCCAATCGCAGCCGCATAGCGGCCCACCCGGATCGAATGTCCGCGAATATTGATGTGCTTCGCATCGATCGCCACCGCAAACGCCTCAAGTGCGTTGTCATACAGCGAATGTACTGATGCCATCAGCTTCAGGTTCTCCGCTACGCGCGACGCCAGCGACTCCGACAACCCGCTGTTATGGACGGCCAACGCAACGTAATGCGCGAACATCGCCAGACCATGGATCTCTTCCTCGCCGTACCCCACTTCCGTTGGCTGCCCGAACGCCAGCAGCCCAACCAATCGCTGTCCAACGCGCAACGGCGCAGCCAGGTGCAGAAGCTCAGGAGCAAAATTTCCATTGGAACTGAAGTAGCTGCGCCGGGTTTCCATCGTCAGCATCTGCGGTTGCCGCGCCGTACTTAGTGCATGCACGTGCGATGGCAGCAGCGGAATCACAGCCGGAGAGGGGAAAGAAAGGAAGCCGCGGGACGCCACCGATGTGAGATTGGCGGGCTTGTCGCTGAATCGGAACAATGCGCTTTCACGAGCGCCAATGGCTTCCATCAGCAGACGGAGCAGCTCGTCGGCTGTCTGCGCGAAGTCGCGCTCCGCCGTCAAAGCTGGTCCCAGGTCGCTGAGCGCCTCGAACGTCGTGAACAGCTTTCTAAATTTGTTCGTTATCTCCGCCAAAGCACACGGGCGCGAGAATCACTACAGAGCGAAAGCAGAGTACCTTGCACTTCGCGAGCCACGTAGTAGTGACTTTGGTGCTGGGTTAATCGATCTGATTCGTGTACTACAAAGCAATTCCCTAAACCTCAAACACGCGGTACGCCCTCGGCGGTGTCATTGCCTGCAATAGCGGCAGCGCAACATTGTGGACTGGGCATCCCGCCGTCGTCTTCCCATCTGGCGCTCCGTGATGCGCGTGTCCATGCAGCACCAAATCCGCCCCGTGCCGGTCGATTACTTCCATCAACCGCGAGCTGCCTAAATAGGGAAAGATCTCCACCGGCTCTCCTTGGACGGTGGTCCCGATCGGCGCATAGTGCACCACCACTACCCGCTTCGCGGTTCGCAACTGCGACAGCGCCCGTTCCAATTTCAGCGACTCATCAATCGCTGCCTGCACGAACGCCTTCACCTCCGGTTCGCCAAACGCCGTCAGCGCTCCGCGTCCAAACCCTCCCGGAAATCCCTTCGTCCCCGCGAAGCCCACGCCGTCGCGCTCGTAGCCGGTGCCGTCTAGCAGCTTCACGCCTTCCTGTACCAGCAGCTTCATCAACTCATCAGCTTTGCCGCTCTCGTAGTCGTGGTTTCCCAACACCGCAATAATGGGGATCCGCAGCCGCACCAAGCTGTTCAGCATCGACTCGATCTCTTCCGGCTTGCCGAAATTCGTCAGGTCCCCCGCGAGCACCATCACGTCGGCCTCGTCGCGCATGCCGTTCATCTGTTCGCGAATGCGGTCGTAGCTCTGCGGCGTGAAATGCAAATCGGCTAAGGCAGCAATTCTCATCTCAATTGTGTGATGTCGGATTTACGCGGCAGGCTTGCTCGCGTTTTTGGTCGGAATCTTAGGCTCCCTCTGCCGACGACTCTCTTCCAGCAGGTTGTCCAGTCCCCACTCGTTCACGTCAATCGCGAACATGCGCTCATCCAGCAAACTTCCGCGGAAGTTCGCATCCGTATTTGGCGCCCTCAAGTTCGCGCGGAAGTTATCCAGCAGCATCTCCCATATTCTCCCCGGCACCGCCCGCGTTTCCTGGGGATACACATACTGAAACAGCACCAGCGCCCATAGCAGAAGCTGCCAATGCTCGCCAGCCCGCTTAAGGACGCGGTCCCAGTCCAGCCGCCCACGCGTTCCATAGATAAGGTGCACAATGTCGGCGCCATCAAAGCGCTCACGGAACGCAATAAAGATCTTCGACACCAGCAGTTCCTCCGCTGCCAGCACCTTTACCGGAATTCCCAGTATCTGGCTCGGCGTCGCGTGCTCAATCCACGAATAGTCCACCGTCACCACGCCATTGCTCATGCCGGTAATCAGGTCAACAAAGAAATCATCGCGATGCGCCTTCGCCAGCCAAACCGGGTCCTTCACTTCCGTTACGAACCCTTCCTTCTGTAGTTCCTCGAGCGCGTGCGGCACCTCTTCCGGCGGTAGGAAAAGGTCCAGGTCCTTCGTGTTGCGACAAATCCCGGTGTGTTCGCGCAGCGCAAACGCCCCCGAGATTGCATACGGGATCTTGCGTTCGTTCATCAGCGTGAGCACCTCGCGAAACAGCGATTCCTGTTCCGGCGGAAACTCCGGCGGCGCCGAGGAACTGATGGGCAACGGTTTGTCTTCGCAAGCCACGGCAATACTAAGATGTTGCCTCACCTCACATGCGTTGTTGCTGCATCAAGAAAAACCGCCTCTCCGCGGCACAGATTCTGCGACAGCCCCGGATTCAGCTGCATCCTATTTACTGCATGGCCAAGCGCTCTGAACAGACCGTGGAAATCGAGGGTCGACGGCTCACGCTCTCCAACCTCGATAAAGTTCTCTACCCCGCTGCAGGCTTTACCAAGGGCCAGGTTATCGACTACTACGTCCGCATCGCGCCCGTGCTCCTGCCGCATCTCAAAGGCCGCCCGCTCACGTTGAAGCGTTACCCGAACGGCGTTGGCGGAATGTTCTTCTACGAGAAGAACTGTCCCGAGCATCGCCCCGACTGGGTCCAAACCGCGCCCATCTGGAGCCCCGGAAACAACAAAACTATGCACTACTGCCTCGCTCAGGACCTGCCCACGCTCGTCTGGGCCGCCAACCTCGCCGACCTCGAGCTACACACCTCGCTCTCGATGGGCAAAGACATGACGCGCCCCACATCGATCGTCTTCGATCTCGACCCCGGCCCGCCCGCCGACATCGTCCTCTGCTGCCAGGTCGGCCTTTGGGTCCGCGAAATCTTCCAGTCCTTCGGCCTCGAATGCTTTGCCAAGACCTCCGGTTCCAAAGGCCTCCAGATCTACGTTCCGCTCAACACCACGGTTACCTACGACCAGACCAAGCCCTTCGCACACGAGATGGCACGACTTCTCGAACGCCGCCATCCCGACCTCGTTGTCTCCGATATGAAGAAAGCCATCCGCGCCGGCAAGGTCTTTGTCGACTGGAGCCAGAACGACGACTTCAAGACCACCGTCAATGTCTACTCCCTCCGCGCGAAAGATCGGCCCACCGTCTCCACCCCCGTCACGTGGAAAGAAGTGGAAGAGTGCCTCAAGAAAAAAGATCCGAAGCTCCTCGTCTTCACCTCCGAGCAGGTCCTCTCGCGCGTCTCCAAGCAAGGCGATCTCTTCGCGCCAATTCTCAAGATGAAACAAAAACTCCCGCCGCTCGATAAACTCGAAGACCTTTCGGCCTCTGAAGAACCGGGCGTGGTTCGCCCTAAATCCCGCCCCAGCGCGGCAAAAAAATTACACGTAAAAAACGCTCCTAAAAAACGTCAGATGGCATGAAGCGCGACGCGCCAAAACTCCAGCCTCCGCCCGACCCGCACGGCTTCTATGTCGGAACTTCCGGTTGGGCATACGATATCTGGCAGCCCAAGTTCTTCCCCGCCGATCTTCCGAAGAACAAATTCCTTCCCTACTACGCCTCGCGCCTCACCGCTTGCGAAGTCAACTACACCTTCCGCAATCGCCTCAAAGAAAGCACCGCGCAAAAGTGGATCTCCGAAACTCCAGCATCGTTCCGCTTCGTCTGCAAAGCCAACCAGTTCATCACTCACATGCGCCGCCTCAAGAACTGCGAAGATCCCATCGCCATCTTCGCCGCCGGAATGGAGACCTTGCGCAACGCCAAGCGTTTCGGCTGCGCCCTCTTCCAACTTCCACCGAACCTGAAAGCCGACCCCAAACTCCTCCGCGACTTCCTAAAACTTCTCCCGCGCTGGATGAAAGCCGCTTTCGAATTTCGTGACCCCTCTTGGTTCACCGACGACACGTACACCGTCCTTCGCAAAGCCGGTGCAGCCCTCTGCATCGCCGAAACCGAAGACCTCACCACCCCCGAAATCCACACCGCCGACTTCGCTTACTACCGCTTCCGACGCCCCGACTACTCCCCAGCCGGTCGCAAGAAACTAGCCGCTCGAGTAAAATCCGCCCGCGCCACTCACAACCAAACCTACGTCTTCTTCAAACACGAAGAGCGCCCCGAAAGCCCCCTCTACGCCGTCGAACTGCTTAACCGCGTAAGCCCCTGATCCGCCCTATCTAACAGCTAGCGCTAATAGCTAACCGCCTCCTTATTTTCCTGAAGCCTGATACCTGAAACCCGCTTTTCCTTACACCTTCGTGCGCAACATTTACAGGCGATCGGGTTCATAATCTCAGCACTTCTCTATGCTCACGCGAAAGAGAACCGCCTCACTCGCTCTCCTGGTCGCGGCAGCCGCGGCCGTCACCGCTCTGCACGCCACCAAGAAAACCAACCCCCCGCAACTTGATGACACCCATCGCATCGTCCACGCCCTCAACCGTCTCACCTTCGGCCCCGCTCCCGGCGACATCGACCGCGTGAAAGCGATCGGCCTCGACAAGTGGATCGACGAACAGCTTCATCCCGACAAAATCGATGACTCCGCCCTCGACGCGCGCCTGTCGAATTTCCTTACGCTAAAAATGTCTGCCCACGACATGGCCGAGCACTTCCCGCCCAACCAGCTCATCAAGCAAGTCGCGGATGGCAAGATCTCCATCCCGCGTAATCCCGACGAAAAACTCGTCTACCTCGCCGAGCTCCAGCGCTACCAGTTCAAGCTCGAAAAAAAGAACTCCAAGGGCAAGCCTGACGACACCAACGACGCCGACAACTCCGCGTCCGACGCTGACAATCCCGAGCGTCGCGAAATGCGTGAGCATGGCCGCCAAGTCGCCTTTCAGATCGCGGCCCTCAAGCCCGACGACCGCATCCCCGCCATGCTGCGCCTCAACGACGACGATCGCCGCTCGCTCCTCCTCATCGGCGATCCCGCCCGCAACCAGCTCACCGACGGCATGAACCCCGCCGACCGCGAAGCCGTACTCGCCCTGCGCAACCCGGCAGCCCTCGTTCACGACGAACTGACCCAGGCCAAGCTCCTCCGCGCCATCTACAGCAACCGCCAGTTCGAGGAAGTCATGACCGACTTCTGGTTCAACCACTTCAACATCTACGTCAACAAGGGTCCCGACCGGTACTTCGTCACCGAGTACGAACGCGACGTCATCCGCCCGCACGCGCTCGGCAAATTCAAAGATCTTCTCAAAGCCACAGCCCACAGCCCGGCCATGCTCTTCTATCTCGACAACGCCGAAAGCGTCGGCCCTAACTCGCTTGCCGCCACCGGCCCACCACCCTTCCGCGGCGGCTTCGGACGCCCCGCGCAGCAGCAAAAGAAAAAGCAAAGCGGCCTCAACGAAAACTACGCGCGCGAATTGATGGAGCTCCACACCCTCGGCGTGAACGGCGGCTACACCCAGAAAGACGTCAGCGAGGTCGCCAAGGTCTTCACCGGCTGGACCATCGAAGAGCCTTATCGCGGCGGCAATTTTCGCTTTGTCGAGCGCCGCCACGAGCCCGGCCCCAAGCACGTCCTCGGTCAGAGGATCGACGAAGAAGGCGAACGTGAAGGCGATCACGTCCTCGAAATGCTCGCCCGCGATCCTCACACCGCGCACTTCGTCTGCAACAAGCTCGCCAGGCGCTTCGTCTCCGACGATCCGCCGCCCGCCCTGGTCGACCGCATGGCGAACACGTACCTTCAGAAAGATGGCGACATCCGCGAAATTCTGAAAACAATGTTGAAGTCGCCCGAATTCTGGACGCCCGAGTCGTACCGCGCGAAAGTAAAAACGCCGTTGGAATTCGTCGTCAGCGCTGCGCGCGCCACCGGAGCCGATGTCACGGACGCTCGCCCGCTCGTGCAAACTCTCAACCAGATGGGCATGCCGCTCTACGGAATGCAGCCGCCAACCGGCTACTCGATGAAAGCGGAGACCTGGGTCAACTCCGCCGCCCTGCTCGCGCGCATGAACTTCGCGTTCAGCCTCGGCGGCGGACACCTCAATGGCACGCAAATCGCTCCCGAGCTCCTGCTAGGCCAGAATGAACCCGCCGACCAGACAATTGCCGAAGCCACTCTCGAGAACGATCTCCTGGCCGGCGACGTCAGCGAACAAACGCGCACCGTCATCCAAAAACAATTCAACGATCCCAAGGTCCTGGCCCAAGCCTCCGATGACCCTCAGCGCGCCAAGCGCGAAGCCGTCCTAGAAGGCCTGATCCTGGGTTCCCCCGAATTTCAGCGGAGATGACGTTGCAAGCTTCGTATCACGGCAGCCCTTCAGCGCTGCGGTTCAACGAGCGAAATGCCGGGGCTTCAGCCCCTGAGGTTTCACGATGCCCATAACCCGCCGCGTCTTCCTAAAAAACTCCGCCCTCGCGCTCGTCAGCACCACCGTCGTTCCCGCGTTCCTGCAACGCGCCGCCTTCGCCGCCGAACCCGGCAAAAAACGCCTCGTCGTCATCTTCCAGCGCGGCGCCGCCGACGGCCTCAACATCGTCGTGCCCCATGGCGAACCCAACTACTACGCTATGCGCCCCACCATCAACGTCCCCAAATCCGACGTCATCGACCTCGACGGCCACTTCGGTCTCCACCCGTCTCTCGCCTCGTTCAAGCCCATCTGGGACGCGCGCCACCTCGCCATCGTCCACGCCGCCGGATCGCCCGATCCCACCCGCTCTCATTTCGACGCACAAGATTTCATGGAATCCGGCACCCCCGGCTACAAAGGCACCGAAGACGGCTGGCTCAACCGCGCCCTCCGCGCCGGCGATGCCCACGCTGAAGCCGAGCCCTTCCGCGCCGTCGCGCTCGGCCCATCGCTGCCACGCATTCTCGCCGGACACGAGCCCGCCATCGCCGTCAACAACGTTCGCCAGTTCGGAGTCGGCGGCAACAACGCCGCCGCAGCCCCCGCCGCCAATACTTTCGAATCCATGTACGCCGCGTCCGCCGACACGGTTCTCCACGGCACCGGCAAGGAAACCTTCGACGCCGTAAAAATGCTCAAAGACGCCGACCCCTCGAAGTACACTCCCGCCCCCGGCGCCAACTATCCCCGCGGCCATTTCGGCGACGCCCTCCGTCAAACTGCGCAGTTGATCAAAGCAAATCTCGGCGTGCAGGTTGCATTCACCGACATCGGCGGATGGGACCATCACGTCAACGAAGGCAGCACCCAGGGCCAGATCGCCAACGTCCTCCGCGAATTCGGCCAATCCATCTCCGCCTTCTGGACTGACCTCGGCGATCTTCAGGAAGAGACCGTCGTCGTCACCATGAGCGAATTCGGCCGCACCGCCCGCGAAAACGGCAACCGCGGCACCGACCACGGCCACGCCAACGTCATGTTCGTTTTAGGAGGCCCCGTCCGCGGCGGCAAAGTCTACGGCCAGTGGCCAGGCCTCGCCCAGGAACAACTCTACGAAGGCCGCGACCTCGCCCTCACCACCGATTTCCGCCGCGTTCTCGGCGAAGCCGTCCAATCGCACCTGGGGAACCGCGACCTAAACACGGTCTTCCCCAACTTCCAAAACTCGCCAAGAAATTTCTTAGGATTCTTAGGCTAATCTAAATCGCGGCCGGATTGTGGCTGTCATCCTGAGCGGAGAATGCGCAGACCTCGCGCATTCGCAGTGGAAGGACCTTGCGATTCGCTTAGGGGAAGAACAGCTACCCCTTCACCCAGACGACATCCCCTTCCACCTTCACTTCGTACACCGCGACGCCCAGCGCAGCGTTCTGCTCGCTCTTGCCCGTCACCAAATCAAATTGCCACCCATGCCACGGGCAGACTAATTTCCCCTGGTCCACGACGCCCTGTCCCAGCGGCCCTCCTCGGTGCGCGCACACATTGTCCATCGCCGAGCAGCGTCCGTTTTCATTCGCCACGCAAATCGTTCGCCCTTCGAATTCGAATTCTTTGGCCTCGCCCGTCGGCGGTAACTGACCGACAGTTGTCAATTTCCGAAACTCACCCATTCCCTAGTTCCTTGTAGAGCGCCGCGGTCTTCTCCAAAGAAATGGCTTCCGCGCGCACATCCGGTTTCAGCCCCGCAGCCTTCATCGCCGCCCGCGCTTTCTCGGCCTCATACCGTTCGCGCAAATTGTTGAACAGCGTCTTCCGCTTTTGCGCAAAAATCGCCTTCAGAAATTCGATAAATCCGTTCTCTTCCACGCCCAGCGCTTCAATCCGCGGCTCCATCCGCAGTCGCAGCACCGTCGAGTGCACCTGTGGAGGCGGATTAAACGCCCCCGGCGACAGCGTGAACACTTTCTCCACCTTCGTATACAACTGCGCCGTCGCGCTCAGCAGCCCGTACTCGCTCGAACCCGGTTTCGCCGCGATCCGGTCCGCCACTTCTTTCTGCACCATGATCACAGCAAAGTCGATCAGCCCATGCGCCTCAAACAATCGCAGCAAAATGTCGGAAGTGATGTAATACGGCAGGTTCCCAACGATCCTCACCTTCTGGGGCTTCGTCGGCCGTAAATCCCGCAGCGGACCAATCCTCTGCGCCAGCACTGTCTTCAACTCGACAGCGAGGATATCGGCTTCCAATATCTCCGCATTCGGAAACCGCGAATATCGGAACCGCAGTTGCGCCGCCAGCACGCGATCAACCTCGATTGCGATCACCCGCTTCGCCCGCTTCACCAGAAGGTCGGTAATCGCTCCGCGTCCCGGCCCAATCTCCACGACGGCCGCATCGCTCAAATCGCCAAGCGCGTCCACAATCTTCAGTGCGCCGCTCGCGTCCACCAAAAAGTTCTGTCCCAGCTTGGGCTTTTTCAGGGCTCGGGTTGGCTTCGACGTCTTCGGCAAGTTTGCTTGTCTCCAGTTAGGCGTTTAGACTTCACGAGGCGTTTTGGAACAACCGCGGCACGTTACAGACATCTTCGCTGGCTAAGAATTTATCCTAACTGCGGCAAAGGCGCGAACCGCTCACCACCTCGGCCCCCGGGAGGCTGCATGCACATCGCATTCGCTGCGTCGGAATGCGTGCCGTTTTCTAAAACTGGTGGCCTAGCCGACGTCGTTGGCGCCCTGCCTCGCGCCCTCGCGGCCCTCGGCCACAACGTGTCGGTCTATTCTCCTCTCTATCGCAGCGTGAAGCTCGAAAACCCGCGCACCGCCGTCCGCTCCATCACTGTCCCCTTCGACGACCAGTACCGCTTCTGCTCCATCATCGACGGCGATATCCACGACGGCGTCCAACATTTCTTCATCGACTACCCCGCCTACTTCGATCGCGACGCCCTTTACGGCACCCCCATCGGCGACTACCACGACAATGCCGAACGCTTCGCCCTCTTTTCCCGCGCCGTCCTCGAAGGCTCCAAGATCATCGGCGTCCCCGACATCTTTCATTGTCACGACTGGCAATCCGCGCTCGTCCCTGTTCTCCTTCGAACTTTGTACGGGGAAGATCCCGCATTCCAGCACGTGAAAACCGTCTTCACTATCCACAACATGGGTTACCAGGGCCTGTTTCCGGCCGAGATTTTGCCCCTTTTAATGCTCCCCTGGGACCTTTTTACCCTCTCTAAGATGGAGTTTTACGGCAAAGTCAACTTCCTCAAGGGAGCCTTGGTTTACGCCGATTACGTCACTACGGTCAGTCGCCGTTATGCCCTTGAAATCCAGACCGCGGAATACGGTTTTGGCCTGGAAGGCGTGCTCCGCGCGCGTTCCGGCACGGTCGCCGGCATTCTCAATGGCGTCGATTACAGCGAATGGAGTCCCGAAGTCGATGAATTCATTCGAGTTCGGTATTCAGAAAAAGAGCTAGCCAACAAGGCCCAAAATAAGGCCGAATTGTTGCGCGAATTCGGTCTTTCCGACACGAATTTGCCGGTAATTGGCGTCGTTTCCCGCTTTGCCGCGCAAAAAGGTTTTGATTTAATCCAGCAGGTTGGCGACCGGTTGGCGCGGGAAGACGCTATTTTTGTTGTACTTGGCTCGGGTGACAAGGCTTATGAAGACCTGCTTCGCCGCCTCAATAAGCAGTACCCGAATCGCTTCGCCGTTCGCGTCGCCTACGACAATGCTCTGGCCCATAAAATCGAAGCCGGCGCCGACATGTTCCTTATGCCGTCACGCTATGAACCCTGTGGACTCAATCAAATCTATAGCTTACGGTACGGTACCGTCCCCGTCGTCCGCGCCACCGGCGGCCTCGACGACACCATTGAAAACTGGGATGCCACCACCCGCCGCGGTACCGGATTCAAGTTCAGCGAATACTCTGGCGAAGAAATGCTGGCCACCATCCGCCACGCGCTGGAAGTCTATAAAACAAAAGCTGATTGGCAGAAGCTCATGCGCAACGGCATGGCCCGCGACTTCTCCTGGAACACCGCCGCCAAGGAGTACCTCCGCGTCTACGAAAAAGCGCGCCAGGTCCGCTCTCCCATGCCCGCGTAATCCCCAATGATCCAGGGGCTTTTATACGGATTTCGCGTGAAAATTTCGAGGCTAATTTCTAGCGAAAATGAACCGAAAACAGGCGATTTTTCGCTACATCGTGGCTTTTAATGCGAGTTCGCGTGTCCCACATGTGGGGGAGATGAGTTGCGGGCCGGAGGGCCCACTGGGAGGCGTTGGGTGGCGGGAAGGGCGCGCGGAGCGCGGGTTTGCGCTGGACCGCGAGGCGTGGATTAGAAGAATTTCTGGAGATGCGCTGAAAACGCGAAAAAGTAGCAAGAAACAACGAAAAAGGCGGGTTTTTGACCACGGAGGAGCGCGAATTTTCAACCGAAAAATGGAGGTTCTAGCGCAGCGAAAATGAGATTTTTCGTCTACTGCACTTTTTCAGTTGCAGAATTTTGAAACTGACGCGACGATGCTCCCCACTTCTCGCGAACGAACACGCGAGAATGGGCCACCTACCGAAGGGGTCGGTGCCGGAGTCGCAGGGCAGATTGATGTTTTCGGAGTGAATGGGGGTTATTGCGTCTGTCCCCGAAACTCCGAGCTTGAGCCACATTAAATTTCGCCAGCAAGCACCCTACCGTTGGAGTTGGCGAGTATTTCGGAATTCGAAGGACGAACATCAACTTGAATGCGCAGCTATATTTTAGCTTTGGATATCTTGGAGATCGTAGTTGCAACCCACTGACGCCACAAACGAGAAGGTGAGACTCTCATGATTCCGGTAGGATGGTTTTTTTTGATCGTTGGCGTCATCGCAGTCATCAGCAGTATCGTGGATAGAAAGTCGCTCATGATAAGTGATGTCGATGGAGACCCACGAAGCGAAGACAAGGAAAAAGCGAAGCCCACGAAACTGGACCGCTGGATATATGCAGCCATCGGATTGGCATCAGCCATTTATGGTTGGTATCTTATTCACCATTGATGTCGAGTGATGCCGCGAGTTTCGGGAGTTTCGGGGATCGACGGGATAATCCCTCTTTGAAAATCCCCCCGCCGGAATTCGATGATAGTGGGATCACATTAGGCCGCTACGGTTGATGTTATCGGAAGTGAATGGGGGTTATTCCGCCTGTCCCGGAAACTCCCAGCCACCTGGTCCCACACTGTCAGAACGATTGACCACAAGCTATAGTCAGAGCAACAAACCCAGATATAAACCAAATCGCCAAGGTGAAGATACTACCGCGAATACTCCTAGGGTGCAGTAGCAGGCTTACGAGTAGCGAGTTTAAGCAGACAAAGACAAGCGCGCCAAGGCCACCAGAAACAAAGGATCCAAATCTCCTCGAAAGCCAGTGTGAAATCGGCCAACTGGCTAAAACGGAAGGAATAGAAATGACACTATACAGAAGCCAAAAAAAAACAAAGGCGCGGCGCACTCCAAGCTCCGGAGCAAAGCCCGTTGGATGAGGTAACAGAAACAGATAAGCGACAAGAGAACATGTCAACACGATCCAACCACAGACAAACCCGATGCAACTTTGAACCAACCTGGGATAATTCGTTCTCATTTTTTAGGTTTAATCCCTGGCACACTACTTAGCGGCACCGATGTTACCGACCAGTCATGGCCCGACTGGCGGGTGGCCCACTCTACCAGAATCTAGACTTTCGGGTGCCCCATCCTAGCTTGCCTGTTTTGGCGAGTTAGGGTGGGATTATAAAGTCGCGCCGAAGGCGCAACCAAAAAATTTCGCGGCGGTCGATGGCGGGTATTGATTTCGCAGTAGCATCGCCGGCGTCGTGAGGTTGGGTTGGATGTTGATTCCGAGCGGCCCACGATCGAACGGCAGAAAGACATTGAAGCGCCTGCGGCGCGTCTTTATTAGACCCACCCTAGCTCGCCAAAAGAGGCGAGCTAGGATGGGGCACCCTCGGAGCCCCGGTTCTGCGCGTGGGCGGAGCGCTACCCTTGTTCTTCGAATGCTCCCGGCATCTGTCCCCAGTTCAGCGGCTGTTCCAGAGAAACCAATCCGGCGAGAAACGTGTTTCGCTCCTGCTTGGTCCATACCACGCGGAACGGCATCCTGCGCAAACCATGCAGCACGGTGACGTGGTCTCCTGGAGCCAGGTCGCCGTCAATCTGCACTTTGATTCCGGTGCGGCTGATGTCCAGCGTGCAGCCCATGGAGAGAGTGTGTGCGCTCTGGATCTTGATGGGAAGGATGGCCGTCGGTCGAAGGGTTCTAGGGATCACCCTCGGTAGGAGGTTCGATCTTCGGCTGGGTTTGCCTGCTCAGGACAAAACACAACCGTGGTAGCATCATTTTTTACTCGGAGCATCGGGGCACGATGGCGAATTACCTGGTCACCGGGGCTGCCGGATTCATCGGCCGCTCTATCGCAAAGCGCCTGCTGGATGAAGGCCATGCCGTGCGTGGCATCGACAACTTCGTCACCGGCAAACGCGAGAACCTCGAAGGGCTCGGCGCCCTCGACTTCCTCGAAGGCGACATAAGCGATCCGGCCACCATGCAGCGCGCCTGCGCCGGCGTGGACAGCGTTTTCCACGAAGCCGCACTGGCCTCCGTTCCGAGATCGGTCGAGGACCCGGTCAGCACCAACGATGCCAATGTCAGCGGCAGTCTCACGGTGCTTCAAGCCGCGCGCCACGCGAATGTGAAGCGCGTGATCTATGCCGGCTCCAGCTCGGCCTACGGCGACACTCCTACCCTTCCCAAGCGTGAAGACATGATGCCGGAGCCGATCTCGCCTTACGCCGTCTCGAAGCTCACCGGTGAGTACTACATGCAGTCGTTCTGCCGTGTTTACGGGCTGGAAACGGTCGTCATTCGTTATTTCAATGTCTTCGGTCCATACCAGGACCCGAACTCGCAGTATTCCGGCGTTCTCGCGAAGTTTATTCCCATGATGCTACGCGGCGAAGCGCCTACCATCTTTGGCGACGGCCAACAGAGCCGCGACTTCACGTTCATCGACAACGTGGTGAACGCCAACCTGCTCGCCGCCCGGGCTCCGGCCGATCGCATTGCCGGTAAGGTCTTCAACGTCGCGACCGGCACGCGTGTCACCCTGAACGAAACTGCTGAGGTCCTCCGCGAACTCACCGGATACAAAGGCCCCGTACATCACGCTGAGGAGCGTGCCGGCGACGTCAAGCATTCGCTTGCTGACGTCTCTCTCGCCCGCCAGGCGCTCGGCTACGAGCCGACCGTCAACTTCCGCGAGGGCCTTCGCCGCACCGTGACGTGGTACCGCGAAGCCATGGCCCTCGCCTAGACGAACCCACGAAAGGCAACACCGTCGTTTCGCAGGGACGCCGGACCGGGAACCGAGAAAATTTCCGGCGCTCTCGTCGTTGCCTTCAGCGCTATCATCTGACGTTCAGGAGCGCGCCATGACCATCGCAATCCGCGAGCCTGCCGTCGCGGGCCGCTTCTATCCAGGCAACGCCGCCAAACTCACCAGCGACATCCGTTCTTACACTTCAGACGCCGTTCCCGAAAAGCTCAAAGCCATCGGCTGCGTCGTGCCGCACGCGGGATACATGTATTCCGGGCACGTCGCCGGCGCGGTTTACGAACGCCTCGATCTCCCGAAGCGCTTCGTCATCTTGTGCCCGAACCATACCGGAGTCGGTCACCCGCTGGCCATCATGCGGGAAGGCGCCTGGCGCACGCCTCTGGGGGACGCCCGCGTCGATACCGCTTTTGCTGACGCGCTGCTCGCGGCATTCAAGCTCGTTGGCGAAGACGCCACCGCGCATCGCAGCGAGCATGCGCTCGAAGTGCAGCTTCCTTTCCTGCAACTCCTCGCGCCCGACTTCCAGTTCGTGCCTATCGCGGTGGGCACCGGACGTTTCGAAGTCCTCGGCGCGCTCGGCGAATCCATCGGCAAACTCATCGCCGCGGACGGCGAGCGCATCATGGTCATCGCTTCCAGCGACATGAACCACTACGAGAACGACGCCGATACGCGCGTCAAAGACAGCCTCGCCATAGAACGCATCCTCGCGCTCGATCCCGCGGGCCTGCACCACGTCGTCCAGGCCGAGAACATCAGCATGTGCGGTTACGGACCAACCGTCGCGATGCTCACCGCTGCGAAGCGTCTCGGGGCCACGCGCGCCGAACTCATCAAGTACGCGACGTCCGGCGATGTCTCCGGCGACCGCGATATGGTCGTTGGTTATGCAGGCATCGCAGTGGTGTGAGCCACAAATAGAAATGCCCGGATTTCTCCGGGCACTTCGTCTCATTCTGCTAAGGGTTATTTCGGCCGTACGCCGCCGTTGCTTCCACTGTTCACGTGCGTGGAGCCGCCGAATCCAGAGTGCGTCATCGCCGGCTCAGCGTGTGAATGCTCGCTCGCTCCGGGATTGCTCGCTCGCCTTGCATCGGGCCCGGTTGACGACGCGCGCAGCGCCGGAGACTTCTGCGGATGCGCACCAACCGCAGCCTTGCCGGCAATGATCGAAGGATGCACATCGGTCGGATGTCCAACCACCACGAGCTGCGCAGGCTTCACGCCACTTCCGACCGCGGGCTGTACCGGACCGCGATAGCCGGTCGGCAGCGCGCCGCGAAGGTTCGGGCCAACGTTCCACCCGGTGAAGTTCGACCCCGGAGCCCACGCCCATCCATAGGACGGAACATACTGCCAGCTTCCGTAGCGGTAAGGCGCCCAGCCCCATTGATAGGACGAAATCCACGTGTACCCAATTCCTGGGTAGAAGCCCCAGAGGCCATTTGAGAACGGGCTCCAACCCATGCCCATACCAGACGGCTGCCACATCATGCCGACGCCGGGTACGTCGAAGAAATTGCCATACGCGCCGAGCGAGCTCATTTCATAGGTGTAGGTATCGGGCCACTGTTGCGACGTACGATTGCTGCGGGCGACTAATGCGTCCACTTCGCCGTCGCGCTCTTTATTCCACTTGTCGGTGTCGAGCTTGGAAATCTCGTTCGACATCGTGCCCTTCGCGGCGTCATCGGCGCTCATGCGAAGTGACTCGCCGGCCTTCAACGAAACGTCGCTAGTGCCGGCGATGCTGGCCTCGCCTTTGAAGAGCGAGATGTTGACCTTCTTCTTATCCGCATCCACGCGCATGCGCGAACCCTTCATCAGGATGAAGTCTTTCCCGCCGACGCTGATCACGACGTGGTCGTTGCGGTCGAGTTTGTCGAAGTTGAAGTAGGCGATGCCGTGGTCCACGGTGATCGTCTCGAGTTTGCCGCCGGAATCAGCCAGCGCCAGTTTCGAGAATTGGATCTCCGATTCGTTCGCCACGCGAATGGTGCTTCCGTTTTCAAACCGTACTTCAGCGCGCCCATGGTTCGGCGTGTAGAGCCACATACCTTCGGTCACAGGCATGTTCAGCACAGCGTGGGTGAACTCGCTGCTTTGACCTCCTGTGTTGACCTGCGCGTCGCCGTCGATATAGCTGAGGTGAACGATTCGAACGTGAGACTCTGCCATGGCAGACAGCGATACGAATAAGCTGCAAGCCAGAGCGACGATACATGCTGCAATACGACGCGTCGGCATAATGTGAGCTCCTCGGAGCGTTAGAGAGTCCGATTCTATAGCAAGGTTGCAGGACCGGAACGTAAATCGCTGGAGTGTTCACAAATCTTTTTCGCTGTATCCGACCGCTGATTATGCGCGCGACAGACGTTCCAGCCACTCGCGAAGCAGGCGGCCGACCTCTCCTGGACGTTCAAAAGGCGAGTAATGTCCCGCCTTTTGAATGACAAACAACTCCGCTCCCCTCACTCCGCGACGGATGGCTTCGGCTTCCATGACTGGGACGTCATCTTCGGCGCCGTGCAGAACCAGGGTTGGAACGGTGATTGTTGCCAGCGTCGCCGTGGAATCCGGCCGTTCGGCCATTCCTCGCTGGATCGCCGCGATCCCCGCCGCCGAGGTTTCCATCAGCAGATCTCTTGCATTGGCCATAACATCCGGACGATTCGTCCTTGTTGTATGACCGAGCAGTTTCGGCAACATCCCGTCTATGAATGGTTCCGGGCCGCGAGCCAGGACGTCGTCCGCTGAGCGCAAGCGGTTGGCTCGCGCTTCCTCGCTATCCGCCGGAGCCTTGGTATCGATAAACCCCAGCGCTTTCACCCGTTCCCGGGCCTGCCGCCAAAGCTCGAAATTCGCGTATCCGCCAATCGAGCATCCGATGAACGCGGCGCGGTGAATACCTGCCTCATCGCAGATCCGCAGAACGTCGCGCGCATGCTTCTGCATGGTCGCGGCTCCCTCTCCGGGCTGGGATCGTCCATGGCCGCGTAAGTCGGGCAAGGTCACGCGAAAGCGCGAGGTGAGGTCGTCGAGCAGCGGCAGCCAGAACTTGTGGTTGGCGGGAAACGGATGCAGGAGAACGACGTCCGGCCCGGAGCCATGGACCTCGTAGTACAGCGTCGCGTCGTCGGAGGTGAGCAGCATCGCAAGAGCATAACGCGGCCGCAAGCAAAAACCCCACCCTCTTCACCTTTAAGAGGATGGGGTTCTCTCGACCAAGAAAAACTCACGCGTAATCAATGGGATGGCGGTCGAGCCAATGCTTGTCGCGGACCGAGCGCAAATTGTGCAACGCTCCTACGCGAACGCCATTCGTCAGGTGACGCGTGGACCACTCGAGACCCACAAAGAATCCGGCAACTCCGCCGAGCACGCCAAACACAGCGCTCTCCTTTGTGAACTTGCGTCTATTTCCGTAGTAGCTGCACAGCACGCCCAGCCCGACACCGAGGGCTGCCAGTCCGAGCGAACTTGGCGCGGAATCCACCAGCACTTCCCGAAACCTGTCGTCACCGAGGGCTGCTTCACCGCCGGCTTGCGCACCTTCCAGCCCGGAGCTCACAAGCTCGTGGCCGTACTCCAAGTTCTCTCCAACCCACTCAGAGACGTTCATAAGAACAACCTCACTGCCCTGATTGTGCGCAATTTGGGCTCGGGAAAGCTGTGATGTGGGTCACGTTTGACGCGGATTTGCGGGCCCGGGGCTAGCGGCCGTTGTCGGAAGTCTTAGCGCAGTTTTCGCATAAGCCGAAGATCTGGAAGGAGTGGCGCGTAGTGCGGTAATGGTGTTTGCGCCCCACCTCTTTTTCGACTTTCTCGATCTCCGGCGAAAAGAACTCGACCGAGCTTCCGCAGTTCGTGCAAACCATGTGGTGATGGCTGCGCCGGTAGAACTGGTGCTCGTAGCGCATAACACCGTCATGGAATGCCACCTCGCTGGCCAGCCCACATTCGGTGAGCAGTTTCAGCGTCCGGTAAACCGTGGTAAAGCCGATGCCCGCATCTTTCTTCTTCACCAGCCGAAAGAGTTCGTCGGTGGAGAGGTGGTCGCGGGTTTCGACGAATGTCCGCAGGATCGTATCGCGCTGCGCCGTATGTTTCAGGCCGACTTTCCGCAAGTGCGCGTGGAAGACGTCTTCGGCCTCGCGCATCATCTCGCGCGAGATGGAAGGCTGGTCGTCAACGCGTTTCGGCGGATTGGCAGTTGGGCTCACGACCGTATGAGCATATCAAAAGCCAGCTTCTCCGCGGCAGGGCGGTTGGCGCAAGCTCCGCGTGGCGACTACAATTGCGCTTTCCATGGTTACGCAAACCAGCTCTCTCAACGCCCCGCCGAAACGGCGCATCGCACTCAAAATTGTCATTGCGGTTCTGGCCGTCTTTCTGCTGGTTTTCCTTGGAGCGGACGCCTGGTTCTACCACGCAGCCCGCGTAGCCCTGCCGCAGCTCGATGGTTCCTTACACCTTGAGGGCCTGCGTGGACCGGTGACGGTGGAGCGCGACGATCACGGCGTGCCCACCATCACGGCATCGAACCTCGACGATCTTTTCATGGCGCAGGGTTTCATCACCGCGCAGGACCGCCTCTGGCAAATGGACATGTCGCGCCGTTATGCCTCGGGCGACTTGTCGATGATCTTAGGCAAAGACGTTGTGAAGCTCGACATCCAGCAGCGGATTCTTGGCATGCGCCAGATGGCCGAACGCGGTGTGGCTGCGCTCGATGCCCGGGACCGTGGTTATCTCGACGATTACGCCCGTGGCGTGAATGCTTACATCCAGCAGCACCAGAAAACTTTGCCACTCGAATTCCGCCTGATGACGTATGCGCCGCATTGGTGGACGCCGGAAGATTCCCTGCTCGTCGGGCTTTCGATGTACCAGTACCTCACCGGCTACGAAGCGCACACTAAGATCCTCCGCGAAAAAGTCACGAAACAAGTAGGTCCGGAATTGGCGGCCGATTTATACGTAAACCAGTCCTGGCGTGACCATCCGCCGGGCAGCGAAGGCGGCGAAATCGAGAACAACGGCACTACGTCGCCCAACGAGACCGAGGAACAATCCCTGCTGCGCGGGCTTGTCCCATCGCGCGAAATGTTCCAGCAGGATTCAGCGTCTCTCGTGCCCGGATCCAACAATTGGGTAATCAGCGGTGCGCATACCGTCACCGGCAAGCCGATGCTCTCGAACGATATGCATCTTGAGCACCACATCCCTAACACCTGGTTCGAGGCGCACCTGAAATGTGGCGCCTTTGACGTCGCCGGCGTTACTTTGCCGGGCATGCCTTACGTCATTGTCGGACATAACCGGCGTATCGCGTGGGGCTTCACCAACCTCGGTCCCGATGTCGAAGACGTCTACATCGAAACCTTCAATGCAAACGGCGAATATCAAACGCCCCAGGGATGGGTGAAGCCTGAGCACCGCAAGGAGATCATCCGCATCAAGGGTGGCGAGGAAATCAACCTCGACGTCGTCATCACGCGCCATGGGCCGATCATCAGCGATCTTTATCCTGGCGAAACTCGCCGCCTCGCGGTGAAGTGGACAGCGGCCGACCCGAACGCCGTTGGCTTGCCGTTCTACGATGTCGATAGCGCCAGCAACTGGCAGGAATTCCAAGTCGCTTTTTCCAAGTTCGGCGGCCCGGGGCAGAACGTTGTCTATGCCGACGCCGACGGTCACATCGGTTACCACGCCACCGGTAAAATTCCCATCCGCGCTTCAGGTGATGGTGCACTTCCGGTGCCCGGCAACGACGATTCTCATGAATGGACCGGTTATATTCCCTTCGATAAGCTGCCGACCGTATTCGATCCGCCATCCGGCATCATCGCCACAGCCAACGGACGCGTCACCCCCGACGGCTACCAGTACTTGATCAGCAATGAGTGGACCGCGCCGTATCGCACGCAACGTATATACAAGGTCCTGAGTGAGAACAAGAAATTCACGCCCGCCGACATGCTCGCATTACAGATGGACGCCCACTCCGAACTCGACAGGTTGGTAGGCGAACGCCTGGTGTATGCGGTGGACCAGAATCCCAAGGCTTCGCAACGCGCGAAACAGGCGGCCGACATCATGCGCGGATGGGACGGCACCATGGATAAAGATAAGGTTGCACCCACCATCGAGACCGGGGCGCGCTTCTGGCTCTGGAAGAAATTGATCGGCGCGAAGATCAGCAATGTACGCGATTACGACTGGGAGAACAATTCCGTCTGGCTCGAGAACGTCGTCGAGAAGCAACCCGCTCGCTGGCTGCCACCTGGCTATGCCAACTATAACGCCCTCTTTTCCGCCGCGGTCGAGGCGACGGTTACCGATAAAGACGCGCCGAGCTCCCTCGCCATGTGGAGGTTCGGAAGAGTCTTCCCGGTAGAGTTCTCGCATCCGTTTTGGGGACGTATTCCCATCATTAAGGAGAGCGCGACTACTGGACGCACTCCACAATCCGGCAATCCCTATACGGTGAAGGCGACCGCGACCAGCTTCGGCGCCTCGGAGCGGATGACGGTGGACCTAAGCGACCTCGATCATTCCACGTTGAATATTGTGAACGGAGAGTCGGGCAACATCTTCAGCCCTTATTTCAACGACCAGTGGCCTGCCTATCGCGACGGCGAAACGTTCCCATGGCCGTTCACGGACGATCCGGTGAAGGCGGCCACCAAACATGAACTCACGCTTCAACCTTGAGATCGTTTATTGGTCGAGAAGCTTCACGTCCCAGCCCTGGCCTTGAATACCGAAGGGAGTGAATTCGCTCAGCGAGGCGGGATCGTATTGGTAGAGCTGTCCGCCTTGCACCACGTAAACCCAGTTTTTCTCTGGAGCCGGAGTGATCCCGGTCACGTTGCCGGTGGTGGCGCCGATCTTCGCCGTGTGGCTTGAGGTGTCGTACACCGAAAGGCACTGAGTGGTGGTGCAATTCCAACTGCCCACCCAAAGCTTCCCGTTGTAAACGGCGATTCGGTTGTGCAGTCCATCGGCGATTGGGGTCGTCGAGGTCACCGTGCCATTGGAGAGATTGACAGCGCTCATCACACCCTGGCTGCCGGCTGGTTGGGTTAAATCGTTGCCCGCCACGTAGAGAGTGCTGCCGTTGAGCGACGACACGGTCGCGCCTGGGACGGCGATCGGCGTTTCAAGGGTCTGCGCGGTGTTGGAGATCGAGACCGGCTGGACGCTCGGCGCTGTGCTCCCGCTGCATTCCATGCCGCAATTCAGCACGTATGCCGTTGTGTTGGTGCTATCGAACACTCCGGTGTACGCGTTGTGGAAGCCGTTTATCGGCACCGGCGAGTACGTGGACGCAGTGAGGTCCACGTAATAAACGGTGTCGCTGTTGTCTGAGAAAACAAGCAACGATTTGTTGTCGCTGCTAATCGCCAGGCGGCGCGCGCCGGGAATGGGTATCTGCGCTCCCGCGGTCTGGCTGCTGAGATCGAAGCTGAGCACCACGCCCGGAGGCGCATTGTATTCAGGATTGTTCGGCAGGGCAACGAACGCCATCTTGCCGTCGGTGGTCAGCAGGACGCTTTCCGTCCGGTAATTCAACGAAAATGAATTTGTGACCGCTTCCTGAGCAGTGTTAAAGAAGCTCAGCGTAAAGGACGAGTCGTCGTAGATCAACACATACGCCCGCTTCGGAGAGAGGTACATCATCTTCGGCTGAACGAGTTGTCCGACGGGACTTGTGAAAGCGGTTGGGGGTGTGGTGTCAATGTTCAGCAACTGGAGCAGGCCGTTCTCGGCATTGTCAAACAGCAGCCGGTCCTTGATGTTTGAGACCGTCGAGCTGCCGTTGTTGTTGTTGCTCTTGCTACCGCAGGAGGTCCAAACGCCCGCAAATAAAAGAACCAATAAAATTGCCGCTCGCTTCAAGAGCACTCCCGAAAACCCCAAAACACACGTATTTCGTTGCTGGAAAAGGCTGATTATAGCAGAGCAGCAGGACCCGCTCGTGCGCGGAAGTGGGTAGTGTCCTAAAGTTGCGTTGCTAACTCCATCGGGGTTTACTTGGGATGTGAACTGAACGTGAGCGACTCGGGGCACAAGTGGGCCTGAATGGCGATCTGTAGCAGCTTACGATCTGTGCTGGCGGCAATGAATAGCCCACAATTTGGGCAGTAGTATCTGATCAGCCGTGCATCGGCTGATGTTGGAACGCTCCCCAGTTTTGGTGGATGCGAACCATCTGACATTGGAATGAACCTGGATTCGGAAGTAGCGTAGCAGGGGGATTGCAAATAACTAGCGCCAACTTACGCCAAAAGCTCCCGCAAGCTCCAGATGTGGTCGGTAATGCCCGATTCCATCGCAGGTGTGACCCGTAACGACTTGTGTATCCGGCAGAAGTTGTAATACGCAAAGTGCAGAGCGCAAGCGGCTTTGTGATTGTCCAGCTTCTTTGAAAACGCGTTCGTCAACCGCGTGAAACGGCGGATTGCCATGCGAATCGTGAGGTTCTGGCGCTCGACATAGCTGGTGGAGATGTGGCGGGGATCGGGGCGACCGTCGCGCACCTTCACTATTGTCTCTATCATCTGCGCTGGCGAGTAGCGTCCCGCCGCATCATGCTGTCCGTAATCTCCGTATATCTTAGTAATCTGCGCGAAGTCAGCCAGTCCTGCGAACACGTCCTCAACTCCGCGCTCGTAGAAGTGAAAACCATCGGTCGTTAATTGGAAGCGATGCTCTGGTGCGAAGCGCTGTTTCAGGTCGCTCAGGAATGTGTACGTCGTTTCGCGATTACGCTTGCCCACCATGTATGAGGGGATCAGTTTCGTATCCGCATCGAGGACAACAAACACCCATGCATCACCAAATTCGGCGGAGTCGCCAATTCGGACGTTCTTCTGTTTTTTCGCGACAAAACTCCAGATTTCGTCCGCCTGCACTCGCTTGCAGCGCAGGTTCCTCATTTTCGTGTCCATCAGGGCTATGCAGCGCTCGCCAGCGAGCACCAAGAGGCGAAGGATAGTATCGCGGTGTAGGGATGTAATGCGTTCCACGGTACGAACGCTCGTGCCTTCGATCAGCAACTGAATTGCGAGCAGCCCTTTGTCCTCCGGAACCGTCATAGGAGCGAACAGGCGGGCGTGTTCTTCGGTATAGGTCTTTCCGCACAGCATACAACGGAAACGCTGCAAACCATTGCGATGCTTTTCACCTACAGCAACTCGGATTCGGAATCGCCGAGATGACGAAACTCGTATACCTGTCGGAAGAACGTGAGGTTTGTGACACCTATGCGGCAACAGGAACGTTCGGAACTATAGGAGGAATGAGCGGGAGAACAAAACT
>DASYAU010000089.1:0-28399 GCA_036501185.1 Candidatus Korobacter sp. | reverse complement strand
AACGAAAATTGCGGATAGTTTCGCCGATATTCATTTCAGAAATGGACCTTGGGGACACAGTTTAGGGGAGAATGCATAGTAATCAGAGTACAACCATCTGGCAAGGAGAATCTTTTACCCTTTGGATACGAGACCATTGAGATTCCCTCCGTGCGAATCGGGCGAAAAAGCCGATAGAGCGGCAATTCAGCAGCTAAAGCTCGAGTTCCAAGAACAAAGCTCCAGCGACGGGGTTGCGACAGTAAGGGGGAATCTCGCGGAACCCAAGCCTCTTGTACATGGCGATGGCGGTGGACATCAAGGGCTGAACAGTATCGAGCAGGACACTTCGGTAACCACCCTGGCGAGCTTCGTGGAGAAAGCGGGCGATGAGAGCGTCTCCGAGATGGAGACCGCGGAAGGCGGGACGGACAAAGAGGCGCTTCATTTCGCAGCGGGTGGCGTCGAAGGGGCGAAGAGCGATGCAACCGGCGGGTTGGCCGCCAGAATAGGCGAGCAGGATGCAGCCGCGGGGACGGGAATATTTGCCCGGAAGGGTGGAGAGTTCTTCGTCGAAGTGCTGGAAGGAGAGGTCGAAGTTGAGGGAGCGGGCGTATTCGAGGAAGAGTTCGCGCACGAGTGAAAGGTCTTCGGGGACGGCTTCACGGAGGACAATTTCAGACACCGGGATATGATAATTCCGGAGAGACCCAAACCATTCATGGCTGAGAAGAAGTATTCGATCTGGCCCGCAATTGTGGTGCTAGTTGTGGCATTTGGGGTACCAACTGCAATTGGCACGATTGAAGTGCGAATCGCGCGCAATGCGCACGCGGAGAGCGCAGCCATTCAGCAGATGGAAGCAATCGTGAAAGCGGAGAACGCGTATCACGCGGAGCACCAGAGCTATTCGGCAACCCTGGATGCGATCCGGGATTTGCCAAAGCCTGAAAATTATTACGCGTATCACTACATGTTTTTATCGCCCGATAAGTACGCCGCGACGGCGCAGCCGAATTACCCGGGAAAATACGGGCGCCGGTATTTCTATACGGACCAGACAGGCGAGGTGCGGTACGAGGTAATGAAAGAGGCGGGAGCGGGGAGTGAGGCTGTGCCGGAGAAGAAGTAGGGACGGGGTTTCGCGGAACGGAAGAGGCGCTTGGCTATTGGTTCTTAGCTGTTAGGTAAGGCGAAACAGCAGGTCCCACGTTGCTGCGCTCCTCGTCGGCTGTCGTGTGCTGGCCGTGGATGGCGATGTGCGGGTAGGGTTCTTCGACTGGGTTGCGCTCCGCGCAACTTCGCTGAGGATGACAGCCAAAAAGCAACAGCAAAACCAAAATCAAAACTAAAAGTTAGCCCATGTACATGCCGCCGTTGACGTTCAGGGTGTGGCCGGTGATGTAGGCGGCTTCTTCGGAGGCGAGGAATTTTACGGCGTGGGCGATTTCGACGTCGGTGCCCTGGCGGCCGAGAGGGATTTGCTCGTTCAGTTTTGCTTTCAGGTCGTCGGTGAGGACGGCGGTCATGGCGGTCTCGATGAAGCCCGGGGCGACGGCGTTGACTGTGATGCTGCGCGAGCCGACTTCGCGGGCGATGGACATGGTGAGGCCGATGAGACCGGCTTTGGCGGCGGCGTAGTTGGCCTGCCCGGCCTGGCCCATCTGTCCGACGACGCTGGTGATGTTGATGATGCGTCCCCAGCGCTGCTTGAGCATGGAACTGATGGTGGCCTGGGAGAGCAGGAAGGCGCTGGTGAGGTTGGTGTTGAGGACCGAATCCCAGTCGGCGCGCTTCATGCGCATGAGGAGCTGGTCGTGAGTGATGCCCGCGTTGTTGACGAGAATGTCGAGGCGGCCGTGCTTTGCCACGACTTCCTTCACCGTGGATTTGATCTGGTCTTCGTTAGTGACGTCGAGGGGGAAGACGAAGGCCTGGCCACCGGCGGAGGTGATCTGGGCGGCGACTTCGTCGAGTTTTTCGCGATTGCGGGCGGCGAGGGCGACGGTGGCGCCGGCTTCAGCGAGGACGAGGGCGCAGGCGCGTCCGATGCCTTGGGAGGCTCCCGTGATGAGGGCGATGCGGCCGGTTACACCTGGCATGTAGGCTCCTTGAAAGAGGCGGTTAGCCGTTAGGTGAAGAAGGGACATTATAAGGTCGGGGCGGTTAAGCGGCGAGGCTGGCGCCTCGCAGAGAGCCGTGCCGCCCGCTAAAGCGGGCTTTGGGTTTTGGGGTGCGCTATCCCCCCCGGCTATCGCCGGGGTCTTCAAACCCGAGTCGCGCTTCGCGCTTGTGACGTGTGATGGGGACGACCGCTCGTGACCTGAGTTGCGCTTCGCGCTTTTGACGTGGGATGGGGCGACCGCTCGTGACCTGATTTGCGCTTCGCGCTTGTGACGTGTGGTGCAGACGACCGATCGGAACTAAGCGATTCGACGATCATCGACGACAGCCTAGACGGTCATTACTTCTTTTTCCTTCGACTTGCACATTTCTTCCATCTTCTTGATCTCGTCGTCGGTGAGCTTTTGGAGGTGCTCCATGGAGCCGCGCTCTTCATCTTCGGTGATCTTTTTGTCCTTGAGAGTCTTCTTGATGAAATCGTTGCCGTCGCGACGGATGTTGCGGACGGCGGTGCGGTGCTCTTCGAGCGCCTTGTGAAGGTGTTTCACCATCTCTTTGCGGCGTTCCTCGGTGAGCGGCGGAACCGGGATACGGATGATTTTGCCGTCGTTCATGGGGTTCATGCCGAGGTCGGCGGTGCGGATGGCCTTCTCGATGGCGCCGAGAGCGCTGGGATCGAACGGCGTAACGGTGATGAGTTGCGGCTCGGGCGCATTAATGGTCGCGACTTGGTTGAGCGGCATCATGGAGCCGTAGTACTCGGCCTGAACGCTATCGAGCATGTGCACGGACGCACGACCGGTGCGGGTGGCGGTGAGTTCCTTGCGGAAGTCGTCGACTGCTTTTTCCATGCGGGACTTGAGTTGGTTGAATTGGTCTTTTAATGCCGGCACGGTGGCCATGCTGATTTGAGCCATTTCGGTTCGCCTCGACGAAGAATGAGAACACGAGATTATAAACGGTGGCGGGGGAGCGGCGAACAGCGTGCCGCCCCTGACGGGGCTTGGAAGTTCAGGGCGGCGGTGTCCCCCCGGCTGGCGCCGGGGTCTTCTACAGCGGGGCGCGCTTTGCGCTTGGGGTATTGGCGGGCTAGGAAGCGCGCTTCGTGGCCGAAGTATCGCGGCGGAGATCGCGCGTTCCCCCGGCTGGCGCCGGGGTCTTCTACAGCGGGGCGCGCTTCGCGCTTGGAGCGTTGGCGGGTTAGGGAGCGCGCTTCGTGGTCGGAGTGTCGCGGCGGAGAGTGGGGCCCTAGCGCTTCGCGCTTGGGGAGCTAGGGCGCGTTTTGCGCATTGGAGGGGTGGCGGCTGATGCGGAGGGAACGCCGCGATCGTAACCGGCTATTTTTCTTCTTCGAAGTCCTGGTCCTGGAAGATGTAGGGGGCAGTGCGGACGAGGCGGAAGCGGACGTTTTGGTCGCAAGTTTCGCAATTGGGGAAGGTGTCGCCGGAGATCATGACGACTTCGTGGACGGTGCGATGTTCGCGATCGTGGACGACCTCGTAAATGCCGGACTGGCGGACGGTGTCTCCGGGCTTATGGCTCTTACTGGCGGCGGTGGAGCGAGGGCTGCGGCCGGGGCCTTTCGGGTCGCCGTGGTGAATGCGGAGGGTAACGAAGTCGGCGATGAAGAGACGCGAGAGTGCGGTGAGCTTCCGAAGTCTGCGCATGGGAACCTTGATGTGAAGACTAGCTTGAAACGACAAGGTAGCGCAAAACAAGAGCGAACGAACATTTTTTTGTTGGCCAACCGATCTCTTAGATATCCCACCTTCGGGGGACACGACAATGTGCGCTATTCGTCGACGAAATCGGTGTCGCGGTCGATGAGCCTGGCGCTCTGAACGAGGCGAAAACGAACGTTCCGCTCGCAAACCGAGCAGGTGGGAAAGAGTTCGCCCTCGCGCAAGGTGGCTTCGTGCTCGTCGCGGTGGCCTTGATGGAGAACCCGATATACGCCTGAACTTTGAACCTTGTCACCTGGCTTATATTCGTGAGCCATCCTCTCAGCACAGCTTTCTGGGGACGACACCATTTTAACGCCACGATGTCCCGACGCTCTGACTTTCGAGAGTGTCACTTGCTTTCTCCGGCGGTGCTACTCGTAAGAAAAATCTAGGGCTGACGGGCCAATGCGCGCAAGTCAGAGAGATTCCATTAGGCGTTTGGACTCAAGAAACATAGGTAAAAATTACCCGAGAGTGAGCTGCTGCTAAGCGCTGACCAGGGACCCGACTTGTTCGCCCATGACGACGCGACGAATGTTGCCGCGTTCATTAAGGTTGAAGATGACGATGGGGAGCTGGTTTTCGTGGCAGAGGCTAATGGCAGTGGCGTCCATGACGCGGAGGCCTTTTTTTAGGACGTCCATGTAAGTGATTTGCACGAACATGGTGGCGTCGGCGTCCTTCTGCGGATCGGCGGAGTAAATGCCATTGACCTTGGTGGCCTTCATGATGACGTCGGCCTTAATCTCGGCGGCGCGGAGGGAGGCAGCCGTGTCGGTGGAGAAGTAGGGGTTGCCGGTGCCGGCGGCGAAGATGACAATGCGGCCTTTTTCGAGATGGCGAATGGCACGGCGGCGGATGAAGGGCTCGGCTACCTGGAAGATTTCGATGGCGGACATGACGCGCGAGGCGATGCCTTGTTTTTCAAGAGCGTCCTGCACGGCGAGCGCGTTCATGACGGTGGCGAGCATGCCCATGTGGTCGGCGGAGACGCGGTCCATGTCCTTGGCCTGCTCGGCGACACCGCGGAAGAAATTGCCGCCGCCAACGACGATGCCGATTTCGACGCCGAGGCGATGGACCTCCGCGATTTCAGCAGCGATTTCGTGGACGCGACGGTTGTCGACACCGAAGCCCTGCTCGCCTTGCGCGAGTGCTTCGCCGGAAAGCTTGAGAAGGATGCGCTTGTATTTCGGTTCGGGCATGGTGATTCCGCCTTTCAGTGTAAATGGAAATGAGGGCGGGAGGATGTGACGATTTCTTAAGGTAGAGCGCGGTAGGATGAAGAGATGCTGGAACTTCGACCGAATTGCGAATGTTGCGACCGGGACCTTCCGCCCGATTCGCCCGATGCCATGATCTGTACCTTCGAGTGCACGTTCTGCCGCGAATGCGTGGAGAGGGCGCTCCACGGAGTTTGTCCGAATTGCGGGGGAAACTTTTCGCAGAGGCCGGTGCGTCCGGCGAAGTTGATGGAGAAATATCCGGCATCGACGAAGCGGGTGGTGAAGGTGGGATGCGGGGTTTGAGAATGCCGTCCGCTGAAGCGGACTCGGGCGCATCGGCGGGCGATGTTCCCGCCACTCACGTGGCGGGCTAAGCTATGGCGTCGCTGCGCGACTCAATAGGAAAGGGCGCCGAATATCTCGGCGCCCTGATTGTTTAGAGATCGCGAGCTTGCGATCTCCACCCTCGCGCTATTTTCTGGCGGCGGTGGCTTTGTCGTGGCCGTTGGGAGGGACGGGAGCGGCGGTCGGGACTGCTACCGGAGCGGGCGCGGGCTCCTTGACCAAGCCGACGTGTTTGCGGACTTCGGTTTCGATCCTGGCGGCGATGTCCTTGTTGTCTTTGAGGAACTGCTTGGCGTTCTCGCGGCCCTGTCCGATGCGTTCGCCTTTGTAGCTGAACCAGGAGCCGGATTTTTCGACGATGTTGGCGTCAGCGGCGAGGTCGAGCATGTCGCCTTCCTTGGAGATGCCTTCGCCGTAAACGATGTCGAACTCGGCCTCGCGGAAGGGGGCGGCGGTCTTGTTCTTCACGACCTTGACCTTGGTGCGGGAGCCGACAACCTGGTCGCCGTCTTTGATGGCGGCGATGCGGCGGATGTCGACGCGGACCGACGAGTAGAACTTGAGGGCGCGGCCACCAGTGGTGGTTTCGGGATTGCCGAACATCACGCCGATCTTTTCGCGGATCTGGTTGATGAAGACGAGGCACGTACCGGATTTGCTCACCGTCCCGGTGAGCTTACGGAGGGCTTGGGACATGAGGCGCGCCTGCAGGCCCATGTGGCTGTCGCCCATCTCGCCGTCGAGTTCGGCTTTGGGTACGAGGGCGGCGACGGAGTCGACGACGAGGATGTCGATGGCCTTGGAGCTGACGAGGGCCTCGGTGATCTCGAGGGCCTGTTCGCCGTAGTCGGGCTGGGAGACGAGGAGGTTATCGACATCGACGCCCAACTTGCGCGCATAGGCGGGATCGAGGGCATGTTCGGCGTCGACGAAGGCAGCCATGCCGCCGGCCTTTTGGGCCTCGGCGATCACCTGGAGGGCGATGGTAGTTTTGCCGCTGGACTCAGGGCCGAAGATCTCGACGACGCGTCCGCGGGGGAAGCCACCGGTGCCGAGCGCGGCGTCGAAGGAGATGGCGCCGGTGGAGATGACGGAGATGGGAACGATTGCGCCCTTCGCGCCGAGCTTCATGATAGAGCCCTTGCCGAACTGCTTTTCGATCTGGGAAAGGGCGAGGTCGAGGGACCGGTTCCGTTCAGTGCGTTCATCGGACATGCGGCACAACTCCTAGGGAGCGAAGATAAGAGCAAAACGTCAAGGTAAATGGGGACGGGGAGGGTCTATATCCTCCCAAGGTCGCATTTGACGTGGGGCGTTCCATTTCGGGGAGTATATAGCTTATTTTAAAGAAAGGCGAATAAAAAGCGAAATAGCGGGGAAAGCGGTGGAAAACAGAGGAGAAAAGGGCATTACGCGCGAAAGGCGTGCCGCCCTTCGGGCTGTTCCTCGTATCGTCGGCTTTCCCGGGGCTGACGCCCCGGGCTTCTACGGCGGGGCGCGCTTCGCGCTTGGGCTTTCGGCGGTCCGGGCTGGGCTGCGGCGCCCCGGTTTTCTACAGCGGGTTGCGCTTCGCGCTTGGGCTTTCGGCGGTTCGCTAGGAGGGATGGCGGTGCGGAACTCTGTACGGAGCGCTAAGAGGAACTGGCTGGCGCAGGCGGTGGCGCAGCTTGATGAGCGCGAGAGGGAGACGCTGTTTCGGGCGGGGGAGATTATTCGGCGGTTTGCGGAGGGGGAGTGAAGGTTTCAGGTGTCAGGTGGCAGGTGGGTCTGGCGCGAAGAGGCAGTTAGCTATTAGCTTTTAGCTGTTAGTGCCTGGAGTCGGTGGAATATGAACGCGGGGAGATGGGCGGTTGCGTAGTGAGTAGGGACGAGCGGGTTCGGGTGGGTGCGAGGAAGGCGTCGATTGCGCATGCGTGGCGGGCGCTGCGGCATCGGAACTTCCGGTTGTTTTTTGCGGGCCAGGGGATCTCGGTTATTGGGACGTGGATGACGCGGCTGGCTACAAGCTGGCTGGTGTATCGCATGACGCACTCAGCGCTGCTGCTGGGGGTGGTGAGTTTTTCCGGACAAATTGTTGCGCTCCTGCTGGGTCCGTGGGCGGGTGTGTGGGTGGAGCGGCTGGAGCGAAGGAAGCTGCTGCTGTGGACCCAGGCGCTGGCGTGCGTGCAGTCGTTGGCGCTGGCGGCGCTGACACTGACGCATCGGATCAACTTGTGGGAGATTATTGCGCTCTCGGCAATGCAGGGGCTGATTAACGCATTCGATATGCCGGGACGGCAGTCGTTCCTGGTGCAGATGGTGGGCGATAACCGCGAGGACTTGAGCAACGCGATTGCGATCAACTCGTCGATGGTGAATGGGGCGAGGCTGATTGGGCCGGCGATAGCGGGCATGGTGATTGCCGCCGTCGGCGAGGGCTGGTGCTTTTTGATCGATGGCGTGAGCTATTTCGCGGTGATTGCGTCGCTGGCGATGATGCGGATTACGCAGCCGGCGCGGGAGCGGCATACGCGGTCGATGGTGGAGCAAATGCGCGAGGGGTGGGATTACGTGCGCGGGTTTGCGCCGATCCGGACGATTTTGATTTTGTTTACGCTGCTGAGTTTGATGGGATGGCCGTACATGGTGCTTCTGCCGGTGTTCGCGGGGCAGGTGCTGCATGGCGGCGCGCACACGCTGGGATGGCTTACGGCGGCGAGCGGCGTGGGGGCATTGGGGTCGGGTGTGTCGCTGATGTTCCGGAAGACCGTGCTGGGTCTGACGCGGATGCTGCAGGTGGCAACGGCATCGATCGGGGTGGCGCTGATTGCGTTTGGGCTGTCGCACTGGCTGTGGGTGTCGCTGGTGGTGCTGGTGTTTGCTGGGTTCGGAATGATGCAGGGAGCGGCGGTGAGCAACACGGTGATCCAGTCGCTAGTGCCGGAGGACAAGCGGGCGCGGGTGATGAGCTTCTACACCATGGCGTTTTTCGGCGGAGCGCCGTTTGGGAGCTTGGGCGCGGGAATGATCGCGCATCGGATGGGCGCGCCGTTTACGGTGATGCTGAGTGGAGCGTGTTTGCTGGCGGGGGCGGTGTGGTTCTCATTCGCGTTGCCAAAGGTGCATGAGGAGATGAGGCCGATTTATGTGGAGCAGGGGGTGATTGTGGAAGAGGCGGAGGTATGACGCGCGCGGTGACGCGAAGTCATATTTCGTGGGAGATCGCCAGGATAGAGGCAAAATGCGTGCCGCCCCTGAAGGGGCTCTTCATGGCTTGGGCGGCCTTTCCCCCGGCTGGTGCCGGGGGCTTCTACAGCGGGGCGCGCTACGCGCTTGGAGGATCGGCAGGATCGGCAGCGTTGCGCGGCGAAGGATTCAACGGAGCGGGTTGATGTCATAGCGGAGCGGGTCAATGTCGCTGCTATTGCCCGGACCCAGCAGTTCGCAGTCGCTGCTAACTTGTCGACGCAGCTGGTTGAGGCTTTATCTCTTCAGGAGATCCACGGGTTCATGCACATCGCAGACGCGGAAGTAGGGGCGGAGGGATGGGTGCTTCTTGGCTAGTTCGTCGTACATCTGCCAGGCGATGTTGCGATAGCTGAAGTGGCCTTGCGGGGTGGTGCGGATTTCGGAGATGTAGACGACTTCGGCGAAGTCCATTTTGAAGAGAGTGCGTTTGCGGTAGGCAAGGGGGAGGACGTATTGAGCGTTCTCCTCATTTTCTTGTTTCCCACCCTGTCCTGCGGACAAGGGTCGGGCACCCAGAGCTTTGTAGGCGTGGGCGGCGCGATGCATTAGTGATTCGTAGCGCGAAGAGAGGCCGGCGGGCGCGAATTCTTTGGGCATGTCGAAGCCGTGGAGAGCGGTGTAGGGCTGGTGGATCTGGATGCAGCGGCGGTGGCGGTGGAGGTCGCGGTAGGCACCGATGTCCATGAGGATGTCGAAGCGGAACTGCTGGCCGGAGTGGAAGGCGCGGGAGAGTTCGTCATGGGAGCCGCGGTGGCGGAGGCCGAGGTCGATGAATTCGTTGCGTTGCTGGGCGGAGAGCGATTCGACGGCGCGACGAAGCTGGCGGTAGGGATAGTGGCTGCCCTGGTAGAGGAGGGTGGTGGCGAGCTCGATTTCGAGCGGGTCGGGCTCGAGGAGATCGACCTCTTTTGAGGGCTCGATGGCGGCGCCCTTCATTAAATCAGTTGCAGCTTGTTGCAACTCACGGCGAGTCTCGATCTCGTAGGTATTGGGCTCGGCGTACTTCACCAGAGTGGGAGAGACACGGACTTCGCGGAGGAGCTGTTGCTCGGCGCGCTCGGCGAGTTGCGGGTCGGCTTCGCGGATTTCGGCGACGAGCTCGCGCATGGCGGCTTGGTTGACGTTGTGCGACGGGTTGCGGGCGGCGTCTTTGAGTTTCTGGCCTAACTCGCGGACTTCTTTGTGGGTGTGCGAGAGGAGGCGGGAGACTTGCGTCTCGAGGGTGCGGGCGTTGACGATCTGGCCGAGCGAAGTGTTGGTAGCTAGCGGGAGGATGTAGCGGGTGAGATCGAAGGCGCGGGCGCGGAGGGTGCGCTCATAGGCATCGAGCTTCATGTCGTCGGGTCGCGGCGTTTGCGAGGCGAGGTATTGGAACGACTGCTCGGAGAAGTGCTCGTATTCGGAGAAGAGGAAATCGATGGTTTCGCGGTAGAGCTTTGAGGCTTCTGCGTCGCTGCCGAAATCAGGCGTGAAGTAGCCGCTTTTGCGGAAGTTCTGGTAGCGGGTGGAGCGTTCCTGGCCGTCCCAGCGAGTTTCGTCGACGACGATGGTGGCGGCGAGGAGAGAGAGGCTCTCGATGGCCATGGCGATGTGGGCGAGGTCGGCGATGGAGCGATGGCCGTATTGGAAATAGAAGGTGTTCAGGAACTTTTCGGCCTTTTGTGCGTTGAGCTCGGTGAGCGACTCCTTCATGGAGAGCGCGGAGCGGGAGTACTTGGCCATGGCGTAGGCCTGGACTTCTGGGTCGGCGCCGTGGATGGCGTAGACCTGGGTGCCCTGTTGCTCTTCGGGGTGGGTCGAATTTTCAGAAGTTGGGCTCATGGGAGAGACGGCAGACATGAGGGGCATCATATCGAATCCATCCGGCGGCGGCGACGAGGAATTCTTGAGTTCGGTGGAAATCTGGAGCGACTTTCCCCATCCGCACCAAAGGATCACGGACAGGGGCACGAAGTCGCGGTAAGCTCGTACGGCGATGAGCGACGTTGAGACGCGGTGGCTGGGTGCGGATTCGATTTTGTTCGCAACGGCTCATCGTCCGTGGCCGCTGCCGACTGCGCCGTGGGTGATGACGCAGCTTTGGAAAGACCTGTTGTTCCTGCACTATCCCGTCGATCCGGAAATTTTGCGGCCGCTGGTGCCGGACGCGCTCAGATTAGACACGTATGAGCATCGGGCGTGGGTGTCGGTGGCGCCCTTTCTAATTACGCGGCTGAGGCCACCCGGTGTGCCGGCGGTGCCGTGGCTCTCGAGCTTTCCTGAATTGAATGTGCGGACGTATGTGACCTACGGTGACAAGCCGGGAGTATTTCTTCTCGCTGGATGCGGGGAATTTGTCGGCGGTGTGGGGCGCGCGGGTGTTCTACAGGCTGCCTTACTGGCATGCCGATATGAAGATCAAAGGAAAAGGCTCGATGATTGTGGATTACCGGTCGAAGCGGATCCACGGGCCGAAGCCTGCGGAGTTTGCGGCGCGCTATGGGCCGACGGGGCCGGTGAGGACGGCGAAGCCGGGGTCGCTGGAATCGTTTTTAACGGACCGGTACTGCCTGTGTGCGTGGAATCGGAAGAAGTTATATCGGGGAGAGATTCATCATTTGCCGTGGCCGTTGCAGGAGGCGAAAGCGGTGGTGGAGACGAACTCGATGGCGGCAGTGGCGGGGATTCACGTGGATGAGCGAGAAGCGATATGCGAGTTCAGTCGGAAGTTGAAGGTGTTGTTGTGGGCGCCGGAAAGATTGGTGTGAACATTCGGTAAAGCAAAAGCTTTAAACACGAAGTGCATTAAGGACTTGTTTTTTTGGAGGGTAGGCGAGCGGACCTGGAGCGGGGGTTGAAGCCCCGGAATGTTTGGTCGAGGTTCGGCAGCGCTGAAGCGCTGCCCTGATACAAACCAAGAAGTAGCTTCGATACAAACCAGAAACTGCCCTGCTCCAAACCAGAAACTGCCCTGATCCAAACCAGAAGTAGCTTTGATACAAACCCGAAATTGCCCTGACCTAGATTATTTTTTGTTGCTGCGGGAGCGGAGGCCGGGGAGGACGAGGTAGGGGATGGCGATACCGCCAAGAACCATCCAGGCCAGAGCGGCACGGGCGGTGTTGTTGTCGACAGAGATGCTGTGTAGCGGGGAGAAGAGCATGTGGGCAAAAATGACCGCGCTGACGATGGAGCCTAGGATCCCGACGGCGACGCCGAACCGAGCGGCGACGGCGACGATGACGATGACGAAGAGGAGTGGGACGAAAACGCTGGCAGGGTGGTGGGAGAACAGGTAGGCGGCTGCGAGTGCCAGCCCGGAGCAGAGTAGAAGGCCCGTCGTGGTGCGGGCGGTCCATTTCAACGCGTCGATCAAAAGTGTCCTTTCCCCGCGCCGAATCATGTCCTAATGAAACCCCACCGAGGCGCGTTTGACTCTAGGTTCGCACGAAATCTTTATGTCACCGCAAAATTCGAGAGCGGCGGACTATGGGTTTCAGAAGGCAGCTACTCTCGATTTCGTGCGGGTGCTTCGCTATTTACTTTTCCGATGGCGGGTCGGTGAATGACAATTCAATGAGGCCCTGCGCCGGGGGGAAGCGGGGTCGCTGCCTGAATGCCGCACGGAACAGAAACACTTCTCTTACAACTCTTCACGATTTTCGTTTGGGCGAAGGCGTTCGGTGAAATCTTCGAACGGCTCCGGCTGCCTGCCGTGCTCGGAGAAATCCTGGCGGGCGTGGTGCTGGGACCGTATGCCACGAAGTTGATCGAGCCGTCGGACACGATTGTTTCGATGGCGGAGATCGGGGCGATCTTCCTGCTGTTCTCGGTGGGACTGGACACAAGTCCCAAAGACCTGATCAAAGTTGGACGGACTTCACTGAACGTGGCGTTGGCCGGAATTGCCGCGCCATTTCTGTTGGGTTTCGCCTATCTGAAGCTGCGCGGCGAAGTGACGCACGAGGCGGCGTTCGTGGCCGCGGCGATGGTGGCCACGAGCGTGGGGATCACGGCGAGGGTACTGAGCGATCTACACGTGATCAAGAGTCACACGTCGCAGGTGATTTTGGGTGCGGCGGTGTTCGACGACATTTTGGGCATGATCCTGCTGACGATCGTGGCGAGTTTGGCCGCGGGAAACGGGATCCAGTACATCCACCTCGGGATCGTGGCGGTGGAAGCGATCGGGTTCGCGCTGATCATGATTTTCCTGGCGCCGCGGGTAGTGGGCCGGATGGAGCCGGGACTGCAGCGGATGTCGACGAACAACGCGCCGCTGATATTGGCGCTGGCGATTTGCCTGGGCTTCTCCGTGCTGGCGACAAAGATCGGGATGGCAGCGATCATTGGAGCGTTCTTCGCGGGATTGATCTTCGCCGACTACTCGCCGAGGTGGCGGCTGGATTCTCCGGTGAAAGGGATCACGGAATTTCTGACGCCATTCTTCTTCTTCACCATGGGAGCACGGCTGGACCTGCATGTGTTCACGCCGGACTTGATCATTGCGGCTTCGATCGTGGGCTTTCTGGCGGTGATCTCGAAGATTTTAGGATGCGGGCTGCCGATGCTGCATGAAGGCTGGAAGAACGCGCTAAAGGTGGGCGTGGGAATGACACCGCGCGGGGAAGTGGCGCTAATCGTGGCGCTCATCGGGCTGCAGACGAACATGGTTTCACAGCGGGCGTACGCGATCGTGATTTTGATGACGGCGATTACGACGATCTTGCCGCCGCCGTTCCTCAGGATTTTGTTCAGCGATGAGATGGTGGACGCGGAAGACGAGGAAGAGGCTAGCGTGCCGGCGGATGTGTAGAGAGTTAGGATGACCGCGACTTGGAAGGTGGGGATTCCGTGAACAAGTACCAGGCACTTCTTATAGCGACGTTTGTCGTTCTCGCGATCTGGGCTGTGGAGTTAGCGGAACAAGCCACGTACCGCCGGGAAATGATGCCGGCATTCATCATGCTGGTGATCGCGGCCATTTTCTGGAAGCGCGCGGTGCGACGGACGTAGCCGCGCGCGAGACGGAACGTTACGGTATGAGACGGCGTTTCGGCTTGGGAGATTTTTCGTCCAGCGGGCCGCAGGTGTCCGAGACGGATGCGACGTACTTCTCGAGTTCGCCCTGGTTATTTTGCTGGACGAGGTGGTCGAGGAAGGCGAAGCGGGCGGTTTTATCCACTTTCAAAATGGATTGGTAGGCCTTGAGGGTGCCTTCGACGCCGGCAGTCTGGATCTTGACCGGATCCTTGATGCTCGGGTGCTGGATCATGTAGGCAGCGGACGAGACCATGAACTGGAGCGAGAGCTGGCTGTTGTAATTGCGGTCGGCTGACTGGAGCGGTGCGGCGAGGACGCCTTCGCAGAGCTCGAGATGAAGGTCGGGAGCCTTGACGAGGAACTCGGTGGCCCACTGGCGCTTCTGGACGGAATCGAAGGCGAGGGGCTTGAGCTCGAGGTTGCGTGCGACGCGGACAAATTTCACGCGTTCACGAGCGGTAGACGAAGCACGCGGGGCGGCGAACGCAGTGGTAGACAGAACTGCGATGGAAAGTAGCGAGAGGAATCTTCGGTTCATCCTCAACCTCCGCGAGAATGAAACATGATACCGAATCTAAGCTGCTACTGAAAAGCCGTGTAAAGCGTCGAACCCAGCGTGCTACTGCCAATCGGGGGATCGGGGCATGACGCGGCGGGAGAAGTCAGACAAACGTGGTGGGAAAACCACGCCCCAAACGCGCATGTGATGATTCGTAAAGCTTTTAGACGTGAGCACCCGTACCGTATAATGAGCCTTCCTCATTTCAGGTACAAAAGAGGTCGTTACCATTCTTAGCAATCATACGGAAAGTCCCGCGAGGGTAGGTCGCGGGAAGCAGTGGCGGGCGTTTTTGTGTTTGGCGCTCGCGCTGCTGTTCATGAACGGGCTGGTGTTTGCGCAAGAGCAAGGCGTGATCCAGGACATCCGCGTGCATGGGAACCGGCGTATTCCGGCGGACACGATCAAGCAGCGCATGTTCACGCATCCGGGCGATGTATACGACCAGGCGTCATTGGAACGCGATTTCAACGCGTTGTGGAACACAGGTTATTTTGACGATATCCGGATCGAGCGGGAACAGACAGACAAAGGTTGGCTGATTCACATATATGTAAAAGAGAAGCCGACGATCCGCGAGATCAAGTACGACGGCCTGAACTCGGTGACGCAGAGCGACGTGCTCGATAAGTTCAAGGAACGCAAGGTTGGGCTGTCGCAGGAAAGCCAGTACGATCCCACGAAACTGAAAAAAGCAGAGGTCGTAATCAAGGAAATGCTGGCCGCGCATGGGCGGCAGTTCGCCACGATCCGGACGGAAGTGCATCCGATTCCGCCGGCAGCAGTCTCGATTACGTTCGTTGTGAAGGAAGGCCCGAAGGTGAAGGTGGGCCGGATCATCTTTGAGGGCAACAAGAACGTCCGCGGCAAAGAGCTACGCGCGGCGATGAAGAACTTGAAACCGCTCGGAATCCCGAGGTCGATCTTCCTGGAGAGCCTGTTCGCGCGTACGTTTGATTCGACCAAGCTGGAAGAAGACGCGGAGCGGGTTCGCTACCAGTACCAGACGCTCGGCTATTTCAAGGCAATCGTCGGCGACCCGAAGACGAAAATCCGCGATGTGAACGGCATCCAGTGGTATATGCCGTGGAAGAGCTCACATGGCAAAGTGGTGGATATCACCATGCCGGTGGACGAAGGCGACCGCTACAAGTTGAAGCAGATCATCTTCAGCGGCAACAAGGCGCTGCCGAACTCGGCCGCACTGCGCACGCTATTCAAGATGAAGGACGGCGATTGGTTCGACGCGGAGGAAGTGCGTAAGGGCCTCGATGAATTGAAAAAGGCCTACGGGGGATATGGGTACATCAACTTCACGGGTGTTCCTGATACCCAGTTTGACGACAAGAACAAGACGATCACACTGAAGATCGATATCGACGAAGGCAAACAGTTCTTCGTGCGGCGGATCGAGTTCCAGGGGAACACGACGACGCGCGACAAGGTGATCCGTCGCGAGCTGGTGCTGCAGGAAGGGCAGGTTTACAACTCCAAGCTGTGGGAGCTAAGCCTGCTGCGCTTGAACCAGTTGCAGTACTTCCAGGAATTGAAGCCGGACCAGGACTCGGAGACGAAGCAGAACCTGACGGACGATCCGCCGACGATCGACCTGACCTTGAAAGTGAAGGAAAAGGGCAAGAACTCGATTGGTCTGACGGGCGGCGTGAGCGGGCTCGAGGGCTCGTTCATCGGGATCAACTACCAGACGAATAACCTGTTAGGAAAAGGCGAATCGCTGACAGCCGAGGCGAACGTCGGCCAGTTCGAGCGCAACGTGCAGTTCGGATTCACGCAGCCATACGCGTTCGACCGGCCGCTGCAGTTGGGCTTCACGGTGTTCAGCAGCAAGTTCGACTACAACTACGCGAAGCAGTTGGCAATCGCGGAAGGACAGCAGTTGAACCTTTCGCAAGGGGTGCTGGACACGTTGCAGAACTATTCGCAGTCGACGACGGGATTCACGCTATCGGCGAGCTATCCGCTGCACCGGTCGTTCCGGCGGGTTGGATTGAGCTATACGTTCAGCGATTCGTCGATCCAGACGTTCTCGACGGCGTCGTCGGACTATTTCCAGTTCCTGGCATTCCGAAACATCGGTGGGCCGAACGCGCTGGCAGGCATCTACACGAGCAAGGTCACCCCGAGCTTTACGTGGAACCGGATTGATAATCCGCAGCGGCCACACAAGGGGAAGAGCTTCTTTGCGGCAGCGGACATATCGGGCTTGGGCGGCAACGTGCAGATGATTCGGCCGATTGCCGAGTTCAAGGAGTTCATCCCGGTGAACCACAAGCGGAACGTCATTGGCTTCCGCGTGCAAGGGTCTTGGGTAACGGGCTATGCGGGCAATGTGGCGCCGCCGTTCGAACGCTTTTACCTGGGCGGTGAAAACGACATCCGCGGGTTCGATATCCGGTCGGTATCGCCGATCGCGTTCCTGACGGACTTCACGTCGATTCCGTTGCAGAACCCCGATGGCAGTACGGTGCCAATCGATCCGAGTCATCCTGGACGTGGGCCGTATTCGATCACCATTCCGGTGCAGCGCATTATTTATCCGGGCGGCGATACGATGGCGGTGACGAACCTGGAATACCGTGTGCCGATAGCCGGCCCGGTGACGATTGCGGCGTTCGTGGACACTGGGTGGGACTTTGTGTCACGGCAATCGCAGTTGCGCATTACGGATGTGCAGTACAACTCACTGGAAAGCACGGTGTTCGGTTGCGTGCAGAGCCCGCTGGTCCCGGCGAGCATTGGGTGTACGGCACCCGGAGACATGAGCCATTTCCTGGGGACCAGCCTGAGTCACGACATTGTGCCGATCGACAAGACGAATTACCAGACGCGCATGTCGACGGGCCTGGAGCTGCAGGTGATCATGCCAATTGTGAACGCGCCGTTCCGAATTTACTACGCGTTCAATCCTCTGCGCATGGATACGACGGCGAATACGCCGACACCGATCGTGCGGTCGATGTTCCCGCAGGGAGCGGCAGGCGATTTCACCTACCGCCAGGCACTTTCGCTCTACAACCCGTCGTACCAGTTAAGGGAGCCGTTTACGACGTTCCGGTTCACGGTGGCGACGACGTTCTAGTTTCGTCCCACAAAAGGCGCAGAAAATTACTGGCGACGGTAAGCAAAAAGTTGCTGTCATAAGGGGTTCGCCTGCGTCAATCGGTTTGACGGTGCAGGAGCAGAGCACCTATAATTTCAGGTATCCGCACCGCTGATCTTTCCTCGCCGTCGAGGGCTGAAAAAGCCCCGGACGCGCCGGTAAGAAGAGGGGACCCGAAGGTTGTTCACGCGAGGTTCCGCTTTGAAGCCTGCCTGCTGGAAAAGTCTGAGGAATTCCCGGAGCACCTCAAGGAGTTCAAGATCCGAATGAACCGCAAGTTTGCTTATATCGCAACGACACTTTCTCTCGCCCTGACCTTGGGAATTTCCGCCCAGAGCGCGCCGGCGACATCCGCTGCAACGACGACCACGGCCGCCGCGCCAGCAGGCACCCAGAAAATCGCTGTCATCGAGTTGCAGCAGGTGATTTCTGCAACGAACGAAGGGCAGCGCGATTTGGAGGCGCTCCAGAAGAAGTATGACGGCAAGGTCAACGAGCTGAAGGCGCTGAAGAAGGAAGTGGACGGCCTGAACCAGCAGATGCAGACGCAGGGCGACAAGATGAATCCGGACGCCCACGCGAACCTGGAAAAGGAAATCGCGACGAAGCAGAAGTCGCTGCAGCGGCAATCGGAAGATTTCCAGAACGAAGCGCAGCAGGAAGAGGGCGCGATCGTGGACCGTATCCTGCAGAAGCTGGCGCCGGTGCTCACGAAGTATGCTGCCGACAACGGCTTCGGGTTGGTAATCGACGCGTCGCAGCGCTGGCCACAGGGCCCGGTGATCTGGGCGAACGCAGCGGTGGACATCAGCAAGCCGGTGCTCGACCAGTACAACCAGGTATCGGGCGTGCCCGCGCCGCCGAAGCCGGCGACCACGGGGGCGGCACTTCCGGCGCCGAAGCCGGCTGTGAAGCCCGCGACGCCTGCAGCCGGAACCAAGCCGCAGAGCAAATAAGAAAAGACGTACTTCGGGAATTCAAAGGGCCGCCAAGATGGCGGTCCTTTTTTGTTTGACAGGAAGGCGAAGCGGGGCGAGAGTGTGGGGCGCCATGCCGCAAGCTGCCAAAGCGAAGGAGTCGCCTGAGAAACAATTGGCGGGGTTCATCGCGAAGTTCGATCCGAAGATGGCGCGGGTGATCCGCGGGTGCCGGACAGCGCTGCAACGGCGCTTCTCAACGGCGAATGAAATCGTTTATGACAACTACAACTTCTTCGTGATCGGATACTCGCCGACGGAGCGACCGTCTGACACGATCGTCTCGCTGGCAGCGAATTCGAAGGGAGTAGGGCTCGCGTTCTATTGGGGTGCGACCCTCCCGGACCCGCACGGAATCTTGCAGGGAAGCGGGAACCAGAACCGGTTTATCCGGCTGGTGGATGGGGCAGCGACGCTGGCGAGGGCGGAGGTACAGGATTTGATGGATGCGGCGGTGGCGCAGGCACGGGCGCCGCTGTCGACGAGCGGCAAGGGGAAATTGATCATCAAGAGTATTGCGGCGAAGCAGCGGCCGCGTCGTTAGCGCAAGTCTTCTTAGTCTCCGCAGAATCCAAATTTGTTCCATGTTTATTTTTTCCGGGAGCGCGGAAACGCGTGCGGGCAGCGGTGTCTGTTCTGGTGAGTACGAGGAGCAGACTATGTTCGAGCAGAGCGTGCTGGAAGTTTCCGCGGAGATGCGTAAGAGGAAGCGATGGACGGCGGTGGCGTCGTTTGTGCTGGAGGCATTAGCGGTGGCAGTTTTGTTGAGCGTCCCGCTGTTGCACACGGAGGCATTGCCGTCGGCCGACTTGCGGTTCCTGGCGCCGCATGCGCGATATTCGCCGGAACCGATCCAGCTAACGACGGAGGCGGCGCGGCCACGAACGACCAGCAGAACGCAGCAGGTGCCGATCAATCCGCTGATTCCGCCGCAAAGGATTCCGCAGCGGGTCGATATGCGGCCGGACCCGACGCCTGCCTATACCGAAGTCGGAAGTTGTGTTGGTTGCACGGCGGTTCCCGGTGGAGATCGGAACGGGGTACGGGATGCGGTGATGGACTCGATGTTGAAACCGCCGCCGGTGATGGCAGTGCATCGTGTGACGGCGCCGGTAACCCGGGAATCGCATGCGCAGGAGAGCTTGCTGATTCGGCGCGTGCAGCCGGCTTATCCACGAATTGCGATTGAAGCGCGGATACAGGGAACGGTTCTGTTGCAGGCGACGATCTCGCGCGAGGGCGCGATCCAGAATTTGCAGGTGGTAAGTGGACCGCCGATGCTGGTGAGGGCGGCGGCGGAAGCGGTGATGCAGTGGAGGTATCGTCCGTACGTGTTGAACGGTGAACCGGTAGAGGTGCAGACGCAAGTTACAGTCCATTTCACGCTGGGCAGCAATTGAGGTGGCTGCTGCGGGACCGAGGCGTGAAAGTGCCCTGCGGGCGTGAGTTATGACCCCTCCGCGTCCGCAGGGATTTTTACTGCCAGAGAAATCCTCCGAGTTGTGGAAATCCTTGTGGGAATCTCGAGGTTAAAAAATGAAGAACTCGAATTGTCAGCTACTTAGGGAGTATGCCCATGGTGGGGTGCACTCATGTAAACAGTTGAATCCCCAGTAGTTATTGAGGCACTCGGGAATTGCACGAAGAGCGGGGCGATGAGGCGGGGAGATCGATTCGAAAGTGAGGATTTGCACATTTCGCACCCTAGGCAGGGAGCCGTGTCAAGAAAAAACTTGATCGGGTCAGGACCCTTCGCCGACTTTTAGGACGGCCAGGAAGGCTTCCTGGGGGATGTCCACTTTCCCAATGCGTTTCATGCGCTTTTTGCCCTCTTTTTGCTTTTCGAGGAGCTTGCGCTTACGGCTGATATCGCCGCCGTAGCACTTGGCTAGAACGTTTTTGCGCAGAGCGGCGACGGTTTCGCGGGCGATGATTTTCGCGCCGATCGCGGCCTGGATCGGCACCTCGAACATCTGGCGTGGGATAAGTTCGCGCATTTTGGAAACGAGCGCGCGTCCGCGATCATAGGCGAAATCTTTGTGGACGATGGTGGAGAGAGCGTCGACGGATTCGCCGGCGACCATGATGTCGAGTTTCACCATCGGCGATTCCCACGTGCCGGCGAGGTGATAGTCGAGCGAGGCATAACCGCGGGAGACGGATTTCAGGCGGTCGTAGAAGTCGAGAACGATTTCGTTAAGCGGCAGCTCGTAGGTGAGCATGACGCGGCTGCCGGTGACGTACTCAAAATTTTTCTGGCGGCCGCGTTTCTCTTCCACCAACTTCAAAATGCCGCCCACATATTCTTCGTTGGTGAGGATCATGGCGGTGATGATAGGCTCTTCGATTTTTTCGATCAGTGTGCTGTCTGGCCACTTCGAAGGATTGTCGACTTCGATGACGGAGTTGTCGGTCTGAGTGATCTTGTAGCGCACGCCGGGCGCGGTGGTGATGAGGTCGAGGTTGTATTCGCGCTCGAGACGTTCCTGGATGATCTCCATGTGGAGCAAGCCGAGGAAGCCACAGCGAAAGCCGAAGCCGAGCGCGACCGACGATTCCGGTTCGAAGAAGAAAGAGGAATCGTTGAGGCGCAGTTTTTCCAGAGCTTCGCGGAGTAGCGTGTGCTCGTGGGCATCGACGGTGTAGATGCCGGCGAAGACCATGGCTTTGAGTTCTTCGAAACCGGGAAGGGCCTCGAGGCACGGGCGTTCGGCGTGGGTAATGGTGTCGCCGATGGCGACGTCGCCGACGGTCTTGATGTTGGCGACGATGAAACCGACCTCGCCGGCTTCGAGGGTTTCGATGACAACCGGTTTCGGCGTCATCACACCCATCTCTTCGATGTCGAACTGCTCTTTGTTCGACCAGAGCATGATGCGATCGCCTTTGCGGAGCGTGCCTTCTTTAATACGCGCGAGGATGACGACGCCACGATAGCTGTCGAACCAAGAGTCAAAGATCAACGCTTGCAGCGGATGATCGGGATTTCCTTTTGGCGGCGGGATGAGATGGACGATCGATTCGAGGATGTCGGGGACGCCCTGACCAGTCTTGGCGGAGATCGGAAGAGCGTGGGTGGCATCCAGACCGACGGCGCCTTCGATCATTTCTTTGGCGCGTTCAACGTCGGCGGAAGGTAGGTCGATTTTGTTGATGATGGGAATGATTTCGAGGCCGTTGTTGATGGCGAGGTAGGCGTTGGCAAGTGTTTGGGCTTCGACACCCTGCGAGGCGTCGACTACGAGGAGAGCGCCTTCGCAGGAGGCGAGAGAGCGCGAGACTTCGTAGGAGAAGTCGACGTGACCGGGAGTGTCGATGAGATTGAGCTGGTAGGTCTGGCCGTCGTGGGCCGGGTACATCATGCGGACAGAATGGGCCTTGATGGTAATGCCGCGCTCGCGCTCGAGGTCCATGACATCGAGCACCTGGGCTTGCATCTCGCGAGCCGTCAGCGAGCCGGTGAGCTCCAGCAGACGGTCGGAGAGCGTGCTCTTGCCGTGGTCGATATGGGCAATGATTGCGAAATTGCGTATGAAGGCGCGATCCATCGGATAAGTCGATTCTAGCAGGGGAAACGCGGGGGTGCTTTGTGTGGAGTACGACGCGAACAGCAGGTCCTTCGTCGCTCCTTCACCCCAACGAGCGCACGAGCGGCGCTCGTCGGGGACCCCGAATGCGCTCCTCCGGATGACATGGGAGAACGCTGCGAGGGAGAGAGTGCTGTGGGCTGCGCGTGCTGAGAGTCCGCTATCGCGTGAAGATGCGGAGCTGGTAGCCGTCTTCGCTTTTGTACTTGAGGGTAAGGTTCCAGCCGTCTTCTTCGGCGGGGAGTGGACGGCCGGGTTCGAGCGTGGCGAAGAGGATGAGATCGGGAGTGTCACCGGGGGCCATCATTGTCAGCATTCCATCTTTGTAAGTTGCATAACAGGTGCGCTCGCCGGGAGTGACGTACTTCTTTCGCAGACGGATGAGTTCGCGATACCAGCGGAGCATTGGGTTGGTGTCGACAACTTTTGACCAATCGAGGCGGCTGCGCTCGAAGGTTGAGGGATCTTGCGGATCGGGGACTTCGCTGAAATCGAAATCTTTGAACTCGTTGCGCCGGCCTTCGCTGACGGCTTTTTGCAGAACGGGATCCTGGAAGTCGCAGAAGAACTGGAAGGGATTCGATTCGTCGTATTCCTGGCCCATAAACAAAAGCGGCGTGTGCGGCGCGAGGAGAAGAATCGCGGCGGCGACGTAGCGAGCGCCGCGAGGAACGAGCGCGGCGAGACGTTCTCCCTTGGCGCGATTGCCGACCTGGTCGTGGTTCTGGATGCAGATGACATTCGCGGGAAGCTGGACGTTGAGCGCGAGCTTGCCGCGTTTCTCGTTGTTCCAGAATTTGAAGGGCTGGCCCTGGAAGGTGTAGCCGTCGCGCAGGGCGGTGACGATCTGTTCGGGGTCGCCGAAGTCCTGGTAGTAGCCCTGGCGTTCGCCGGTGAAGAAAGCGTGGATGGCGTGGTGGAAGTCGTCGCTCCAGAAACCTTGCAGGTCGTAGCCGCTGCCGAAGGGGCGAACGTATTTCGGATCGTTCTCGTCGGTTTCGGCGATGACGCTGATTTTGCGGCCTAGTTCCTGGGCGAGAGTCTGAACGTTTTGCTGGAGTTCTTCCAGGACGTGTCGCGGAGAATCGTCTTTGATGGTTTGGACGGCATCGAGGCGAAGGCCGTCGAGGTGATATTCGCGGATCCAGTAGAGAGCGTTGTCGATGACGAAGCGGCGGACGTGCTCGCAGCCGTCGGTGTCGTAGTTGATGGCTTCGCCCCAGGGCGTGGTGTGGTGCGCAGTGAAGTAAGGGCCGAAAAGACGAAGGTAGTTGCCCTCGTTGCCGAGGTGGTTGTAAACGACGTCGAGGAGGACGGTAAGGCCATGCTGGTGGGCGGCGTCGACGAAGCGGCGAAGAGCGTCGGGACCTCCATAGGTTCGCTGGACGGCGTAGAGGCCCACGCCGTCGTAGCCCCAGTTGTGGCGGCCGGGAAAGGCATTGACTGGCATGAGCTCGATGGCGGTGATGCCGACAGATTTCAGGTATGGCAGCTTGGTGATAGCGGCATCGAGTGTGCCTTCGGGAGTGAAGGTGCCGATGTGGAGTTCATAAATGATGCAGTCGTCGTAGTCGAGGCCGGGCCAAGCGGAGTCAGTCCAAGAGAAGGAGTCGGGATCGACGATTGCGGTGGGGCCGTGTACGCCTTCGGGAAGGAAACGCGAGACGGGGTCGGGCACCGCTTGGTCGCCATTGATCAAACAGAAGTAGCGATCGGCGGGGCGAGCGTCGGCTTCGAGGGTGAACTCGCCGATGGAATCGCGGTGCATGGCGATATCGCGTTGCGCACCGTTCTGGATGAGGCGGATGGCGAGAGACTTGGCGTTGGGCGCCCAGACGCGGAAGGTGGTGCGGCCGTTGCGAAAGTTGGCGCCGTAGTGGAGCTGTGAGGTGGAGATGGTCACGGGCACTCCGATTCAGACGAAATTGAGACTACACAGGTTGTAGGTACAATCGGGCGCATGGGATTGATTTTGGCATCTGCATCGCCGCGACGGTCGGAGTTGCTGCGTAAGGCAAGGATCGTATTTCGAGTTGAACCGGCGCATGTGCCGGAGACGCCGGAGAACGGCGAAGCGCCGAAAGAATATGCGAAGCGGCTGGCACGAGACAAGGCGCGGGCACTTGCGAAGAAGTATCCGCAGGATTTCGTGTTGGGAGCGGACACGATTGTTGTGAGTGATGAGCACTTGTTGGAGAAACCAGCGGATGAAGCCGACGCGGCTCGGATGCTGCGGCTGCTCGCGGGAAGAACGCACGAGGTGACGACCGGCGTTTGCTTGTATAGTCCGGTGGCCGACGTGGTGGAGAGCGAGACGACGCGGGTGACCGTAGGACCGCTTTCGGAGGAAGAGATCGCGGAGTACATCCATACGGGCGAGCCGATGGATAAGGCAGGGGCGTATGGGATCCAGGGGATATTCTCGCGGTGGGTGACTGGGATCGAAGGCGATTATGCGAACGTGGTCGGGTTGCCGGTGGCGCGGGTGTGCGGGATGCTGAAGAGGGCGGGATTCCTGTGAGGGCTATTGGCCATTGGCTTTTGGCTGTGGGGTAAAAAAAGAAGCAATTAGCGATTAGCTGTTAGGTGCCATGTTGAGAGAACCGTTGCCGGGGCGAACGGTTCCCGGTGGGGGAGTTCGTTCGGGGGAGTGGGCAGGGCTGTCAAAATTACTCGTTGGTTACGTTCCTACTCAGCTGGACGGGAGCTCAGGTCACAAAATCTGTTGAAAGTAATGCGGTTATCAGCGCGGGAGTTTGGCAATCGAGTTGATATAGAGATGAGTGTTCAGCCCTGTAATACGAGGGGCTACTCCGGATCGACGCTCGAGTCCGGAGAAGACAAGTTTCTGACTCCCCGGAGGATCACCGCAATGAAAAGCCGTCTCTTGATCGCGCTGCCACTGGCCTTGACCATGTCCCTGCCAGTCCTGGCGCAGAACACAGCTAACACTCCCAGTGACAACTCGCAGCAGCCGGCGGCGCAGGCACCGGCAGCGCCGGCGAGCAGCAATGCCAATGCGCAGCAGACCGCGCCTGGCGTCTCGGCCGAGCAGGAGCAGGGCATGGCCGCGCACCAGCCGCTGTCGCCCGATACCCGCGAGGGTTTCTGGGGCCACCTGAACCCGTTTGCCCGTAAAAAGTATGTACAACGCCAGATGTCGCCGATCCGGGACCGCGTGAATGAGCTCGATGAGCTGACGGCGGCGAACTCGAAGGCGATCAAGGACGTGGACGCACGCGCGCAGGAAGGCATCCGCGTCGCTTCGGCGAAGGCGAATGAAGCCGACCAGCATGCAATGGCCGCCGGCAACACGGCGCAGCAGGCGAACACCACTGCGACGCAGGCCAGCCAGCACTTGCAGCAGGTGCAGACCACGGTCGAGAACATTGACCAGTACAAAGAAGCCTCGAACATCGAGATCCGGTTCCGTCCTGGGCAGAACGTGCTGAGCAAGAAGGCGAAGGACTCGCTGGATGACATGTCGAAGGGCCTGGCGGACCAGAAGGGCTACATCGTAGAAGTGCAGGGCTTTGCTCCGGGCCATGGCCGCGCAGCGGTCGAGAACTCGCAGCGCATTGCCGACGAAGTGGTGCGTTACCTGGTGATCAACTCGAACGTTCCGGTCTATCGCATCTACACGATGGGCATGGGCAACGCGAAGGTGCAGGCGACGTCGGCGAATGCTGACACCAGCAAGCCGCGCTATACCAAGGGCGGACGCGTGGAAATCAGCCTGTTGCAGAACAGCCTGGGCACGATGACGGCTTCGGCGAACACGCCGCAGTCGGATGCGACCGCCGCCCCGGCAGCCCCGGCGAGCAGCGCTCCGGCGCAGCAGGCTACGCCGCAGCAGTAGCTTCTTAAACCTAGTTCGGCCTAGAACCTCCCGTTCCGATATTCGGACGGGAGGTTTTTTGTTGGGGTGAAAGTTGGGAGAGGGTAGAATCCGCGGCATAGCAAGCAACTCTCGTCTTGAGGTCACCTGGGTGCCGCGTCGGTCAGTGGGTGTAAGCGTCATTGCAATCCTGGCGTGCGTAGGCTCGGCGTTCACGCTGCTGGTCGCGGTGTTCGTAGCATCGATGATGCTCTTGTTGCCGACCTTGCCGCAAAACTCCCAAGCACCCGGATTTCCGATGCGCGCCGTGATGGCGTTGGTGATGGCGGTGTACCTGGCGCCGGCGATTTGGGGCCTTTGTTCCGGCATTGGTTTGTGGCGCCTGAAGAACTGGGCGCGCATTTGCACGCTTGTTTTTGCTGGATTGCTTTGCTGCATGGGGCTGTTCGGCGGGCTGGTGGCGCTGGTGATGCCGATCCCGGTCACGGCTGCGCAACAAGCGCAGATGCCGGAAATCGGAACGGTGATGAAGGTCTGGACGATCGGGCTAGCGCTCGCTCAACTCGGGGTGGGAGTTTGGTGGCTGATCTTTTTTCTGCGTCCCAAAGTGATTGCACAATTCGAGCCGCTTAGGCCACCGGTTCCCTTCCAAGGCGAAATGCCGATCGGGGAAGCTGCGATGGTGGCCCCGCCATCAATCACAGGCGGCAGGCCAGTGAGCATCACGGTGATTGCATGTTTGTTGTTTGTGGGAACGGCGTTTTTCCCATTTTTGATGTTGATGCACACGCCCACGCTCTTCCTCGGGAAAATTCTCACCGGGCCTGCTGCGGTCGGCATTCTGCTGGCGTTCATGGTGGCGCACGTGGGTATCGGCGTTGGGCTGCTGAAGGTACAGCCGTGGGCACGGGTGGCGGGTCTTCTGTACTTCGGATTCGCGCTGGTGAATGGTTCGTTGACCTGGCTGCGTCCTGATGCGCAAGAGTTGATGCGGACGATGATGAAGTCGCAGAGCTCGATGTTCGGGCCCGTACCTCTGATAGAGCTTCCAAGGGCGTATTTCATCGTGATGGCGATCCTCGGGATCGTTGTGGCGGCCATTCCAATGTACTTCCTCGCAACCCGAAAAGCTGCGTTCGAGCGAACCGGCGTTTGAGCCCAGGTTTTTGTGGTTCTGTCTTCCCATGGAGGGTAAGTGGAGGTAAGCTTTTCCAATCCTTCCCCCAAAATTTGGAGCCCTCGCTATGGAGACCCTGTATTACTCGCGAATGAAATCGCCCATCGGCCCGCTTTGGGTAGCGGTGTCGGAAAAAGGGTTGGTGATCATTGATTGGGGGACGCGCGAATTCCCGCCGGTGAAATTCGACAAAGAAGTGAGCTGGGTGATTTCGGACGAAAAGACCGAAGAGGCGCGGAAGCAGCTTACGCAATATTTTGATGGACATCGCACGGTGTTCACGCTACCCCTCGACCTCCGCACCGGGACGGAGTTTCAGCGGAAATGCTGGCAGCTGTTGATTAAGATCCCATATGGGGAGACCCGCTCGTACCAGGAGATTGCGAAGGCTGCTGGAAAGCCGGCGGCGTTCCGGGCGGTGGGACAGGCGAACCACCACAATCCGATCCCAATCGTGATCCCGTGCCATAGGGTTATCAATGCCGACGGGAAACTGGGTGGTTATGGCGGCGGTCTGGATATGAAGGAGCAGTTGCTCTCATTGGAGCGAGCGTTGCCGGGAAGCGAACCGTTGTTCGACAAACTTCTACGGATGAAGTCGGCGAAGGCCGGCGATTGAATTGTGAGCTGCGATCCTTACCGGCGGTTGGAACCGACCACACCGCGGTTGCCAAACCTCTTGTAGCGAACTTGCGGGTGCGGACGTGAAGACCGGGAGCTAGGACAAGACAGCCATGTATACCCCTAACCATTTCAAGCAGGAAGACCTGGCGGCCGTTCAGGAGGCGATGACGCGAAGCGGATTCGTGTCGCTGGTGACGCAGACCGAGAATGGGCTGACGGCGACGCAAGCGCCAGTGATCCTCGACCCCAACGAAGGCGAACACGGCGTGCTGCGGGGGCACATTGCCCGGGCGAATGAACAGTGGAAGATTTCGCTACAGGACCGAGAGGGGATGGCGATCTTTTTGGGGCCGAATGGATACGTGTCGCCTAACTGGTATGCGGCAAAGCGCGAGCATGGACGCGTAGTGCCGACGTGGAATTACATTGCGGTGCATGCGCATGGGATGGTGAGGTTCAGCGAGGATAGCGAAGTGCTGCGTGGCATCGTGACTCGGCTGACGGAGAAGCACGAGGCGAACTCGGAGCGTCCGTGGAAAGTTACGGATGCGCCCGCGGATTACGTGGACAACATGCTGAAGGCGATTATTGCTTTCGAGCTGCGAATTACGCGATTGGAAGCAAGCTGGAAGCTGAACCAGAACCGGTCGGAAGCGGACCGGCGCGGGGCGATGGAAGGGTTGCGGGAAGGCGGGAATGAGGTGAGTGGGGAGATGGCACGAGCCTTGGAGCGAGATCAGAAGAAGTGATGGGGGTGCCGCCGGTATTGCCAGCCCACCCCTGTCCTTCGGACAGGGGTGGGGCACCCACATAGTTTCCACTCACATTTCTGCCCAGGTTAGAGGCCGATGGCGGCTTGGATAGCTTC
>DASYAU010000088.1:0-3009 GCA_036501185.1 Candidatus Korobacter sp. | reverse complement strand
CCTCAGGCTCATCATGGCCGCCATCTTCCTCGTAACCCTGAAAAGCGCGTTGGCCTGGCAATGGGCTCTGGCCTCGCTATCCGTCTCCGGCATTGGCGCTATCATCGCATTTGTAACCGTGACGCGGCACTTTGGCCGGCCATCATTCTCTATTCCACTGCTCTTCCAACGCGCTGGCGAAGGGTTCGTCTTTGCCATCTCCGGTTCCACGACGGCTGTCTACAACGATGTGGACAAGGTCGTCCTGACGCACGACGGAATGATTCGCGCAAACGGACTTTATTCGATGGCCTATCGCGTCGTGAATATCGGAACGATGCCGATCATGTCGATCGTGGCCGCGGCTTTTCCGCGCTTCTTCCGCGAAGGAGCGAAAGGCATCATCGGCACTGTTCCCATGGCCAAAGTGCTCCTGAAGCGGACAGTTTTCCTGGCACTGGCGATCTCCGCCGGCATGTTCCTGTTGGCCCCGATCATTCCGCACCTCGTTGGCAAATCGTATCTGGAGTCCGTGAGCGCCCTGCGCTGGCTATGTCTCATTCCCTTCTTTCGCTGCTTCCATCTCAGCGCCGGAGACGCAATCGCCGGGGCGGGGTATCAGAAGTACCGTCTCCTGTCACAGTCGATCGCTGCACTCGGCAACCTCGGGCTGAACATTATTCTCATCCCGAAGCTGGGCTGGCTCGGAGCCGCCTGGACTTCCCTCGGAACAGACGCGCTTCTGGGAGTCATGAACTGGGTCGCCCTGTTTCACCTTGCGGCTCGAGCGAAACAACGGCTGGCTCTAGCGCTGTAAAGCGCGGGAGATGGCCCGCGCCAGTCTCGATCGAACGTCTTCATGCGATGATTCTCAAAGTATGACCTCTTTGCTTTCACGCCAGACTCTTCTCATCGACGCCGACGACACGTTGTGGGAGAACAACATCTACTTCGAGCACGCCATCGCGGGCTTCATCGCCTATCTTGATCATCATCAGCATGCACCCGCTGAAGTCCGGCAGGTGTTGAACCGCTGTGAACATGCCACCATCGATGCGCATGGGTACGGCATGGCCAGCTTCGAACGTTCTCTGGTCGACTGTTTTACCGAGCTCTCAGACACTTCACCCTCCTGCGAGCAACGGCAACGCATCGCTTCCTTCGCTCAGTCCATCGCGGATCACGCCATCGAGTTGCTCCCCGGCGTTGCCGAAACACTTCCGCTGCTGGCGGCGCGCCATCGCCTCATCCTGGTCACGAAAGGTAATGCGCGCGAACAACAGAAGAAGCTGGACGGCTCCGGCATCCACATGCACTTCACCGCTGTCGAGATTCCGCCGGAGAAGCACCCCGATGCCTATCGCGAGATCGTCACACGGTATTCGCTTGTGCAGGAGACCACGTGGATGATAGGCAACAGCCCGCGTTCCGATATCAATCCCGCGATCGCTGCCGGCCTCCACGCCGTCTACATGCATCATCCCAACACCTGGGTGCTGGAACACGACAGTCTCGCGCAACCTGTGCCGCCGCAGCGCCTGCTCCAACTTGACCGTTTCGACGCCCTCGCCGACCACTTCTAGCGAGCCGGCCCGTCCTCGGAGCGTGCAGGAGAATTTGTTATACTCAGCATGGATTCCCACGCGTGCGGAAGTGGTGAAATTGGCAGACACACCATCTTGAGGGGGTGGCGCCGAGAGGCATAGGGGTTCAAGTCCCCTCTTCCGCACCAGAATTCTCAAATTGCATCACCAAAAATTAGACTCCATGCGCTTCGGGCGCAGCCTTTTTAGAAAGCAGTCGCATGATCATCTTCCTGACCATTATTCACGTCATCGTCTCTCTGTTTCTGATCGCGGTTATCCTGCTGCAACAGGGTAAGAGCGCCGATCTCGCCGGCGCTTTCGGCGGTCAAGGATCGCAGACCGCCTTCGGACCTCGCGGCGCAGCCAACATGCTCACCCGTTTCACCACTTGGGGAGCGATCATCTTCATGGTCACTTCCATTGCCCTCTTTGTCCTTATCGGCAAGCATGCCGGCGGCGGCTCGGTGCTTGAAGGTACTCCGACGGCTCCGGTCCATCAGCAGGCGCCCGCACCCACGAAGAAGTAAGGACGAACCCTTTCCATCACAGGCGGCAGACACCATCTGCCGCCGTGCTGTTTCCGCGTTGCAGGATCTCTCCCTGACCCGGCGTAACAAAATGCACTAGACTGTTGGGCGACATGAATGCCCTTTCCCGCGCTGCCTCATTTCTCTCTGCCGCGCTATTGGTTTTGCCGGCTATGACTCAAGCTCAGTCCACCGTCAGCAACGAACACACGCCGCCCCAGCGGGCGGCTGCGCAACTGCCACCGCAGCATCCCGCCGGACCCACCGTCCATGCAGACGGCTCCATCACCTTCCACTTCCCGCTGCCGGGCGCGAAGAATGTGCTGCTCGATCTTGAAGGAGCGGACCCGCAGCCCATGAGCCAGGGCGCGGATGGCGTCTGGACCCTGACCACCACACCCCTTCAGCCCGAGTACTACGGATACGGCTTCACCGCTGATGGCATCGCTTATCTCGATCCCGGCAGCGTGCTCGTCAAGCCAAACCTGCTCAACATCCAGAACGAGATCGAGGTTCCGGGACCGCAGCCGATGGATTGGGATATGCAGAAGGTCCCGCACGGCGTGGTACATCATCACTTCTATGCATCGCAGACGCTCGCACGGCAGAGCGACTTCTTCGTCTACACGCCGCCCGACTACAACCCTAAGACAAAGTATCCGGTTCTGTATCTTTTGCACGGCTACAGTGACGATGCCAGCGGATGGACCGCCGTCGGGCGCGCCAATGTCATCTTCGACAACATCATCGCGCAGAACAAGATCAAGCCCATGATCGTCGTGATGCCGCTGGGCTATGGAACCATGGAGATGATCACCCGCGCCTGGGACGCATGGAGCCATCAGGAACTGGTCGATCGCAACTTCAACCTCTATACGCAGATCCTGCTCAACGAAGTGAAGCCGCAGGCAGAAAAG
>DASYAU010000087.1:0-2054 GCA_036501185.1 Candidatus Korobacter sp. | reverse complement strand
CGGGCGCGATCCCAAGTGGATGTTCCAATTTCCACAGCCGCTTCTCGATCATTCTCATCGCCGTCCCTTTCCATTCGCCTCGGCGGCTTGTTCCAGCGCTACCACGCGTGCCTCGATGTCCTCGATTTCGATTCCTTGGATCGCACGGTCGAACACGCACTCGGCGGCGCGGAGTCTAACGGCGTGCGGCGCACCTGGGTCCGTCATGAGCTTTAGGATGGTGATCGCGGCGGCACCTGTCGCTTGTTGCAGCCGCGCAACCGATTGCTGAACCGCTTCGCGGCGGGCTTTCCGGTAAGCATCCCGAAACTCGGGTATTTGTAACCAGCGCAGGAGTGTATTTGTGCCTATTCCTATGGCACGAGCGGCATCTTCGATGCTCTTGTGCGTAAGTAGGGCGGCGATTGCTTCTTCCTTCTTGCGACCGAACTTTGATCCGTGGCCTTTCACCATCTGCACCCATCTGCCCCTATCTGCGGAGAAGTTGTGATCTTCGCAAACAGCAGTTCATCGCCGTGGCATCGCCTGAATTGTGCAGACTTGCCTTGCGTTCCGGGCGCAACAGAGTGATCGATGTCGTGACGGTAATCACCACACAAGGAGCCAATATGAGCACATCGAAAACAGAAGAAACCAACGCCAGCCCCGCAACGGCTGAGAGCGAGCAATCCAAAGCCACGAAGAAGGCCAGTCGTGCGCCACAGCGCGCCGACGTCGCGAAGAAGAAGGGCAAGTCGGCCAAGAAGGCCACCCCAGCCAAGAAAGCACCCAAAGGCGCTCAGAAAGCCAAGGGCCCGCGCGAGGGCAGCAAGACCGACCAGGTTTTGGAACTGTTGAAACGGCCTGGAGGCGTGACTGCCAAGGATCTGATGAAAGCGACGGGCTGGCAACCACATTCGGTCCGCGGGTTCCTGTCGGGCACCATCGGCAAGAAGATGGGCCTGACGGTGATCTCGACCAAGGGGGAGGACGGCGAGCGTAGGTATTCGATCGGCTGAGAAGCATCGAATCCGTTTCCACGGGCCGCCGGGGTTTCGCCTCGGCGGCTTTTCTTTGTCTGGTTCTCTGCGATTCATGCCGGCGCTCCCGCGCGACGCTCTCCCGCAAGCTCTGCGAACGTTCGGCCGTCGCTGTCCAGCTTGGCTTCCTTTCCGCTCAACTGCTGCCAGCGCTGGACCACAACGTCGACATACTTCGGATCAAGCTCGATCCCGTAGCAGACGCGTTCCGTCAGCTCCGCCGCCGCGAGCGTGGTGCCACTCCCAAGAAATGGATCGTAAACCAGCTCGCCGCGCCGCAGGTGGTTCAGAATCGGGCGCCGCATGAGGTCCACTGGCTTCTGCGTCGGATGATCGAACTTGTCTTCGTCCGACCCACCCATGATGAACTTGGGTGACGCCGAATCCCAGATCGTCGAGTTCTGACCGGCCTTGCCAAACCACGGCGCGTTCTTCTTTCGGACATACCAGCAAGGCTCGTGCTGAAACCAGTAATGCGTTCTTGTTAAAACTGTCCGGCCTTTGTCCCATATGATTTGTTGGTGATGAACGAACCCGATGCGCAAAAGCCCATCGAGGACCTCGCGTGTAAACTTCGAAGCGTGCCAAACGTACGCGACTTCCAGGCTTGGCGCGAGTGCGAACGCCTGCGACCAATCCGCGCGCGTGTCGCCGGAAATTGTTGTCTCGTTGTGGCCGCTCGTGCGCTGCTTCATGTAGCTGGGTTGTGCTTTGCCCATACCGTTCAGTCCCGCGCGATCGCGCCATTCCGAATCGAGTTCGATTCCATACGGTGGATCGGTGACCATCAACCGCGGCTTCCGTTCGCCAAGCAACCGAGCGACAGCTTCCGCGCTGGTCGCGTCGCCGCAGAGCACCTGGTGTGAACCGAGTTGCCAGAGATCGCCCGTCCGGGAAACGGGAGTCTCCGGCAGCGGAGGCGTAGCATTCGCCTTCTCCTCGTCGTCGAGCGCCAGCAGGTCGTCGATTTCGCCGGGATCGAATCCAGTGAGGCTAAGATCGAAATCCGCTTCCTGGATCTCCTGCAATTCAAGC
>DASYAU010000086.1:0-1755 GCA_036501185.1 Candidatus Korobacter sp. | reverse complement strand
CCGAACTTGGCCTGCGAGAACAGAACAAAGTTCACCGGAAAGAGCACAGTATCGAAGGGATAGCGATGCATCGCCGCCACCGCCGTCTCCTGGGAGTGCACCGAGAAGCCAATGTAGCGAATCTTGCCTTCCTTCTTCGCCGCCTCCATCGTCTCCATCGCGCCGCCCGGGCCCAGCACTTTGTCCAGGTCACTCATCTTCGTTAGCGCGTGGAACTGGTACAGATCGACGTGGTCCGTCTTCAGCAGCCGCAGCGACTCCTCAAGCTGCTTGCGCGAATCGTCCTTCGTGCGTCCTTCGGTCTTGCAAGCGAGAAAACAATTCTTCCGGTACGGAGCCAGCGCCGGCCCGAGCCGTTCTTGCGCGTTGCCGTAACTCGGCGCAATGTCAAAGTAGTTGATGCCGCGGTCTACCGCCTCGGCCACAATGTTCTTCGACTGAGCCGGGTCTTCGTTCATCACCACGATGCCGCCGAAGCCGATGATCGAAAGATGCTCGCCCGTCCGGCCCAGCGGCCGTCGCGCAATCGGTTGTGCCGGTGTCGCATTGGCCAGTCGCGCACTCGCCGCGGCGGCTGCGGTAAAAGCGCTCTGCTTCAGAAAATCTCGACGTTCCATGGGTGGGGTCCTCCTCAAGGAAACTTACCGACAGACTACCCCAATTCTCGCCCTTTTGCGTCGCAGCACCGCATGCCATCATCAATGAGTAGGATGTTCATCGAGATCACGACCCGCGGCATTCTCTTCGACATGGACGGCGTCCTCATCAGCTCCACCGGCGCCGATGAACGCTGCTGGCTCGAATGGGCGAAGCATCACAATATGGAAGGCGCCTTTTCGCTCCAGTCCACGCACGGCCGCCGCGCCGTCGACACGCTGCGTGCTCTCCGGCCCGATCTCGATCCCGTCGTAGAGCAGCGCCGCCTCGAAGACTACGATGCCGAAGACTACAGCGGCCTCATCATCCTACCCGGCGTTGAGAAACTCCTCGCCTCACTGCCCGCCGATCGCTGGACTATCGTCACCTCAGCGACTGTGCGTCTGCTCGAAGGCCGCCTCAAGCATGCAGGCCTGCCCATTCCCAAAACACTCGTGCCCGCTGAACGCGTCGCCAACGGCAAGCCGCACCCTGAGCCCTACCTCACTGGTGCAAAACTTCTCAAGCTCGCACCCGCCGATTGCCTCGTTATTGAAGACTCACCCGCCGGCGTCGCCTCCGGCAAAGCCGCCGGCTGCAGGGTGCTCGCCGTGTTGTCGTCACACGCGAAGGCCGAGCTTACAGCCGCCGACTGGTTCGTTTCCTCGCTTGAACAAGTCACGGCCGCGCCACAACCGGACGGCACGCTCAGCGTTCGACTCGAAATCTAGCCTGTATTCACTGAAACCGATACAACGTCACCTTCTCCACACGCAGCTCGCGCGGATCGAAGCGCCAGTACTCGCCCTGGTCGTTTTCATCCCCGTTCAACCGCCGGCCCGCGATCCACCGCCCGTTCTCGAAGCGCCCTTCGTCAATCGTGCCGATGCCCACGCGTTTCGCGTTCGGATCCCGCGGCGTGAACTTCACGCGGAAGCCCTTCCCCACACCGATGTACTGAGCAGGTTCCAGCGTCGGGTGCGCCATCATGATCAGGCCATATCCATTCTCCGCATGACTGCCGAAGATTTCGTCGAGGCTCACCTCTACTTCGTAATCGCCCATCACGAAGAGCGCCTCAGGCCGCGACTTGTCGAGCACAAAACCATGAACCCAGCT
>DASYAU010000085.1:0-10526 GCA_036501185.1 Candidatus Korobacter sp. | reverse complement strand
CCTCCGCCGCGCCGGATTCACCGGTGAACTCGCCGGATGCGATCGCCAGGAAGTTCTCGCCGCCGCCATCGGCCGCAACATCGTCACTCACGGCAGCACCGATCCGATTCTCGCCGCGCAGGGAAGTGAGGTCGTCGTCCTCGCCACGCCGGTCGGCGCGATCATCGATCTCCTCGAGCGCCTAGGCCCCGTGGTTCCCTCTACCACTCTTCTCACCGATGTCGGCAGTACCAAGCGCGAAATCGCCGACCGCGCACAACAGGTCTTCGGCAGCGCGGCGGGAAGTCGCTTTCTCCCATCGCATCCCATGGCCGGCGCCGAACACGCCGGCCTCGACCACGCCAAGCCCGAGCTCTTCCAGGGCGCGCCATGGATCTTCACCCTGCTCAACGGTCAGCCCGATCCCGCAAGCACTGCCGCGGAATGGATCGCCCTCATCGCCAGAACCGGCGCGGTCCCCGTCTATCTGGATCCCGCGCGCCACGATCGCCTCGTCGCCTGGACCAGCCATCTCCCGCAGCTCATCTCCACCGCGCTCGCATCGGCGATCGAAGCCGAATTTCCCGACGACCCCATCCTCCGCCAGATCGCCGGCCGCGGCCTCCACGACATGACGCGCCTCGCCGCCAGTTCCTACACTCTCTGGCGCGACATCGTTGCCACCAACGCAAAAAATCTCAGCGACGTCCTCCTCAAATACGAGCAACACCTCTCGCACCTACGCGACAACCTCCGCCACCCCGCCCTCCGCGAAGAATTCGACACCGCCAACCGCTTCCGCAAAAGCCTCAAGAAAGGTGATTAGTAATTAGTGATTAGTGATTAGCAAAACCGGGGATTCGCGCCGAAGTGCGCCTTTCCTAATCACTAATCACTAACCACTAATCACCACACCTGCACCCTCCGTGCCCTCTGTGGTTAAATGTTTGTCATGAAAAAAGTCGTTGCCAATGCCGACGAAGCCGTGCGCGACATTCCCGATGGCGCCACCATCATGGTCGGAGGCTTCGGCCTTTGCGGTATCCCAGAGAATTGCGTCGCCGCGCTCGCCAAGAAGGGCGTGAAGAACCTGCACACCATCAGCAACAACGTCGGTGTCGACGAGTTCGGCCTCGGCATCCTGCTCTACAACAACCAGATCACCAGCCACAAGGGCAGCTACGTCGGCGAGAACAAGCTGCTCGAAGAAATGGTCCTCTCCGGCCGCATCGACCTTGAGCTGATCCCGCAGGGCACGCTCTCCGAGCGCATTCGCGCGGGTGGTGCCGGCATCGCCGCATTCTATACGCCCACCGGCTACGGCACGGTCGTCGCGGAAGGCAAGGAAACGCGCAGCATCCAGGGACGCATGTACGTCCTCGAGCGCGCTCTCTCCGCGGACTTCGCGCTCATCAAGGCGTGGAAGGGCGACAAGTGGGGCAACCTCGTCTATCGCAAAACCGCGCGCAACTTCAATCCCATGATGGCCACCGCCGCGAAAATCACCATCGCCGAAGTCGAGCACCTCGTCGAGCCCGGCGAGCTCGATCCCGACATGGTGCACACCCCCGGCATTTACGTGAAGCGCATCTTCCAAACCGTTGGCCAGGAAAAACGCATCGAGCGCCGCACCCTGCGCAAGAAGGCCGAATAATGAGCACCGCACCGAACATCAATAAGCAAAAAGACCACGAGAAGCGCGAACGCATCGTCCGCCGCGTGGCCCGCGAACTCCAGGACGGCTTCTACGTCAACCTCGGCATCGGCATGCCCACGCTCATCGCCAACCACGTTCCGCCCGGCATGGAAGTCGTGCTGCAATCCGAGAATGGAATGCTCGGCGTCGGCCCGTATCCCTACGAAGGCCAGGAAGACCCCGACCTCATCAACGCCGGCAAAGAGACGGTCACCGAGATTCCCGGCACCTGCTATTTCTCCAGTGCCGATTCGTTCGCCATGATCCGCGGTGGCCACATCGACCTCAGCGTCCTCGGCGCCATGGAGGTGGACGAAGAAGGCAACCTCGCCAACTGGATGATCCCGGGCAAAATGGTGAAAGGCATGGGCGGCGCCATGGACCTCGTCGCCAGCGCGCGCCGCGTCATCATCGCCATGGAGCACACCGCCAAGGGCGACAAGCCAAAAATCCTGCGCAAGTGCACCCTGCCGCTGACCGGCACACGCGTCGTCGACACCATCGTGACGGAGATGGGCTACATGCGCGTCTTCCGCGATCAAGGCATTGTGCTGGAAGAAATCGCGCCAGGCCTGACTATTGAAGACGTCCAGAAAGCCACGGAGCCAACGCTGATCATCAGCCCGTCCCTCAAAACAATGGAATTTTAGAAGTTTCGCAACCATACAAGGCCGAAGGCCGACTTGGGTTTCAAGCCCGACGCGTTAGCGTCGGGAAAGCTGCGACCAAAAAGAACATGCCCCTTCAGGGGCGGCTGGCCTTCCATGCGCGGCGCTAGCCGCGCCACAGGCGTTCACTTCCCATTCTTCAACACCCGCATCAACACAATCTGCAGCTCGGGATGATATCCCGGGCTCTTGTCCACCCTGACCAGCCCGCGTATCGACACCGGAGCCGGGCCCATCGCCATTGCCTGCTGGAAGTTCAGGAACTTCGTGTCATTGATCGGCGGCGTAATCTCGCTGTTGTCCAGCACGCCGACCTCCCCATCGCAATCGCCGTGCATCGTCTTGGTGCGGTCGAGCACATGGACACTGCCCGAGATATTCACCACTTTATTGACGAACGCGGTTGGATCTTTCAGCAGCGCACACACGGAAACCGGCGGCGTCTCTTCATCGAGCAGGAAGATCACCGGCACATGCGTCCGCACCCGCGCGGGCTTGCCCTTCACCAGGATCGGGTTCCACTTCCACTGCTTCACCGCCGCGGCCGCCGCCTCTACAAGATCGTGGCGCGAGTCGCTGCAGTTGTCGTCGCAGCCAATCTGCTCCACCGCGCCATCGGCACCGATGATCACGTCGAGGGTGATCGTCCCGCTAGCCCAGTGCTCCAACGCGCTCTGTGGATAAACAGGTTTCACGGTAGTAGCCGGCGGCTGCGGCAGCCGATACAGCGTCACCGCGCCAGGAACCTTGTCCGGCATCTTCGGCGGCAATTGGGCCAAACAAGCAGCCCCCCCCACCACCCAGACCAAAAAAGTTTTCATCAGAAACTTAGATAAAAGATCCATGTAATGAGGAAGCCTACCACGCAGCCATCCCTCATCGGCTCACGTAACTCCAAGGCCGAAGGCCGCGCCGGGTTTCCCACATCAATTCGTATGCGAACAATTGCCATGCGTCTTGAATTCCGCCACCACGCAGCCATCCCTCATCGGCTCGCGAAACTCCAAGGCCGAAGGCCGCCCCGCGTTTGAAGCCCGACGCGATAGCGTCGGGGAAGGCCGCCCCAACAAAAGAAAAGCCCCTTCAGGGGCGGCACGCCTCTGCGAGCGAGGCACCAGCCTCGCCGCTTTCACCGCGCAAGATAATCTTTCTCTTCCACCTCTGCCCGCGAACAATTGCCATGCGTCTTGAATTCCGCCACCACGCCGCCCTCCCGCATCGGCTCGCGAAACTCCAAGGCCAAAGGCCGCCCCGGTTTTAAAGCCCGACGCGCCAGCGTCGGGGAAGCTCGCCCAACAATAGAAAAGCCCCTTCAGGGGCGGCACGCCTGTGCGAGCGAGGCGTCAGCCTCGCCGCTTTCAACGCACAAGATAACCTTCTCCTGCGACGCTAATTTGCGCTCGAACAATCGTGAGCCGACTCGAATTCCACCAAACGCAGCGACGAGGCATCGGCTTACGAAACTCCAAGGCCGAAGGCCGCCCCGGTTTTAAAGCCCGACGCGTCAGCGTCGGGGAAGCTCGCCCAGCAAAAGAAAAGCCCCTTCAGGGGCGGCACGCCGCTTTCAACGCACAAGATAACCTTCTCCTGCCACTCTAATTTGCGCTCGAACAATCGTGAGCCGACTCGAATTCCACCAAACGCAGCGACGAGGCATCGGCTTACGAAACTCCAAGGCCAAAGGCCGCCCCGGTTTTAAAGCCCGACGCGCCAGCGTCGGGGAAGCTCGCCCAACAATAGAAAAGCCCCTTCAGGGGCGGCACGCCTGTGCGAGCGAGGCGCCCAAACTACTTTTCAGGCGGCTCTTCCCGCGTGCCGAAAACATCGTCAATGAGCGGCTGGATCGTCTTCTTCGTGACCTTGCGTCCGGTGGACGCCACCGTCCACACATAGAGGCCCATCGTAATCACCAGCACCGATCCGAAAAGCCATTCGACGACGGTCATCGGGCTTCCTAGTGAGGAGGCGGTTCTTCACCAACAACTACCCTCGAGAATAAACGGCTGAGGTTCGTGGAGAACGGCGGTTGCACCACATTCTCCCACCATTCCTCTGATCGCGGGAACACAGGAAGCATCGACGGCAACGCCTCGAGCAACCCTGGCCAGCCCTCCATCTCTTCGTTTAGTTCAAGGCCACCAGTCGTCGCCAAAAATGTGAGACAGATCTGGTCCATTGATAGGCAGTCCCGCTTAAATGCGACGACGCCATTTACGTCAGCCCATCTCAGGGAAATATCAGGCTTAGAACTGACGCCATCGGCCGCTGAGACGGTCAGCTTCTCGCTGTCGAATGACAGGGAATAGAGCTGACCCCGGCTGCGTGATTTGATGCTCATAACGTATGCCTTTACTTGCAGCTGCTCTTCGGCGCGACGGATCTATTCACGCTGGATAAAAGACAGAATTACCGCCGAGAGAAGCGCGATGCCAAGCGAATCGATCAACGTCTGCCCGTTTTTCCGCAGCAGGCTGACGCCTTCCTCCGCGAAGAAAATCACCGCGAATTCAATAAATGCAATCTTGAATCCCGATCGTGTTTTCTCGATTAACGGATCATTCAATCCAGCAGGCATCGCCCCTCCTACTTGCACTTACACCACGGCGCTCGCTTCGACTCCCACAACTGCGCGGTCCAATACAGATCATTCAGAAACAAACAGAGATGGTCCGACTTAAATTCGGAGAAGCGAAACGTGAAGGACTGCTGCGGTTTTCCGGCGCGAAAAACGACCACGCGGTGCGCCACATCAGGTTCCAGATCCGTCACCGCGAGGCTCTTGTCCTTCGGCCATTGCATTCGCGGACGATGATCGAACTGCACCGACAGCTCACCGCCGTCGCAAAGTCCGGCAGCGCAGCGCTCCGGCGTCTCGCCGCGATTCGGCGCAATGCAGATCGTCGGCTCACTCGTCTGCGCGGGAACGAAGGCGCAAGCGAAAACAAAAATCAGAACCGCGATCACCGGGATGCAGCGAAACTGTTGCATCGTTTCATGATCCTTCCGCGTTGCGAGTTCCGCAATACCGCAGTCGGGAACCTGCTCCCACGAAGCCCAAAAACGTCCTTTTTCGCCGTTTTTCGCCACCAAATCGCGTTTTCGCGCGGTCCCGAAGAAATTCGCTTTTATCGCTGCAAACCCGCGTAAACAGCAGCTTCCCGCCAATTCCCATCATTTCCCCGCTTTCCGCGATTTTCTCGGTACACAAAAAAACGCGCTTCGAAAGCGCGTTCCAGTCGCAGAAATGTGCCTGTTTTTGTCGAAAAAACAGCCCGAATCGCGCTTGAAAATGCAGCTAAGCTACGCGCCGCACCAGCCGCGCGGGCAGCGCGAAGATCGCCCAGATGAAATCCAGGACGCCTCCCACCGCCACTCCGACAATGCGGAACAGCAGCAGAATCAGCCATATAAATGGATAGAGGATCAAGGCGAGGATCGCTACCGGCCAGCAGATGACGAGCAATATGCACCAGAGCAGAAACTTGATCATGATCCTTTATACGGCGTGCGGCGTCTCCACGTTCTGTGTATTTCTAAGATGCTGTTTCAAAAAGAAATAAGTCCGCTGCGCCGCATCGAGCATATCCAGCCCGCGAAATCCGTGTCCTGCACCTTTATAGATCTTCAATTCATGCGGCACATTTCGCGCCTTGAGCAGCGATTCCAGCTTGAATGCCTCCGTCACCGGCACGGTTAAATCTTTGTCGCCGTGCAAGATAAGGACGGCTGGACAATGGCGCATCTCGGCAATCATTTCGTCCGGCATACCGCCGAAGAAGTCGACCACCGCGCGAATCCGCGGCTGCATTGCCGCCAGCCCCAAGGCGAGATAAGCGCCCAGAGAAAAACCAACAAGCCCAATGGAATCAGCGTCGGCGAACTCTTGCTGCGAAGCAAAATCGATCGCGTCGGAGATCGCGTTAATCCAGAACCGATGCTTTTCGCGAATCTCCTGCGGATACGCCCAGTCGGTTCCGGTGACTTCAAAGTAGTGCGGCACGAACACCGCAAACCCACGATCCGCAAGCAGTTGCGCGAACTCGCCGTGCTGCGAGCTGCGGATCCCGCCGGATCCGTGCAGCGCAAGAACAATAGGATGGCGTCCGCTGGATTTCGGGCGAAATAAATCCATCCGGATCGATTTATTTTGGCTGGAATATGTAGAAATCAAGGTATTTATTAGATGCTGGTGCGACCATTTCGTCGCGCCTCTCAGAAAGACCGAAATGAGCAAGACCGCGGTAGTAGTAATCGATGTGCAGGAAGGCATTCTCTCCGGCATCTCCGGAGCGCGCGCCGAAGAAGCGGAAAAAGCTTTGGATGCAATGGTCTGGCGCATTCACGATCTGCTAAAGCGCGCCCGCGTCGCGCAAGTTCCGGTGATTTATGTGCAGCACGAAGGCGAAATCGGCCACCGCCTCGAACCAGGCAGCGCCGGCTATCCGATTCGTGAAGAAATCTCGATGAAACGCGGAGATTTTCTAATCCACACAAAGTACTGCGACAGCTTCCACGAGACCGCGCTGCAATCCGCGCTCGAAAAACTCGCGGTCGATCACCTGATCATCTGCGGATGCATGACCCAGTATTGCGTCGATACCTCCGTAAGACGCGCTGTGAGCTTGGGTTACAACGTCACGCTGGTCAAAGACGGCCACATGACCGCCGACTTCGGCGGTCTCACTTTCCAGCAAATCATTTTCCATCACAATCGCCTGTTGGATGGCTTCGACGCTGGAGCGCACGCGGTGAAAGTCGTGGAGGCCGCAGAGATTCAATTTGGGAATTAATCGCGCGAGAAGATAAGCCGCACATCGCGAAGCAGTTCCATCACCGCCGTAGCGATCGCGGCGCTCACGCCAAGCGTGACCAGCGGCTGAATTATCGCGGCGGTGAAGCGTTCGACAATGGAGCGCACTGCCTGCATAGAAGTTACTCGTTCAAAGTAACCCGTATGCAGGCGCGAAGTTGTCGAGATTAAGCGCTAACTGTCTCGCTTTGTGCGAGTTTGCGTAAAGATTCGTGGTATGGCGACGTCGCGACACCACGTTCGGTGATGATCGCCGTCACGTATCGGTGAGGCGTGACGTCGAACGCAGGATTTTCGATCTTCACGCCAGTGGGCGTGAGCTGGCGGCCCGCCATGTGCGTAACTTCCTTACTGGAGCGCTGTTCGATGGGAATCTTCGAACCATCGGTGGTTTCGAGATCGATGGTGGACCACGGCGCCGCAACGTAAAACGGAAGGTTGTGCTCCTTCGCGAGCACCGCGACGGTGTATGTCCCTATCTTGTTCGCGACATCGCCATTCGCAGCAATTCGGTCGGCACCGACGACAACCGCCTTGATCTTGCCCTGCGCCATCATCGTTCCGGCCATGTTGTCACTGATAACGGTGGTATCGATGCCATCTTTCATCAGCTCCCATGCGGTCAGGCGCGAGCCTTGCAGGAACGGTCGCGTTTCGTCAGCGAAGACATGGATTTTCTTACCGCTTTCGATCGCCGCGCGGATCACGCCCAGTGCAGTCCCGTATCCGGCAGTGGCCAGGGCTCCGGCATTGCAATGCGTGAGCACGCCGCCTTCAGAGGGCATGAGTACAGCGCCGTTGCGGCCCAGCGCCTGGTTCGCAGCAACGTCTTCAAGCTGCATGCGCTGCGCTTCCAAGACCATTTCTTTTTTCACGACGGCGATCGGCATGTTGCCGAGCTGTTCGAATTTGCGCTGCATGCGGCGAATCGCCCAAAATAAATTCACCGCCGTGGGGCGCGTTTCCCCGATGGTGCGACAGATCCCACCAAGGACCTGGCGCAGTTCTGAGACGGTCGAGACCTTGGCGTCGCGCACGCCGAGAGCGATGCCCATGGCTGCGGCTACGCCAATGGCAGGCGCGCCACGCACAATCATGTCTTTGATTGCCAGCGCGACTTCTTCGTAGGTGCGGCACGTGACGTAGACCTCTTCGGTCGGCAGCTTCGTCTGGTCGACGAAAACAACGCCATTGTCGGTCCACTCAAGGGTTTTGATATTGGATGTTGGCATGGGTTAGCTTTTAGCAGCCTTGCTCTTCAGCGCAACGTGACACTGGCGCACGTGATCAGATGTAAAGATGGAGATGAACGGCACACCAGCGGCTTCGGATTCCACCGCCGGACGGCCCATTGCCTCGAGACGCTCGACGAGACACATGACGCCGGCGATTTCAAAGCCGAACTCACGAGCAGCGGCGATGGCCTCGATCGTAGAAGCGCCAGTGGTGCAAACGTCGTCGACGATGACCACGCGCGCGCCTTTGTGCTTGTAGCCCTCGATGCGGTTCTTCATGCCGTGTTCTTTGGCGGCCTTGCGAACGAGGAATCCATCAATCAAGCCGGACCCCTGCTGCGCGCTGGCGATGGAGACGGCGGTGACGATAGGGTCCGCGCCCATGGTGAGGCCGCCGATGGCCTGTGGATTCCAGCCGTGGCGATGGATTTCGTCGAGAAAGACAATGCCTGTGAGGCGCGCGCCTTCGGCGCTGAGCGTCGTCACGCGGCAGTCAACGTAGTAGTCGCTGGTGCCGCCGCTGGAAAGCTTGAATTGGCCGAGCGCGAAGCTCTTCTCGGCGAGGATCGCAAGCAGTTGGTCGCGAGAATTCATGCTTTTGAAACGATAACATGAGGTGCGGGCGCGGCTAGGAATGGCGAATATAGCCCGCCTGAATGCGCATGCGATCGGTCCAGGCGTTGGGGACGTAGGTTTCAGATTCATGCACGCCATTGGCGGCGTCCTGCGCCTGGATTACCGTGCCCTTTTCGGTGAGAAAACCGATGTGATCGTTGTCGCGAAAAACAATATCGCCAGGGACGTTTGCCGCAGCTTTATCGATGGCGGTGAGCCACGGTTTGGAGCGGTAGGCAGAGATGTCCAACTGGCAATCGAAGCAGGTCTTGGTGATGACGAAATTGGTGAAGCCGACGCAATCGAAATGGCGGACGTAGCGGCAGTCTTCACCCCAGATAATCTTGCCGCGGCTCTCGATGGTGTTGTCGCCCTGAACGAGGCGGGGTGTGAAGTAGTTGGCGTAGGGACACCACATGGCCTCGCTGGGTTGTTTTCGTAACTCGTCGAGGTAGTGGTTGAGGTCCCAGTCACTGGCACCGGCTTGACGGCCGCCCTGCAAGTGGCGATAGCGTCCGGCGCAAACATAATGCGTAGAAAGGGTGGTGCACTGAGCGGCGAAGACGGAAGGACTGTGAGGATCGAGGGAGTTGGGCGCGAGAGTCACGTGGGATGTGCGGGAGCCGATACCGTCGCTTGCATTGGGGGTATTGCCGGCCGCACCCCAAATGTAGTGGCTATTGAGCAGGGTGCGCGCGAAGTTCACAATGCGGGTGGAATCGCCCATGGCAGCCTCGAAGGGAGGAAATTATAACCCTGTTTCGGGCGGCGCTAGTGGAAGGAATATTCGAACGTGACGTGCTGCTGGAAGTCGTTGGTATACAGGACGTAGCCGCCGCGGTTGTAGTCGTCGATCATGAAAAGTAGTTGCGAATGGCCGGAGTTGTCGTAATCGCCGGCGTCGACCAGTCGCAGATTGCCGGCGAGATAGTGAACGGCGCTTGACGGATCGATGGTGAACCACTCGAGCGAGAGGCCGTCTCCGCGGAGATCATCGACATCGCACCCTTTGATCGAGACGAGCACGAGGCGCCAACGGTTCTTCGACGCATAGGACTCTGTGATCTGGATGTCGGTATCGCGGTAGTCCTTGAATTCTTCCGCTTCGCAATCGGTGATCTTGGGATATTTCTTGCGGAACTCGCGGCGGACGATAACGGCGGTTGACGGATCGAGTGCGACTGGTTTCCAAAGATCGGGATCATTGAAATTGGGTTGAGAAACGGCAACGAGCGGGCGCAAAACCGCCTCACCAGCAAAGCCGGCAAAGTCATCCGTTGGCTGGCCGATGATGGGCAGCTTGCCTTGAGTGAGGATCTGCTGGCTGCCGACAGCGGAGACGGAATCGATGGACGGAGGGATGCGGCTGCGGACTTCGCCGAGTTTGCGGCCATCGAGGGCAATCGTCCAGGTGGTCTCGCGAGGGAAGTCCTTAGAGAGCTTGGTGAGGCAATCTTCACTCAAGCAGTCGGTGGGGAAGGGCCTCCAGTCGGTTCCATCCTTATAGAAGACCGCGCGCAGGG
>DASYAU010000084.1:0-1707 GCA_036501185.1 Candidatus Korobacter sp. | reverse complement strand
TTCTTGTTTGTATCAACCACTAAGCCGGATCGGACAGCTTGACGGCCATGAGGTCGTGTTTCGCCGTCCGCGCTGGACTATAGGTCGCCGTGACCGCGGAGGATGCCTGGGCTCTGCAAATTCTGAGACCGAGGCTTCGGTCGTGTGCATGAGGCTAATGGGTGACGCGTGAAACAGACCTTCGTTTGCCGCGTTTATGATGGCGGGCAGACGGGAGGCGTCGATGCCGACAACACAGGATCAGAAGTTGCTGGAAGCGTTGCTGGATTCATGGGATCGGAACAACACTATTCTGGTGAATCTGCTGCGCGCGGTGCCGGAGGGCGGGCTGGAGGCGCGGGCCGTCGCAGGGAGCAAGACGGTGGCGGAGATGTTTCTCCACATCCACGGGACGCGGCTGTGGGTGCTGAGCGAGGATGCGCCGGAGTTCGCCTTGGCACCGCTCGAGAAGGGGTGGCGTGAGACGCGCGATCCGGATCGTATTGCGCACATGTTGAACGACAGCGCCCGTGCGGTGCGCGCCGCGGTGAAGGACCGGGTGGAAACCGGGAAGCCGATGGTGGTTCGCTACGATCATCCGATCCTGCTTCTGCAACACATGGTGTGGCATGAGGGCTATCATCACGGCCAGATCAAGCTGGCGCTGAAGGCGATGGGGAAGCCGCTGGACGATGAGGAGATCGGGCGGGTGACGTGGCATCTCTGGTTTGATAAGACGGCGGTGGGGACGTAGCGGGTTCGCAGCGATCATCGGCGACACATGATACGTTTCAGCTATTCTTGATCTCGTCCAGCCCAGCGCACAACAGGGAATAGGTCTGCCGCCAAGAAAGGGCTTCACCATGTCTGCAGTGACACAGTATCGATGCGAGATTTGCGGTACGGAAAGCTCAAACCCAATCCATTGGTTCATGATTCAATGCAATGCCACCGAGCTCAAGGTGCGGAAGTGGAACTCCGAAGATGCCTCGATTTTTGACACGCGGCATTATTGCGGAGAAGCTCATGCGGGTGTCTATATCAGCCGTTGGCTTGAGTCTTCGTGCTCACCTTCGCGACCCGACTTCAACCGCCCTTCGGCAGGCTGAGGCATTGGGGCGACCGTTCGAAACTTGCCGCGATATATCCGTAAGAGCAAAGCGCTTCGCTTGCGCAGGCTTTCTGTTGGTACTCATAACTGAGGCTAGATCGGCCACCGGGTTGGCCCGGAGGGCGCGTGTGCCAGGACGGCCAGAGCATTTTCGGTATACGTGTAGAGGGTCTGGCGAAAGTTCCTGTGGCTTTTCTTGAAGGAAAAGCCACGCCGAATGAATCTCCGCACTTCAACCCATTACTGAAAATGCTCTAGTCCTTGTGGCCATAGTCGAGCTTGGGGTACCAGTCTGTGCCGCGGCCTTCCGGCGCCCAGTCGAGCATGGACCAGAGTGGATCGAGGTCGGGGGCGCCGCGCGGGTCTTGTCCGGGGTCTGCCATGTCGCCGCTCATCTCGCTCGAGTAGAAGTGGCGGATGGTTCCGTTGTCGCGAGTAAAGACGGTGAAGCCGGGAACGTCCGCGTCTTCGGCATTGACATAGATGCGGGTGTAGTCGCCGGAGGTGTCGGAGAGAAAGGGAAGGTTCGCGAGGCCGCGCTGCTGCTTGTATTCCTTGAGCCTCTCGATGGGCGAGCGGGCGGTGACGGCGATGGCGACGCGCTCGCGCAGATTGAT
>DASYAU010000083.1:0-60991 GCA_036501185.1 Candidatus Korobacter sp. | reverse complement strand
AAAACGGAGGTCGTCGTAACAACCGACAAGGAGAACGGGTACGACAGCGATGAGAATCGCGAGCGCGGGCAGAGTGGTGTGAAGACCGAGAACATAGCTGAGTGCGGCAATCGCAAGAACGATTGCGAGATACACGGCGATTCCGCCGAGACGGGGAACGCGGCTTTTGTGGGTGTGGTGCGCCAGGGGATCTCGACACCATTGAAAGTGGAAGCCGCAGCTCTTCACAAACAGGGTGAGTACAGCTCCCATAGAAGTTGCAAGAACGGGCATTTGAATTTCCGCGAACAATGCCGGGGAATGACTTAGCAACATCGATCAGGGCCCTTGAAAATTGGACTATAGAGTTACGATCGTGCGATGCCGATCCAGTGAACCAGTACTAATTAAGTCCGTTTTCTGTGGTTCTAGGGGAGTTGGATGCGAGCACCCATCGCATGTTTTCCCCGCGAATTACGTGGAATTGCCTTAGTACTTCCGATGAACAATTCGTAATCGTGGTGACGGCAAAAGAAACGGGAACTCCGCACATCTAAGTAGCCGGACAGTCTTAGGAGAACGTCATTTCGAGCCGGACGCGCTTATTTTCAAGGTGGCGAGAACGAGTGGGGACAGGCGTCCTATTCGTGTTGCTCATGACAACACTTTGTTCCGGCATGTGCGTTTGGGCGCAAGGAAACGTCGATGCGGCGAAGCGTTCATCAACTGCTAACAATTCGAAGAAGAAGAAGAAACAACAAAAGAAAGCACCGACTGAGACGGTTGGAAAGTCCACGAAACTATTCTTTGGTGGAGTAGCCCGTGACCAACTTGGGGTGTGGACGAGCCCGTTGCACATAGAGCCGCACGATCTGGATTGGCTGCTGCCGTTGGGAGCGATTACTGGAGCCGCAATTGCGACGGACAGTCGCGTGATGCAGCACACGCCGTCGTCGGTGAAGTTCACAAAGCGGAGTACGGAGATTTCCAACGTGGGAGTGGGCGCGCTGATTGGGGCAGGCGCGATTCTCTTCTTCGATGGCCACCTCACAAAGAACGAACACGCATCCGAGACCGGGCGATTGGCCGCAGAAGCGGCAGTCGACGGGATGATCTTCAACACCATTGTGCAGGAGGTCACGCGACGTCAGAGACCGTTCGCAGCGCCGAACCCGGGTGATTTTTTTGTCGGCGGAGGAAGAGCGTTCCCCTCTGACCACGCGGTGCTTTCGTGGTCGATTGCGACGGTCATTGCGGATGAGTATCCAGGGAAGCTCACCAAGCTGTTGGCGTACGGTACGGCGCTGGGGGTGAGCGCCGCGCGGGTGACGGGGCGCGACCACTCGCCGTCAGATGTGATTGTAGGGGGCATAGCAGGAACGCTGATTGGTTCGTACGTGTACCACAGCCATCATGACGAAAGGTTGGGCGGGGTGGAGGCATTGCCGGCGGCTGATGATAAGAGCACATCGTCGGTGCAGACGGTGCGAAGTCCAGGCGCAACCGGATCGGCGTATGTCGCACTGGATTCGCCGATTTACGAGCAGCTCGATCGACTGGCAATGCTTGGATACATCCATTCGCAATTCCTGGGGCTGCGTCCGTGGACGCGAATGGAATGCGCACGCCTGGTACAAGAGGCCGGCGACAAGAATGTTATTGCCGAAGGAGGAGAGGCCGCGGAGTTGTACGCGACGCTCAGCGATGTGTTCGCGTACGAGCTCAAAATTCTGAAGGGACAAGATGCAAAGCCGACGGCCGCGGTGGACCGCGTGTATTCCCGCATAGTGGGGATTGCCGGGCCTCCGGTGAATGACAGCTTCCACTTTGGGCAGACGATTTACAACGATTTCGGGCGGCCCTACCAGAAAGGCTTCAACAATCAAACGGGGGTGGAAGCCAGCGCATCGGCGGGACGGTTCGAGATTTCAGTACGCGGTGAGTATCAGAATGCGGCGGTTCCGGGGCTGTATTCACCAGCAGTGCAACAGACGCTGGCGAACATGGACCACGTGCCGGACGCGTATTTCCAGTCTCCGGGGAGCACAAACCGGCTAGAACTACTTGACACTTATGCGGGAATAACGCTGAAGAACTGGCAACTCTCAATTGGGAAACAGAGTCTATGGGAAGGGGTGGACTCGGCGTCGGCGCTGATCATCAGCGACAACATCGATCCACTTTATATGTTTCGGGTGAACCGCGTTTCGCCGCTGGTGCTGCCGTGGGTTTTGCATTGGCTGGGGCCGGTACGGACGGAATTTTTTCTGGGTGCGACGGAAGGACACCATTATCCGGGACGTCCGTGGGTGCAGGGGCTGAAGGTAAGCCTCAAGCCCACACCGAACTTTGAGTTTGGAGTTTCGCGAACGGTGCTATTTGCCGGAGATGGGCGGCCGTTGACGCCGCGGTCGTTCTGGAATGCTTTCAGCAGCGTGGGCGACAACACTTCGACGATCCCGGGCACGCAATTCGATGTGGGAGACAGGCGCGGCGAGTTTGATTTTCATTATCGTCTCCCGTACTTGCGGAACTGGGTAGCGATATACGGCGACTTCATGACGGACGACGATCCATCGCCGCTGTCGGCGCCGCAGCGGTCGATTCTCGCGCCTGGGATCGAATTGGTGAAGGTGCCGAAGCTGCCGCGGTTGCAGTTACGAGTTGAGGGACTTTCGTCGAATGCGGCAACCACGACAGCGTACAACGGAACATTTTTCTATTGGAATGGCGCGTATCCGGACGGGTACGCGAATCGCGGCAACATTATTGGTTCGTGGATCGGAAGGGATTCTACGGCTGTCTGGGGCGAAGCCAAGTATTGGATTTCGAGCACCCACACGGTCACTCTCACCGCGCGCGGGGTGGAGCTTGCACACAACTTTATTCCCGGCGGAGGGCGGACAAACGATGTTTCCATCGCGGATTCGCTGCGAATTCGGCACGATTGGCAGATTTCCGGGCAAGTGCAATTCGAGCGATGGAACATTCCGACCTTGGCGACAGCACCGCAGCGCAATCTCACAACGTTTCTTGAGCTTCGATACACACCTCATGAGCAATAGTCAATCGCGCAGAGCCGTTAGATTCGTGCTTCCGGAGAGGAAACAACGCTAATGTGGCGCAAGCACATGCTGCTGGCGTTTTTCATATCGCTGCTCTGCTCGTTTGCAACGGCGCAATGGCCGGCGGGTGATAACCAAACACCGACGCAAGCAGATTGCACCCTGGACCCACATGCTCCGGGTTGCGATGTGCAGGGCGGATCGCCATTGCCCGAACAAAATACGCCAGAAGGTCCGTCTCTCGGGCCGCAACGGGTGATGACGCCAGCGGACGAAGGAAACCCGCAAGACCTGAATCGCGGGACGAACCCATCGCAGGCCGAAGCCGGCAAACCGACAGCTACATCAGCGCCCGAAACGAACGAAGCAACGGAGAGGCAACGCGCCGAAGCGCGAGGAAAAGAACAGGAACAGCCGGAAAATGCATTCCAGAACTTCGTTGAGATTGCGATTGGCAAGAAGTTGCCGATGTTCGGATACGGACTATTTCGCAATCCGCCTTCGACATTCGCGCCCGCGGAAAGGATCCCGATTACCGGCAATTACGTGATTGGTCCGGGCGACGAGTTGCTGATCAGCATCTGGGGACAAGTGACCTTCACGGGACGGATGATCGTGGACCGGGAAGGAAATATAGCGATCCCGCACGTGGGCCCGGTGAATGTAGCCGGTGCCAGGTACGAGCAATTGCACGACCGGCTGACGCAAGCAGTCGGACACTACTACAAGAATTTCCAACTGAGTGTTTCGTTGGGACGGCTGCGGTCGATCCAGGTGTATGTGACGGGGTTCGCGCGAAAACCGGGCAACTACACGCTGAGTTCGCTGACGACGCTGGTGGACGCGCTGTTCGCGTCGGGAGGACCGTCGGCCCAGGGATCGATGCGCGCGATCCAACTGAAGCGCGGCGGTGCAGTGGTTTCGAAGTTCGACCTGTACGACTTCCTGCTGGGTGGCGACAATTCGAAAGACGTGCCCCTGCAGCCGGAAGACGTGATCTTTATTCCCCCGGTTGGTCCGCTCGCGGCGATCGCGGGCGCGGTACACGTGCCGGCAATTTATGAGCTTGGGCCGAGTTCGACTCTAGGAGATGAGATTGCAATTGCGGGCGGGCTTTCGACGGTGGCAGACGGGAGCCGGGTAACGATCGAGCGAATCGATAAACACACGGTGAGGTCCGTGGAGGAAGTTCCTCTAGACAGCGCGGCGATGCAGTTTGCGTTGCATGATGGCGACATTGTGCGGGTGGTGCCTCTCTCGCCGAGGATTGAGAACGCAGTGATTTTGCGCGGCAATGTGGCGCTGCCGGGAAGGTACCCCTACAAGCCGGGAATGCGGGTGCGCGACCTGATTCCAAACCGCGAGTTCCTGCTAACGCCGGATTTCTGGAAGGCGCAGACGGCCGTGAAGGAGCGAGATCCGTATGCGGCTGCGACTGCGCCGACAACCACGCGGGACATCGAGCTTCAAAACGCGCCGACAAACCGGCAGACTAACGCGACCACGCGGCAGAGGACGAACGAGATTGCCGCGAGCCCGGTGCCGAACCCTAACAATGAGAAGCAGCCGATTCGGCTGAGCGCACCGGAGATCAACTGGGATTATGCGGTAATCCAGCGGCTGAACCCGGTGGACCTGAGCACGAGACTGGTGCCGTTCAACCTGGGTAAGGCGGTGGCAGGCGATGAGAGTGCGAATGTTCTGCTGATGTCAGGCGACATCCTCACGATTTTCTCGCAGCGCGACATCGCGGTTCCGCGTGATGAGCAGACGCGATTCGTAACCGTGGAAGGCGAAGTTCGCGCCGCCGGCGTTTATAGGATCGAGCCCGGCGATACGCTGCGGAGCCTGTTGCGCCGCGCGGGAGGACTGACGGACAAAGCATATTTATACGGAACGCTGGTGACGCGAGAGTCGGCGCGGGAACAGCAGCAGGAGATGCTGGACGAGACAACGCAGGTGCTCACGGGGCAGGTGCAGCAGAGGGCATCGTCAGACACGGCAGGGCATCCGGAAGATGCAGCCGCGATCCAACTTCGCAGTACGGCGCAAACCAACATGCTCGCGCGGATGCAAGGCATTCGGGCATCGGGACGAGTGGTGCTCGAGATTAAACCGAGCGATAAGTCGATTGACGATCTCCCGGATATCCCAATGGAAGATGGCGACCGGGTGACGATCCCACAGAGACTTGAGATGGTGAACGTAGTAGGCGCGGTGTACCGGCAGAGTTCTTACGTGTATGTAGAGGGGACGAACGTACGCCATTACCTACGGCTGGCGGGCAGCGCGACACAAACTGCCGACCTGAAACATGCGTTGCTAGTACGCGCCGATGGGTCGGTACTCGACCGGAAAGCGGTTTCAGGGCTGTGGCGAGGGGGATTCTACGATGTCCGGGTGCTGCCGGGCGACACGCTCGTCATTCCGACGAAGCTGGCAACCGGCGCGTTCCAACGGAACCTGCGCGATTGGACACAGATTGCATCTCAATTAGCGTTGGCAGGAGCATCCCTGGCAGTCATTTCCGGCTACTGAGATGGACGTACTGGTGAGACCAACCCGGGTGGAAGAGACGGCACACGGCGGCTATCGATGGCTGGCAGTACCGATCTTGCGAGAGCGACGATTCGTTGCGCTGTTCGTGGTCGTCTGCACGGTGATCGCAGCGATTGTCGCATTCCTGCTCCCGAAGGAATACACCGCGAAAGCGTTGGTGATGCCGCCATCGCAAAACCAAAGTTCGATGAGTTCGATGCTGCTGGGGCACCTTGGTTCGATGGCCGGCATTGGGGCGAAAGATCTTGGCTTGAAGAATGCGACCGACCTGTATGTGGGGATCCTGAAGAGCCGCACGATGTCTGATGCGCTGATCAACCAGTTTCATTTGGGACAGGTGTATGGGAAGAATCACCTGACGGATGTGCGAACGAAGCTGAAGAACCGCACGGACATTGTGGCGACGAAAGAGCAGATGATCTCGATCGCGGTGACTGATCGCGACCCGAAGCGTGCAGCGGAGATGGCAAATGCCTACGTCAGTGAGCTACAGAAGCTTTCGAATACGTTGGCGGTTACGGAAGCTACGCAACGGCGGGTGTTCTATGAGCAGCAGCTTCAGCAGGCGAAGAACCAGCTTGCCGACGCGGAGATCGCGCTGAAGCAGACGCAGGAAAAGACTGGGGTACTCGAGATCAATAGCCAGGCACGCGCGATTATCGACGCAATTGCAGAGATCAAGGCGCAGATAGCGGCGAAAGAAGTGAAGATCCAGTCGATGCGCTCGTATGTGACCGAGCACAACCCGGAGCTCCAAGCGCAGGAGCAGCAACTCGCAGCCTTCAATACGCAGCTCGCAAAAATGGAGAGCCAGCAGCCGCAGACGGCGGGCGACATCGACATTCCATCGCAACAGATTCCGACCGTCGGGATGGAGTACATACGGCGTTATCGGGACGTGAAGTATTACGAGACGGTGTACGGGCTGATCGCCAAGCAATATGAATTAGCGCGCATGGATGAGGCGAAGGAAGCCGGGCTGATCCAGATCCTAGATTCAGCAGTGACGCCGGACAAGAAATCGTGGCCGCCACGCCTTCTGATCATCCTGCTGGCGATGATTGCGGCGTTCCTGGTGGCGTCGGGCTGGGTGATTGCCAGAAGCGCATCGCGGGGAATGGCCGCCTCGGATTTCGGGCGCGCCCTGCATGAGGCATGGAAAGGCCATGACCTCGCCGCGTGAGCCGATCAGAAACCTAATCGCCAGCCTGTTGTTTTTCTTCGCCCGGGTTGCGGCCGTGGTGCTGCAACTCAAGCTGGTGGAACACTTCTTTGGCGCGCAGTATGCCGGCCTCAACGCATTGCTGAACCAGTTGGCGTTTTACGTGGCGCTGATCGAGCTTGGGCTGGCGGCGGCCGCCATTTCCCTTCTCTACGAACCAATCAAGAGCGAGGACCGGGAACGAACGTCAGCACTGTTGTTCGCGCTGCACCGCGACACTTCGCGCCTGATGCTGTTGGCGTTGCCGGTAATTGCGGCGTTGATCTATGGGTACTCGCGATCGCTGCATACTTCACTTCCCTACTTCGTTGTTCTGGCAACGTTGGCACTGACGGCGATCTCAGGACTAGTGACGCTGCTCTCGATCCATTACCAGGCGTATCTCAACGCGTCGGAAGAAATCTACCAGGTGCACCTCGTACTTGGCGCGGGGTACCTGCTGAAAACCGCGATTGGCGTGGCTTTGGCGGTGCACTTAGGAAATTATCTTTGGCTCCCAGCGACCGTAGTCGGGGTGACGATTGGCGAAGTGCTCACGATGCGCTGGAGGTTTCACCGGAGCTTTCCGCACTACGTGGCGCGGGCTGGGCGCGATGCTTTCGCGGTCATTCGCAACCGGGCAAAATACGTGCTCTTCCACCGGGTGGGTGGGCTGATCTATTACCAGTCGGACTTCATTATCTTGTCGTTGGTGGCATCACTGGCGCTGGTTAAGGACTACGCGCAAGTACAGTACGCGGTGGCTGGCGCGCTTGGGCTATCGAGCGCCGTGTTCAACGCGCTAACGGCGACGATTGCGCGACGGCGGTTGGACGCAGGCCCGGACGCTCGGTGGAAGCAATATGCGACGATCCTGCGGACGACCTACTTCCTGGCTGGCTGCGCGGCGATTGCACTTTTCTTTACGGTGCCAGCCGCGGTGCAATGGTTCTTCGGAGGCGGCGCCCTGCCGCAACGAGACTTCCTGCTGTTTGCAATGCTGCTGTTCCTGAACATCGTGAAGCAGGTAGACGACACTTTGATCACGGCGACAGGCACATTTCACGTCGGCTTCTGGCTCCCACTATTGGAATCCACCTCGTACGCGCTGTTGGGTATTGTGCTGGCGCGGCGATTCGGGATCGAGGGAATCGTGACCGCGGGGATTTGCACGAACCTGGTGTTTGCGGTCGTCGCGAAATCGGAAGTGGTGGCGCGAGGAATTTTCGAAGGATCGACGCGTCGGTTGGCACGGACGAAGTTCACGACGCTGTTGGCAGCAGCGGTTTGTGTCGCGCCGATATTCGGCATGTATGTTGCAGCGCGTGCGATCAGGCTGGGCCCACTGGGTACGGTCGGGCTGCTGAACACATTGACAATCATCTATTCGTTGGCAGTGTCTTGGCTGTTCTTGCGGAAGAGCTTTGCGGAACGAGATCCGCGGAGAGCGGCGGTACTGAAGCGGGAGGCAGCATGAAGCCCGCCGTCGCGTGTGTGAGCTTTACGCCCATTTATGGCGGTGGCGAGGTATTTATTGAGCGGTGGGTAAGCCTGCTGCGGGAAGATTTTGAGATTTATGCGATTGTCTGCAACGAAACGCTCGAAGAAAGAATGCGAGAAGCAGGGACGACGGTGCGCAGGATCCCGGAAGACGGAGCGTGGGCGAGATTTCGAACCGCTAAGCAGCATTTGCGTGAGCTGGCGGAACGCGCAACGGTGTGCGCTGTCCTGCTGAACGGGCAGGCGGAGGCAATGCTGGTGCCTTGGTGCCGGCGACTTGGATTGAGGACGGTCGTCGCGCGGCATACGGAGTTGAACTTCCAGAGCAATTTTGTGAAACGAGCGGCGTACCGCCGGAACGCGGCGCGCGCCGATGCAGTGGTGTGCGTGTCGCGATGCCTGGCGTCGCAGCATAAAGGAGTGGTGACCGCAGAAAAGCTGCATGTCGTGCCGCATTGGGTGCGGCCGCGAGAGGTTCCGCGGGTGCGTTCGGGGGCGTTTAATGTGTTGTATGTTGGACGGCTCGAGGAACCCAAGGGGGTGCTGGAATTAACACAGGCGGCGCGGCGGCTGCCGGATATGCGATTCGTTTTGGCTGGCGAGGGCGAACTGAAGGAGCGGCTGCAAGGTGATCCGTCGCTGAGGAATACGCAGTGCGTGGGATTTCAGCGGGACTTGCAGGCGCTGTATGCGACGGCGGATGTGCTGGTGCATCCGTCGCGTGCCGAGGGGAGTTCTTTGGTAGCGCTAGAGGCGATGGCTGCCGGAGTGCCGTGTCTGTTGAGCGATATACCAGCGTTACGGGAACTCGCCGAAGGTGGGGCCGCGGCGCTGTTTCCCTCCGGGGACGCGGAGGCGCTCGCGGGAAAACTTCGCGATCTGGAGAAGTCGGCGACGCTGCGAACCAAGCTGGTTCAGGCGGCCGGGGAGAAGCTTCCTCGGGAGCACTCACCGGAGGCCGCGAGAGGCGCATACAGCGCGATTTTGCTGGGCGAGCAGCAACCCGCGGAGGTTTGCCGGGCGGGACGCGAGGCGGTAGAATAAGGAAGTTCCCACCGCGTAGGCGCGTAGCTCAGTTGGTTAGAGCGCTACCTTGACACGGTAGAGGTCAGGAGTTCGAGTCTCCTCGTGCCTACCATTTCTTTCTTCCTAAACCTGTCTGTTTTTAACCCCCACAGTTGATCGTGTCGTGCTACGGCTGGCGTTCGCGCGAGTTGCTGTTCGCATCTAAACGCTCGTGAACCGGCGAGCGGAAATTGCCGTGGCGATGCTGCGGGGGCGCGGTGCGGGAGGTGCGTTGGCTGACCTCGGCTGGAACCTGTTGGCCCCGAAATGCAGCGTGACAGGCGGGCGGAAAGTGCGGCGCGTCGACGCACCTTCCAATGGCGTGCGGGCGGTGTGGATCAAAGAGTTTGAACGCCCGATTTATCTTCCGGAAAAATTTCCAATCCATTGCATTCAACAGGTGCTGACGGAGGAGACGTATCCACGGAATTGGCATTTCTACCGCACGGCGGAAACTCCGGTTGAACGCAACGACCTGGTGTTCGACTGCGGCGCGGCGGAGGGACTGTTCACCTATCTGGCGCGACATGAGGGCGCACGTGCAGTGGCATTCGAGCCGCATCCACTGTACTTCTCCGCGCTGCAACGGACGTTCGCCGGCGACGCAGGCGTATTGCTTGTGCAGGCGGCGGTTGGTGACCAACCCGGACGGGGCTTCCTTTCGCGGGACGATATCGCATCCACAATCAACAACGACGATGGATATCCAATCGAAATTGAGCCCATTGACGCGTATTGCGATCGAGTGAAGGTCGTTCCGACTTACTTGAAAGCGGACATCGAGGGCTTCGAGGCGAAGATGCTGGCGGGCGCGGCGGAGACGATTGCGCGGCACCATCCGAAGATCGCGATCACGACGTACCATGCGGAAAATGATCCGCCGGCATTGGCAGCGATGCTGCGGCGCTATTGGCCGAAATACCGGATCAGGTTCAAAGGTATCGCGGACTGGCAAGGCAAGCCGGTCATGCTACATGCGTGGTAAAAAAAGGCGCCTTGCGGCGCCTTCATTGTTGTCAGTGGGAGAGATGCGGATTTACCAGCCGAGATCGGCGTTGGGGCCGTTCTGATCCTTCACTCGTTTGTGCTCTTCCTCGGCGGAGAAATACTTGTTGCGTTTCTTGTAGCCCATCCAAGTGAATAAGACGCAGATGCCCATGGGCGGGAACATGAGGACGAGGATGCCACTGCGCAGTGCCTGGATCATTTTGGGGCCGGAGCCCGCAGCCTGCGTGTAGCAGAGCGCGCAGCCCTGGCCGAAAGAGGCTGGCACCAGGAGGAGCGTCAAGAGAATTGCGACGACGATGGTCAACTTGTTCATAACAGACCTCAACATTCTAGTTCGGCCAGGGCTTCATGTGAACGATACGGAAACTTTCGCCCCAGAACACGTTCATCATGAGGAGGACGAAGACGGTCGCCGGGATCAGGGCGAACATGAGGGACCGCTTCTCCTGGAACAAATGCATGAAGAACATGATGCCCAGCCCCGCTTGGATGATTGCCAATCCAAGGAATTCCAAGGTGTGCTGGCCGATGGTCCCGGGGGTGTACGCCAGGACGATCTGCAGCGCCGCGATGACGAGGATGATGATGTAGACAATGATGTCGGACTTGAGACTTTCTTCTCGCATGGTGCCGGTCATAAATTTTCCTCCGCGCTATTTCTCAATATTCAGCAAATAGATGAGCGGGACAACAAACATCCAAACGAGATCCACGAAGTGCCAGTAAAGGCCCCATATTTCCATGTCGGCGGCTTTGTAACGGCCGCGTTTGTAGCCAATGGCGACGACTGTTAATGCGATTACACCGCCGAGGACGTGGGTGAGGTGTAATCCGGTAATTGAAAAGAAGCAGGCGCCGAACTGGAACGAGCCCCAGGGGTTGTGTGAGAGCGTCACACCTTCATGAATCATGCTCATCCACTCACGAAGGTGAAGCCCCGCAAAGACGATGCCGAGAAAGACGGTGATGAAGGTCCACTTGATGGCGCCGTTTTTATCACCCGCCTGCGACTTGCGAACGCCGATGAGCATCGTCAAGCTGCTGGTGATGAGGACGAACGTCATGATCATGACATTGATGATGCTTGGATTGAACTTGAAAGGCGTCGGCCAATTGGAGGACGCGTTGCGGAGATAGCCGTAACCGTAGAGCAGCGCGCCGAAAGTCACCGCGTCAGAAATGATGAACAGCCACATCACCAGCTTTTTCGAGGGAATGGCGAACGGTGGCGCTTCGTACCCTGGTCCGTGTCCTACCTGGGCGATATCGGCTTGACTCACAGTACCTCCATGGAGTGAAACTTCCGGGTCGTCAACTTTTCTAAAACTTGAGCCTCAACAACACCAGCAGGTAAATCCAGAGCGCACCCATGAAGTGCCAGTAATAGGCGGTGCCATCGAGGGTGCTGCGACGAAGCGTGAACACATGACCGCCGGTTTTCACCATGACTCGGATCAGGCCACCGAGGCCTCCGGACACGTGCAGGGCGTGGATCACGGTCATCACGTAGAAGAAGGAACTCGTGGGGCTGGTGGCAAGGTAAACGCCTTGTGCTTTGAGCTGCGACCAGGCGACGATCTGACCCTCGACAAAGACGAGGCCAAGGGCGAACGTGGCGCCGAGCCAGGCGATCGGAATGATCTGCGATGGGTTCTCGCCCTTCGCGTAGGCAAGAACTTTGCGGCGCGAGATCTCGAGGGTAATGCTGCTGATGATCAAGACCAGCGTATTTACGTAGAGAATGTTGGGCAGCACGATGTGATGCCAATCATCAGCCGCGCCTTGCCGCACGATAGCGGCGCTGGTAAAGGCGGCAAACATCATGCCCACGGTAGCGAGACCCACCCACACCCCGGTGCGGACCGGTTCTCCTGCGGGATCGACCACGGAAGGCAGCTTGCCGTCCGCAGGAGTTGTGGGAGTCGAGCCACCGCCGCCGGTCTTGCGTTTTACCGGTTCTACATCGACTACTTGACCGATGTTTAGCGGCTCGTTAAATGCACTTGCCATGGGGTCCCCTTGGATCTGCCCTGCGCTCGCAGGGGCTAAAGCTATCGCCCAGGTTTGCAAAATCGCCGAACCTGGGGCACCCGGTTATTTTTCGTCCCGTTCGACGACGATGTTAGCGGGATCGGTTTGCATGACGTAATCGCCCGTGGAGCTTTCGATGCCGTACTGGTAGGGATCGTGGTAGACCACGGGGTGAACGCCGCCAAAATTGTCCCAAGGCGGAGGCGATGGGACCGTCCACTCCAGAGAAGTGCACTCCCACGGATTCACGGGCGCCTTCGGCCCCTTGAAGCGGCTGTAGATGAGATTCACGAGGAAGATCAACTGGAATGCACCGGTGGTGAGTGCGGCAAAGGTGATGAACTTGTGCACGCCCAGGTATGGCTGCAGATAGTCGTCAACGAACGTGGAGTAGCGGCGCACGTTGCCGATCATGCCGAGATAGTGGAACGGCATAAAGATGCAGTATGCGCCGATGAAAGTCCCCCAGAAATGGATCTTGCCTAGGGTTTCGTTCATCATGTGGCCAGTCATCTTGGGGAACCAGAAATAGGTCCCGGCGAAGATACCGAAGACAGCCGCAACGCCCATGACTAGATGGAAGTGGCCAACCACAAAGTAGGTGGCATGGAGGTAGATGTCGATCGAAGGTTGCGCCAGGAAGAAACCGCTGACGCCGCCGCTCACGAAGAGCGAAATGAAGCCGAGCGCGAAGAGCGAAGCGCTGGTAATCCGCAGTCGCGAGCCGTAGATACTGCCAACCCAGATCAACGTGAGAATCGTGGCCGGGATGGTGATGATGAGGGTGGGGAAGGAGAACGCCAGCGACGAGAACGGATTCATGCCGCTGATGAACATGTGGTGGCCCCAAACCACGTAGCTGAGGAAGGCGATGGCCAGCATGCTACCGATGACAACCTTGTGACTGAGAAGCGGACGGCGAAGACTGTTGATCAGGATATGCGAGACGATGCCAGCGGCCGGCAGAATCGCGATGTAAACCTCGGGGTGTCCGAAGAACCAAAACATATGCTGCCAAAGCAACGTCGATCCACCGGAGTGCGGCAGAACCTGGTCGTTGATGACGAGGCCCGAGGAAATGAAGAAGCTGGTGCCAGCGAGGCGATCCAGGCAGAGGAGTACGCAGGCGGGCAACAGAACGGCGAAGGCCAGCAGCGCGATGCACGAGGTGATGAACCATGCCCACGTGCAGAGCGGCATGCGCATCATGGTCATGCCCTTGGCACGGAGATCGAGGGTAGTGGCGATGAAGTTGAGTGCGCCGAGCAGCGACGCGATACAGAAGATCCCGATCGAGATCGCCCACAGAGTTTGCCCGTAGGCAAGTCCTGGGCCGGCGGCGCCGCCGACGGCGCTGAGGGGAGCGTAGGCCGTCCAGCCTGAGATCGGCGGGCCATCGGGAATGAAGAAGGCCGAGATCAGGACGCAGAAAGCGACGAAGGTCGTCCAAAACGACATCATGTTGAAACGCGGGAAGGCCATGTCTTCGGCACCGATCTGAATCGGCAGAAAGTAATTGCCGAAGGCGGCGAAGGGCGCATTGGTCAACACGAAGAAGACCATAAGCGTGCCGTGCATGGTAAGGATCGAGAGATAGTACTCGGGCGTCATGACGTCGCCCGGCGCGCCGGCGCTGCTGAGCAGATGCAAGCCGGGAATGCGAGAGTTCGGCCACACGAGGTGAATGCGCATCAACCAGGAGAGGAAGATGGCGATGAAGACCGCGACCAAGCCGAGGCCGTAATACTGAAGGCCGATCACCTTGTGGTCGAGACTGAAGATGTGCTTACGAATAAAGCCTTGTGGCGGAGCGTGGTGCGCTACCGCATGCGTGGAATCTACATCACTCATAGCCTATTCTCCCGATCGACTGCCGCTCTTTGCGCCCGCGTTACTGTTCGGAAATCTTCTGCTTCATCCAAGCGTTGAAGTCTTCCTGCGACATAACGTTCAGATACGCCTTCATGTTGTAATGACCCAACCCGCAGAGCTGGGTGCACACGATCTCGTACCTGCCCGGCTTCGTCGCGGTGAAGTGCACCATCAAGTCGAGACCGGGAACGAAATCCTGCTGCACGCGCAACTCGCGAACGTAGAAGGAGTGGCCTAGATCCTTGGAGTGCATTAGGAGACGAATCTCTTTATTAACGGGAATGCCGAGTTCGGCGGTGACAACGTCGTCTCGCGATTCAACGTCATTCTGGGGATCAAGGCCGAAATAATTCTGGGTACCTTCGTTGACCTTGTCGGGGTGCTGGGGACCCAGTTTGCCGTCGGGGCCGGGATAACGGAAATAGAATGCGAATTGTCCGGCCTGCGTCTGGATGGTCATGGCGTCGGCGGAGGGTGGACTGAAATATTGTCCGGCCCAGGCGCGCTGACCAAGAATGCCGAGCGCGAGGACTTCGGTGCCGACCAGAATCACCGCAGCGGCGACCATGACTTTCGCACCGCCTGGGAAGGTGCGGATTTTGCCGGGATCCTTGCGGTCGGCAAAGCGGAAGACAAAAAAACCGAGGATAAATTGTGCCGCGAGAAATGCGAAGCCCGCCTCGACCATGGTGTCGGCCATCTGCTCGTCAATGAGATGACCATGGGCAGAAATGTCCGGCGCCATCGGGTACCAGTGCAGGACGATTGGAATCGCCGATGCAATGGCAATGAGTACAACGACCACAGCGAAGAGTTTGCCCATGTCCGCTTACCTCGACTATGAACAGAAATTCATAAAAGAAAAGCTGCAGGTCTCCCTGCAGCTTTTCGGCCTTTAGTAGGCCTTACCTTTGAAGGTGAAGTTGACCGTTTTGGTCTCCCCCGCACCTCCGATCGTAACTTCCTGTTGCGACGAGCCCAGGGTTTCCTGCCATGCAGTCAACGTGTACTTCCCGGGAGGCAGATCCTTAATGCTGAAGGTGCCGTCATCGCCGGTGACGCTGAAGTGGTTGGTCTTAAGCACGACGAAGTAGCCATGCATCCAAGGATGGATGTTGCACTTGACCGGAATGAACTCGGCCTGGTCGAACTTGGCATCGATCGGCGGGGCTCCGGGCGGCTGCGACTTGTTCCATTCGCGATTGGCTTTCGCCAAGGGATGAATGTTGTGCGATGTCGGGTCGTCGTTCTTTATCTGCATGTCCTGGTTCACGTGGAGCGCAGTGATGTGCTTGATGTAGCGGCACCCCTTCTGCTCCAGAGTGACCGCCTGCGAAGGCACGGTGCCTTCGTCGTTGGCGCCTGCCGAAACGTATACGACGACGTCAGCCAGGGTATTTCCGGGGCCTTCCAATGCAGTTTCGGTTTTCGGAGGATTGGTCGCGGGGTAGTCTTTCGCGCAAGCCGGCTCCTTTGACATATCGATGACCTTCTGTTTGGGAACGGGTCCGTCGACGGTAACCTTTCCACTGATCGTTCCAGCAAAAACAGCTACTGGACCGATCAGCAGTGCGAGTGCTGCTGTACAAACTTGCTTCATTCGCATCCGTATCTCCTCGGGGTAAGAAGTCGTTACTTATTTGCCGCCGCTCGGCGACCTGGTCGCGTCGGGCTGCGGGGTAAGGTTGCTGCTTTGCGCGGGTGCTGCAGGCGGCGCTGGCGCCTCGACCGTCGGGATTTTTCCGCCGGCTGCGTTGACCATATCGCGCTCCTTGCTGGGAATATCCGTCTGCAAGGTGCGCAAATAATGGACGAGGTCCCACGCTGCGCCGGGCGTCAACTGATCCGCAAACGAAGGCATGGGACTTCCGTCGAGTCCGGTCATGAAGTCGCGGTAGATGTCGGAATTCTTGTCGCCGCACATCGGACGTCCACCGGTGGCAAAGTTATAGGGCTTGATCGGCATGTCTTTGCTGTCGGTCAACGTGGCAGCGGAAGGTCCATCGGCGCGACCTAACGGGCCGTGGCACTTCCAACATTCCAGTTTCACGTAGAGAGCCTTGCCACGGGCAATGCTGTCGATGGTAAGGGGCGACTCGGCAGGAATTGGGATGGGCGTCCCCGACTTTTCCGTTTTCCACCTAGGAGAAAACGTTTTGACGTAGGCGATCAGGTCGGCCCTGGTTTGGGGGGTGAGAGGTCTCCACTGCGGCATGTTCGTGGTATTGAAGCCGCGGGTGATTGCGTTGAAGAGATCTTCGTCAGTGGGCAAGGTGCCGGTCGGGGTGGAGCGGCACTTGAAAGTGGCAGCTGTGAAATCACGTGGCTTGGGATCGATCCACGCCGCGTTCTCGCCGTTGCCGTCGCCGTACGGGCCGTGGCAGCCGATACACCAACGACGGTAATCCTGCTTGCCGTTATCGGCGTGACCGGTGACATTGCCGATGTGAGACTCGAAGTCGTGAGTGGGCGGAGTTTGCGGAATGGGTTGGGGCATACCGCCCGGAGGTTCCTGAGCGAGCGCCGGGACGGCGATCGCTATGGCGACGCTAAAGCTCAGTGACAGCAAACTTTTCGTAATCGCTCTCATAGTTTTCACCGTTTAGAAAATGAAGTCCAAGCCGCCGAAGTAGCTGTTGTAAGTCTGATCCGCCAAAGTCCCTGTGTTCAGCGTAAACACGTTCTTTTGGCTGAGGTGAGAGATCTCGCCGTGGATGGCAAATCCGGCACGACTATGCATGAAGGGGTAGTACCGCGCCGCGATTGTGTTCGCGGTGGTATTGCCCGAATCGCCGGGGATGATAGTGCTGTCGGCAATTTGTTGCTGCATGCGGATTGCGTCGAAACGGTAGGTGAGCACGAACTGCGGATTCGGCAGCCAGTGCGCCTCGACCATGTAGTTGTTCCATGACGGGTTGCGGAACGGGTACGTGGGCGGCGCGCCGGTATCGGTGAACGCTGTCAGATAACCGCTTTCGCTGCCGTGTCCGAAGAACGGGACGACATCGAACTTTCCGAAATAGAACATGCCGAACACATCTTCACGCGCGAACGAACGATTCCCGCGGCCGAACCCCGGAAGATCAGCACCACCGGAGGTCAGGTAGTAAGTGGGCGCCAATCCCACGTAAACCTGGGCGCCGATGCGCTGGAGCCCGAGGCTTCCGGCATTGAAGGCAGTGCTCGCCGTGATCTCGCCGTCGTATGTGCTGCCGGCGGGAACGTCGACGTTGCCATCGCTGCTGGTGTAGAGGCCGAGACTAATGCGGTTGTAGTCGTTCTTGGAGTGGCCGAGGTATTCCATGCCGATCTGGTTGTCGCCAAGCCCGAAGGGGTTGGTATTACCGTTTGGCACGCCAGCGGGCTGGTACGGGAGGTAATGGTAGAACTGGTAATAGCCGCCGTTCCCCGAGAGCGTAAGCGCACGCTTCTCGGAAATCAGGTTATCCAGTTCCATCTTGCCCATCTTGATGTTCATCCACGGACTATGGAAAAGGTTGTCGAAACGTACCCAAGCTGACTCGAAGTGGAAGGCGCCGGTTTCGTCCGCCGATGGTACGAGGAGGAACGAAATGTCCTTGTTCAGGGTGCCGGCGGTGAGGATGTCGAGGCCGGTGAGATTGAATCCGTGAACTGTGAGCGACTGGTAGCCATTGGCGGCAGTGTCGACCGGAACCTTGCCGGTGTTCTCAGCGTCCCAGTTGGGAGTGATGCGGAAGGCGACCGGCCAATAGCTGGGGTTTTGCCAGATTGGAGCGTCGCGATCGTTCATCAACTGGTAGCCATTGTCTTTGAACGTCTGGCCGAAGTTGTTGAGCTTAGGCCAGGCGTCGTGACAGGCTGAACACGGCAACCCGTACTTCCTGGCGAACGCAGCAATTCCGAAACTGGATTGGCTGCTCGAAACGACGAAAATCAGGAGGAACATTCCCACTGCGAGGAACGAAGCGGTCGCTGACCGCAGGCTCCTCAAGTGCCTGGCTACATCTCTGCGCATAGCAGCTCCTCTGACACATACAGCAGATTCAGAATGCAAACTGCATTTAGTGCTTCCGCGACACTGTTCCTTACCACAACTAGTCGAGATCTCGACGGATCCCGATCATGCGTAAACTGCATTAGCAGCGGCGCGCAGGCATGCGCACACCGTTGTTCTGACAGTTCACTAACGTTTAAAAAAACGTTTAGGCTTCGAGCAAAAACTAGACCGCATCCGAAAATTCAAAGTGGGAAAATGTCAACAAATTGTCACAACCCTCTTGACTTTCGGACGTCTTAATGACCAACCCCGTAAACGGATGGGGATATTACGCCTCAGAAAAGAAAAATGCAAACCGCACTTTAGTGTGCTTTTCGGAAGACGAGACCATACAAAAACGTTTTGGTGAACAAGCGTTCATCTTGCAGACCGAGCAGCGCAATTGCACGACGCAACTTGACAGGTTTCCACGCAAGAAGGTACGAATGGCAGCGAAGCGATTTTCCATGGCAAACAATCGCATAAGCATTAGGTGCTCGGGCCGAAAATCCACCTCATCTCCAACACATTTCGGATTCCGCCAGTCGGCGCTGGTGAGGGTTCTTGGGCTGCTGGCCGTCATTTTAGTGGTGGGAACCGCGGCCGCGGAGAACCGAAAGAGCAACCACGAATCGCCCAATTCGCTGCAGTTGATGGTGAACGCCCCGCTCAACGACGTTGTAGCCGCCGTCGAGCAAGTGTCCGGCGATGAGGTGATCTACGGCACCCAATCGTTTCAGCGGGAGCGCAACCTGATGGGTGCGCGCCGCACCGAACATTCCTCCGCGTTCGGCGATACGACCGCTCCCGGAACCATCCTGTACAAAGTGGCAGACAGCGTATTGGCGCCGACGAACTTTAAGAACAGCGCGGACATGGGGACCCTGACGGTGCGTTACATCGTGAGCAAGTTCGACGAGAACAACTCGAACTTGCGCATCGATGCGGTTTTCATTGAGAACGCGAGCCGCAAGATACACGACTCTGACGGTTCGGTGGAGACGGCCGAGTACGGCGAGGTTCGGAAACACGTGGAAGAGATCGCCGCGCAACATGAATTGGACCGTGAGCAAGCGGAGCGCATTGCCAAAGAGCGCAAGGAGAAGCAGGCGGAACTAGACCTGGCAGCGCGGCGCGATGCAGCACTTACGGTGGCAAAAACGACAGGTGCGCCTCTCTCCGCAGACCTTGAACAGCGTGTCGCGCAGCTTCGGAAACAAGCGGAGATGCGCGTGGCCGCCTCAGGAACGCAGTTGAGAACGGCGCCTTACAAGGCTGCCGCGAAGATTCAAACGCTCCCGCCGTACACGGACGTGGTCGTGCTGATCGTTACGCCGTATTGGTACGGGATCCAGACCGCCGACGGGCATCGGGGATGGATTCACCACAGCGAGCTGGAGACAATCCCATGAGCACGTTCGCGAAAATGATGGGCGTGCTCCTGATGAGCTGTGCTGCTCTGATTGCGCAGACGAGCGATGCGCTGCGCCAGAGCTTCCACGCGCCTAAAGCTGACGTGGAGCAAGCGTTGAAAGACGTCAACGCGTCTCAAGGTGGAAGACTTCCCTTCCTCGAGGGATTTGTAGGAGCGATCAACGATCCCCTGGCGAATTTCCAACGTGCTTACTATCAATACACAGTCGACGTGCAGCAGGTGTCAGAGAGCGAAGTCAGCGTAAGCGTGAACGCAAAGATCAGCGCGTGGTACGAGGATTCCAAGGACAAATCCAAATCCGGGTACAGGGACCTGCCTTCGAGCGGACGGCTAGAAGCGGACTTACTGGATCGAGTGTCAACGCAACTTCGGGAGCATGCGGCAGACGTTGCGGCGAACCGGGTGCCGTTAGTCTCGCCGAAACTGCTCGGAACGGAAATCGAACCGCCGGCGGCAGCGGCCAGCAGTCCGAGTTCGACAATACCGGCATCCCCAGATGCGCCGACCAGCAGTACTGCGACGCGTTCCTCCTCGGCGTTCAAAAGTTATGGCAGCACGCGGGCGCTCGCGCCACCGTCTGTTGCGCCCGAACAGGACCCGCACTATCAGCGGTTGGTGCAGGAGGAGACGAGCCTGCGAGAGGTGATTGGAGCACAGCAACGTCCCGATAACCTTGTGGCCGTGAAGAATGCGCATACGCCGATCGTTTCGTCGCCGGCGGAGGGTGCGCGCGTGCTGATGTACGCCGATGCGGAAGATGAGTTCCAGTTTCTGAAGAACGAAGGCGAGTGGACGCACGTGCAGATTGCGGGATTGAACCGGGGCTGGATCCGCACGTCGAACCTCGAAAAGCCGGGAGCGGCTGCGGCCGTCAAGGTTGCCGAGAAAGCGGGAGAAGCACCGGCCTTCCAGCAAACGAAGGAAGAGACCTCGACGTTTCCAGGGGATTGGGAGCCGCTGCGCGGCAAGAACGTGAAAATTATCTGGGTGCAGCCGCAGGGAAAATCCACGCAGAGCAGCCGGCTGACTTACGTTAAGTCTGTATTCAAGAAGCAAGCGCCAGAGCTCGCGCACGAGAGCGGAGTGGATGGCGTGGTCGTGGTGTTCGACGCAGCCGATGGTGGCATGGCAGCCACGACTTCCCAGGCGCTCGCGCAATGGGGAAATGGTTCGCTCACTGACCCAGCGTTCCTGAAACAGTGCTGGTTCGACCCGGCTGACGCTTTTCCTGCAGCTGCGCGGTGATCCGTGTGACAAGCGGCTGGACCGCCGTTATAGTGTGGCGACATGGCCGAGTCCACGGTGCCGCCGTTCTTTTCGCGTGCCGCGTCGCATAGAGCGCGGACCGCCATCATCGATGGCGATGGTCTTCACACTTATGACGAGTTGCTCAAGGCCTCCCATCGCGTAGCGGCGGCGCTGCTCTCCGGGCGCGAGGACCTCTCCGAAACGCGGGTGGCGTTCCTGGTAACGCCTGGCTTTTCCTGGGTAGCGGTGCAATGGGGGATCGAGCGAGCGGGCGGAATCGCGGTCCCGCTGCCGATGGGCTCACCTGCCGCAGAACTCGAATACATCGTGAACGACACCGAAGCGGAAGCGGTGGTGGGCGACGACGCCGCGCAGGCGGTGCTTGCCTCGGTGGACGGCACGAGACGCATTCGCATGTTTCGCGATCGGGAGCTGCTCTCGCACTCGGTCTCGCCGCTGCCGGCAATCTCCGAAGACCGCCGCGCCATGATCCTTTACACGAGTGGCACAACCAGCCGGCCTAAAGGCGTCGTCACAACACACGCCAACATTACCGCGCAAATCACGAGCTTGATCGAAGCGTGGGAGTGGCAGGCCGACGACCACATCATCCTTTGCCTGCCGCTGCATCACGTTCACGGGATTATCAATGTGGTCTCGTGTGCATTGTGGGCTGGAGGAGTATGCGAGATGTTGCCGCGGTTCGACGCCAATGTTGTCTGGGACCTGATCGCCGGCGAAAGAGTGACATTGTTCATGGCGGTACCGACGATCTACGTCCGACTGATTGCCGCGTGGGAGTCTGCGTCTCTGGAGCGCCGCAAAATGCTGAGCGAGAGTGCTTCGAAGTTGCGCTTAATGGTGTCAGGCTCGGCGGCGCTTCCGGTGAGCATACTCGAGCGGTGGCGCGAGATCACGGGCCACACATTGCTGGAGCGCTATGGAATGACGGAGATCGGAATGGCGCTTTCGAATTCGTATCGAGGGAAACGCATACCCGGCAGCGTGGGGACAGCGCTGCCCGACGCCGACGTTCAACTCGTCAATGAAAATGGTTCGCCTGTGAAGAATGGAGAACCCGGGGAAATCGAGGTGCGAGGGCCGAACGTGTTCCACGAATACTGGGGCAGACCAGACGCGACGCGCGATGCGTTTCGCGATGGATGGTTTCGCACCGGCGACACGGCGGTAATCGAGAACGGGGTCTATCGGATCCTCGGCCGGACGAATGTAGACATCTTGAAGACAGGCGGGCACAAGGTATCGGCGCTCGAGATCGAGGAAGTGCTGCGCGAACATCCTGACATCAAAGAATGTGCGGTGGTCGGAGTCGCGGATGCCGAATGGGGAGAGCGCGTGGGCGCAGCGCTGGTTTTGCAGGAAGGTTGTGCGCTCGAATTGGAAACACTGCGGGCATGGGCCAAGGAGCGGATGGCAACCCACAAAGCTCCCAGCAGGATGCTTTTGCTGGAAAGCCTGCCGCGCAATGCGATGGGAAAGGTCACCAAGCCCGCGCTGAAGGCTCTCTTCGAGTCGAAGCAGTAGGCGGAAACCTTGCGGATTAGTGCGAGTGCTTCTCTGGCATGCCGAGACTACGGACGGTATCAGCACCGAAGTCGAATTCGATGACGACCGCAGGCTCATTGCCGACCACCCATCCATCATGACCGGGCTCGATGGCGAGGACTTGAGGAGCGCGGTACTCGAGCACGCAACCGTCAGAAAACTCCATGTGGATTTCGCCCCGGGCGAGGAATCCGACATGCGCATGCATGCAGTAGTCGGTGCCGACCGTGGGCTTCAGGTTTTTCGACCAGCGAAAACCTACGGGATAGATCACCCGTTTCACCCGGCAATCCGCTGCAGGCGTAACGTCGATCTCAACGCCGCCGACGGAGTGGTGTTCTGCGCCTTTCATAGGCGCGATTAGCGTGTCGCTGGTTGGCATGGCAGCTCTCCTAACGAGGTGGACGAGGATTGTATGACAGTGGCGGAAAAGATGCGTGCGCAAAAAGAAATCGTACGCTCGCGCGTACGATTCCAGGTTAAAAAGCCAAATGGTGGTTAGTAGTACAACTCCCGGAAGCCCAGCAGGGTGAAGTAAGACGCATCCGGGAACTGGTTCCTCAGGTTGCGATCGAAGTGGAAGCTCACGTTGCCATTGTTGCTGACGGTTTGCCCTACGATGGCGCCGTAAATGCCCCCGTTACCGCCGCCCTTCAGGGAAACCGGAGCGTTGGGAGCGTACAGTGCCAGGGCAGGAGTCGGAGTACCTGAAATCGTGATGCCATTGGTGCCAGCATATTCGATCAGCAAGTTGCTCGGAGGACCCGCGGCGTTGATCTGGCCATTGCCTTCAATGTCGAGCGGCGAAGCGGAACTCGAAGGACCGTCACCTTCCAAGTAGATGGTGACCGCGCCTTGGAGAACGATCTTCGCATTACCGCCGGTACTGATGCTGTTCACGTAATAGGTTCCAGCTTTCAGCGTGAGCGTTGCGGCGTTCAGTGAGATGTCTCCGTACTTGCCCGGACTCAGAGTCTGGGTACCGCTGACGTTGGCGCCGCCGGTCGGTCCGGTCGGAATCTCAGGAGTAGGGGTACTTTGAGTCGGGATCTGCTCGACGACATTGGAAGTGTTCGTCACGATGTCGCCGGTAGAACCGGTATAGGCGTAGCTCGCGCCCGGATTGCCAGGCGTGCAGGAACCCGCCGCCCCTTGAAAGCTAACAGAACCGACGGAGCCGCCGATCGAAGCAGCATTGCCTCCGGCGCTGATGTTCCCGACAGCGGCCACATCGCCGCCCGTGTTGGTTTGGGTTGAGCTATAGGTACCGCCGCCTGCGGTGGTATAGCTGTCGGTCGAGACGCTGCCGGTCAAGCTGATGGCACTGCAACCGGAAGAAGTGGCGAAGAGCCCGTAATTGAACAGGCCGCCGGGCTGCAGGGACACTTCACCCTGCAACATCTTGCGGCCGCCGTCCTTCGTTACTGCCAGAGCGGTGATCATGTAGACGGGGTTGGAAGCCGTCCACTGGCTAGCGCAGCTGGAAGCGGTAAGAATTTGTTCGTACTGGCCGGTATAGCAAACCAGGCTGGATGCCGTCTTGGAGCTGTCGACGTAATGGTTCTGGTTTGAGGAATTGACCTTGAGGGTGAGGCGCGCCCACTTGTACGGAATCGCGGCAGAAGTCGACGAGAACAGGGGGAGTGCCGTGGTGGTGCTGGTATACCAGGTTCCTGACGGAGCAGTCGTGCACGGCTGGTCGGCTGTTGGGACGGTGCCGGTGTACAGGCTCGTTCCCTCGTGGCAGAGCTCGGTATCGAAGTACTTATTGGAGGCGTTCCAGGGCTGGACCGTGGTGGAATCGGTGCCTTGGTTGATTACATAGAGCACGCTGCTGGCGCCGCTCCCGGGCGCTCCGGTAGGCAGCGATGCATTAAGAGAGTTGGCACTAGCCGAACGCATGCGGTCGCGGACTTCCTCCAGACCGGCGCGGGCTGCGAAGTAAGCAGTCTGCTCCGCCCGGAAGTTCGCATTGATTTGCGTATCGGTGGTCGACATGTACATCATGCCGACAGCCAGTGCCGACAGCAGCATAAGGAACAGCAAAACGGTGAGAAGCGCTATACCGCGCTGGGCACCGTGGGTTTTGAATGTCTTCATCGCCTTCTCCTTACGATAGGCCCGAATGACAGCTAGCGGTTAGTAGTTCGCCAACCTTGTTTCCGAATCGAGCGTGACCACAGAGTAGTTGCCGCTCGCAATATCTTTATGAGTGGATTGCACCTGCAATTCCACTCGAACCCCACGAACATTCGTAATCGGGCTCGCTGGGATACTCAGCTGATTGCCGTCGTAGTCGGTAAATATGAACGGGGTGATGTTCATGACTCCCGATAACTCGGTGTAGTACGCAGGGGTACCGCCGACGCTCTTGTAAACAGTGCCGCGCCGAAGCGTGCACGGGCAGGCGGTTGTACTGCTAGGCGCGGTGCACGTAGTCGCGGTGCTCGACGAGTTGCAGAGCTCCAGGTAAACCACGCTGACGTTGCCGCTGTTATCGACATCGCCTTCGAATGACATAGAAGTTGAGGTGGCGGTAAGCAAGCCGCTTTGTGTGGTCGCGCTACCCGCATAGCTGCTCGACGATGTACCACTACCGCTCTCATTAAAGAGGCGGTAGCTGGGGAAGCCGGCCATATGCAGATCGCTGGAGATCTGGTCCATGAACTGGCGCCCCTGCTGCACCATGTCCACGTTGTTGGTAACGTTGTTGTTGGTTCGCATCAATTGAGTACTAATCAGGACGGCGGCGGCCATGATGGTCATCAAGAGTGCGATCGCGACCAGCAGCTCCAGTAAGGAGAAGCCGCGATGCGCCCGAAGAGAAAGAGGACGGGTCATTGGCTGGGACCTCCTACGGAGCGAAGGCTCACGGGAAATGCGAAATACAAATGGCCGAGGGCATACTTCGAAACGTTGTACTGATGCGCGCCCACGGTGACGAGGCGGGCGGTGACATTGCCGGAAGAATCCGTACCGTAGTTGATGATGTTCCAGCGCACATCGTAGCTGGTATAGCCACCGCCTCCCGACGTGGTTCCGCCGCAATCGACGTACTTCATCTTGTATCCGGAAGTAATGCCGCTGTAATCCTGGGTGAAATCGATGCCGCCGTAATAGGTCGAATTGCTCGCTGTAGCAAGCAAAGCGCCTGCACCGGGAGGGCTCGCGGTTGAGGCGGCTCCAGTGATGTTCAATGTGTTCGCGTTGCCGGCACAATCGGTGATAACGACCGTGGTCGTATTCGGCTCAGCCTCTGTAATCTGCTCCATCACGAGCTTGGCAACGAGGGTGGAATTGGTGTCGAGCTTGGTACGCTGGGTGGCAAGAGCCACGGTTGTGAAAAGGATGCCGATTCCAGCCAGGCCAATGGCGAGAATGAAGGCGGCGATCATCAGCTCCACGAGGGTCATGCCGCGTTCCCGGGAAGCGCCGCCGCGAGGACCGCGTCGCTTGTTGAGGGGGACCATCATAATTTGCTCCAACTTCCGGAATAAGCCCACTTTTGGACCTTGCCGGCGGGGGTCACAGTCACCGCTTCCCATTGGCCGGTCACTGTATTTTCGAAGAACATCCAATAAGCCGTAAACGTGCTACTGCTCGCGGTGTTGCAGGTGGAAGTTGTGGAATTCACCACGCACGGCAGCCCCATGGGGCTGAAGGTGATCGACGTCGAGCTGGTGTTCCCGTCGTCGACCGTGACACCGGTAGTGGTTGGTAGCCAAGCCGATTGCAGGGCCGATGTACTGGGAGCGTTGGTGGCGGCCTCAGGCTTAACTTCGGGAGCCCAGGAGACTTGCGGATCGCAGTCGGTGGTCCCGCTGCAAGCGGCATCGAGCGCGCTGTTCTTATTCACGTCGACGTAGGCCTGGGTAATCGGCGTACTCGAAACGTAGCGAACCGTGTAATACGTGCTGTCGCGCACCGCACGGCTTCGTCCTTGCTGCACAAGCGAAGAGAACTGGGAACACGCGTTACGTAAGCGAAACATATGGATCATGTTCATCGCCGCCGGTATGGCCATCGCGGCGAGGATGAGCCCGACTGCAATCACAATGACCAACTCGACAAGCGAGAAACCGCCTTGGCGATGGGCATAACGATGCGACTGGCGCTCAACCTTCATGGGAATTCGCTTTCTCGAGCCTGTGGATAGGTAGGGTTGATTTTCTTTCACGATTAGCCGTAGCAACAAGGTCACTTCAGTAATGTTGACTTAACAGTAATCCCCCTCAACATGCGAGGACACAGCTTGCATTCGAAACGACGCCTGATTGGGGTAATGGGGAAACTTGCTGCCGGCGAAGCGATACCACGAAAGTTAAAGACCGTGCCGGTACGCATCCGGCGCGTCTACATGCCGCCTGCGGGTGAATGGAACGATATAATGAGGAACTCTGGACGGACAACGAAATTCAGCTTTTTTCGTGCTGAAATTGGCAAGCGATGATTACCAATAGGGAACCTTCGAGCCGAACCGAAATCGTGACAGCATAAGCGACGGCAGTGCACACCAAATCTGCAATATTGCTTGTGTTCGACGGGCCTTTCTTATAAACATTGCAGTTAAAGCTGACCCACCGAGACTGATGGCGTCGGACATTTCGCTGCCGACGCGGATGTGGAACTATGCAGATTGAGGGAGTTTTCAAACAGTTACTGAACCAACATCCCCTGCTAATCGTTTTCGACATCCTGGCAGTGGTGACCGCCATTGGCTGCGTGTTGGTGCTGGTACGCGAAGCCATTCTTTTCCGGGGCTATCGCTCACTTAAATCGGGGGCGAAGGGTATCGCAAAAGAGCTGGGCGGCACCATATTCCGGGACGGTGCCGACCTCGTGGTAAACGGGTTCTATCGAGGTATACCGGCGGTCCTGCGGTTTTCATTCGCGGAACATACGCCAGAGGTTGTCCTCTGGATGAAGATGGCATCGGCGTTAAACCTGTATGTAACCCACAAATCAGCGAAATCCACCGAAGGACGCACGCGAGTCCCCACGCGCGATGCCTGGTTTGACGACCGATTCGTGATTCGGACGGACAATCCGAACGATGCGATGGCGCTGCTGACTGATGATCGCGCCTTCGGCGAACTGAAAAAGCTTTGCTGCTCTCCCCACACCGTGGTGGCGCTCTCCAAAGGAAGCTTGGAGATGAGCGAGCAGTCGTTGCCGCAACCGGACCCTTTCAAGCATTTGCTCAACCACATGGGGTCCTTGGCGGAGATTGCCGTGCGAGTGGGCGCGATTTCCAACCTGCCAAAATCGAAGAACAAGATTTATGTGCCCGATCGCTATATCGTGGCGAGAGTTGCGTTGGTGCTGCTGGTGATCGGTGGCGGAGTCGAAGTAGTATCGGCGGTGCGACATTATGGCAGCGAGGGAACCGCCGCTACGTCGGATCCGGTTGCCAGCACTACCACGCTATCCCAGTCGGAGTTGTTGAATCTACCTTCGAGTAACGATTGGCGTTTGGCAACCGCGAATGATTTCGACAGCTCCACTGTGGAGTGGCTCGATCGCAGCGGCAAGCACGTCTCCGCCCGTTTCTCCGTCAACGCCGAGGGCCGAGAGGTTGTGGGGGTCGGGTATGCCCTGGTGAGCAAGGACCCCTCCCAGCAAGACACTTGGCGAGTGGCGCTGATTTCCCAGGGACGGGATATTTTTGACGGTAAGTTCAAAAACATCCTCGCGGTTATCCCGCTCAAACAGGAGAGTTTGCAGGGCATTGCGTGGGCGGCTCCTCCCGGATCTACCCAATCGGACGGCGATGGATTCATGATTATCCGCCGGGATGGCGATACGAACGTCGCGCAGATTTATTACCTAAGCGCCGGCAAGTTGGTGAGTGGGGTGCCAACGAACTATACGGAAATGGATCTTCAGTAGCAGGAAATCGCTCCGCAATACAAAAGGGCGCGAGTTAAACCTCGCGCCCTAAAATTTTTTGGGTGGAATTAACGGCCGAGGAAGCTCTCGAGCGTTGCGGCGTCGCGATCGCACAGTTCCTGCAAGTGACGTGCCGATTTCAGGTCCTGGTTACGGATCGCTGCGTCGAGACGGTTCATGTTCATGTGCAGCCGGTCCTGGGTGGAAGCGATATCGCCGCGCAGCCCATAGCCGGCCTGTTCCTGTTGATGCCGCATGGTTGCGATCGAGGAGTCGACCGAAGCCATGCGCGTGGTCAACAGGCGGGTCTCTTCTTCGACCTGTCGCAGAGCTCGCTCGTCAGCCGCACGCTGTGCTGCTTCCTGGGCAGCTCGCTGCGCCGCGCCGTAGTCCGCGGCCGAACCGGCGCCCACGTTGCCGCGCGTGCCTTTCTTCGCGACCGCGGGAGTTTCGGTAGGTGTAGGTGCAGCCGGCTGCGCGGTTTCATCGGCGGGAGGAGCTGCGCTTGTCGTATCCGGTGCAGGCGCCGGAGCCGCGGCTGAATTGTCCGGCGTAGTTGCCGGTGTGGCGGCAGGCGTCGAAGCGGGTTGTGAGATTGGCGTTGCGGCTTTGTCTTCGCCCGCATGGGTCTTGTAGAGCTTCGGCAGGTACAGGCCGGCAGCTACCAACCCGATCAGCACGATTACAGCGCCGAGCGTCATGTAGAGGCCACGATGTCCACTGCGCGGGGCTTGCGGCATGGGAACGTAGCCGGAAGTAGGCGCAGGCTGCGGCGTCGGGGCGCTGGCGGCCATGGCGGGCATGGAAGGCACCGAGGTAGGCATCGGGACCGGAGCTGCGGCGAACGCCGCCGTGCCAGCACCTGCGGGAGCGGACGCGCCGGGAACCGCCATCGGCTGCTTGGTTTCGTAAGAGGCGGATCCACTCAAATTGCCGAGGGCACGCCGCATCGCATCGGGCGTCTGGAAACGCGCGGCCGGGTCTTTTGCCACGGCCATGAGGATGATCTCGTTCAGCGCTGCAGGAAGATCGGGACGAATTTCGATCGGCGGCTTGGGTGGCTCTTTCAGGTGCGCAGCCATGATCGAATAGTCGGTTCCGGTCTCAAACGGCTTGTGCCCGGTGACCATTTCGTACAACGAAATGCCCAGGGCGTACAGGTCGGAGCGGCCGTCGATGGGCTCACCCTTCACCTGTTCCGGCGACATGTAATAGAGCGACCCGAGAGTGGTGCCGACCATCGTCATGGAAGTTTCGCCCTTGGAACGAGCGATGCCAAAGTCCATCAACTTGATGGTGCCGTCGGGCGTGAGCATCATGTTCGCCGGCTTGATGTCGCGGTGGATGATGCCCTTGCTGTGCGCGTAGCTAAGCGCCGAGAGGACCTGCTCGGTATAGTTGATCGCCTTGCCGACGGGAATCGGGCCGGACTCCATCAGCTTGGCGATGGTTGTACCTTCCACGTACTCCATCACCATGACAAACTGCCCCTGGATGGTGAGGGCGGTGTGCAATGAGGCGATGTTCGGATGCTCGAGCGTGGCGAGCATTTTGATCTCGTGCAGGAAGCGCTTGATGAGATCTTCTTGCGCGGTCAATTCCGGCAGCAACACCTTCATCGCTTCCACACGATCGCTGATGACGTTGCGGACCTTGAACACCTTGCCCATACCGCCGGCGCCGATGAATTCGAGTATTTCGTAATCGCCTACGCGATTGGAAATCTCATCACTCATGTGAGAACTCCTTCGTGGGGACGTAACCCCGCTTCAATCTGGTGGACGCTGCCCAGCCCGGCCGCGCCGCTATTCTTGGGTCTTAATGGTGTCGCCAACTTTGGGAGCGCCACTGCCTGAAAAATTAGCGGTGGCCGATCCTTCATCGACGTCGGTGACTGTCGCCGTGCCAATCTTGTCAGCAAGGGTGCGCAGCACCTTTCCGGTGGTTGGATCTTTGATGGTCTTGGTCGGGCGGCTTACTTCCAGCACATCGCCAACCTTCAGTCCGGCGCGGCTGCCTACGTTCAGCACGACCATGCCGCCGGAGACATCCGCGACCACGCCGGCAACGATGACTTTGTGTTCCGGCAGGGATGCTGCCTTGGCATCGAGGGCGGCGCCCAGGTTGTCGACCGCCTGGTGTACTGCCTCGCCGAGGATGGTGCTGCCGAAGTTCGAGCTGCCCATATCGAGGCCGCCACCGCCGCCGCTCCAACCGCTACCACCGGCGCCAACCAGCGAAGTGCCACCGCGCTTGGATTCGCCAGTACCTTCAACGGAGGCGAGGATTTCAGCGGTGTTCACGTCGATCAAGCGCGCCGTGACGGCAACCACGGCTTTCGCTTCCTTCTTGGAAATGCCACCGAACCCATAACGACCGGTGACCGCGGCCACGCCGCCGCCGCCGATGGTGGTGTTATGGTCATCGCGACCGAACTGAGTAATAGAGCCGGTGATGATCGCGTCGACACCCAGAATGCGGCCGATCTTGGCGGCGGAGTTGGAGTCCGCCCGATCGCTGTTGGAGAAGTTCTGCTCGGCGAGGATTTTGTCGAGCATGGCGCGCTCGATGACGGAATAATCTCCGTCATTCACTAACTTCGTGACGAGCAAGTCTGAGATGCCCTTGCCGACGTCCTGGTTCGAGCCGAACACAGCCTGCACCGAAGTCATCACCGTTCCATAGTCGAAACTCATGATCGCGACGCGCTTTTTTCGAACGGTCGGCCCGGGAGCGGCCTGGGGAAACGCAAAAGAACAGAGCAGGAGAACAGTAACGAAGAAGGCTGCCAACCGCGACATGACGAACTCCTTTCGGTGTCGAAACAATTTCGTGCACCACGTGCGCTGCGGCTCTCCCAAAGTTCGTCCGTTCTTCGAGCAATCTCATCAGAGAGCGGATCGATGCGATGAAGAGAAGCGTTGTGAGCTGCAGACCAGCGATTCAATGCGTTTGAGCCGGGGCGAATTCCACGTCTAAACGTATTTCGCTGAACTAGCCAAAGCGGAACAGGGTCGGTGCGCGGAGATTATGCTTCGGGTACTCTCCACGGTCAAGCAAGGGATGCAGAAATTCCCAGAAAAAAAGCCGCGCTCGCCAAGAGCGCGGCCGTGGGCCACCTTCCAAGTGGGAACCCTAGGCCATGCCCTAGTCCCGATTAATGTGCGACTTCCGCGACGCAGCGCATTCCCTGCAGGTACCCTTTCTGCAAAATGGGGGCGGCGCCTTGCATATCCACGTCGTATCGCACCGTCACGTTTTTTCCGCCGATCTTCATGGGCTGGCCACTGGTTTTCGGGATCCAAACTGACGTGTACACGTTCCCGTGCGCCTCGGTGTGGTCCGCCTCGTAGAAGAAGTGGAATACCGACCACGCCCCGGGATAACTGACTAGGGTGATATTCGAGTTACCGGTCATCGTGATGTGATCGAGATCGCTGGCTCGCCAGGTGAACGTGACCGCCGAGCCTGGGGAGACGACTTTCTGACCGGTGAGCTCGAGCGACACGTTATCGAGACCATCGACCGAGGCCGGCCGCATGGTGAAGTGCAATTGCGGTTGCGAGGTTCCGCCGTACGCGGCTTCGGAGAACCGCATCGCGTGCGTGAAGAACGTAAGGAATGCCGCGTTGATGTGAATGCTGCCCGAAGGATTCGGGAGGTAATCGCTGCCCTGGCGCTGCACGAAATTCTTCAGGTTCTGGTCGTAGAACGCACTGAGCACTCCACCGGCACCGAAGAAGCGGTTCACGTCCTGGATGTTGGCTTCCTGTGTGGCATTCGGGTTAAACGGATATAAATTCGCGAACTGCCGGAAGCTGGCGCAGAGAGCCTTTCCCTGCCCGTTAAGTTCGGCGGGCCCCATCGCGTTCACGATGCTGTCGGCATTGCGAATGGGAGCGAGGAGCAAATTCTTAACCACTTGATCAATATCTCCGCCGTTGTCGGGACGGAAATTGTTCGCCATGTTGATCGTGGTCGTCGTAGCGGTGGCACTGTTGCTGCGCACCTGCGCCAAGGCATTCTGGTCCTGGATTCCGGCCGCTGCCAACTGCTGCAACGAAATCTGAAGGCCGACGAGACCCTGCAAATATCCCTGGTTCGAGCCGCCAACCAGCGTGTCGCCATTCCCCGGCGGGACGACAGACTGGGCGGGCTGGAAGACTTGAGCGGCATCTCCGGCGGTCGCCGTGTTGGTGGAAATTACCTTGATCAACTCAAGCAGCGGGGAGCGGTTGGCAGAAAGAATGCCAAGCTTGTTCACCGCATCGTGGACGTCGCGATAGCGCGACACCGATGAGCTGCGAAGGAATTCACGCCACTTGTTGAGGAAGTCGTCGTGGTAGCGCTGGCGCAGTTGCTGCTCGAGTTGGACGGCGTCGAAGTTCGCAGTGATCGGGCCCAGGACCCACTCTTCGCCAGTCATGAAGCGGTGATTGGAGATCGCGTCCTGCATGGCGGCGTAGCCCTTCGCAGAGAACGCGCCATCCACCGACTTCGATGCGCGTACAACATCTCGCTCAAAGGTGATCGTCGGCGAGTTTTTCGAAGCCTGTTCCAGCATCGAGCGGTAAATTCGCTCAATCGCCTGGAACTGCGACAGGTACGAGCGTGCGTGGGCAATCGCCTGATCATTGCCGGCGGAGCTATAGGGGTTGGCCGCGAGCAATTCCGAGCTATAGAAATCGAACTGCTTCTTGATGAGCTGCGCGGCGTTGTCGTCGACGGTACGGCCGTGGGCCCATGCGTCGTAAAGCACAGGGGAGAGGAAGTCCACCGTGGACTTCTCATGATTGGTTGTGGTGATGAGGTAGGCCTTCAGCAGGCGATAGGGAGTCTCGTAGTTGTCCTGTGGACCTGGGGCGTTGGGCAATCGCTCCAGGGAATTCAGGATCAAGCCCTGCGATGACGCGAAGAGCAGGCTGTTGAAGCGGTTGAAATAGATCTTGCGAGCCGGATCGAGTAATTCATCGCCGGTGTAAAGGCCCCAGCGCATGCTGAACGGCGCGCCGTTTTTCTTGTACTGCTGGAGGGTGAGCAGGTCCTGGCGGAGGCGATCGAGTTTCTGGAGCTGATCGATGGTGGGGTTGCTGTCGGTAGGCACGCTTTCGTTGCGGATTGCGTTTGCGGCGGCCAGCACCTCGGAGTGGAGTTGCTTGTTCAACGCAAACGAAATGGTGAATCCGACGGCAAGGACGAAGAACACGAAGATCAGGCAACCGAGCAGGATTCGGCGAACCATGCTGGTGCGAACGGAGAAGGTACTCGTCGCCATCGCGGCGCGGTCTTTCAGGATGACGTCATGAAAGAGGCGGGTGACAAACATCCACTGCGGCACGCGGCGGGAAGTTGGCACGCGCGCGGCGACTTGCTGCTGCTGCCCGAACTGTCCCGCGTGGAAAAGCTGCGTGGCACCGTGCTCTGGAGAGGATGGAGCGGCGGCGGCGATGGAAAGCCCCGGCATGTCTTCCACCACGATCGGGCGCACGCCGGCGAAATAGAAGCCGCGCACGAAGGGATTCACGCTCAGCTGGCTGGGCCGGCCGAGTTCCACCAGAAACTGCACGATCAAGTTCCGCAGCTTGCGAAATTCACGCGGGAACTCGTAAGCGGTCGGCAAGGAGTTCGCTTCGGATTCGCGAGGCAGAAGATCGAGGCGCTTTTCGGAGAGCGCGAAAAACAGCTCGTCGAATTTTGCGCTGACCCGGCGATTTTCTTCTTCCGCGTACACACCCGCGCTCTGCATATTGAGCGGAAGGGTCACACCGACCGGCAGCGTGGCTTCGTCGCGCGTGAGGTTCTTGAAGAAGTCGAGGAAGAACGGGACGCGGTCGGTCTTGGTAAAGAGAACGTAGACTGGGAAGCTTATGCCGATGGTGCGGGATAGCTCCTGCAATCGCATTGCGAGCTTGCGTGCCGAGGCAAGAGCGCGCTCGTTCGCTCCGGGCTGGAGGAATTCTTCGCACGAGAAACAAACCACGGCAGCGCGCAACGGTTGCGCGGACCCGCCGAAGGCACTGGTGAATTTCCCTCGCTGCAGGCGGCGAAGTAACTGCTGCCAGCGCGGCTGCTGCGCCATCATCGGGCCGCCGACATCCACGAACAGGGCCTGCTTGTTGAAGAGCAGGTTAGCGATTTGTGTGGGTACGACCGTGGTGTCCTGGTAGATCTGACCGGCGAGCAGCTCTGGCTCGAGTCCGGCGTTCATGACGACCGAGGTTTTCGTGGACCCGGAGTCGCCGAGCAAAAAGACGGTGGTGAGTGCATCAAGCGAGTGCTTCTGCGGAAGTGGCGAATTCTCCAGTCGCTTTACCGCGTTCGCGACGAGCACATCGATATCAGAGTCGGAGGCGCTCGGTCCGGCGGACTTCCCTTGTCCACGCAGCACGAAGAACAAAATGCTGGCAGCGGCGACGATGCCGATAAACGCCAGCCCTCCGCGCAAGATCCAGAGACTTGCGCCGGCGAGATGTAGCCACGATCCCACGAACCACGCCAGGACAAGGAAGGCGCATAAGGCGAGCAACGTGCCGAGAACTGTTTTCATAAGCAGCCCTGTTAACGCGTGACGAGCGCGCGGATATCGGAAGCGCCGGAATTGAGAACGGCGTAGTAGCCAACAAACATCAGAATGCAAAGCACGAACATTGCGATCGCGGTGAATGCCAGCCCACGAACCCAATGATCGACGGCCTTGCGCGCCGGGGGCTCATTTGGCAGCCAAACACTCGGGGCGAACTGCAGTTGTCCGCGTACTCGAGCGATGCGCTGACGGCAAAGGTCGACGATCTGTGCCAGCTCCGCGCCGCCGCTCATTCCGTAGCGCCCGCGATAGCCGAGCAGAAGACAGAGCACGTAGACCTCGGTCAGGTCGGCGGTAGCGGTGGAATCGGGACGGGAAAGAATTTGTTTTAGATTTTGAAAGAACACCTCGCCGGCAACGTGCACCCCGAAGAGCTCTTCCTGGAGCGGCATGCGCGACCAATCGGCGAAGATCGGGTTCTGCGAGTTGAGCACGGATTCGTCGAGGAACGCCACGGTTGCGAAGACCGCGAGCTTCACGTCTTCCGGTGGATAGCCTCCGTTGCGTGCTTCCTGTTCCGCCGCTTGCAGCGCGTGTTTCATCTGATTGCGGAAAGTGGCGGCATCGCTGACGGCCTGGCGTCCGCTGCGCAATCGAACAATGGCGGTGAACACTTCCTGAAAGGCAACGGCCACGCTCCATTGACGCGTAGCCCGTTGCTGTGGAGGAGCGGCGGCTGTGGCCATTTAATTCTCCAGGATTGCGAAAAGTTCCAGATCGGGGTTGGCGAATTCGCCCGGGATGTACACGCCGACACGACGGGTTTGCGAGATGTGCTCCCAGCAAGGGCCCACCTTCGAGACGGCGAAATACATGTACTCCACTTTCGCAGGCATCGCGGACGGCGGGACTTGCATGTAGGTCAATTCCAAGCCCGGCAGCGCGCGCCTTACCAATTCCGGGACAAACTTCGCCGAACAGAGTTTCACCAGTTGCGGCACGCGAGCCATGATCTCGCCCATAGCCGCTTTCGCGCGGATACCAAGCACCCATCGCGAGACGTCGAGACAGCGCTGATCGACGACATCCCCTTCCCAGAAATACGTCGCTGCGGGTTGGAGCGCGATCGCCACGTATTGCGTCGGCAAAATGATTTCAAGCTGCTTGCGGATGAATTCTTCCAGCGCGTGGAAGCAGGCTTCGAGATCGAGATGGTTATAGTTCGGCAGCTCCTTCGGATGGGCGCCTAATCCAAATGTGCAGAGCGCGCCGGCCAAGCGCGAGAGCTCTCGGAACAGTTCTTCCGGATGCCCGCGCTTAAGGTCGAGGTGCCGCAGCACGCCGAGCGAAGAATTTACGGTGTGCAAGAACCAGAAACTGGAGACATCGCGGGCCGACATACCGGCCTTGAATTTTGCCGTAACGCGCTCTGCTCCGAGCTGCGTGCTTTTCTCGCCAAGGATTTCGATGATGCGGTTCGTCAGGCTGAGAAGCGCGTTACTGGCGGCGATGCGAAGCAGCGGCGGGATGAAAGCCGCGTCGTACGTGTAGCGACCGGAGGCGTCGCGCACGACCCGCGCAAGGGGCAAGGCAATGTCGTTTTCATTGCGCTCTTGCGCAACTATGAGGCGGATATTCTTGCGTCCGATCTGCAAGGCGCGTTCGTCGCGTCCGGTGTTTTCGTCCGCAATCGGGCGTTCCTGCACTACGAAACGGGTGCTCGCTGCATGCCCATTCTCAACCGTGCAGTTCTGTCCTTCGTCTTGCAGGCGCGGGATGGCGAGAAAGATATCGAGATGGCCGGTAGTGGGTGGAAACAGATCGCCGATGGTGCGCGGTTCGGGAATGGCGTCGCTCTGCGGCATGTCGAAGGGCAAGCCATCGGGAAAGATGCCCTGCGCGTGCAACAGCGAAATGATGCCGTTGCGAATCGCCTCCCCATCCATTTCGACGCCCATGAACCCGAAGGGGGCATACCAGAGACTCGACGAGGAAAACTGCATCGCGTCCTGGAAATACCTGCTCTGTGCCTGAAAGTGGTGCGGCCCGAGATACATCCCTTCGGTCCAAACGACTCCGGAGAGCAACTTCATGGTAAGCGAGACCTGGTCTTCTGAAAGATGGGTTTTGGTTGGCGCGACAGCAAAAGCCCGTGAGCGCAACAGCGTAGCACTAAGCCGGACGATCGTGGCGCGAAATTCGGACGAACGAAATCTGTGCGGGAATCGTATGCGGGGTTGAACTTTACTGTCAACACAAACGGGTGTATCTTCCAGCGAAATGCGGCTCCGGGAAGCCATTTGGGCGATCCCGCGCAAAAGCAAACCTCCCGCAGTCGTGCGAGGCTGAAGTTTCGATCCTATGTCCACCCAACGTTTGTTCGATCGCTTCGACATCAATACGCGAATTTCCAGCGGAATTATCCAGATCTACAGCGCGCGCGAGCACAGTAGCGGGCGCGATGCCCTGGTCCACGAATTCCCCGCTGACGCCCAAGGGTGGAAGCCGGAAGAGTTCGCCGATAAGGCGAAGGCACGGATGGCGGAGCTGGAACCGGGGATCGATGCAGTGCTGTTCGCCGACGCCGATGTGAGTGACGACCGCCGGCGCGCGATGGTGGTGCTTTGGGCAGCGAAGGTGGAAAGTGCGACCGAATCACCGAAAACGGAGACCCCGGCCCCTACGCCCGCTCCTGATCCGTTTGCTGGGGTGACACCAGCGGCTCCTCCGAATGCGGGGCCCGCTGAACCAGGTGAATTCACGCGACTGTTCTCGCCTCCGAAGCCCGCGGCGCGACACATTCAGACAGCAGAACCGATCAGCCTGGCCGGTAAGACGCCGCCCCAGGAAGTGATCCGGCAAACACCACCGCCCACCGCGAAGCCGATGGAAGAACACGAATTTACTCGCACATTCGGCACGCCCGCGCAGCCGCAGGCCACCACCAGGCCAATGGCTGCCATGCATACCCCCCTTCCAACAGAACCGCCGAAGGATGAGGTACGAAACATTCTCGAGCTTTTTTCTGGAGGCCCTCAGCCGCCAGCGACTCAGCCTTCGAAACCTGCCGAGGCGAAACCTGCAGCCCAGGGATTCACGCAGGCTTTCGGCATGCCTCCCAGCACTCCAATTGGCGAGGCAGCCAGCGCTCCGCATCCGCCAACGATGCAGCCAACGCCTTCGAAGCCGGAACCAGGCGGAGAGTTCACGCGTACGTTTGGTACGGCGCCGGCCACCCCAATCGGCGAAGGACATGCGGCACCGGGGAAACCCGCCGCGGATCCCTTCAGCCAGATCGTGAAGTCGCCCCCGAAGAAGCCGGGCGATCCGGGAGCCTACACGCAATTATTCAAAGAACCAAAACTGAGTGGGCCCGATCCGGCGTTGATGGGGCCGGGGTATCGGAAGCCGCAGCCAACACCTCCAACGCAAAAAGCTTCGCCGCCGGAGCCGCCGAAACCCGCACCATCGCCGGCGACGCCCGGAGAATTTACGCAAATGTTCCAGGCTGGACATTCGCCGACGCCAAGCCCGGACGTGAAGCCGCCCTCGGCTTCGCCGTTTGCAAATTCCAGCTCCGACCCTCATGGCGAGTTCACGAAGATGTTCCAGAATGCGCGAACTGGCGCGCCGACGCCATCGCCGCTTGCGCCCCCGGCTTCTTCGTCGCCGTTCGAAAGAGCAAGTTCCGATGCTCCGGGCGAACTGACAAAGCTCTTTAGCATGCGCCCGATGCCTGCGCCGCAAACGCCCCCGCAAGATCCGTTCGCGGCTTTCGGTACGCCGCCGCCTGCGGGATCGCCTGAAAGCCTGACCCAGATCCTTTCGCGGGCCGCACAAACTCCTCCCAAGGGAACGCCGTCGCTCACTCCGGCGTCTCCATCGCCCTCGCCATTCAATGCGAGCCCAGTTGGAGGAGGAGCCACCCACATTTTCAATCAGCCCACTGCGCCTACGCCCGCAACGCCCGCTCCGCCGTCCGGCCCGGGAGAATACACGCGCATCATCGCGGGAGGTCAGGTGCCTCCCCCGCCGCAAGGTGTGCCTCCTGCGCCGACACCGCCGCAGTCGGCGGTGCCGGGTGCCCTTGCCGGCGCGATGCCTCAGGTGAGTGGTCCGCAGTTCTCCGGACCACAATTCTCAGGGCCGCAGGTGGCCGGGCCCCAGTTTGGGGCGCCATCGATGCAAGCGCCTTCGGTGCAAGCTCCGTACGTGCAGCCTCCGTCGGTGCAAGGGCCATACATGCAGGCACCGCAGGTCGCTGCGCCAACATTCCAGGCGCCTCCCGCAGCCGTACCGACGCCGGCGGCGCCGGAGAAAAAAGGCATGAGCGCTTACATGCCGCTGATCGTGATCTTGAATGTGCTGGTGATTCTGGCGATCGTGCTGGTGGCGTATTTCGCTTTAAGGCATCACTGAGCGACGCTTACATCTTCTGCGGAAGCAGGATGAAAAGTTCCATCTGCGGATTGGGAAATTCATTCGGAACCCACGCGGCAAGGCTGCGCGCGCGTTTCACGCCTTCCCAAACGGGCCCGTTCTGGTCGACCGCGAAATATTGATAATTCAACTTTACCGGTAGCGCACTCGGCGGGACGGGAACGTGCACGAGCGGAACACCCGGCAACGCCTGGCTCACGAGCGTCTCGATCTGGTTCGTGGATCCGAGCTTCACCAGGCGCGGTACTCCGTTCACGATGTCAGCCGGCTTGGCTTCGGACTGGAACGCGAGATACATGCGCGTGTTGTCGAAATATTTGTCGTCGGCCATGGGCGTGCCGTAAATCGAATTGCGCAGCGGCTTGAGCGACAGTGCGACGAAATTGCTCGGCACCACCGATTCGAGCAGGGTGCGCAGGATCGCATCGATCTGCCCGTAACATTCGCCAAGCTTGTCGTGATCGTAGTCGGGAAAGTTCTGTGGCTGGATCTGGTTCGAGAACGCCGTCAGCGATCCGGCCAGCGAGAGCATGGAGGAATACAACTCTTCCGGATGTACCTGCTTGGTTTGATAAAAGTGGTTCAGCAGCGGGAAATACGAGTTGACGGTGTAGAGCAGCCAGAAATTGGCGATATCGGAGGCGGTGAAGTCCGCGAGACTCTGGTTTTTCTGCCGGCGCATGCCCGAGAGCAACCCGCTCTTGGCGCTCATGATCTCAAGCAGACCGCGGAGGATCGACTCCAGCCGATCGTTTGCTGAATAGAACAACAATGGTGGGACGAAATTGGCGTCAAGCGCAAACGTACCGTTCTCGTCGCGTACCACTCGTGCGACTGGCATCACGGTGCTGCCTTCGAGATTTTCAGCCGATGTCAGCAGGCGGAAATTTTTGCGCGCGATTTGTATCGGCTTCTCAGCGACGCCGCCGACTTCGTCGCGATACATCTCGATACTGGCGCGGAAGCGGGTGCCGGCGTTCGCCTCGGTAATCGAGACGTTCAGGCCACGGTAGCGAAATTCCGGCACCGCGAGAAAGACGTCGATGCTTTTCGTGCCCGGCTCAAAGCTGTCGGCAATTCCCTTGGAACGCGGGGCGGGATCGCTGTCGGGGATGCTGAACGGCATGCCATCCGGCAGGATGCCGGATGCTCGTGAGCAGACCAGTTGTCCTTCAAGCAATCCGCCGCGGTCGAGAACCAGTTCCACGAACCCATACGGGCGATAACTGAGCGCCTGCAAGCGAAACCGCAGCGCGTCTTCGATGAAACGGTCCTGTACCTGTAAGTGCTGTGCACTCAGGAACGTACCTTTCGACCAGATGACGGGTTGGAGTTGTCGCATGACGAGTAGACAGCGGTGGGAAACAATAGCAGCTTTCGCGCGGGAAAGTAAATGCGAATGGGGAGTGAATTCCCGAAATTTGTCGGCGTGAAACCCGCGCCAAGTGGGACTAAGTGGGAGATTAGGCCTTTTTCCAACTTGACACCGGCAACAAAGGTTCACATAATCCAGAGCCATTGCAGCGCCGAAGGCGACTGCGCGGCGATCTACGCCGCACAATCGAATCCAGCGTCAGCTCGTCACGTTCTTCAGTTCCGATCCCCATTTCTCCTGCGGTCGCGTTTTTTATTTCTTCTTCGCGCCTAGGGAGAAGTGACTCTTCGAGGAGTTTCAGAATGGCCAGAGAAAGCACCCAGCAAAAACTGAGCCGAGTGCGCCCGCCGCGCGTCCACATCACCTACGATGTGGAAGTCGGCGACGCTATCGAGAACAAGGAAATTCCGTTCGTCATGGGAGTCCTCGGCGACTTCACCGGAAATCCTGACCAACCGCTTCCCAAGCTCAAGGAACGCAAGTTCGTCGAGATCACACCCGACAACTTCGACACTGTCCTCGAGGGCATGAAGCCCCATCTCTCCTACTCCGTGGAGAACAAACTGTCGGACGATCCCAGCGCCGGCCAGCTCAAGGTCGATTTGCACTTCAAGAATCTTGAAGACTTCGAACCCGAACAGGTGGCCAAGCAGGTGAAGCCTTTGCGCGAACTGCTCGAACTCCGCACCAAGCTCTCGGACCTTCGCGGCAGCCTGCAGGGCAACGACAAGCTGGACGACCTTCTGATGGAAGCGCTCACCAACACCGATAAGCTGGAGAAGCTGCGCGGCGAGTTGAACCTGAACAAACCCGAGGGAGGCAACAATGGCTGACGCACAACAAGGATCCGCGGCGGCTTCCGCCCAACTCACTACCAACGAAAAGGGCCTGCTCGACCAGATCATCGAAGAAGGCCGGTTTACTCGCGACGCAGCTGCGCGCGAGCGCGGCAAGGACCTGGTGAAGGAATTTGTCGCCCAGGTGCTGGCGGGATCGGTAACGGCCTCGCGTGACGCCGAAGCCACGATCAACTCCCGCATTGCGCAAATCGATCACCTGCTCTCGTTGCAGTTGAACGAGATCATGCATGCCGAAGCGTTCCAGAAGCTCGAAGGCAGCTGGCGCGGTCTGAAGTACTTGCTCGATAAGAGCGAGACCAACGACATGCTGAAGGTGAAGGTCCTGAACGTTTCGAAAAAGGACCTGCTGCGCGATCTGCAGCGCGCCCCGGAATTCGACCAGAGCGCACTCTTCCAGAAGGTGTACGAAGAAGAGTTCGGCGTATTTGGCGGAGCTCCGTTCAGCGCCATGATCGGCGACTTCGAGTTTGGCAAGGGTCCCGAAGACATGGAGCTGTTGGAGAAGATCTCGAACGTTGCCGCCGCGGCGCACGCGCCGTTCCTGTCCGCAGCGGCTCCGGACCTTCTCAACCTCGAAAGCTTCACCAACCTCGGCGCCCCGCGCGATATCAGCAAGATTTTCGACAGCACCGAATACGCCAAGTGGAAGTCGTTCCGCCAGTCGGAAGATTCCCGCTACGTCGGCCTCGCGCTGCCGCATATCCTGATGCGCCTGCCGTATGGCAAGGACACCAAGCCGATTGACGCCTTCAACTACGAAGAGAAAGTGGACGGCACCGACCACAAGAAGTACCTGTGGGGCAATGCTGCCTACGCTCTCGGCACGCGCCTGACCGAAGCATTCGCCAAGTACGGCTGGTGCGCGGCCATCCGCGGTGTAGAAGGCGGCGGCCTGGTAGAAGGACTCCCGGCACACACCTTCCGCACCGATGAAGGCGACGTCGCTTTGAAGTGCCCGACGGAAATCGGCATCACTGACCGTCGCGAGAAGGAACTCGCCGATCAGGGGTTGGTCCCGTTAGTGCATTGCAAGGGCACGGACTATGCGGCGTTCTTCAGCGTGCAGTCCGGACAGAAACCGAAGCTCTACGACAGCGAAGCGGCCAATGCCAATGCGCGGCTCTCGGCACAGTTGCCGTACATCCTGGCGATGTCACGTTTTGCGCACTATCTGAAAGTCATGATGCGCGACAAGATTGGCAGCTTCACGTCGCAGTCGGCCTGTCAGATGTTCCTCAACAAGTGGATCACGCAGTACGTTTGCGCCGACGACAATGCATCGCCGCAGGTGAAAGCGGAACTGCCTTTGCGCGAGGCACATATCGAAGTTTCCGAGGTTGCAGGCAAGCCCGGCGTTTATCGCGCCGTCGCCTTCTTGCGGCCACACTTCCAACTGGACGAGCTTTCGGTCTCTCTGCGCTTGGTTGCGGAACTTCCGCAATCGGCTCGCAAGTAACGAGTAGCGTCCGAACGTTTTACATTTTTCACGCTCCTTCGCGAGCTGAAGAGGAGGACTCCCTATATGGGTGTGGCGGATTATTTTCTGAAAATCGATGGCATCGAGGGTGAAAGCCAGGACTCGAAGCACAAAAGCGAAATCGAAATCGACAGCTATAGCTGGGCGGAGCACCAGACAGGCACCGGCGCGCACGGTGGCGGTTCCGGCGCCGGCAAAGTGGAGATGAAAGATTTCGCCTTCACCATGAAAGTGAACAAGGCCAGCCCGAAGCTTTTCGTGAGCTGTGCCGACGGTGCGCACATCAAGAAGGCGGTACTCACCTGCCGCAAAGCTGGAAAGGAACAGCAGGAATACCTGAAGGTCGTCTTCACGGACGTCCTGGTTTCCTCGTACCAGACCGGCGGGAACTCCGCGGCCAACATCGTTCCGATGGACGCCGTGACCTTGAACTTCGCCAAGATTGAGTTTGAGTACCACGAGCAGAAGGCGGATGGCACGCTGTCCGGAGCGGTGAAGACCGGCTACGACCTGAAGCAGAACAAGTCGTCTTAACCGTATTCGGAGGGCCCTGTGACTGCTAAAGAACTCTTTCAAGCGGGAAAACTGAACGAGGCGATCGATGCGCTTGGGGCGGAACTCCGCTCCAACCCCACCGATTCGCAACGTCGGACCTTTCTGTTTGAACTTCTTTGCTTCGCAGGACTCTATGATCGCGCAGACAAACAGTTGGACATTTTGGCGCAGGGCGGACGGAACGCCGAGCTCGGTTCGCTCGTCTATCGCTCCGCCCTGAACGCCGAAAAAGCCCGCCAGGAGTTCTTTCGCAAGAAGGACTACGAACTCCGCGCAGCCGCACCGGTGGCGACAATGGCTGGTTCGATCAACGGGAAACCGTTCACGTCCTTTGAAGATGCGGACCCGCGCATTGGGCGACGGCTGGAGTTTTTCCTCGGCGGTGCTTACATGTGGATGGCGCTCTCCGATGTTGCAAGCTTGACCCTGGAAGCGCCGAAACGACTGCGCGACTTGTTATGGGCCCCGGCGATTTTGAAGCCGGCGGCTGGTTTTCGTGGAATTGAATTGGGCGAAGTTTTATTGCCGGTCACGACGGTGTTCTCGTTTGAAGCGGAAGAAGATTCCGTGCGCCTCGGACGCGAGACCGCGTGGATTGAAGATGAATCCGGCAAAGAAATTCCCCTCGGCCAAAAAATGTTCTTGATCGACGGAGAAGAGGTTCCGCTCCTCGAGCTGCGATCGCTGGAACTGAATAGCGTGAACGCGGCCGCCAGTTAGGCACCCACACATCATGGTCAGCAGCGAACCTTTGCTCGCACCCATCCCCGGCAGCAATCCTGGTGGAGAAAATCTCCGCTACTCCGGCATTTACGACAAGATCAAGGAAGCGCGCCGCGAAGACGACGACGCGCCCCAGGGCGATTGGACCCACGAGCTCAAGAAAGCCGACTTCGTCCTCGTCGTTAAGCTCGCCACCGACGCGCTAACCAACAAATCGAAGGACCTCCAGGTCGCGGCATGGCTGGTGGAGGCCTGGATCGATCGCGAAGGCTTCCCTGGGCTGGTGGAAGGCCTGAAACTCTGCAAAGGCCTGGTCGAAAACTTCTGGGACAATCTCTACCCCGAAATCGAGGACGGCGATGCCGAGCTTCGCGCCGCGCCGCTGGAATGGATCGGGTCGCGTCTCGATCAGCGTCTGAAGAAAGTCAAGATCACAAAAAACGGGCTCAGCTTCTTTGACTACAAAGAGTCGCGCGCGATTGGCTATGAGGCCGACGTGGCAACAGACGAGAAGCGTGAGTCCCGCGAACAAGCCGTCGCGGAACACAAAACCACCGGTGAACTCTGGGACGCCGCCGTGGATGCAACACCGAAGGCGTTTTACGTGAGCGCTACCGAAGCGCTGCAGGCTTCCCTGGATGACATCGAAGCGCTCGGGCAGACTTGCGATGCGAAGTTCGGCGAATATCGCCCGAGCTTCACATCTCTCCAGGAATCGCTTGCGCAAATCCGTCAGGTCATAAATTCCCTGCTGGCAAAAAAGCGCATCCAGGAACCCGACGAAGCAGCACCCGCCGACGAAACCGCTGCCCCCGCCGAAGAGGCTCAGGCAGACGCAATGGCAGTGGGCGCGGGAGGCGCGGCCGTGAAGCGTGCGCCTGCGGCACGTGGCAGTGCGCAACCTACGTCGCGCGAAGAAGCGCTGAACAACATAGTGCTGGCAGCGCGCTTTTTGCGCGGCGAAAATGCCTACGACCCGATTCCGTTCCTTCTCCTTCGAGCTGTGCGTTGGGGCGAAATTTATAACGGCGGTACCGCGCTGGATGTCTCTCTGCTGGAGGCGCCAGCCACCGAATCGCGCAAAGAACTGCGCCGACTCGCCACGGAAAGTAATTGGGAAGCCGTAATCGGCGAGGTCGAGAAGGCGATGGAGACGCCGGGCGGACGTGCCTGGCTGGACCTTCAGCGTTATGCCGACGAAGCTTTCTACAACGTCGGCAGTTATTACGAACCGGTGCGCAACGCGGTTTCGGCGATATTCAGAGCGCTTCTCACGAGTTATCCTGATTTGCTTTCGGCCACGCTGAACGATGACACACCGGCAGCCGGACCACAGACGAAACAATGGATCGACGAGACGCTGAAGCCTACGCAAGCCGCTGCCTCTGCTCCTGAGCCCATGGCCGCGGAGCCCTCATCAGCTGCTGCCGCGGGTGAGCCAGATGTCTACGACGTCGCGCTGGAATACCTGCGCAAGAAGCGCGTGGACGAAGCCGTGGACCTCATCTCTCACCAGATTCGCCACGAAAATTCGGGACGGGGACGTTTCCAGCGGCAGTTTCAGCTTGCGCAGATCTGTCTTATGGCAGGCCGCGATGCTGTGGCCGCCAACATCTTGAACGATCTTGCGCACGAGATCGAACAGCGCAACCTCGGCGATTGGGAATCACCCGAGATGATTGCGCAAGTCTTGGCCGTGTTCCTGAAATGCATTGACAAGGTCAATGCGCCCGCGGAAACCAAGGAACGTTTGTACTCCACCATCTGCAAGCTCGATCCGGGCTTGGCGATGAAACTCGGCAGGTAATCGAAAGGACGAATGGCGCAAGGGCCTGAACTGATTGTTACGCAATCCATCCTCGATCGGTTGATCGACGATGAGCCTGGCGTGCGCCTCGACTCGCCAGCTACGCGTGCCTCATCATTCCGCCAGTTCAAGACCGGCGTGCGGCGCGACCTGGAGTGGCTGCTGAATACGCGACAGATTCCGGACCCGGCTCCGCGTGAGTACAAGGAACTATTCCATTCGCTCTACAACTACGGCCTGCCCGATATCACTTCCATTTCGAAGCAATCCGTTTCTGAGCAGCGCCGGTTGCTGCAAGCGCTCGAGCAGGCGCTGATGGCCTACGAGCCGCGCATTCTCAACGTGAATGTCTCCCTGGATTCGTCGTCGCAGAATTTGCGCGTGCTGCGCTTCCGGATTGAAGGCATGTTGCGAGTCGATCCGTCCCCCGAGCACGTGAGCTTCGATACGGTTCTCGACGTGCCGACCGGCGAATACGAGGTGAAATCCTAGTGCGCGAGGAACTGCTCACCTACTACGAACGCGAGCTTACGTTCCTTCGCCAGATGGGCGCGGAGTTTGCGGAGAAATATCCGAAGATCGCTTCGCGCCTACAGTTGGAATCGGACCGCTGCGAAGATCCGCACGTAGAGCGGATTCTCGAGGGATTTGCCTTCCTTGCCGCCCGCACCCATCTGAAGATTGACGACGAATTTCCGGAGATCACGAACGCTCTCCTCTCCACCCTTTATCCGCACTATTTGAATCCGGTGCCGTCGATGACGGTCGTGGAATTTCATCCCGACCCGCAGCAAGGCAAGCTCACTACTGGGCTCTCTGTTCCGCGCGGCACCATGCTTTACTCGAAGCCGGTGGAAGGCGTGCCGTGCAAGTTCACCACCAGCTACGACACGACGATTTGGCCGATCTCGATTGCAGAAGCGCAGTGGGCAACGCCCGACCGCATCCGGCCGGCGCTGAAAGCAGGCGACTGCGCCGGCGTGCTCCAACTGGTGGTGCAAGCCGCGCCCGACGTAAAAATAAAAACGCTTTCGCTGAAGAACCTGCAGTTCTACCTCAGCGGAGAAAGCGCGCTCACCCACACGATTTATGAGTTGCTCTGCAATAACTGTGCGCGCATCGTGGTCCGCGAGCCTGGTTCCAAGGCGGAGCCCATCACGCTGGACGCACGGCAGCTCCGACCGATGGGCTTCGCAGAAAACGAAGCGATGCTGCCGTATACCCGTCGCTCGTTCGCGGGATACCGGCTGTTACACGAGTACTTCACCTTCCCAGAGAAATTTTTCTTTATCGAACTGAACGGGCTGGAACAAATCGCGAATTTCAACGGCGATAAGTTCGAGATCCTGTTCTTAATTTCCTCGTTCGAACGCCCCGAGCGACGGAGCCAACTCGAGACGGGGATTTCTGCGAAAACATTCCGCCTGGGTTGCTCGCCGGCGATCAACCTCTATCCGCAAACCGCCGAACCGATCCTCGTTGACCAGACCAAGTACGAATACCCGGTCATCCCAGATGTCCGCCGACGGTTTGCAAGCGAGATCATCACGATCGATCGCGTGGTCTGTACCCATCCGAAGACCCGCGAGGTGCGCGACTTTGAGCCGTTCTACTCGCATCGTCATGCGCTCTCGGGTGGCGATAAGGGCGAGCGCTTCTGGCATGCCACGCGGCGCAGCAGCGGCGTACGCGATGAAGATCGCACCGATATGTACCTCACCCTTGTGGACCTCAGCGGAGCGCCCATGCGTCCTGAGGGCGACACGGTGACGGTGTACTGCACCTGCAGCAACTACACGCTGCCGTCGCGGGTAAATTTCGGAAACGAGTCCGGCGATTTTGAACTGGAAGGTGGTTCGGCGATCCGGCGTATTGTTGCGATCCGTAAGCCTTCGCAGACCCTGCGGCCTCCATCAGAGCGCGGCGCGCATTGGCGGCTGATGTCGCACCTTTCGCTCAACTATTTGTCGCTGGTGGAAGACGGCAAGGAAGCGCTGCAAAGCATTCTTGAGCTGTACAACTTTTCGCAGTCGCGCGATTTGCAGAATCAGATCGCCGGGATCAATAAGGTCGAGAGCACCAAGCGCGTGGCGTACGTAATGAGCGACCACGGTCTGGCCGCAACCCGCGGCATTCGCGTGGACATGACGCTCGACGAAGACCAGTTTGTCGGCGGCGGCGTGTACTTGTTCGCCAGCGTGATCGAACACTTCCTCGGAAATTACGTTTCCATGAACAGCTTCAGCCAGCTCAATGCCGGCACATTGCAAAGGAAGGAGGTACTCCGAGAATGGCCACCCCGGGCCGGACGATCGATCCTGATCTAGAGTTCACCTCCATCCGCAAGCTGCTGGAAACGGAGCCGCAGAATTTCCAGTTTTTCCAGGCCGTGCGTCTGCTGGAGAAATTGCTGCCGGAGCGCGAACGCGTGGGAGCGTTCGTGCCTCCGGATCGCGAGGTCGTGCGCTTTCGCGCGCACCCGTCTATGGTGTTTCCCGCCAGCGAAATTCAATCCCTCGAAAAGACGGGCGAGCTGAACAACATGACGGTGAACTTCATGGGCCTGGTCGGTCCTCTCGGCATGTTGCCGTTGTATTACACGGACATGGTAATGGAGCGCAGTCGGTTGAAGGACACCGCCATGCGGGACTTCTTCGACATGTTCCACCACCGCATCATTTCGCTCTTTTATCGCGCGTGGGAGAAATATCGGTTCACCACCGCCTACGAGCAAGGGGATCCCGACCGGCTCTCGTCCATCCTGCTTGACCTTGTTGGGCTCGGAACCCAAGGTCTCGCCGGTCGACAGAAAATTCCCGACAATGTGCTCCTGCATTACTCCGGACTGTTGTCACAGCATCCGCGTTCGGCGATCGCGTTGGAGCAAATCATCGCCGACTACTTTGAAGTTCCGGTCACAATCGAGCAATTCGCGGGCAAGTGGCACAAGCTCGACAAGAAAGACCAGTCGCGGATCGCCGACGCCAACAGCATCGGCGAGATGCTCGACTTCGGCGTGGTGCTGGGCGATGAAATTTGGAACCAGCAATCCGGCGTGCGAGTTCGCATCGGGCCACTTCCGCTCGATCAATATTTGGATCTATTGCCCACCGGAAAAAGATATCCGGAGCTGAAAGCTCTGGTTGCGTACTACTTCAATCATGAACTCGATTTCGAATTACAGCTTGTTTTGAAACGCGAAGACACACCTGCCTGCGATCTGGGCAAGGAAGCGCAGCAGCAGGCTCCGCGGCTCGGTTGGACGAGTTGGATCAAGACCGCACCACTGAACCGCGATCCGGACGAGGCAATCATTCCTTTGTAGCAACGGAGGGGCCCATGCTAGGTATCGATTACAAATCGCTGATCGGCAAGCTCAACCCGCAAACCCGCGGTGCGCTCGACGGAGCGCTCGGCTTGTGCGTCTCGCGTACCCACTACGACGCCGAGATCGAGCATTACCTGACAAAGCTCGCCGAGAATGAAGAAGCCGACCTCGTGCGCATTTTGCGCGCGTTCGACATTGATCGTCCGCGTTTTGTTCGCGACCTCGGGCACAGTCTCGACAAGCTGAAGACCGGCAACGCCCGCACTCCGTCGCTCAGCCCGACGCTGCTGAAAATGTTTACTGAAGCCTGGAGCATCGGCTCGCTGAACTACGCATCTGCACAGATCCGCACTGGATTCACGGTGCTGGCCCTGGTCTCGGACGAAGAGCTCGCGCGTCTCATGGCCGATGTGAGCCGTGAGTGGTTGAAGATTAAGCCGGAGGAGTTGCGGAAAGAATTCTTCAACATCGTGGTCGGCTCAAAAGAAGACACGACGCCGAGCATGTCGGACACCGTTGCCGCGGCTGCTGGTGCGGGCGCAATCCCGAAAGGGACCGGCAAGACTCCCTTCCTCGATCAATACGCCACCAACCTGACGGAAAAAGCGAAAAGCGGCAAAGTTGATCCGGTGCTCGGGCGCGATCATGAGATCCGACAGATCATCGACATTCTGATGCGCCGCCGCCAGAACAACCCCATTCTGACGGGCGAAGCAGGCGTAGGAAAAACTGCGGTCGTTGAAGGTTTCGCCGCACGGGTCGCTTCAGGAGATGTTCCACCGCCACTGAAGAACGTTAGCGTGCGCTCGCTGGACTTGGCGCTGTTACAAGCAGGCGCCGGCGTGAAAGGTGAATTTGAGAACCGGCTGAAAGGTCTGATCGAAGAAGTAAAGTCCTCACCGACGCCGATCATCGTGTTTATCGACGAAGCGCACACCCTCATCGGGGCAGGAGGCGCAGCCGGGCAAGGCGATGCAGCCAATCTCCTCAAGCCCGCACTGGCTCGCGGCGAAATGCGCACCGTCGCCGCCACTACGTGGTCGGAATACAAAAAGTATTTTGAGAAGGACCCGGCGTTGGCTCGTCGATTCCAAGTGGTAAAGGTGGAAGAGCCAGACGAGGAGCAGTGCAAGACGATGCTGCGCGGAGTTGTGGCATCGCTCGAGAAGCACCATAATTTGCGGATCCTTGATGACGCGGTCAACGCCTCTGTGTCGCTTTCGCACCGTTATCTCGCCGGGCGTCAGCTTCCCGATAAAGCCGTAAGCGTTCTCGATACGGCCTGTGCGCGGCTCGCCCTCGGCCAGAATTCAACGCCACCTGCGATCGAAGATGCGACTCGTCAACTCGAAGATATCGCTCTTGAACAGCGCATTCTAGAGCGGGAAGTGGCGACCGGCGCAGATCACACAGATGAGCTCGAAAAACTTACCGCGCAGAAATCAAAGACGGAAACCGAACTCAAAGCTCTACAAGCACGCTTCGATAAGGAACGCGACTTAGTGAGCCAGATGCGCGAATTGCGAACGAAGCTCGAGACGCTAGCGGCTGCTCCAGCAGACAAAGCTCCGGCCCCTTCCAACGGTAGTTCCGCCGAGAATCCCGCAGAATTGCGTACCAAGCTCTCTGCGCTGGAAAAAGAGCTCGACGCGCTGCAGGGCGAAACCCCTCTGATTCGCGTTTGCGTGGATAAACAGACAATCGGCGAAGTGATCTCTAACTGGACCGGCATCCCCGTCGGCAAGATGGTGAAGGACGAGATCGATACGGTTTTGCATCTCGCCGACCACCTGCACAAGCGGGTCATCGGCCAGGATTACGCCATGCAAGCGATCGCCCAGCGCATTATGACATCACGGGCCAGCATGGATGACCCCAGCAAGCCGGTCGGCGTGTTCATGCTGATTGGGCCAAGCGGCGTCGGCAAAACCGAAACCGCGCTCGCGCTCAGTGATCTTCTTTATGGTGGCGAGCGGAATTTAATCACCATCAACATGTCAGAGTTCCAGGAAGCGCATACCGTTTCCACGCTGAAGGGCTCGCCTCCGGGATACGTAGGCTACGGAGAGGGCGGCGTACTCACGGAAGCGGTCCGGCGTCGCCCCTACTCGGTCGTGCTGCTCGATGAAGTAGAAAAGGCGCATCCCGACGTCCTTGAACTCTTCTACCAGGTCTTTGACAAAGGAATGATGGAAGACGGCGAAGGCCGCGAGATCAACTTCAAAAACAACATCATCATTCTCACCACGAACGCCTGCACCGACCAGATGATGAAACTCACCGCCGATCCGGAGACCTCACCCACGGCGGAAGGCCTGGTGAAAGCGCTGAAACCGGAGTTGGACAAGATCTTCAAGCCCGCGTTCCTGGGGCGCATGATGCTCGTTCCTTATTATCCGGTTCGCGACGAGAACCTGAAGAAAATCGTTGTTCTGAAGCTCAATAAAATCGTGCGACGCATGGCCGAAAATCAGAAGATCGAGCTCGTCTATGACGAAGCTCTGGTGAACGCTGTTGCTGCGCGTTGCACCGAAGTTGAAAGCGGCGCCCGCAACGTGGACAACATCCTGACGAATTCCCTGCTTCCCGACATCTCGAAGCAGGTACTCGCCCGCATGGCGGAGGGAACAAAAGTCCGCGCCATCCATGTGAGTGTCGGCAGCGATGGCAACTTCGCTTACGAGTTCAAGAACGCCGAGGCCCGAGCTGTAGCCAATGCTGTATAAAATGCGGCAGGAGCAAGGATGGACTTCCAGCAAGCAGGAAGACTGATTTCGATCGACACTCCTCTCGGAGAAGACAAGCTTCTGCTCGAGCGCTATACCGGCGCGGAGGCATTGTCGCGGCTATTCAGGTTTACAGCCGACGTGCTTGCCGACCAATATGTGCAATTCAGCGACATCATTGGCCAGTCTGTCACCATCAGCGTCCACGCACCAGATAATCCCCGGCGCTATATCAACGGGATCGTCAGCCGTTTCGAATTCGTAGAACAGCGCGACCGCTTTTATCACTTCCGCGCCGACATCGTTCCCTGGCTGTGGAAGCTGACCCTCGTTTCCAATTGCCGCATTTTCCAAAACAAGACGGCGGTCGAGGTAATCAAGAAAGTTTTCGAGGACCTCGGCTTCCAGGATTTCAAGGACGCAACCCAGAAATCTTATGATCCACGCGTGTACTGCGTGCAGTATCGCGAAACGGACTTCGCGTTTGTCTCGCGCCTCATGGAGGAAGAGGGCATTTTTTATTTCTTCCAGCACGAGAATGGAAAACACACGCTGGTGATCGCGGACTCCCACGATTCCAACGCGCCCGTTCCCAACCAGGCGCAAGCGAAATTTGAACGCACCGCCGGCACTGAACAGTACGACGAAGATGTTGTAACTGCGCTCAATCTTCATCAGGACCTGCGCAGCGGAAAGTACAGCCTCACAGATTACAACTTCGAAACACCCTCGACGTCGCTGCTCGCCCAGTCGCCCACAACGGTCAGGGTCGGCGGCAATAGTTCGCTTGAGGTCTTCGATTTCCCCGGACGCTATCTAAAGAAGAACCAGGGATCGAATCGCACCGATATCCGCATGCAGGAGATCGAAAGCGATCACCTGGTGGCAAATGGTGCCAGCCGCTGCCGCGCTTTCTTGCCCGGCTATCGTTTCGAGCTCACCGGTCACCCGATCGATTCGCTGAACAACACCTACCTCCTGACAGACGTGTATTCCCGCGCGTCGGTCGGAACCGCATATGCCGAGAACTCGGCGAATCGCGGAGTTGACCCCGGTGGGTACGACAACACTTTCAACGCCACTCCCTACGCGGTGCCATATCGTCCACGCCGTGTTACCCAGAAATCTATCGTGCAGGGGCCGCACGTCGCGGTCGTTTCGGGTCCCGGCGGCGAAGAGATTTACACCGATAAATATGGACGTGTGAAGGTGCAGTTCTTCTGGGACCGCGAAGGCAAGAGCGACGAGAACAGTTCATGCTGGTGCCGCGTCTCGCAGGCCTGGGCAGGCGACCAGTTTGGCGCAATGTGGATCCCGCGCATGGGAGAAGAGGTGATCGTTGATTTCCTCGAGGGCGATCCTGACCAGCCGCTCATCACCGGCCGCGTCTACAACGCTCAAAACATGCCTCCTTACTCCCTGCCTGACAAGAGCACCGTCAGCACCTTCAAGTCACGCAGTTCGAAGGGCGGTGGCACCTCAGACTTTAACGAGCTCCGCTTCGAGGACAAAAAGGGCAGCGAGCAGTTGTTCATGCAGGCCCAGAAAGACATGGACCTCAACATCAAGAACGACTGTCGCGAGACCATTGGCAACGATCGCCACCAGGATGTGGGCGGCAACGACCTGGTGAACATCGGGAAAGATCAGCAGGTCAACGTCGGGCAGAACCGTGTTGAGAACATCGGGCAGGCGCATTCGCTAACGGTAGGGACAAGTTTCGATGAAACTGTCGGTACATCCATGGCGGTTTCGTCGGGACAAACGATGTATATCAAGGCAGGAATGACGGTCGTGATTGAAGCCGGCGTGGAACTTACGCTGAAAGGTCCCGGCGGTTTCGTGGATATCGGCCCTGCTGGCGTAACCATCCAAGGGACGATGGTGCTGATAAATAGTGGGGGCGCCAGCGGGTCGGGTAGTGGTCCAAACACGCAAACGCCTAAGAAGCCCGATCTGGCCGACGACGGAACCAAGTTCACGAAACGCTAATCGCCATGACTACGAGCAAGGTCGAAGTGCAACCGGGATCGCAGGAGCAGCTCGAAAAGTTCGCCTCGAACGGATTTCTCTATGCCATTCTCGACGCCACCGGCGCGCCCGCAGTCCCTGCGAAAGCGGTCGAGCTTGGAATCGAAAAAGCAGTTTCGCTCTTCGGACATTCCCGACAGCAGGACCATTGGAAATACGCGCCCTACCTTGTGAGAGTGGACGGCGCCCTTCTGCAATGGATCCGCCAATCAGTCTGGGCGAACCCGTGGGGCATTTTCGTGATGTCGAACGCGGACTTTGTGACCGTTGCAACTCATCTTCGCAGTCTGCTGCGAGTGCGACTGAAAACCGGGCAGGAATGCATATTCCGCTATTACGATCCACGCGTACTGAAGAGTTTTCTCACCGGGTGCACGGCGGAGGAATCTGCAGTGTTCTTCGCACAGGTGCGGGCGTTTGGCGTGAACGAAAAAGACACAGTGAAATTGCTAGTCCACGCCGCTTCTTAGGAGCTTCTTCGATGCCGATGGCCGCCCGTATCACCGATCAAACCACGCACGGGACCCCGCTATCGCCAGGGCCGGGCAGTGCTGACGTGCTCATCGGGAGCCTGCCCGCATGGCGCACGCAAATCGACATTCACGCCTGTCCGGCAGTGAGTGTCAGCGGCGCCGACGGCGTTGGGCAAGTCATGATGGGTAGCCCGACCGTCTTCATCGATTCGCAAATGGCCTGCCGGCAGCTCGACATCGTCGTTGAGACGCCCGGCTTGGCAATGGGCCCGGTGAACCCGATCCTCATGGGATGTCCTACGGTGATTATCGGAGAAGCTGGGATGGGCGGCATGGAAACGCCGATGGCCAACGAAATGGTTGCTGCAAATGCTGCAGGAATTGGGTTGGTTTCAACTTCTTCTGCCGCTTCCGCAGTGAGCGGGGGCGCCGCGGCCGCTGGAAGTGCGGCACCGGCGTTGAGCGGCGTCTCCGCCGCAGAAATCGCTTCTGCGGCAAGTCCCGGCATCGCGGGCAGCCAAATCGCAGCTCGTGAAAAAGTCGCTCAAGCATTCCTGCAACAACAAGGTGGGATGGATGCGGCCGCTGCAGAAGCTCATATGAGCGGGATGGACATGACGCAACCGGTGGTAGCCGGCACCAATCCTCCGCCCTTGAGCCAGGCAAGCGCGCCCGGGCAGAGTGGCAGCTATTTCGGCGATGCAAGCAGCACTCCCGCGGCACTCGGCGAGGGTTCTCAGGCGCTCGACTCAAAAACGAACGAAATGGTGTCCAAGGCAGCGTCTCAATACGCAGCGAAGCCCGGCTCTGCGTACCTGAAATCTCAAGCCAAGAAGGCCGTCGACAGTTGGGCTGCGCCGCTGAACAGCGCGTGCCCCTCCCCGTTGAAGGACCAAGCGCTGAACCAGATCACGCAAGGCGCGGGGAAGCAATACTACGTTCCGGCAAAGAATGCATTGTCGAAGGTGGGCGGTTGATGAAGGCCGCAGACCAACGAAAACAGTTCGACGCTCTGTTGAACGACAGCAAAGACAGCATGGGGCGGCTGCTCGCAAAGGCCCCGGACTTTCCGCCCTATCTCAGCATCGGGCGGCAATTGCGCGCTCTGAGCCTGTGGACGCAAGATGGAAAGATGCCTACCCGCGAACAGCGGCTGGCGCTCGATTTTCAAGTGGTCGCGGTGCGCGAGTTGGAGTCGAATTCGAACCCGGAAGTGCAGCAATTGGTAAAGAAGCTTTACCAGCTCGCCTATGATCTGAAGCGGCTTTCTTAGATCTCACCGTCGCAGCAGCCCCAGTTTTACAAGGCGCCGCAGGTTTTCGTCGATGATCTCGAGCGGCTTTTCCATTTCTTCCGCGAGTTCTTCGCGGGTCCGAGTGCCATCCAGTTTCAACAGAAATTTGCGCGCAATATCGGTATCGATGTGCGCCGCATGTTGCGCAAGGGTGGCAACAAACTCGCCCTGGATGGCTTGATAGCGCGCCACAGCACTCGCCTCCGGCCGCTCGCCAGGCTGGGTCGTGAAACATGGACCATGTGAGTGGAACTGCACGAAATTGGCGGAGTAGAGCTGGAACAGGTACTTTTCCAGCAGCGCATCTCCGCCCGTGACTTCCTGCACCGGCAACGATCCAGGCCAGAGATCACAGAGCTGTTTCAATTTCTCCACAACGACGGGATGGTTGGTTTTGATCTTGCGACCGCTCTTAGTGGTGAATTCTCCTTCGACCTCCGTGGGCGCCATGGTGGTCGAGACGTAGAAGGACCGAACGCGTTCGACGTGCACTGTGCCATCCGGCGCATCCTCTTTTCGGCATACCAACGTCTGGCGAAACCCGCGCCCACTGAGGAAATCCATGTACTGCTCTTTGCGGATACGATCGCCTCTCGAGAGTTGATTGAGGCGCTCACGCACCGTCTGCGGGTACATTGCGTCGCTCATCTCAAAGAAATCGGCTTCGCCAACATAGCCGAGATCGTGTTTCGCAGCTTGGTCAAGAAATTGTTCCGCATACACCGGCTCGTAGATGTCGTTGAGGTCGTCGTGAAAAAGAGCAGTACCTTCTGGCATGGTTTTTTGCCGGTGCTCGAGAAGCTTGTCGTAGTAATCCTCGCGCGGCGTACTTTCAATCGCGAAATCGAGGATTCCCTCCGCCTCGCGGATCTTTTCGTCGGGATCGTGGATTGACCGCGTGTGAAACAGCATGAAATCGCGGATGATCCGCCGCGCGTGACCGCCGGGGAGCGCGTTATAGCTGATGTACGCGATCCCTCCCGCCTGGAGGTGCTCGCGACACACACCCAGCAGCGCATCTCGCACCTGTTCGGGAACCCACGCATAAATGCCATGCGCGATGATGTAATCGAACTGGCCGAGTTCACGATCCAATTTTGTGAGATCCCGTACTTCGAGTTGGATATTGCCCAATCCGATATTACGAATCGCCTCACGGCCACGATCGATCGGCTGTTCCGCAATGTCGATTCCGATGAACTTCGATCGGGAGTGGCAATACGCGATCGGGATGATGTTATTTCCGTCACCACAGCCAATTTCGAGCACGCGGGCCTCGTCCACCGCTTTCGGTGCCATGCCGAACAGCGACGCGATGACATGCATCCGGTCCGGATGCGTTTGCTCCTGCACGAAGGTTGGATAGGGAACGTTGTCGTAGAAGTTCATTGCGGCTGGGACGTCGTCGAAAATCAGTGGCTCAAGAGGGTCGAATACCATCGCGTCGGTTGCGCGTGGATGATCAGTACGGTGACGTTATCGGTGCCGCCGTTGCGAGCGGCCGCTTCAATCAGCATTCGGCAACGATCTTCCAGGCTCGAGTCTCGGAGCGCGATCTCTGCCATTTCGTCGTCGAGCACCGGCTTGCAAAGTCCGTCGGTGCCGAGCACGATCAGGTCGTCTGGTTTGATGGTGGTTTGGTAGGTATCGGGCTCCATGTCTTCAAACGGCCCGAGAGCGCGCGTCAAGTAATTGGAAAACTCGCTCAACCGCGCCTCTTCTTCATTCATCAGCCCGTTTTCCACCTGGTCCATCACGTAGCTATGGTCGCGAGTCAGGCGGTAAACCTGCCGCTCGCGAATCAGGTAGGCGCGGCTGTCGCCTACGTGGGCAACGGTTAGCAGTTCGCCGTGAATCGACGCGCAAACTACCGTCGAGCCCATGCCGTTCACCGCAAGGTCATTCATCGCTTCGTTGAAAATCGTTCGGTTGGCTTCCCGCACCACGCGAATCATCTCTTCGATCTGCGCTACCGGATCTTCCGACAATGTCGCGGAGCGTCCGTTCTCGCCGTAATGCTCCACGATGGAATTAGCCGCCAACTGGCTGGCGCGCTCGCCGGCCGCATGACCGCCCATGCCATCGCAGATCACGTAGATCCCGCGCTCCGAATTAACGGCGTAGCTGTCCTCGTTGTTATGGCGGGGTCCGGCATCCGACAACACCGCGTATTCGGTTTGCAGGGTGGTTCGCATGGCCCTTTTCGAGAGCCACCAATCTTACATTCGGTGCCCCCGAATTTGAAACCGCGAATATGGGTAATTTACGCATAGGACCGGCTCAAACCGGACATCCATTCAGGCGGACATCGACTTCAGGCTCGGGTCGCCAGGGGCGGGATCGGAGGAACGCTCGCGGCCTAAGCCAGACTGGGCCCTGTTCATCCAATTTTCAATGGCGTCCCGGTAGCTGCGGCTCACGGGGAGTTCCCGGGAGTTTCGGAGCACCACTACGTAATCGCCCATACCCCAGGAACGCAGTTCGCGAATGTAGCTGGAGTTCACGATCATCGAGCGGTGGATGCGAATGAACTTGAGATTGTCGATCCGCAAATGGAAATCCACGAGAGTCTCGCGCACGCGATAGACGCGATCGATGCAGTGGAGGTTCAAGTAATTTCCCGCCGCTTCCACCCAGATCAGTTCCTCAGTGTTTAGAATGACAAATCCACCCTTCGATTTCACGCGTAGTCTTCCCTGCACCTGTGTCGTAAACGACGCAAAACTCTGGCTCGAAACGCTATGTTCCAGTGCATGTCGCGCGGCCTTGGCAATGCGCTCCGGCCGCGGCGGAGCCACCACGAAATCCACCACTCCGATGTCGAACGCCCGGGCTGCGTCCGATCTCGTGCGCGAGATAACCACGATGGCAGTGCTATGCATTCGTAAGATCTCAGAAGCAAGGTCCAGGCCATTGCCACTACGAAGTTCCGCCTGAATCATCACTAAGGGCGGCTGTGCACGATGGACCTCGCTGATCGCAGCATGGCTATCCACTCCTTTCGGCGAGAGCGTTTCGTCCGCTGTCATCACCATTGCGACCAGGTTCTGCCGGATTTCAATGTCATCGGAAACAACCAGAACGCATGTCATACCTCACCCTGGCTCGTTTTGCTCAGAAATGCGGAACGTGCGGCCAATGCCACCGGTAGACCGACAAAAACCATGTGTTCGAAAAAATCGCAGATTCGATAAGACATTGGCAGCCGGGAGTGCCGAATTGCCGAGAGCGGAATAACCACGTTCTGCATGAACAGGTAAACTCCTGCGCCATACAAAACGCCGCTCACGATCGCATTGCGATTCAGCCATGCGACCCGACGCGCAAGCGTGAAATAAAACCCAGCGATGCTCATCGCGATGAAGAAGTGCAGAACCAAACCGAGAGCGGCCGTGCGGTAACCGCCCGCGAAAGAGCCATTGCCGAGGATTCCTCGCGCGATGCTTTGCAGGATCGATTTCGGAGTGGCACCGAGGCGAGTATAGATCAGAAACGCATAGACGATATCGAGCACGCCTACGAGCGTCCCGGCGGCAATTAAAGCGGGAAAAGAGCGGGTTTTTCGTGCCCTGGAGGCGTCTTTTTCGGTCGTGAACATTGGCTTTCTGCCAAGAAAGTACAGAAAACTGCTCCCGGAAATCGCTCAATTCCAGCTTTTCTTGAGCAAAATTGGACGAAAACGTGCTCGAAATGGGGCGAAATCGCCTATTCGAGACGCTTGCGAATGTCTTTTGGGGACTGGCCGAGGACTCTCCGCATCTGCAGTGCGAGGTGGCTTTGGTGGGAAAATCCCGTCTGCAGCGCGATATCCGCAATCGGCGCACTACCGTTCTTTAGTAGCCAGGCCGCCCGTTCCACGCGGCGCTGCACGATATACCGGTGGATCGGCTGTGCCATGGCATCGCGAAATACCGCTTTCAGATGCGATTGGCTCATGTTGGCGAAGATCGCTAAGTCGCTCAAGGTGAGGTTTTCTCCGAGCCTCTCCTCGATGAAAGAAAGCAGTTGACGGAGCTTCGCAGGCGCGATTTTTCCGGTTTTTTGCTCATTTTTTCGCGCTAAGGAGCTGTGAAAATGCACCAATCGCGCCGCCAAAGCAGTCCCCAAACTGTCAGTGAATACTGGCCCCGAGGGATATCCGGCTTCCATCTCATCGCGCAACGCCCAGCACAGTCGCTCGAGTTGCGAATCCTTGATCTGAAAACGGTTGTTGATCAATAACTTCGCCGCGTCCGCGCCAGATTCTTCGGCCGCATAGGCGAGCAGTTGCGGATTCAACCCGACCACCAGAACGGTATCCAGGTCGTGGACGCGCCAGATGCAGGCCGTATTGGCTGGAATGACGTCGAGATCGCCATGGAAGGCGACACCGGAATGAGAGTCATCGCCCCTTCGGCAGCCTACCAGCGCGGGCGAACCCAGATGCAGGCATATCCCGACGTACGGAGAGCCTGCCGAGACGACCTCGCCGTCGGTATCTTGCAAGACTCGAGCGCGGATGCTGCCCAAATCTCCTACCCACCTCATAAACGACTGAGGCGCAGCGGGATACCTGTCCAATTTTCCGGCGGAGGCCATTCATTCAACCCGAGGCAGAGCTATCCACCCATTGGACGGGCAGGCCGAAGAGGTGTCATCCCAAAACGGGAATTCGGAGCCTTGCGCATAGTCGCGCGGGCAATGGGAAAAGACACCCGTGAGTCGGTGAGGGAAATCACGAGCGGCTTGGGCGAGATCACCCACACCCTCGCTCATAGGAGGCTTAATACGACCCAGTCGGAATCCTCCAAATTACTTAGTTTCAGCAGCTTATCGCTTTTCAAGGGAAACGTTAAAAGCGGCTAATGAAATGCACATATGTCGTTTGGAGATTTCCCTTGAGGAGCGGTGCTGCAGTGACGGTCAGCGGTGGCACGGATCGCGAGATGAAGCTGATGGGTACG
>DASYAU010000082.1:0-38706 GCA_036501185.1 Candidatus Korobacter sp. | reverse complement strand
GGATTACCTCGTGCATGAGATCTTCACCCAGAACTTCTATAAGGATCATCCGCTGGGAAAGCCGATCTTGGGCACAAAGGAGACCGTGCGAGGCTTCGATCGCGACATCGTCCTCGGGAATTATGGGCGGAAATTCGCGCCAGGGAACCTGATTATCGCGGCCGCCGGGAATTTGAATCACCAGAAATTCGTGGATGAAGTGCGCCGTCGCTTCGAACACCTGGCGCCGGTGGCAAACGGCTTTCACCAGGAGCCTCCCAAGACGCATGCCCGGATCATCATGCGCAACAAGAAGTCGCTGGAGCAGGTGCAGATCTGCATGGGAGTGCCCGCCTATTCGATCTCGCACCCCAAGCGCTACGTTTGCTACATCCTGAACACACTTTTAGGTGGAGGGATGAGCTCGCGGCTGTTCCAGAACGTTCGCGAGAAGCAAGGGCTGGTGTACTCGATCTTCAGCGAGTTGAATCCGTTCCAGGATTCGGGCTCGCTGGCCGTCTACGCCGGCACATCTCGGGAGTCGGCGCCGAAAGTTGTGGAGCAAGTGGTGAAGGAGTTTGCCGACTTCAAGAGAACGCCGGTCAGCGAGGAAGAGTTGGGGCGTGCCAAGGCGCAACTCAAGGGCAGCCTCATGCTTGGATTGGAATCCTCGACGGCGCGGATGTCGAACCTGGCTCGCCAGGAAATGTATTACGACCACTTCCACACTATGGACGAGATCATCGCCAAGATCGAGGCAGTGACGAGCGAAGAGGTATGCGCCGTAGCGAACGGAATCTTCCGCCAGGAAGAAATCGCCGTGACGGTGTTGGGAAACATGCAGGGCGTGAAAATATCACGGGAATCGTTGACCTGCTGAAGTACACGGAAAGGTCCTCTTTTTAGTTCGTTAGCAACGCCGGCGGTCCGAGTCTGACATATTTTTACAAAATGTGATGACACTTTGTGTCAGCGATGGCCGGAACGTGACATCGCATTGATCGATACGGCGCCAACCACTCACGCCACGCGGGAGCTAAGCGACACAAAACAATAGTTTAAATTGCGTACCCCCTTTGTGGGATCCATCACCCTGCGGAATGGCCATGTCGTTGCACAAGTGCAGGCAACGCACTTGAAGACGCTGGAAGCTACGGGCGTTTGAGAGAAGGAATCCCAGAAATTCCTGCGATTTACCCAGAGGTGCCTGGCAAAGGGCCAGGGTGATTTGAAGAACTGGTAGTTTTGACCAACAAAAAAGGGAGAGAAAAGGAAAATGCGTAAACAGAAGGGTTTCTCGTTGATTGAGTTGTTGATCGTGGTGGCGATCATTCTGATCATTGCCGCGATTGCAATTCCGAACTTGCTGCGCTCGCGCATGGCTGCCAATGAAGCATCGGCCGTCGGCTCGGTTCGCACCATTAACACCGCTGAAGTGACTTACTCGGCGGCGTATCCTGACATCGGCTTCACGACCACGTTGTCGTACCTGTCGGGTCCGACGTCGGCCTGCACGGGCAGCGGCGCGAACTCGACTCAGGCATGCTTGATCGACAACGTTCTGGGCAACGGCACGAAGAGCGGCTACACGTTCTCGCTGGCCGGCGGTGCAAGCGCTCCGAACTACACGTTCACTGACAACGCTGATCCGGTCAAACGGGGAAACAGCGGTCAGCGGAGCTTCTACTCCGACCAGACTGGCGTCATCCGTTACGACGCGTCTGCTACGGCCACCTCATCTTCGAACCCGCTCCAGTAACCAACGAGATAACCCAAGGGGAGACCGCCGAACGGCGGTTTCCCCTGTTGTTTGTTCGTTTTCTTTCACTTTCCCGACCCGCAACTCTGACACTTTTTGCGATTTTTGATTGACATAAAGTGTCAAGAAGCAGACTCTTGTACCACTTTCCAAGCGCTAAACCGCCATGTCTTCCCCCAACATCGGGGTTAAAGCCTTGAGTTCGCTGGCGTTATCTTTCCGGTTACGTTAGTAATGGGAAAAATATCGCGGTGGAATGCAAGTTGCACAATAACTCCACAACACCGGGACGCTCGTGCCCGGTGGTGAGGGAGTATCAAATCCCGAGATTTCTGGGAATGCAAGTCGGCGCGAGCCGATGGGTTCAAATCACAAAAACACCTCAAATGGGAGAGGAAAGAAAAACAGATGCGTAAACAGAAGGGTTTCTCGTTGATTGAGTTGTTGATCGTGGTCGCGATCATTCTGATCATTGCCGCGATTGCAATTCCGAACTTGCTGCGCTCGCGCATGGCTGCCAATGAAGCATCGGCCGTCGGCTCGGTCCGCACCATTAACACCGCTGAAGTGACTTACTCGGCGGCGTATCCTGACATCGGCTTTACGACCACGTTGTCGTACCTGTCGGGTCCTACGGCGTCCTGCACGGGCAGCGGCGCGAACTCGACCCAGGCATGCTTGATTGACAACGTTCTGGGCAACGGCACGAAGAGCGGCTACACGTTCTCGTTGGCTGGCGGCGCAGGCAGCCCGAACTACACGTTCACTGACAACGCCGATCCGGTCAACCGTGGCCAGAGCGGTCAGCGCAGCTTCTACTCCGACCAGACCGGCGTGATCCGTTACGACGCGTCTGCTACTGCGACTTCGTCTTCGAATCCGCTGCAGTAAGTTCAACGCAACATCCGAAAGGGAGCCGCGAAACTGCGGCTCCTTTTCATTTCTGCCGAAGCGTACCTTCTCAGTGACCTGGCTGTTCGTCATAGCTGCCGCCACAGTGACTGGCTTTCGTATAATGGGCGCATCTGAACTCCATATTCATTTCTCCGAACGGTTCGCATGTTTGCGATTGAAACCGTAGCTCTCGAAAAGACCTACACGGTTGGTTTCTGGCGCAAAGCGACACGTCAGGCGCTGAAACCACTCACCCTTTCGATTCCCGAACACGAGGTGTTCGGGTTCCTAGGCCCAAACGGCGCCGGCAAGACCACTACGCTCAAGTTGTTGATGGGGCTCATCTATCCGACGGGCGGATCAGCAAAGATCCGCGGGATGGACGTGCAAGACCCGCGCGTGAAGGCGCAGATCGGCTATTCGCCGGAACAGCCCTATTTCTACGATTACCTGACCGCGCACGAACTGCTGCGGTACTACGCACAGCTTTCGCAGGTGCCGGCCCGGGAGCAGGAGAAACGCGTTAGCGGTGTGCTGGAGCGGGTGGGGCTGCGAGACATCGGGAAGCTCCAGCTTCGCAAGTTCTCCAAGGGCATGCTGCAGCGAGTGAGCATCGCCCAGGCGATCATTCACAACCCGCCGCTGGTCTTCCTGGACGAGCCTATGTCAGGCCTGGACCCAATGGGCCGGCGCGAGGTCCGCGACCTGATCCAAGCTCTCAAGGAAGAAGGGAAAACGATCTTCTTCTCCACCCATATCCTCTCCGACGCCGAGACCCTCTGCGATCGCGTGGCCGTGGTGAATAAAGGGGAACTGAAAGGTGTGGGCGCCATTGCAGACCTGAACACCCGCGGTACCGGCGAAACCGAGGTGCTGTGGGAAGGAACAGGGGAAATCCAAGGGTTTCGCGCTCTCGGGGAACCGCACCGTAGCGCCGAATTCTGGCGCGTGCTGGTCCCCGACGACAAGGTATATGCCGCCATCGACTTGGTACGCCAGAACCACGGAAGGCTGATCTCGGTAACTCCTCTGCGTGAGACGCTCGAGGACTACTTCTTCGAAAAGTTGAACTCGAAGGAGGTGCAACCGTGATCGCGCGCGTCCGCTCCATTGCGTTTAACACCTTCCGCGAAGCCGTCCGCGACCGCGTGCTCTACAACCTGATCGTGTTTGCGTTGCTGCTGATCGGTTCCGCACTGGTATTCGGTCAGATTTCGATCGGAATCGAGAAGATCGTCCTCATCAACCTCGGACTGACCGCCATCTCGATCTTCGGCGTGGTGATTGCAATCTTCATCGGGATTGGCCTGGTCGCGAAAGAGATCGACAAAAAGACCCTCTACACCGTGCTTACCCGGCCCGTGCGGCGCTGGGAATTCGTGCTCGGCAAGTTCGCCGGGCTGATCGGCACCCTCGCGGTAAATGCCGGATTGATGGCGCTAGGGTTCTTCGGCGCCCTCTGGCTCGAGCAGAGGAAGTTTGTCCGCAGCGATGCCAACCTGCTTACGGCGCTCTACTTCATCCTGTTGGAATTTGTGATTGTTACCGCGGTCGCGCTCCTCTTCTCGTCATTTTCGACCCCGCTCTTCTCAACCATCTTTTCGTTCGCGCTCTTTGCGGTCGGTACATTCGGTGACGACCTGAGGGGCTTCGCGGCGAGTTCGCACGGCGCGGCGAAGGCGGTGATCACGTTGGCGGCATACTTGGTCCCGGACCTTTCGAGCTTCAACGTAATTTCATTGGTGGCGCACAATCAGCCGATTATGCCGCGATTGATTGCGCTGAATACCGGCTATGCCTTCTTCTACTCCGCGCTTGTGCTGGCAGGGGCCATCTTGATTTTCGACCGGAGGAATTTGAAGTAATGCACCGGCGGAAAGTCCTCATCGTGTGCCTGGTGGTGCTGGCAGCTGCGTTCGGCGGGTCCATTTGGACTTCCACTGAACTCTCTGCCATGCATGACCAGCTCGCGTTGCAGGAGGTGCTCTACTTGCCTTCCGTGAAGACGGTGAAGGCGATGAGCCTCGGCTATACCGGGCTGATGGCGGACGTCTACTGGACGCGCGTGGTGCAGTATTACGGCCGCAAACACCTGGAGAAATCGGTTGCCTACAAGTTGCTCCCGCCGTTGCTGGATATCACGACGACCCTCGACCCCCACCTCGACATTGCTTATGAGTTCGGAGCGTTCTTCCTCTCGCAGAAACCTCCGCAAGGCGCCGGGGCTCCCGATGAAGCCATTGCGCTCGTGAAGAAGGGAATTGCGCAGAACCCGGACCACTGGCGGCTCTATTACGATCTCGGGTTCGTGTACTGGATGGAGAAGAAAGACTTTCGCGACGCGGCGGAGGCATTCGCTTCAGGCGCCAAGCTCCCGGGATCCAAACCATGGATGACGACCATGGCGGGAGCGATGGCCCAAGGAGCCGATGACCTGGGGATGGCGCGCACCTTGTGGAACGATGTCCTGAAGGAGACCAAGGATCCGCTGATTCGCAACAATGCGGCGCAGCGCCTCCAGTGTATCGATTCGGACGAAGCCGTCATGGCGCTGCAGAAACGAGTGGACGCTTTCAAGGAGCACTTTGGCCGCAATCCCGGAAACATGCGCGAACTCGTAGATGTCGGCTTGCTTCGCGGAATTCCGCTCGATCCCGTGGGCAATCCGTACGGCATTAATGCGTACGGCGAGGTCGTGGTGAAGGATCAGAGCAAGCTTCCGTTTATTACGAAGGGTCTGCCACACGGCGAGGAAGCGACGGTGCTGTACAACAAATTCGTGTCCGCGGCGGAAGAAAAGAAGCAGAAAGAAGAAGAAGAAAAGAAAAAGCACGAAGAGCAGAAATCTTCAGGCCCGGGGACGCGTCCAACAGATCAGAAGTAGCAACTCGCAACGGTCGTCCGGACAGAGAAAAATTGATTCCTTCCAATCGCAATCATTTTCGATGGATCGTTCTCACGTTAACCCTACTAGTTGCGCCGGCCTTCTGCCACGCGCAGGCAGATCTCCACAAGATCGCTGACGCGATCGACCATCGTTACAACGATCTCCGCTCCATGCAGGCACAGTTTACCGAGAACTATCGTGGCAACGGCATGGACCGAAGCGAAAGTGGAACCCTGTGGCTGAAGAAGCCCGGTAAGATGCGCTGGGAGTACACGGTGCCGCATGACAAGTTGTTTGTTTCGGACGGCAAGCTGGCGTGGTTCTATGTTCCCGGCGAGCAACAAGCGCGCCAGGCGAAGGTGAAGAGCCTGGACGACCTCCGTACCCCGTTGCGGTACCTGTTGGGCCATACCAAGCTTGAAAAGGAATTCACGGGACTTTCGTTGGCGCCTGACGTCAAACCAGAGGACCCGGGCGACACTTTGCTGCGTGGGGTGCCTAACTCAATGGCGGACCGGGTGAGCCAGGTGCTGCTCGAAATCACGCCGGAACATCGGATTGCGAGGATCGTGGTGGACGAGCTTGACGGCTCGACGACGGAATTCAAGTTCAGCAGCGAGCAAGATAATCCGGTGATTGCGGATGCGCGTTTCGAGTTCAAGCCGCCTGCCGGGGTAGAGATTTTGCAGGGCCGAGAATTGACGGCCCCTTAACAGTGCAATTCGTTCAGCAGCAAAGGTTTGCGGGACAGCAATGGTAGACTGAAAGCAGCGGGTCTAGTGGCGGAATGGCGGAATATCTAGTCAAACTGGCCGACGAACGCGGCCACATCCAGGAAAAAACGGAAACCGGGCACTCCGAATCGGAGGTCCGCGACCGCTTTGCTCAGGCAGGGTTCCTGGTTTATTCGGTGAAGGCGCGGGGCATCACGACGCCCGGTGGATTTCGCCTGCGCCGCAGCGTTAAGCCGCAGCAATTCCTGATTTTTAACCAGCAGTTCTTGACGCTGGTGCGAGCCGGATTGCCGATTGTGCAAGCCGTAGAACTGCTCATGCGGCGCCAGCGCAACGAATATTTCCGCAGAATCCTGGAAGACATCCGCGACCGCTTGAAGGGTGGCGCGCTGCTCTCTGAGGCGTTCGAGGCCCAGCAGGTTTTTCCGAAAATCTATACCACCACGCTGCTGGCGGGCGAAAAGAGCGGCAACCTCGAAGAGGTAGTGGGGCGGTACATTGCGTTCCAGCGACTGCTGTTGAGCTTCCGCAAGAAGCTGCTCGCGTCGCTGATCTATCCATCGATCCTGGTGTGCGCGGTGATCTTGCTGTTCTCACTCCTGATTACCTGGGTCGTGCCGCGCTTTGCGGCGCTGTTCAAGGACTTGGGCTCGCAGTTGCCGGCCATTACAGAGTTTGTGCTGACGTTCGGCGAAAACGCGCAGACCTGGGGGCCTTGGGTGCTGCTGGGCCTCGTGCTGCTGGGATTCGTGTTCTTCCGGTGGAAGAAGACGGAGTCGGGCTCGCGACGTTGGGACCATTTTCTGCTGGCGCTCCCGGTATTTGGGCAGATCTGGCTGAAATCGCAGGTAGCTACGTTCTCGCGTATGCTTTCCACGCTGCTTAGCGGAGGACTGCCGCTGGTGCCATCGTTGGAAACCGCAGCCGCATCCATCGGCAGCAAGACGCTGGCGATTGGCATTCACGAGGCGAGCCGCAGCGTGCGCGAAGGCAAGTCGTTGGCGCGAAGCCTGGAAGCAACGGCGTCGTTCCCCGATTTGTCGGTGGAAATGATTGAAGTCGGCGAATCAACTGGCGCCTTATCGCAGATGTTGGTGTCGGTCGCGGAATTCTATGAGGAAGACGTGCAGAATGCGCTCGCAGCAGCAATGGCGTTGGTCGAGCCAGTCATCCTCATCATCATGGGATTCGTGGTTGGTTTCATCCTGATCGCGTTGTACCTGCCGATTTTCAGCATCGGCATGAACCAACGCTAATCAGGAGTTGGAGAGGAAATGGCGGAACAAGCGCTTTTTGTAAATAACGGGACGACGGCGGCGAAGGAAGAAGAGCGCGGGCGCGACCTTGCCCGCCGCTATCGCTGCGAATTTATTGATTTGAAGTCGTACCGCTTGCAGCAGGAACTGTTCCGCAAAATTCCCGTGGAACTGATGTTCCGCTACAACTTCATTCCGCTGGAAGAACTCGCGGACGGGCGGCTGGCGATTGCCATCGACGACCCCAGCCGGCTGATGATGATCGATGAAGTGAGCCTGCTGCTCGGGCGTCCGATCGTGACCAAGGTTGCCACCTTGTCGCAGATCACCGACATCCTGAAAAAGACCGAGCAGTCGCAGCGCGTGTTGGAAGAGGCGAGCGAAGACTTCGCCGTTCACGTCATCCGCGAAGACGACGAGTCCGATGAAACCATCTCGATCGAGAAGCTGACCGCGGAAGGGGACATGAGCCCCATCATCCGCCTCGTCGACACCACGATCTTCACTGCTCTTCAGCGCCGGGCCAGCGATATTCACATCGAGACCCAGGACGACTCGGTGGTCATCAAGTACCGCATCGATGGCGTTTTGCAAAAGGCCATGCAGCCGATTGCGAAGGAACACCACTCGACCATCATTTCGCGTATCAAGGTGATGAGCGAACTCGACATTGCCGAGCGCCGCGTGCCGCAGGACGGGCGTTTCCGCGTGCGCTATGCAGGCCGGCAGATCGACTTCCGCGTTTCCATCATGCCCTCGATCCACGGCGAAGATGCCGTGCTCCGCGTGCTCGACAAGGAGAGCATGAGCGAGAAGTTCCACAAGCTCACCCTCGATGTTGTTGGGTTCAGCGAAGAGGACATCCGGAAATTCCGGCGCTATATCAAGGAACCGTACGGCATGGTGCTGGTGACGGGGCCCACGGGTTCCGGCAAGACCACCACGCTGTACGCCGCGCTTAACGAGATCAAGACGGAAGAAGACAAGCTGATCACCATCGAAGATCCGGTGGAATACCAGATCCGCGGTGTGACCCAGATTCCGGTGAATGAGAAAAAGGGCCTGACGTTTGCCCGAGGATTGCGCTCGATTCTGCGCCACGACCCGGACAAGATCATGGTGGGCGAAATCCGCGACACCGAGACGGCGCAGATCGCGATCCAATCAGCGTTGACCGGCCACTTGGTGTTTACCACGGTCCACGCCAACAACGTCGTCGACGTGCTGGGGCGATTCCTGAACATGGGTGTGGAGGCCTACAACTTCGTTTCGGCGCTAAACTGCATTTTGGCCCAGCGACTGGTCCGCGTGATCTGCGATCACTGTAAGCAGCAGGTGCGCTACGATGCGGAGACGCTCGATGCCAGCGGGCTCGACCCGAAAGAATGGGGCGACTTCCTATTCAGCGAGGGCCGCGGCTGCATCGAGTGCGCCGGCACCGGGTTCCGCGGACGTACCGCGATCCATGAACTCCTGGAACTGACGGACACCATTCGCGAAATGATCCTGGAGAAGAAGCCGAGCTCGGAAATCCGCAAGGCCGCACGCGAGGACGGGATGACCTTCCTGCGCGAGTCCGCGCTGGCGAAATTACGCGCGGGAGTGACAACCCTGCGCGAGATCAATAAAGTTACGTTCATCGAGTCCGCGAGATAGGCATGGCATCAAGAACAGGACGGCCGAAGGTTGCGTGCGAGATCACGTCGGGGCAGGTATTTGCCGCGCGCGCGGCAGAGCGCTCCAAGGGGATCGAAGTATTGCAGACCCGTCCGGTGGCGGCAGGTATTTCGCCGAACCTAACCAACGGGAATATCACCGACGCCGCAACCGTTCGCTCGGCCTTGGCTGACGCTCTGCAGGCGACAGGTACGCGTGGAAAAGACATCATCCTCGTGCTGCCCGACGCGGCGGTACGCGTGGTGTTGCTGGATTTCGACACCTTGCCCGACCGCCGTGACGAAGCCGAAAGCATCGTGCGTTTTCGCCTGAAGAAGGCGTTGCCCTTCGACGTGGACCGCGCGGCAATTTCTTATCATGCGCAGCCGAATGGCACGACGTTGAAGGTGATCGTCGCGGTGATCATGCGCTCGGTCCTCGAAGAATACGAGGCGCTGGTGAAGGATGCAGGGTTCTTGCCAGGAGTGGTGCTGCCTTCCACCCTGGCCGCCCTGGGCAATGTGAGCGGTGACGAGCCGGCCATGGTGGTGAAGGTGGCGGACGGCAATACGACGATTGCGCTCCTCAACCAGGGACGCCTCCTGCTGTACCGCACACTGGACCACGGGTCAAGCACCGTGGCTGCAGAGGCGCTGGCGGAAGACATTTATCCCTCGGCGATATTCTTTCAGGACATGTATGGGGTCCCGATAGAGCGCATTTACGTATCGGGCGTCGAGATGCACGATGCCATGGTGGCAAAGCTCTCGCAGGAGACTTCGGCGCGAGTGGAAGAGCTGATCAGTCCTGAGTTTTCGGAGTTAAAGCCCAGCGGCATGCCTCGCAGCGTGTTGGCGGGCGTACTGGGGGCACTGGCGTAAATGCGTACCAATATCAATCTCGCCACGCTGCCATACGAAGACGCGAAGCAGTACCTCACGCGATGGGGAACGGCTGTGGTTCTGCTCTGCGTCGCCACCGCGGCGCTGGTTTTTTACACCATCCACACGGTGCGCATGTCGGCTGATATCAACCGGCAGCTTTCGCAGATGCGGCAGAAGATCGAGCGGCTCGACCAGGAGCAGCGCAGTGGCGAACGCATGCTGGCGCTGCCGGAGAACCGCGGCACCGTGGGGAAATCGCAATACTTGAACACCATCCTGGCGCGCAAGGCCTTTTCGTGGACGACCGTGTTCTCCGACATGGAGAAGATCATGCCACCCGGGTTGCGGGTGCTCTCCATTAGTCCGACGCTGGATGAGAACAACCAGTTGCAGGTGCACATCCTGGTTGGAGGCGAGAACCGTGCGCGCGCGATCCAATTAGTGCAGAACCTGGAAAAGATGCCGCGTTTCCGCAATGTCCAACTGCGCTCCGATGTCATGACCTCCGTACAAGAGGCAGGTACGGGAAGCTACGTCAGCTCGGAAGAAGGTCGCGACCCAATCCGCTTCGACATCGTTTCGGATTACCTGCCGCCCACCCAAAAGCCGGAAGCGCCCGCCACGACGGCTGAGGCACAGCCCGCGCCCGTGACTGGAGCGCGCCCATGACGATCCGTGGAACGAAGCGACTGGTGACGACGATCCTGGTGCTGCTGGTGCTGATTGATTTGGCGTGTGTCGGTGTGCTGCTGTCGCCTTATGGGAAGTCGCCACAGGCGCGGACGGCCGATTTACGTGTACTGCAAAACGAATTCAAAGACCGTGAGACTGCCATGGGCGGAGCCGAAGGCATGCCCGGGAAACTCGCCAACGCCCGCAAGGACATTTCCAACTTTTACGACCAGCGCCTCTCCGGCCAGTATTCGCAGATTGACTCCTCCCTCGACAAGGCGGCCACTGCGAACGGCGTCCAGTTGGCAAGCGTGAATTACAAAGCCGATCTGAAGCCGATCGAAGACCTCGAGCGAGTTGCGATCGACATAACCATCTCCGGCCCGTATGTGAACGACGTGAAGTTCATCAACGCGATGGAACGTGACAAGGTGTTCTTCGTGATTGATAGCGTTTCGCTGGTCGGCAGCCAGCATGGCGTGCAGTTGCTTGTAAGGGCTGAAACGTATTTCAGGATGGGAGCCGCGTAGGTGAGAGCCGGGACCGAAAACAAATCGAAAACACGGGCGGCGATCATCCTCTGCGTTGCGGCTGTCCTGCTTTGTGCCTACGAGTTCTGGCCGTCGTCCAACCAGCGACCATCAAGCGCTCCGCCCGTGGCTCAACAGCGCGGAGGTCGCGGCACGGCCGTATTCAGCAAGCTCGATCCTTCGCTGCGCCTCGACCTCCTGAAGGGAAGCGAAGACGTCACCTACCAGGGATCGGGTCGCGACATTTTCCATGCTCAGGCGGAGCCGGCTAAAGAAGACACTCCCGATGTCGGCAAAGCAGATGTGAATCCGCTCATAACCTCACAGCCACTGGTCCACACCAATCCGCCGATCCCTCTGAAGTTCTATGGCTTCGCCAGCGCCAACAACCGGAAGCAGATTTTCCTTTCCGAGGGCGAAGACATCTTCGTCGCCAAAGAAGGCGACATTGTGAAGGGCCGCTACAAGGTCCTGCACGTGAACCCGAACAACGTAGAGATCGAAGACGTGCTCAGCAATTACTCGCAGCAGATCCCGCTGAGCATGCCCAACTCGTAGTGCCATGCGCGTAGCGTTTTCCAATTCGAAGCGGCGGCAAAGCGGTTACATGCTGCTGATCCTCATGTTCTTCGTGGCGCTGGTTGCGTTTTCGATGATGGCCGTGCTGCCGCGGGTGATCCAGGAAGTAAAGCGCGACCGCGAAGAGGAGATGATCCATCGCGGCACGGAATACGCGCGCGCCATCAAGAAGTACTACAAGAAATTCAATCGCTATCCGAACAGCCTCCAGGACCTGGAGAACACGAACAACATCCGCTTCCTGCGCCGCCGCTACAAAGACCCGCTTGCGAAGGATGGGAATTGGCGCCTGTTGCATATCACGGACGTGCAGCAGGGAGTCTCGAACCCGAACTTTGGCCTAAGCCAGTCGAACAACTTCAATCCGACGCCGGGCGGCCCAGGAGCGCAGGGAGAGGCGGGGGCTGGCGGCTTCGGGACACAGATTAATATCGGGGGCTCTTCGAACGGTGGAGCCGGAACTCCAACCGGCGGGGGTTCGCAGAATTCCGGCGGCACGGATAATTCGGGCGGCGGTGCGTCGTTCAACCCGAACGGCGGGACCTCCGGACAAATCACCACTACCGGCGACACCTCGGGAAGCCCAGGCGGAACGGGCGCCACGAGCACCAGTAACCCGGGAAACACGCCTACGGGAGCGCAGCCCGGGCAGACCTACGGCGCCGGCGGCATCGTCGGCGTGGAGAGCTTGAACAAGGCGAAGACGATCCGTGAGTTCGGCAGCAAGCACAACTACAACAAGTGGATGTTCATTTACGACCCCACGCAGGATAGGGGCACGCTGCTAAAAGGCCCGTACAATCCGCAGGCATTCCAAGGCGGTGGAACCAACGGCCAGCCAGGTCAAAATGGCCAGCCAGGGGGAGTGAGTCTGCCAGGCTCGGGGCAACAAAACCCAGGTGGCCCAGGACAGCAGATGCCTCCGGACCAGAACGCGCCCCCGCAATAAAGGTTTCCGTCCAAGCAAAAACCCCGTCCGCAGACGGGGTTCTCATTTCAGAATTCTCTCGCGCTAAACGTTGAACGACGATCCGCAGCCGCAGGTACTCTTCACGTTCGGGTTCTCGAACTTGAAGCCCGCGCCTTCCAGCGTCTCGACGTAGTCAACCACAGCCCCGTTGAGGTAGACGACGGAGGTGGCGTCGATGAAGACCTTGAGGCCGTCGAATTCGTAAACCTTGTCCATCATGCCGGCGCCGTTCTCGAAGTTCATCGAATAGGAGAAGCCGGAGCATCCGCCGCCGACTACACCCACGCGCAAGCCGGACGGAACCGGGTTCTGCTGCGCCATGATTTCCTTCACCTTCGTGACCGCGTTCGGGGTCAGGTTCAGGGGCGCGCTCTTGGTGCCTGTCGCTGGGGTGGTCGGGGTAGTCGGTGTAGTTGTTGCCATTTCTGCCATTCTCCTCAATGGAACGTAGGCTCATTATACCAAAGGCCAAAAAGCACTCGGAATGCGCTATTTTCCAACTATTTGATTCGAAAACGGGCGCTTTGGTCGCACCCTTTTATGACCCATTTTGGGCCGGGATGTACTACGGAATTCGGAAATAAATGTGCGCCGGGCACTCTGGAACCGACCTATAATCGCCGCGATGGCCCCCCTACGAGCCGCGCGGGGGGTGGGGTAGAGCTTCGAAGGGATCCGACATTCCGGACCTCCCGAGAAGGTGTCACCTTTCCAGCGCGACCCTGTTCGTGGGACCGAAACGATCGAAGAGGTGTTTCATGTCTACCATGATGATCCTGCTGATCGCTTGGGCCGGTTTGACGTCGATCCTCATCCTGCTGCTGATTTACCGCAGCACGCTGACCTTACATGAGGAAGACCAGATCTATTTGAGCGACTCTGACGCTCACCTGCAGAAAGAGCAGGAAGAACTCAGCGTCAGAGTGAATCGCATAACTCCGTTTGTCAGATTGCTGGGAGCGGCCTCGACGCTGCTGATTTTGTTCATCGGCGGCTTGGCTTTGTACCAACAGCTAAATCGAACGGGACTCGACTAAACAGGCCCAGGGTTTATCAAGCTCGGCCCGTGATTCCGCAAACTGCTCCCAACCATAGGGAGCCCGGATTTGTACGGGATGCCGATCGCTCTCCGGCCGCAGTCGCCGGATTCGAGGTGCGGGGTCCCACTCCGGTGATCATCGGCCCGCCTAAATGGCTGGCGCCTTGCGCTTCCCGGTTGCGACCGGCGCGGAACGCAACGGTTTGCGGATCACGGGCCTCGTGTTTTCATCCGCCACTCCCGCTAAAATCGTCCCATGTCTCAACACATTGGCATCGTCGCATGTTCCGCTGAAGGCGCCGCGCTCTGCTATCGCACCATCTGCGTGGAAGGCGCGCAGTTGCTCGGCCCCCACAACCATCCGGAAGTCTCCCTGCACACAAATTCGCTCGCGGATTACATGCGGTTCGTCGAGCGTGGTGACATGCAGGGAGTGGCTTCGCTGATGCTCTCTTCAGCGCATAAGCTGGCGAAGATCGGCGCGGAGTTCCTGATCTGTCCGGACAACACGATCCACGCAGCGATGGCATACGTGCTCCCGAATTCGCCGTTGCCGTGGCTGCACATCGCGGAACAGGTGACGAAACACGCTGTGCATCGCGGATTTCGTAAGGTAGCCATCACTGGAACGCGCTGGCTGGTGGAGAGCGAAGTGTATCCGGAGAAGCTTGCAGCCCGTGGAGTGGAATACCTGCGTCCATCGGCGGAAGAACGGGCAGAGATCAATCGCATCATCTTCGACGAACTGGTATACGGCGTGTTCAAACCGGAGGCGATCGCTTATTTCCAGAAGGTAATTCTCCGCATGAAGGGCGAGGGCTGCGACGCCGTCGTGTTGGGCTGCACGGAGATCCCGCTGATCATGAACGACGGAAATTCGCCTTTGCCGGTGCTCGACTCCACCCGCCTGCTGGCGCGAGCGGCTCTGCGCAGGGCAGTGCAGGGAATCCCTGTCACGGCGTAGGCGGCTCGAGCCTCGCATTTTCCGGACGTTCAATTTGGATCAGCGCCACCCACTCGCCGCGGCGTTGCGCGCGATAGACAATGCGGCCACCGATCATCTGGGCTGCGATTTCCGGCGGAAGATCCGTGTGGTAATCGAAAAAGCGCCGCTGCATGCGTTCCCAAACCGCCGAGTGAATCAGCAGGTGCGGCGGCTCGTACTTGGTCGAGAATACGTATGCCCAGTCGTACTGCTCCTGTCCCGCGGACGCGAGTTGCATTTGCGCCGGGCTGAAATTCTCAATGCGGACAACCGGGACCGGCTCCTTCACATACCCGAGAAACGGCCGCGAAATTTCGTCGGAGGCGGGCCACGCCGTCAGCACGCGCGCGCCGTGCGCATGCAGCGCTAGATAATTCGCCGCTTCCTTGTGCAGCAGCACGTAATCGCGATAGGTCAGGTTGTCTTCCGGAGCAAAGCGGTACGGCGGATTGAATAACAGTCCTGCGATAAACGACGCGACCACCACGCTAATCGCGGCTGGCCACCATCGTAGGCGACGGTGCAATGTGCTCACACAAACTAGAACAATAAGCGGGTAGACCGGCAACAAATAGCGCGCCAGAACTGCGCCGCCAAGCACCGCCAGCGCGAGGACGTACGCTGCGATCAGCACGTAAAACGTCATCTGCACCGGCAAAGCAATTCGCTTCCGCGAGTCTTGCGCCGGCTCGAGCATGGCCGCGGCGGTGAGCAGCGTGAGCACGAAGAGATTCATATAGCCTAACGTGTGCCATAGGCGCAGCCCGAGGGCCAACACAATGCGCAGCGGCGTAAGCGTTGCCCCGAGGTTGTAGCGCAGGTAGTCAGGATTGCCGAGAAAGTAGCCGGTCCGATGGTGGTGATAAACGAACCACAATGCCAGCGGGAGCCCGCATAGCAGATAAAGCAGCGCGCGCCCGAGATTGCGTTCACGCAAACGGAATCGTGCCGGCTGAATGATTTCCCACCCACAGAGCACCACCGGGGCAAGCACGGCCGTCTCCTTCGCCAACGATGCCAGCGCCAGCAGCACGATGCTACGCCCTGGTTTGTTTTCGATGTAATACGCCAATCCCCACAGCGTGAAAACACCAGCCAGCATGTCGAGATGCGCCAGCGTGCTCTGGGCAAAAAAGACAGGGTAGATCGCGGTGCAGAGAACAGCCAAAGCCGCAATCGTTCGATTGCTCACCACCGCGGCAAGCCTCCAGATGCCGAGCAGCGCGAAGCATGCCACCAGCAGCATCGCGATCCGCGTCACGGCGGGCGTGTAGCCGCTGAACTTCCACCAGCCGGCGAGGTAAAGCATCAGCAGCGGCGGATGAGCGTTGGAAAGCGTAGTGTGCGGGATGAGATCGCCGGTGAGCAGTACGTCGCGGGCAGCGGGGATGTAGTAGCCAGCCTCATCCCAAAAGTAGGGAAGACGTAGCAGCGCAGCGTGGGTGAGGAAAAGCGCGGTGAAAATGAGAGAAAACGCGGAAAGATGCTCGCGCAACGACGGCACAGAATTCAGCGGTTGATCCATAGGCCCCAGGTTGCGGGGGTGGTCATCGGCGCTTGCAGTGCGCACGGCCATCCGGCGCTAGTGGACCGGCCCAACCATGCGCGGATCGAGCTTGATCTCGCCGAACGTGTTTTCGTAGTTCTGCACGTTCTGTTGCAGCAGCGTCAGCAGCGCCTTCGACTGCTGCGGGCTCAGGTAGATTCCCTGGAAGTTGCGCACTTCCACCTCGGTCTCGCTCGCCTGGTGGAGCGTGCCGAAGACGAGGAAGAAGTCCCAAACATTTACGCGCACCTGCACGCTGTTCGAGTAGCTTTCGCGATATTCCGCGGTGGTCAGTATCTGGATCTTTGGTTCCGTGGGGAACGCCATAGCTGTCGAAACCTCGTGTCGTGCCAAATAACGGCGCTAGTCTTCAGTGCAGATGCACGAGTGTATCAAACGGGCGGTGGGAGCGCAGCGATGTTGCTTCTCGACGTCACTCGCCGGCATCACTTTTCAACCCGGATGAACGAGCCATCGGTGGCATCGACGGCCACCCGTAGCTTGGCGTCGTCTCCATTCGAGCCGTAGGCGACGTGCCAAATTAGCTTGTTCTTCTGGTGGTCCCAGTCGAGCGTGAAAAAGACCGGAATCTTCGCGTCTGCCTTCGTAAGCTTTTCGCCGCCATGTTTTTCCGCGATTTCGTACGCTTTGTCGCTATCGATCTTCAGGAACGCGGAATCGAAGGTCTGCGTCGAAGTATTGGTTGGACTGAAGGAATCTTCGCTGCCATGCGAAATGCCCTGCTCCGTATCGGGCGAGACGATTCCCGTCCATTGAAACGATTCCATTCCGTGACGCGCCGCCGACCCGAACGACGCACGCCAGATTCCGGCCTTGCCTTCGCTCACGGGTGCGTCGGGGGTATATTGAGATTCCAGGCGGAAGGGCTTGGCGTCGGGCGCCCAGTTATGGGCCGCGATGTAGGTTTTCTGGAATGCCTCGCGGCCGGTCTCGTATTGCGCGGTCTTCGCGGGTGCGGACGACGTACTGTTGCTATTGCCGGCAGGTTTCGATTGGCACGCGACGAACGCAAGCAGGAACAGGACAAGCAGGCTGAGACTTTTCATAGTTGTTCGTAAGACTTCAGGCGCAACTTAATACTACATGGATGCAAAGGAGAGCACATGCGGTCGCATTTGGAGCAGTTGTCGCACGAGTTGGAATCGGCCGTTTCGGACATGAGCGATGAGGATCTATTGCGTGCGCCGGAAGGGAAATGGTGCGTGGCCGAGGTGCTCGAACATTTGCGGCTTACCTATACCAGCACCGCCAAAATGCTGGAAAAGAACCAAGCACAAATGGTGGTGGAACGGGCCGCCCTCGACGAGCGCGCGAAGACTGCGCGCGAATTGATTCTCCAGCAGGGTGGATTTTTTGAAGGCGGCCAAGCGCCGCCATTTGCCACGCCAAAAGATCCGCCCGATGTCACGGTGCGGACCAGGATTCTCGAAGACTTGAAGCGGCTGGATGCCGCCCTTAGCGAAGGCGAACAGCGTCGCGGAAAAGAAGCCAACCAGGGGAATCACTTCGCGCTTGGTCCGCTGACCGGCGAAGAGTGGCGGCAATTTCACCTGGCGCACGGCCGCCATCACGTGAAGCAGATCGAGAAACTGCGCACCTGGGCGGCAACGGCGTAAATGAAAAACCCTCGCGCGCAGCGAGGGTTTCCTGCAAATCGAGCAATCTAGTCGGCTGTGGCCGCGCCAGCTTTGTGGGCCTGGTCTTGCAGGTCTGCAAGCTTCGCCTGCTCTGCCGAGATCTGGTCCTTCAGCGTGCCAATCTTGTCGCGATACCCCTGCTCTTTATCGTGGAAGTCCTTCTGATCGCGCAGGCGATTGCCGGCGTCGGCGTAATAGTCGGTGGCAAAGAGCTTGTACTCGCGGTCAGTGAGATCGTATTCGCGCTGCAGGTCGGCGATCTTGGCTTTCTCGGCGTCGACCTTCCCTTGCCATTCTTTGTTCAGCGCGTCCTGATCACCGGCCGCAGCCTTGCCATCCTTGTCCTTGGCTTCGCTTTTGTCTTTAGGTTCGCCCTTGGTCTTGTCCGCGTCGGCGGCATCGCCCTTCGGTTCGGCGACGGGCGCGGGAGAGTCAGGGAAGTCGTCGTTGGTCCACACTTTGGTCTTGGGTGCGTTGTCGTCCTGGGCGCGCTGTTTGCGAGCGACATCCCCGAGGCTGGGCTGCGCCTGCGTTGCCTGTTGCGCAACTGCGCAAACGCATCCGGCAAGTGCAAGCAACGCAATAGCGATCAGCTTTTTCATAAGGACATTCTCCTTCGAGGAGCGACGCCAACTGGCGCTGATGATTGGGGGCTGCGCGTATTCTATCCAGTTTCGCTGCCAATGCAATGCACCAAAAGGTACCTAACGGGCATGTGCCTTAGGTTTGCCTCAGGGGATTCTCAGGAGCCACCGGTAGAACAATCCGCCGGCGAAAACTGACACCAACGCCATCGTTCCCAGCGAGACTCCAAACGGCATGGGCAAGTACCGGTAGGCTATGAACGCCGCTCGTCGCGCCCGCCGTGCTCCGCTTTCTGATCCTTGAGCCTTTATGTATCGCCCGCGCCGCTTCTGGTAAACCACCGCGACGGTGCTGAGTCCTAGGACGGAACCCAGCAAAGAAGCCGCAAAGATGACGAACAGCGTCGTGGCGCCCCCCAGGAATGCGCCGACCATGGCCATCAGCTTTACATCGCCGAATCCCATCCCCTCGTAGCCTCGCACCAGCTTCCAGAGAAAGCCGACGCTCCAGATGAACCCTCCTCCCACGAAGGCCCCAAGCGCCGAGGAAAACAACGACTCCCACAGCAAGTGATTCGGCCCGGGAAACCGGACGACGCCAAACTCAAATAACAGGGTGGCCATCAGGTCGTGCATCGGTACAAAAAGGCTGAAAACGAGTCCAATAAGCAGCCCCGGCAGGGTCATGAGATCGGGCAGCAATTGGGTTTCGGCATCGGTAAAAATCAAGCCGAGCAGGAGAAAGCAAAGGACCGCGTACTTCAGGAAGCGCAGACCCGGCAGGATCAAGGCATGCGCGGCAGTATTGTTCAGAAGGACTTCACCGGCGAGCTTCGGTCCGTACACCAGGAAACAGCCGAGAAAGAGGAACCCGCAGATCAGCTCTACGATCATGTATCGCGGTGTGATCGGCGTTTTACAGTTGCGGCATTTACCGCCGAGGATCAGCCAGCTTGCCACAGGGATGTTGTCGAACCCGGAGATAGGATGGTTGCAATGCGGGCAGGCGGAACGTGGCTTGACCACCGACAGGCCACGCGGCAGCCGGTAGATGCACACGTTCAGGAAGCTGCCGAAGACAAGACCGAAGATGAAGACGAAAATGGCAACCAGGAATTCCACGAAGCCGGGCACGTCCTGTCGAGTAGGTTGAACGAAAGTGCCTCGATTATAAGGCACCCTTCAGCGCTTCGTTTCCATGCGGGAGTTCACTAGAATATGAATGTGAAATACCTTTGGTTTGCACTTCTGTTACTCGCGTTTTCCGCGCCTCTATGCGCGCAGGACGCGCCGGCCGATCCCGATGCCGAGCATATTCCGGCTCAACCTCCGTCGAGGCCGAAACACGACGCGTCGCAAGCTCCGGCGCCCGACTCCACCCAACCCCCGGACCAGGATTCCGCCCCGCAGTTGCAGAACACCCCGCCGCCCCGATCGGACGTTGAGAGCTCCAGCAACGAAACGAAGATCGATACGCGTCCGCCGGCCGACGATGCCAAGAAACATCCGAACAGCGACGTGGATGACATCATCGAGTTCCATCACTTCGATCCGCACAAGGCGACGAAAGACATTGAGGTCGGCGACTTTTACTTTAAGCGGGAAAACTATCGCGCCGCCAAGAGTCGCTACGAAGAAGCGTTGCAATTCAAGCCGAACGACGCCGATGCCACGTTGCGGCTGGCGAAGACAGAGGAGAAATTGAAGAAGTACGACGACGCGCGCCAGGATTACAACGCGTATCTGAAAATCATCCCGCAGGGCAAAGATGCGGACGAAGCCCGCAAAGCGCTGGCAAAAATGCCCAAAGCCGATACCTCGACTGCGAAGCAATAAGAAACCCGTTCCCGAAGGAGCGGGTTTCCCCATTGCATCGCATCTCTACGCTGCTAGGCCGCCTTGCTCTGGTCGCGCAGGCGTCTCACCTCGTCGTGCGTGGCGATTATGCGATCGTTCTGCCGGCGAACGATCATATCCGCCGCGCTCGGCAGGCTTCCGTGCAGGGCTTCGCCGTAAACTTTCTTGGCGTGGTCCTCCCCCTGCTCCAGCCAGGCAAGGATGGTGTGATCGCCGCCGCCGAGAGCGGTTTCAATCTTCACCCACGCGCGGTGGAGCGAGCCTTCCGTGGTTCCTTCCGGACGATCCGTCTTGCCTACGCTGTGCAACTCGGGTTCGAGTTCGCGAGCGAATTGCGCGCGCTCAGCGCTTACACGTAACGCCATGCTCTTCAAATCGGCGCTCTTGAAATGTTCCGCGGCTTCACGGAACCCACGCTCGCCGTCTTTGGCTGTCGCGATCACGTCTTTCAGGATGTTCCCGGGGTTGTCTTTGTTCATGGATCCTCCCAGCTTGTTGGGATGCCTCGACATTGCAATGGGGAACTGCTGCCGGATTTTCCCTGCCAAAAAGCCCAGCCTTTTGCGGGCTGGGCTGCTTGTAAATGACGGCGCGTTTATTTTTGCTCGCGCACGTCGACACTCGCCGACGTGTTCTCCCACTCCAGGATCAGCTTCGCGGAGTCACCGCCGGTTCGCTCGAACGAAATCGTGAACTGTTCGACGGGCGCTTTGGTCTTCCCAACCTGCATATCAACCCGGGCGAGATCCTGCTCCTGGTGATACTCGGTACCCCACTGCTTCGTCTGCTTGTTGATGATCAGCTTCCAGCCATTCTCGCCCGGCAGCGTGTAGAGCGTGTATTGACCGGATGGAACGGACGTGCCGCCGATCGTCAGATTGGTGTCGGTGGTCAGCGTAGTTGCTGAATTCGCGCCGGTGCGCCACACCTTTCCGTAGGGAACCAGTTCGCCCATGATTTTGCGGCCGCGCGCGGACGGACGGCTGTAATCAATGCTGACTTTCTTCTGGTCGTCAAAACTGTGCGAAGCCTGCCCCGGAGGGCTCGCTGGAGCTTTCTGGTTTCCGCCTTGGGCAACAGCGATGCCTGCGGCGAGTACAAAGAATGCGGCAACTCTTGTTACGTTACGCATGGGCCTCCTTAGATTGGCAGTCACACATTATTGACGTTGGCCCCCGATAAGTACAATCGAGGGCATGACCGCTTTCGACGATTACCGGCAAGAGCTGGAGAAATTCGAATTCATGATGGGTCCTGCCCGCGGCCGTCTCGCGGTATCGCTTGACTGCCTCACCGATGCACTGGCGCTGGTCGGGCAGCATGGCGTCTACTGTCAAAGCGCGCGACAGCCTGGGAAGCCGGCCATGGACATCCAGGCAGTTATGAAGAGCGTGCGCGACGCGAAGGACTTAATCCAGAGTGTGATGGAGGAGTTGAAATCTCACCGAGCCAGTTAGCTCGTGGATTCGCCGTCAGTCTTGCTCGCCGCAAAGATTTTGCTCCACAACTCGTCGTGACCCGCCTTGCCCTTTGCCGAGAAGGGAAGAATTTCTTCCACCAGCAATTCTTCTTTGAGTTTTCGCAAATTGTTAGTCAGCTGGTTGTTCGAAATGCGATCGACCTTGGTTCCCACGACCGCGAATTGTCTCTCCGCGTGGCGCAGCCAGTTCAACAGTTCGAGATCTTTTTTCTGCGGAGGAACGCTCACGTCGACAATGCACACGCAGAGCGCGAGCGAAGTTCGATCCGTGAGGTAAGGATCGATGAACTTCGGCCACTCGGCAGTCAACTCCTTTGGGACGCGGGCATAGCCGTATCCGGGAAGGTCCGCGAAGATCCAGTCTGGGCGAGGCTTTCCGGGGCGCCGGATTTCGAAGAAATTGATCGTCTGGGTGCGGCCCGGGGTAGCGCTGGTTTTGGCGATCTTCGACCCTACCAGGGAATTGATGAGGCTCGATTTGCCAACATTCGAGCGGCCAAGAAACGCAATCTCCGGCGTTGCCGGCTGCGGGAACTGCCGCGCGTCGGCCGCCGACAACAGAAATTTGGTCAACACCCTCACGTATTCAGTTTCCCGATCCGCGGGCCTTCTGGCAAGCCCGCCGCCACTTAATGGGTGACCGTCGCGTGACCCTCTTCCGGGGAAAATAAATCCAGCGCCGAAGTGACCTCGGTGATGATCGCGGTCTTCATCGTAGGCTCAAGGTCCGGCGCCCATTTCGACGAATGCAACGACGGCAACACCTCGCCCTTTTGTTTCGCCTCCGCAAGCTTCTCCGGTTCCACTCCGCCCACAAACATCATCACGCTCGGCGCTCCGGCTGCCTCCCCGTACCTCCCAAAATCCTCTGACACCATCCGCCGCTGGTCGTTCACCACGTTCTCTGCGCCGAGTTCAGGGGTAAGCGCCTGCAGTAGCCGTTCCGCCAGCTTAGGATCGTTGATCGTCGCTCCCAATCCTTCGGAGACCTCGATCTTCGGTTCCTGCGTTGCGCCGCCGGCCGCCGCTTCGGCTTTTGTAATCCGCGTAATCGAGGCTAGCAGGTGTTTTTGCACCTCCGGCCGCATCGCCCGCACTGTGAGGAGCAACTGCACTTGGTCGGGAATGATGTTGCTCTTGGTCCCGCCATGGATTGCCCCCACCGTGATGATCGCCGGCTCGAGCGGATCCATCTCGCGCGAGACGATCGTTTGCAAGCTCAGAACAGTCCGCGCCGCAATCACGATCGGGTCAATCGTCGTCTGCGGGGCCGCGCCATGGCCGCCTTTTCCATAGATCGTGATTGTCACTGAGCTCGCACTCGACAAGATCGGGCCTGGCGTCACCGAAACCTCTCCCGCCCGCATGAACGAGTCGTCGTGTACCGCAATCACGAAATTCGGTTTTGGGAACCGAGTGAAAAGTCCATCCTTGATCATCGCGTCCGCGCCGCGACCGACCTCTTCCGCCGGCTGCCCAAGCATGATCAATGTTCCGTGCCACCGCGCCTTGTTCTCGCTCAAGATCGTCGCCGTCCCCAGCCAACTCGCCATGTGCAGGTCGTGGCCGCAGGCGTGCATTACGGAGACCTCCATGCCTTGATCGTTCTTGGTCCGCACTTTGCTGGCATAGGGAAGTCCCGTTTGTTCATCCAGAGGCAGGGCATCGAGTTCGGTGCGGATCATCACCACCGGGCCGTCGCCATTTTTCAGCACGCCGACCACCCCGGTGCCGCCCACCTGTTCGGTCACTTCGAACCCCAATTTTCGCAGCCCGGCCGCCATCTTCGCCGCGGTGTTCACCTCGTGCAGCGAAAGCTCCGGAAATTGATGAAGGTCGATATAAAAGTTTTTGAGCTGGGGATAAAGCTGGTCAACTTGCGCTTTGATGCCGGCCGGATCGGCGGCCCACGCGCTGATTCCCATCAAGCACACCACCAGCAAGGCCCGAAATGTTCTCATGGCAGAACAGTGTATCTGATTGCAACCCTGAGCCTACGTCTTCGGCAGGTTCTCGCAGTACTGGAGACAGCGCCAGTCATACATTTTGACGGTGATGTGATTGTCGGGAAGGGACGACGGCTCGACGGCGGCAGCTTTCTGCATACGCGCCTTGCGAGTTGGAGTCTCGGGCACAGGTTCTTCGCGAGTGTCGGTCAGCAACAGGTAACGCTTGCTGGCGTCGGTATTGCAGTTCAGGTCGACGGTGGTCGCCGGTCCGGTGCCGCACGGCAGAGTAGTGAAGTCAATCTGCATCGGCGTCGAAGTGTAGTGCCCGTAAGTGTCGGGAGTTACGAACCCGAACGCGACCGGGGCGCTCGATTGAAGCTCGACTCGGAACTTCGTGGGCACCTGGCGATAGGAGAATCCGTGATACGCACCGGGCTTCAGGTCGAACGTTTCGGTTCCGATGTTGTACCACCCGATGACGGGCTTGCGCGCCTTGGCTTCGCGCTGCACCCAGATCACGATGCCTCCAATGATGACGGCAGCCAGCGTTACGAATAATAGGATCCGGTTCTGGTTTTCCATCGAGCGCACCCCCTGGGCAGCCTCACTGTATGCCAGAACAAGGTGTAGTGCAACCGTACGAAAGTACGAGATCCCGGGCCAGCACGCCTTTGTTGTGTTGCATTTGCAGGTTCCTCGAAAGAGAACCCGACAAGCTGTTCTGCATCATTTGCGCCCGTGTACGTGCAATTGATTTCTGGCTGTTCGAGCCGCGCATGCCTATCGTGATTTTGTCGAGATTTGTTGAGCACATTCCCGCGTACTTCAAGCGACCGCTCGATGACGGCCTCCACAAGCACCAGGACCGCGCACTGGGCAAACGTGGTGCAATCGCAAATCGGACCGCATGGCGCCAGCGCGATGGGCGACTAGCGTTGCACCTCGCGCAACCTTCCAGTCTCTACCTCGAATACAAATCCTCGGACCTTTACCCGTCCTCGAAGCCAATTGTGCGTGTTCAGCCGTTCAACCTGTTCGCGCACGTTGGCATCGGCGTTATGGAAGGCATGGAACTTCATTTCCGCAGCCCGTCCAGATTCCTTTTCGACCTTCTGCTGGAATTCGCTCTCGGAGGCTTTCATCATCCCGCAGTCGGTGTGGTTAATGACCATGACCTCGTTAGTTCCGAGGAAGTAGTGGGAAACGACAAGCGATCGCACCGCATCCTCGGTGGCAATGCCCCCGGCATTCCTGATCATGTGAGCGTCGCCCACCTTCAGGCCGAGCGAGGGAAGCGAGATGCGGGTATCCATGCAGGTGAGCACTGCAAGCCGCAAGTGAGGGTAAGGCGAGACTTTCTTCGGATCGTAGTGGATGGCATTCTGCTGGTTGGCTTCGAGTACGCGATTGATTGCCGACAATGCCTGCTCCTATAGTCGCAATCAGGGTAAAACAACCAGGTCAAACATGACAAAGCGGCAGCCGAAGCTGCCGCCTGTCGTTCGAGCGAGCGATGATGACTTACTGGGTCGGAGAATCTACCACGCCGGCCGTTGCGTTCACGTTATACCGGATGACGCCGGTCGCATCCGAGTAGAAGTGGCGCTGACCACTGCGGCCCGGCGATAGTGGGTCGCCATTGACCGCGTAAACCACAACCGGCGTGCCGCTGGTTCCGCTGATGGAGAAAATATAGCCCGACTTGGTGCCGCTCTGCAGCACGTTATCGATCAAGCATGCGTTCGAAGACGTCGCCGCCCCCGGCGTCGTGCAATCGGATCCGGTTGACGGCCCCAGCGTCGACAACGTGGTCGCGTAGCCGATATCCGGATACGTGGCGTTGTACGAGATCTGTGCTGTGGTGATCATGCGAATCGAACTCACGGCCGAACTCTCGTTCGCCGCCATTTTGGACCGCATGAAATTGGGAATTGCGATCGCGGCAATGATCAAGATAATCGCCACCACAATCAGCAGTTCGATCAGCGAGAAGCCCTTCGATTTCCGCATGGGCGGAACCTCCACAACATTCTGGAGGGAGAGGGACTGGACATTTCGAGGTGATTGAAGTGTATCGCAATCACCGGAAATGTCGAGCCTTTGTTGCTGGATGCTAGTGACTAGAACGTGGAATCCCGATCCAATAAATACCCGCATTCAGATCCCTTCTCCTTGCCTCGGGATCGTTCCCGGGTCTCCCATTAGCATAATAAGGTCAATCACTTACATGGACTTCCTAATATCCGATTGTTGGCATTTCAAGCTTGTCTTCGCCTTCACTTCGCCCCCTTTTGCCCCGAAGGGGTATGGACCTCCGTAATGCCTAGCTTCCGAGGGTCAAGTGCGGATTTCCGTCCGCCTGGTCGCTCTGCAGCCCCTCCGGCAGCCATCCGCCGTTGTACTCCAACATGCGGTTCTTCCATTTAAGGAAGTCCGTGATCGTCTGCGGCTCGATCCGCACCTCCACCCGCCGCAAACTTGCCAGCAGCAGGTTCATCTCCTTCATCATTCCCGCCGGAGTGCGCAGGTCGCGCCGCGGAGGCTTCACCACCAGCTTCACCGACTTCCGGCTGTATTCCAGCAGTCCCCAATCTTGCGGCAGCTCGCCAGGCGAAATCATGCCTGCGGGTGCCATGTAGATTCGCTCGCTGCCCAGTGCTAGTTCGGGCTTCAACCGAAAATCCTTGCGGGCATCGGCAAGATAATCCGCACGAGTGACTTTGCACTCCACTACGACGGAGCGGCACTGGCCTTTCCAGCCGATGGCATCCGGTATCTCGCCAGTGGCACATGATTGCTCCGACAAAATGATCCCGCAGCGGTAACTGTGGCGTAGCCACTCCACTGCCATACGCACTAATAGGCCATGTTGCATCACCACTCTTTTACTGTCGTTGTAACTGGTTGGAAAGTGCTGGAAAGGGTTCGCGTGAAACGTGGAATAATGCGGTGCTATGAAACTGCAGACGATTGCCTGCGCTGTGTTCCTCTGCATTGCAGCCCACGCTCCGGCGCAGACGTGGAATTTCGCCGTGTCCGGCGATTCGCGCAACTGTGGCGACATCGTAATGCCCGCCATCGCGGACGATGTAAAGAAGAATGACGCGCAGTTTTATTGGCACATGGGCGACTTCCGCGCGATCTACGCCATCGACGAAGACATCTCGCAGCGCGCGACCGGAGGCCATCCCTCGTCGACGGGCGCCTACCAGCGATTCGCGTGGCGCGACGCCATCGATAACCAGATCAAGCCCTTCGGAGATCTGCCGTTCTTCGCCGGCATTGGCAACCACGAGACGATTCCACCGATGACACGCGACCAGTTTCGCAAAGTCTTTGCGAAATGGCTCGATGCGCCTCCGCTTCGCGACCAGCGTAAACAAGACGGCTTCGGCTCCAAGGATTCGACCTTCTACCATTGGCATCAGCAAGGGGTGGATTTCATCTACCTCGACAACGCCAGTGAACATGAATTCGATCCCGAGCAGATGGAGTGGCTTCACAAGGTCCTCGATGCCGACAGCAAAGACGATTCCATCAAAGCGGTTGTCGTAGGCATGCACGCCGCATTACCCAACAGCCTTGCCGCAGGACATAGCATGAACAACTGGAAAACCGGCGAGGATAGCGGAGACGAAGTGTACAAGGCGTTGCTTTCGATCCAGAACGACGCGAAAAAACACGTCTACGTTCTCGCCAGCCACTCGCACTTCTACATGAAGAACATCTTCCAGACCGATTACTGGGAATCGAACGGTGGAGTTCTACCAGGCTGGATCGTAGGCACATCCGGCGCGCATCGCTACAAGCTGCCGCCGGATGCAAATAAGGCGGGCGATGCGAAGACCAACGTGTACGGTTACCTGCTCGCTACCGTACACGACGACGGAAAGATCGATTTCAAGTTCAAAGAGATCAAGGAATCCGCCATTCCTCAGGAAGTGGAATCACGCTTTGGAACCGGGCTGGTGCATTGGTGCTTCGAGGCCAACTCCGACCAACGCCGATAAGTCTCTCAACTACAGTCCTCTCACCATGCCGCCGTCGACGAGTAAATTCTGTCCAGTTATGTACGACGCCTCGTCCGATGCGAGCCATGCAACCACTTTCGCCAACTCGGCGACTTTCCCAACCCGTTGCATCGGAATCGTTGCGACGATCTCCGGCGCAACCGCGTAACTGTCAACGAACCCTGGCATCACCGCGTTGACGCGAATTCCTTTCGTCGCACAGTGCTCGGCGTGGAGCTTCGTCCACGCGCCAAGCGCTGCCCGCATCACGCTCGAAACCGGCCGTGCCAGCTCCGGCCGCACCGCCGCATAGCTTGAAATCGTGACGAACGCTCCCGAGCCCTGGCGCTCCATGATCGGCGTTACCAGGCGCGCGAGCCGCATCACGCTTTCGAGAATCAGCGCGTAACCTTCGCGCCACGCGTCGTCGCTCAATGCCAGCAGCTCGCCCTTCGGAGGATGGCCGGTGTTATTCACCACCACATCGATCCGACCCCACTCGCGCATGCTTTCGTCTACCAATTGTTCCAGTTTCTCTGCACCGGTCACGGAGCCGCGCACCGCGACGCCACCCAGTTCGTGCGCGAGCTTTTGGACGGCGTCCCCGCGCGCCAGCAGCGCGACCTTATGCCCTCGCGATGCGAATTCCCGTGCGATGCCTGCGCCAATGCCCTGGCCGGCTGCGGTGATCAGCGCCACCTTCATCGTTTATCACCTCCGCGATCTGCTGCGCCCAATATCTCCGGCGAGTATAGCGGAAGCCCAGAACTCCCTTCGGTACTTCGCGCCCAAAACAAAACGGCAGGAGCTCCGCGCCTCCTGCCGTTATTCTTCTCATTCCTGCTTATTGTTTCGTGAACAGCACTGTTCCGCTCTCGCCGGCGCATGCCGCGTTGCTGCCGTTCGCTCCGAAGACCGCGTTGAAGTCGCCTTGCATTTGAGTCACCCCGGAATTGGGGGTCATATTGATCGTGAACGATGAGTTGGTTGTCGAGTCCGTCAGCGTGATGGTTACGTTCGATCCGCCGCTCACATTGCCGCTCGCGGTAAGGCTGCCGTAGTTGATACAACCAGTATTCGGTTGCGAACCGCCGGTGAATGCGATCTCGCTTCCGGTGACCACCGAAGTATCTTTGGTGAACTTCATGCCGAAGGCATATGACGGCGATGACTGACCGGCCTGGGTCACGAAAGCGTTCCAGTTGCCACTAATGTCGACGCCAGGATTCGAGGTAGCCTGCGAGCCGCAGCCGGCGAGGCCAAGGGACAACACCGCCACTGCGAAAATCCACCAAATTCGCTTCATTCGTACCTTTTCCAATGTTAGTCGCGACTGCAAAAACTATAGCAGAGCAGCGCCGCAGTCTCCGTGCGTCTTTCGTGCCACCAGCAATGCAAAAGGAGGCCAGTTCGGCCTCCTCGCGTCGTGCGATTGAAAATCGTTAAGGTTGCTCTTCAAAATCCTGGTCCTGGAAAATGTACGGCGCGGTCCTCACAATCCGGAATCGTACGCGCTCGTTGCATGTCTCGCAGGTCGGAAAGCGATTGCCCATGATCATCACCGCGTCGTGCGCTTGCCGATGATCCGCGTCGTGGATCACCTCGTAAATGCCGGACTCGGGCACGGAATCGCCGGGCCGGAACAGCGGCAGGGAAGTATTTCTATGGCGTCCGCCACCGCCACGGGAGGCGCAGCTATGGTGCGCGAGGGTTTGCTTGCGTTCGCTTCTCTTTCCGCTCCGTGAAGCCCTTTGTTTTGCCAATGCTTTATCCATCCACCAACTCCGATGCGCTGCGCTGCTTAATCTCTCTCAAAATCCGGCTGCTGCTCGATGGGATTCGATGCCTGTAATAGAGCAAAACGAACCTGCTCGCCACACACGGAACACCTCGGAAAAACCTGCGCCTTAAGCAGGATCCCGTCGTGCTCTTCACGATGCTGGGCGTGGGAGATTCGATAAACACCCGAACAGGGTACGGCATCTCCAGGCTGAAACCGGCTCTCGGCCATGCGTGCGCTGTTGTCCCTGGCTGCCATCCGCGTCATTCTACAGCAACTCTCAGTCCCGTCAATCCCGCGCCCCTACTGCTTCTTCTCCTGGATGCGCTTCACCATCTTGGTCACAACCTTACGCGGGGATAAGCGCAGCATTTGCACGCCGACCTGGTTCAGCTTGCCCGCGATGACGACCGGTTTGCCCTTTTGCAGCCCTTCATACCCGATGCGCGCCACCTCGGCCGCTCCCAGCACAGCGGGCGATTTCAGCATGGGCGAGCCGTGCAGGTTGGCGCGGTCCTGGAAGCCGCTCGGCACTGGTCCGGGACAGAGCGCGCTCACCTTCACGCCGCGCGGCGCAAGCTCTTCGGCGATCGCTTCCGTGAAGCTCAGCACATACGCTTTGCTCGCGTAGTAAACGCTCATCAGCGGTCCTGGCTGAAATGCCGCAGTCGACGCCACGTTCATCACCGCGCCTTTCGCCGAGATAATCTGCGGCAGGAACAGCTTAGTCAGCTCCGTCAGCGAGACGATATTCAACTGCAGCATCTCCAGCTCATGCTGCAAATCGGAGGTTGCAAACTCCCCGTAGCCGCCGAAGCCCGCGTTGTTCACCAGCGTGTGCACCTTCACTCCCGCTTCGGTGAGTTCGTCGAAAAGCTCGCGTGGCGCCTTGCTATGCGACAGGTCCTTCGGCGAAATTCGTACCTCGACGCCATAAGTCTTCTGGAACTCGGCGCCAATTTCCATCAGCCGCGCACGGTTCCGCGCCACGAGGACGAGGTCGTACTTCTCCTGGGCAAACTTCCGCGCCAGCTCCAGCCCGATTCCGCTCGATGCCCCCGTGATTAGTGCGATCTTTGTCATGACAAAAACATTGAAACACGAAGGACACAAAGTCCACGAGGATCTTAGGTTTTTATTCCTAAAATCCTCCGTGTCCCTCTGTGTCCTCTGTGGTTAAAGATTTTGTTTTACCGCGCCACGCCCGCGTGCTCCACGCCGTAGATCGGGAACCACGAGCTCGCCGCTTCCAGCGCCTTGTTCACGTTGTTGATGTTCTTCACGCCGTCGGTGCTCATCCAGTCGTGGAACGCCTTCGCTCCGTGCTGCGCGTACACCGGGATGCCATCTTTCCACGTGGCCCGCCCGCACAGGACGCCGTTGAACTTCACGCCGCTCCCGCCCACCAGTTCCAGCGTCTCAATAAACTCCGCGTTGCTCACCCCCGCCGACAAGTAAATGAACGGCAGGTTCGTGCACTTGGCGCTCTCGCGGAAGTGTTCCTTGGCTTCCTCGATTGTGTAGGCCTTCTGTCCTTTGAAGCTCTTCGCGCCCTCCACGAACTGCATGTTCACGGGGACCTCGAGCTTGAGCACGTCAACGCCGTACTGCGGCTTGGTGAACTCGCGCATGTAGGCCTTCACAATCTCCGGCTTTTTCTTCGCGTACTCCACGCCCTTCTCGTCCATGCCTTCTTCGTAGCCAATGATCTCCAGGAAGAACGGGATATCGTTGGCGCGGCACTCATCGCCAATGCGCTCAGTCCAGGCGTGCTTGTGATCGTTAATGTGCTTGGGATCGTTAGGCGCGTAATACAGCAGGATCTTGACACAGTCCCCGCCGGCTTCCTTCAGGCGCTTTACGGACCAGAGGTCGAGCAGGTCTGGCAGCCGCCCGGGGGTCTGCTTGTCGTAGCCGGTCTTCTCATAGGCCAGCAGCAGCCCAGACTTGCGGGCGCGCTTCTTAGCCGCGCTCAGTCCATACTCCGGGTCGAGCAAAATGGCCGACGCGTGCTGCGTAAGCACCTCGGTCACAATCTCCTTAAACTCTTCCAATTGGCGGTCGGTGGCGTTAGCCCCCAGCGCCTTCTTCAGCGAGCCGCGCTGGTCCATCGCAGCGGCCGCAATCACGCCGCGCTCATTCGACACGGCCTTCATTCCAGCAAGCTTTCCAGGTGTCAACTTCATAATGGGGAGCCCCTCCTGCCATTTCGTTCAGATAAGTATTGCGGTATGACTCAGGTATCTTCAGCGCCGAATCAACAGCCTTTCATTCTAACGCGATTGAGAGGGTGTGGCTGTGACGCGCTGGTTAAGCCGGAAACTCGCAACTTGTCGCGACTTTCTCCGCGTTGGCGCCTGAGTTTCGGGAACGGCGGGCCGCGCCGGCACGCGTTCGATATGTACTCCTACCTCATCCCTCCTTCTCATCCATTAGGGACAAATTCCCCGTAAGGCGATGAGTACGTTGGGCGTTAGACGCAAAGCCTTCTTAACAAACGGGTTACTTGGATCTCGCAACGATTAGACGTCGCCGTCGGTTCCGGAAAGCCTCGTACTCACAGGCGAGCGGCGAATTTCGAGATCGACGGAACGTTCCCCGATCACCCCGCGACCGCCGGCCGCACGGCAATTCTCATAGGCCGCCCTCGCAAGCAGTTTTTTCCTCCTCGCATTGCAACTAGGAACGTCCCGCCTGTGCTGGGTTTCGCCAGATTCGGACTCGGGGTGAGTGAGCAAATAGATACAGTCATCCGTCCGAAAGGGGTGTGTAATGAAGTAGCGGGAGTGTCACCTGCGCAAGCTTTAAGGAGTTCTTGGTATGAAATCCCGGATTGCGCGAAAGATGAAATCCGACTTAGTTCCGGCGAAGGCCTTGGTGTCGTCGTCCGCGCGATCAATCGCGAAAATGCGCGGACGTACGTTGGATGCACCGGTTCCAAAGGCGCTGGATGCCGGGCTCCTCGTCATCCTACTGCGGCCAGGAAAGGGAAAGACCAGCCGAGAGTACGGGGAAAGGCAGCCTGTATTCGGCCAAGGCGATGCAGCCGATGCGGTTTTTTATTTACAGACTGGAAGAGTGAAGGTCACGGTTGTGTCGAACCAAGGCAAAGAGGCCGTCGTCGCCATCCTGCTCCAAGGCAGTTTTTTTGGGGAAGGCTGCCTGGCGGGACAGACCCGACGCATCGCAAGCGCGAGCGCAATGCAGCACAGCACGATTATTCGAATCTCGAAAACCGCAGTCATGTTGTTGCTGCAGCGAGAGCCGGAGTTCGCCGGCAGGTTTGTCGCCCACTTGCTTTCGCGCAACGTACGCATTGAGTCAGACCTGGTGGACCAGCTTTTCAATTCCAGCGAGAAGCGACTCGCCCGATTGCTGCTCTTGTTGGCCAATTTTGGACAAGAAGCCAAGCCGATTCCGGTGATCGCCAATATGAGCCAGGAGACCCTCGCGGACATGATTGGAACTACCCGTTCCCGCGTGAGTTTCTTCATGAACCGGTTCCGTAAGTTGGGGTTCATCAACTACAACCGCGGCGGATTGCAAATCCATAGCTCGCTGGTTAGCGTCGTTCTGCACGACTAAGGATATTCGTCGCTTGACAGCACTACACCTCGTGCCCTGGGTAAATATGCCCCAAACGCGCGCGCAATCTTTTTGCGAGTGTGCAAAATTGAACATTCAAGTCCAGCAGCAACCCACAAACTTCTAATCAATCTCTGATCGAACCTTGATCGGCGCAAATGGGCCCATCGGGCGACGACTTTCTCCCTCTTGGAAGATAACCGACAGAACAGCTCATTTGCTTCTCGCCACAGGAGTTAACGTGGACCCATATACCAAGAACGCGGCCGCATCCAAAAAGCCCTCCAATGGTGTCGGCCTTTCACCAGAGAACGTGATTGCGCCGGCTGAATTGTTCGCCACAGGCATTGCTGGGCTCGACGATATCCTCGGGGGAGGCTTGTCACGCAATCATCTTTTCCTGATCGAAGGCGATCCCGGAACAGGCAAGACCACGATTGCGATGCAGTTTATCCTCGAAGGCATCCGTCGCGGACAATCTGGACTCTACGTCACGCTGTCGGAATCGAAACATGAACTGCTTGAAATTGCGCGCTCGCATGGCTGGGACTTCGATTCGATCCCGATCTTCGAGATGGTCCCGGATGACCATCGGCTTAAGGCCGAAGCGCAGTAACCGTATTCAACCCTTCAGAAATGGAACTCACGGACTCAACCAATTTAGTTTTGGCTGAGGTCGAGCGATTACACCCGGTTCGCGTGGTTTTCGATTCGCTCTCCGAATTGCGTTTGCTCGCCAGGGAACCGTTGCGGTATCGCCGGCAGATTCTCGCGCTCAAGCGCTACTTCTCGGGACGCGACTGCACCGTGATCTTGCTGGACGACCGTACCGCAGACATTCACGACCGACAACTCCAGAGCATTGCCCATGGCGTCATCATCCTTGAAAGCCTGGAGCGAGAATATGGCGCCAAGCGACGCAGGCTGGAAATAAGGAAGCTGCGAGGCTCCGCGTTCCGCGAAGGTTTTCACGACTACCACATCCGGCGTGGGGGAGTCGAAGTGTATCCCCGCCTTATTGCCGCCGAGCATCCCTGGAAATCCACCCAGAAGAGCGTGAAAAGCGGCATCGATGCACTCGACAAATTGCTTGGCGGCGGCATCGACACCGGCACCAGCACACTTCTCTTGGGACCCGCAGGATGCGGAAAGTCCACCATCGCGCTGCGCTATGCAGAATCGGCGGCGGAAGAAGGCAACACTGCCGCCTTCTTCGCTTTTGATGAGTCCCTGGCCACCCTGGTTAGGCGCGGGAAAGGGCTCGGACTCGACGTCCAGCCATATGTTGATTCCGGAAAACTCTTGCTTCGCCAAATCGATGCCGCGGAGTTGTCCCCAGGCGAACTGGTGCACGAGATCCGCCAACTGGTCGAAACCCATGCGTTGAAGCTGCTCGTGATTGATAGCCTTAACGGCTTTCTCAACGGCATGCCAGGCGAGAAATTCCTCGCCATGCAACTGCATGAATTGCTCGCATTTCTGGGTCAAAGAGGGGTCACGACCTTGATGACAGTCGCCCAGCACGGGTTCGTCGGCGCCAACATTGATACCCCTGTGGATGTGAACTACCTGGCCGATACCGTCCTGTTGTTTCGATACTTTGAGGCAACCGGTGAGGTGCGCCAGGCGCTTTCGGTAATCAAGAAGCGAAGCGGACCCCACGAACGGACGATTCGGGAACTATTAATGAAGAACGGAAGTATCTCTGTAGGCGGCGTACTGACCGAACTCGAGGGTGTGTTGACAGGTGCACCGAAGTATCGAGGCGAAGCGGCGGACCTCCAGCCTCGCGGCGCGCGTGTTGATAGGAGTGCGGAACATGAACCACCTCGACCGTGATCTGCGCGTGCTGGTCGTTGCTCCGACCGGCCGGGATAGTGAACTTATCTCGAGCCTGTTGTTGAGCAAAGGCATTCCTTGCGAGCAGTCGCCCACCCTGGCCATAGCCCGAACCGAGATGAATGCGGGTGTGGGCGCCTTGCTGGTAGCGGAAGAGTCGCTCACCCTCCCCGAGATTACGGAGTGGGCCTCACATTTATCAGCGCAACCTTCATGGTCAGACTTCCCCATCATTCTCATGACTCGCTCCGGCGCGGTTGACGAAGCGAATCAAAAACAATTGCAACTTTGCACACCCCTCGGCAACATCCTAATGCTGGAACGGCCGGCTCGGCCGGAGACTCTCGTGAGCACCGTGCAGGCTGCGTTGCGCAGCCGTCGCCGCCAATATCAGATGCGTGATCACTTGGCTGTTCAGCGGCTCGCAGAAGCAGCCTTGCGAAAGTCGGAGAAACTGGCCGTGGTCGGCCGCCTGGCCGCGACCATGGCCCACGAAATCAACAACCCTTTGGCATCTGTAACCAACCTTCTCTACTTGATAGGCAAGTCCATGAGTTTGCCGGAGTCCCAGGAATACGCGCAGACCGCGGGACGAGAACTCGCGCGCGTTTCTGAAATCGTCACCCAGACCTTGCGGATCTACCATCAGTCAGGTAAGCCAGAACTCGTGAATCCGGCTGAGGTTGTGGATTCTGCCTTGAACCTTTTCCAGGCAAGATTGACGGCAGCTCGAATCGTGGTGCAAAAAGATTTTCGCGAGTGTCCACCCGTCCTCGCCATGGGCGGTGAGCTTCGCCAGCTAATCCTCAACATGATAGGGAATGCGCTCGATGCCATGCGCACCGGAGGAATGCTGAAGATTCGAATCGCACGGAGCAGCGAACGCAGCAATGGATCGCGTCCCGGCGCGCGATTGACGATCGCGGATTCCGGACCGGGGATTGATCCGGCCGTCAAGAAGCAGTTGTTTGAGCCTTTTGTGAGCACCAAGGGCGATACCGGAGCGGGTCTGGGACTATGGGTATGCTCGCAAATCGTGCATAAACATAGTGGAAAAATCCAAGTGCGAAGCAGCGTCTCGCCCACCGCCGCCGGCACGGTGTTCTCCATCTTCTTTCCCGAATGCCCGCGCTTTGCAACCAGGGCCTACTTCACAACCGTTGCGTAAGACTCCTGGGCGATCACAATGTTGTATTCATACTGGTCGTCGCGCGAGACCAGATCCATCTTGAGTCCATGCGCCGCAAATTCTCTTTTGCAATCTTCGATGAAATCCGGAAGACGACTGGAGTCGCCCTGAATGTCTAGGAGTGCGTCGCGGTTCACGTTCTAACGGATCTTATAATCACCTCGAACGAGGTGCCCATGCTGAAGCTGAAACTCACCACCGTCGGAAGCTCAGTCGCCCTCATCCTGCCAAAAGAAGCCCTCGCGAGATTGAAGGTTAAGAGCGGCGACTCGCCTTTCCTCGCCGAAGATGTAGATGGCTTCAGGATCACTCCGTTCGATCCCGAATTCGAAAAGACCATGCAGTCGGCGCGCAAGGTCATGAAGCGTAGGCGAAACGCGTTGCGTGACTTGGCGAAGTAGAGCTCAACTGCGGATGTGGGCCTTTCCCAAAGTTCACATTGTTATCTCGTCCTCGCGCCGAAAAACCGCCCTTTTTGCCTCCAAAACACGTCTTTTCGTCGTTTTCGCGCAATCCCGCAGAATCCCCTCAAACCCGCATAAACAGCGGCTTTCGCTCAATCTCCGTCAAAATTCACTCCCACCCACCCCGTCCGCAACGCCAAAAACGCCCTCATTTTTGCGTTCAAAAGTCGCGTTTTCGCGCCCGGAATCCCCAAATTTCAGCTCGATTCCTTCAAATTTCACCCAACTTTCCACGTTTTTCGTGCCCCAAATCACCGCCTCGCGTGCCCCATCTCACATACAAATTTGCCAAGCTCCCGCTACCGTGAGCATGTCGGGCAATGTCCCCAACGATCAAAACCGCTCTTTGAAAATTCCACAGGTCCAGTAGCGAAAACGGGCTTCAATCCCCCCAATTTCTTACGTGTACTGCGTGTCCTTCGTGATTAAAGATTTGGTTTTTCTCTCAAAAATGCCCCCTAACTCCCACGCCGAGAGGACTTTACTTGTAACTCTCACGCCGAGAGGACTTTGCGAGTTTTCCACAGACTAAGCTGCTGAAAACAAACAAAACGAGGGGGGAGGGGGAGGGGGGTACCTGAAAATGCGTCCGCAGCGGGCGGATTCCATCGCACCCGCGAGGCCGTTACTGGCTCAACACACTCGCGCCCAGTGCTGCCTGCTGTTTCACGATCAACTGTTCGATGCCGGCTTTGGCGAACTTCAGCATGTGTTGCAGTTGCTCATCGTCGAACGGATGTTGCTCGGCGGTGCCCTGGACTTCGATCATCTTGCGGCTGCCGGTCATGACGATATTCATGTCGACCTCAGCCCGCGAATCTTCTTCGTAAGCAAGATCGAGCAGCACGGCGCCATCGACAATGCCGACGCTGGTGGCGGCGACGTAATCGCGCAGGGGCGAGGTGGTGAGGGTGCCGGCCTCGGCGAGTTTTTGCACGGCCAGCGCGACCGCGACGAATGCGCCGGTAATCGAAGCGGTGCGCGTGCCTCCGTCGGCCTGGATCACGTCGCAATCCACCCAGATGGTGCGCTCGCCCAGCTTGATGAGGTCGGTGACGGCCCTCATGGAGCGTCCGATCAGCCGCTGGATCTCGTGGGTACGGCCGGATTGCCGTCCTTTGCTGGCCTCGCGCGTGCCCCTGGTGAGGGTGGCGCGCGGCAGCATCCCGTATTCGCTGGTGATCCAGCCCTTGCCGGTATTGCGCAGGAAGCCGGGCACCGTTTCTTCGATCGACGCCGTGCAGATGACGCGCGTGTTGCCGACTTCGATGAGGCAGGATCCCTCGGCGGTGGAGATGTAGTCGGGGAGGATGTTGACTGGGCGCATCTGGTCAGGCGTGCGATTGTCGGAGCGGAAGTGCATGCTGCCATTCTACCTTCCGCTCCGACGATCGAGTTGCTTAGAACACCGCGAGATCGCTTGCCGTCGTCGCGTTGTGCATGGTCTGGCCCAGTTTGAGAGCATCGAGAACTGTCGCCAGCACCGACTGATGTTGCGCAAATCCGGTGTAGCGGTAGCCGCGCTTCACGCCCGGGCCAACCACCACGGCGGCCACGTGTCCGCCCCCGTGAGCGGCGTCGCTGTCGTAGGACTCGTCGAAGACGATGATGAGGATGCCGTTGGTTTTGAACTCGGAATTGGAGAGCAGCGGCCCGATGTTTTTCTTGAGCCATGCATCGGCGGAAGAGAGCGATCCGCTATGCGCGTCGTGCATGATGTTGGGCACCACGAACGAGAAGCTCGGCAGCGAGTGGCTGGCGAGGTCTTCCGCGAAGTGCGTGAACGGAACGATGCGGTCCTTCTCGGTGCTGCTATCGCGGACGTCGCTGAAGTAGGCGAACGGGTTGTGGTGCTTGAAGTAGTCGCCCGTATTGCCGCCGAGATAGCCGGTGTAGGGAAGGCTTTCGGCGTACGACTTCCAGGTCTTTCCGGCGCTCAGC
>DASYAU010000081.1:0-32359 GCA_036501185.1 Candidatus Korobacter sp. | reverse complement strand
GATGGTCGTGCAGATCTTCGCAGTGGTGGCGAGTATTCTCGACATTCGCTGGTGGGAGGCGGAATGGCATTTCGGGACGGTTCCCTTCATTCTTCCGATTAATCTGATCGCCGTGATGGCGATCTGGTTCATGGTCGCGCTCTCACTCATTTCGGCGATCGACTACTTCATTGGATTCTGGAAAAAGATTGATCGCAGCTCCGAACGCCGCCGCCGTCGCGCGTTCGTTCTGACCCGTCGCCGCAAATCTTCCGATGTCGCAACTACCTAGCCAATCCGGAACTTCGGCTGCCAGCGAGTACTCCCCTACTGAACGAGAAATCCTGCTGCAACTGGCACATCGTGCCATCCATGCTCGCCTGCAACGAACCGAACTGGATCTGAGGGCGCCAACCACGCACCTAGCCCAGGAGCGCGGCGCTTTTACGACACTTCATCGCAATGGCAACCTGCGCGGATGTATCGGATACGTTCTGCCGGTGGCATCTTTGTATCGCACGATCGCGGAAACCGCCACCGCTGCTGCATTCGACGATCCCCGTTTCGAACCTGTTACTCCGGCGGAAGTACCTGATCTCAAAGTCGAGATCAGTGTCATGTCACCGTTATTTCCAATTCGTCCGGAGGAAATCGAAATCGGAAAACACGGCCTGCTGGTCACTTTAGACCGCCATCGCGGACTCCTCTTGCCGCAGGTGCCGGTGGAGCATGAATGGGACCGCGAGACATTTCTCAGCGAGACTTGTCGCAAAGCGTGGCTTCCGCCCGATGCATGGCGACACGGCGTACAACTTGAAGCCTTCACCGCCGAAGTTTTCAGCGAATAAAAAATGCGCCGGCTGACCGGCGCATTTTGCGAACTTCCGGACTCCTACTGTCCTCCGCCCTCCGGCGGCTCCACTTCGAAGTGGTCGCCAATGTGGACGTCTTCCACCGTGTAGGTGATCATCGCCGTTGCGGTAGTCGCGGTTGTCGTTAGGATCACGGCCTCACCCACGCTGCGCTTCGGAACCTCCTTGAACCGTTTGCGATCGACGCCGGGCTCTTTCCACTGGTCGTCGTCGTAGCTCAACGTATGCAGCGAGGCGAAGTCAGCCGGATCGTAGTCGTCGACATCATAACCGCGCAAAATCCGGATGTAGTCACCGCTCTTCAACCCCTGGCTCGAGCCGATGTTCACATAAAACTTCTTGCCTTCGCCTAAGTACACGTCGAAGTCCCTGCTCAGGATGATCCGGCCCGTCGGTGCACCCTTGACCGGAACAAAATGCTTGAAGTCGAACGGTCGCGGATGGAACGCTGCCAGCGGACGCTCTTGGAACGGAACTGCCAGGTCTCCCGGCACCACGCCATCACATGCGAAATCGATGTGGGCCACTGCCACATTGCTCTGCACAAAAGTCACCGTCGCCTGCCCCATATCAAAAAACAGGTTTCCGGCCTTCTTCACTTCCGCGGTCTGACCCTGGTACATCGTGTAGTAGTTCGGGTCCTTGGCGCGACGGACGAGAGAAATCTTCTGGCCTTCTTGCCAGCCCGCACCGCTCAGGAAGATGGAATCATTCTTGATGAAGCGCGACGTGTTCGGGGATTCTTCTCCAGCGAGCACATAGCTGTCGTTCTTCATGTCCTGGGGCGACATCCAACCGGCACAGTACACATCCGAGTACGTCGCAGCCACCCCCTTCTGCACGATGTTCGTCGGTAGCACAGTCGGAGAGGTAGGCTGAGGGGCGAGTACCTGTCCCTGCCCGAATGTAAACGTGCTCACCGCCACCGAAACCAGAAGCAGAGCCTTCTTCATAACGCCTCCGTGGGCCGCCCAGAACCGTGAACTAAGTCACTGCCGTTCAACAGCTTGCGCGCGGGCCAATTATCCAGAAACCTGCGTTGCTCGCTCCGGCATCGGCGCGGACGAACGCTGCGCAAAGCGGCGGAAAGGATTGCATCCGGGGGGACCGCCAAGCGACTGCATGTCGTTGAGCATGCAGAACTATAGCTGAGGCGCAAACGTACCAGACGAGTAGCCGTCGGTCAAGAATCCGTTTGGCTCTTTAGTTACCCCAAAGGTTCAAATTAGCGATTTGTCTTCCGTAACTTGAAAAGTTTGTTGCAACTACATTGGTGCAACATTACCATCGCCGACGACCCTCGGGGTGTGTGCGCCTGCGCGTGCCAGCCAAAGGGACCCGACCTGATGGCCACCAGCGGTTACAATGCGCCCCGCATCCTGCGCTCGCGGATCCCACGCGTGTGTGTCGCCGTCACTGGCGCTACCGCCGAGGAAATGATCGCCAAGGCCGAGGGGCTGGTTCGCGATAACCCGTTTCTTGAGTTCAGGTTAGACTACCTTTCCAATCCCTCCGCCGCCCTCCCAAAAGTCAAGCGATTGCTTGAAACCAGGCCCGATGCTGTCATCATCGGCACCTGTCGCCGTGCTGTGAATGGAGGCAAGTTTAAGGGGTCGGCCGCCGCCCAACTCGAAGTTCTTGCCAAAGCCGCTGCCGCAGGCTGCCAGTTACTCGACGTGGAACTCGAAACCGCGGAGAGCGTCAAAGCCTCTGAACTCCAGAAGCTTCGCGCCACGGCTTCGTTGATCCTCTCGTACCACGACTTCAAGACGACGAAAAAACTGGAGGACATCTTCGCCCGCATGGTGAAGATCCCGGTGGAGTACTACAAGGTCGTCAGCACCGCCACCAATCTGTACGACAACGTGCAGATGATGAAGTTTCTCGAGAAGCACGGGCATGATTATTGGCTGGTCGGCGTCTGCATGGGCGAGCAGGGAATTATCAGCCGTGTCCTCTCGGTGCGCGCGGGCAGTGTCTTCACCTTCGCTGCGACCAGCGTCGGAGAAGAAACCGCACCAGGCCAAGTGACCTATCGCGATCTCCGAAGCACATTTCGGATCGATCACGTTGATGCCGCGACTCAGGTCTACGGAGTAGCGGGCGATCCTGTCACGCATTCGCTTTCGCCGGCGATGATGAATTTGGCGTTTCGTCGCGAGAACGTCAACGGTGTTTACCTGGCGCTGCACACAAAGAAGATCGACGATCTGCTTGCGTGCATTCGCGACATTCCCATTCGAGGTCTTAGCGTCACCATGCCTCACAAAGAGGAAATGGTGAAGCACCTCGCCAACACCGATGAACTCGTGCGCAAGATCGGGGCCGTGAATACCGTCGTGCGCGCACAAGACGGAAAACTCTACGGCTTTAACACGGATGTTGCTGGTATCGTCGGACCGCTCACGGACCGGATTACGCTGAATGGAACACGCATTCTCGTTCTCGGTGCAGGCGGCGCAGCTCGTGCCGCAGTCTTTGGGCTCACCGCACGTGGCGCGCACGTCTCCATCGTGAACCGCACTGTTCCCAAAGCGCAGAAGCTCGCGCGAGAAGCAAATGCGAAAGTCGTGAAGCGGCAAGATCTCAAGAAGCTCGACTTCGATGTGATCATTAACGCCACTTCGGTTGGCATGGGGAACCCCAAAGTGAGTCCGCTCGAAGCTGATGAGATCCGCGCTCGGCTCGTGTTCGACATCGTTTACAACCCGGTTCAGACGAAGCTTATTCAAATGGCGCGCGCGAAAGGCATCGCCGTTATCCCAGGGTTCGAGATGTTCGTACAACAGGGCGCACGCCAGTTCGAAATCTGGACTGGCAAACCCGCGCCGATGGATGAAATGCGTGGCGTCGTAATGAAAGCCTTGGGTGAAACCACGCCGCTGGAATCTGCCAGCGTTCGTATCGAGACGCCGAAACCAGAGCCGGCTGCCTCTGCAGATGTTCCCGACTCGAAGAAACCCGCGCCCTCCGCTCCGGCGAGAGCCACCACGGCCAAATCCGGCAAGGCAACTGCGCCGGTGAAAGCCGCTCCACTCAAAGCTGCAAAGAAAGCTCCGAACAAAAAAAACGCGAAAAAATAAGAACAGCGCTCGCCTGAGCGCTGGCCACTCTCTAGATATTTTTTGAGGTCTAGGCTCTCAACAGCACTGCGCCCAGCACCCCAAACATGATGGCCACGAGGGCGGCGCCCGGCCCTGAGCGTTGCACTCGCACAACCGTTCCTTCAAAGCATCCGCGCAGATTTGCAGGAAGCCGGCTGTCGTTCAGTGTGACCCGAAGATAATCGCCGGGTGCCGGTTCATGCTTGGTGAAGAAACAGATGCCGGTTTCACTGATGTCCTTGACCCAAGCCACGTACGTGGCATCGCCCACGGAAATAGTGCCGCCAGCATGGACTGAACGTCGGGGAAATCGGCGTTGTTCGGCGTTTGGTACGCCCATTACTTCCAACGCTCGAAGGCTTTCAGTCATGAGTGCTGCCTCCAGCTTCGACTTCGTGCATCTCAGACGCCAAATCCTAAGCTGCTGGATTTACAGAACCTTCCTCTTCGGCCAAATCTGACACACTAGGAAAAATCTTCCCCTTTCCTTCCATTTCTACCCCCACGCAGAACGCCGGTGCTCATATGGGATAGTCGGGGTTACACTGCGACGCGAAAGGGATTACACTTGCGTTCTTGTTATGGCGAATGACGCAAAATCGCGTGTGTTTCTCTGGGTAGCTTTGGGCGGTGGCGCATTCTTTCTCCTTGTCGCCGTCGTATTCATGCTCGTCTATGTTTCGGTGCGTTCCGACGACCACTCGCAATTTTCTGGTTTTGGCGATCGCATTGCCGTCGTGGAACTCGACGGCGTCATCGTCGATCCGCAATCCGTAGTCTCGCAACTCAAGCGCTACGGCGACGATAGCTCGATCAAAGCCATCGTGCTCCACATCAATTCACCCGGCGGCGGTGCAGCTGCGTCCGAAGAGATCTACCGCGAGGTTCGGCGTCTGCGCGATGAAAAGCACAAGCGCATCGTAGCTTCCATCGAAACCGTCGGCGCCAGCGGCGCATACTACGTCGCATCCGCTACCAACAAGATCTATGCCAACGAAGCCAGCATTGTGGGCAGCATTGGCGTCATCGCCGAGTGGTACAACTACGGCGATCTCCTCAAGTGGGCGAAGCTCAAACAAATCACACTCAAAGCCGGGGAATTCAAAGACACCGGTTCGCCAACTCGCGATATGACACCTGCCGAGAAGGCATATATGCAGGCCCTCATTGATGACATGCACCAGCAGTTCATCCACAACGTCGCAGCCGGTCGCAAAGTGAAGGACGATGAGATCAAGTCCATCGCCGACGGCCGTGTCTGGACAGGCAAACAGGCACTTTCAATCAAGTTGATCGACCAGATCGCCGATTTTCAGGCCGCCGTTCAGGACACCGCTAAGAGCGTTGGAATTAGTGGCGAACCCACTTTGGTGACTCCAGAAAGGGAACGTAAGTCGTTGCTGGATTTGCTGTTTGGCGATGTTTCGGACTTTATCCCCGATCGCGCCAAGCTCATGCAGACCAACGTCGGCTTTTACTACCTCTGGCGCTAACCGAAGTGGAACCGACCCCAGGATGTGAAACTCGCACTTGCCAAAAGGCCAGTGTTTCTGAGAATTTAGAAGCGACTTACGACCCCAGAAGGCGTACTCTTATTCTCCGGAAGCCGGAGCGGGTCCTAACTTGGAGGGAGCGGACGATGACAAAGGCGGATCTGATCGACGAGGTTTCACGGCTGGCGGAACTCACGCGCAAAGACAGCGAAGTGATTGTCGAGACGATCTTTGACAGCATCGTGCATTCACTGCGCGCCGGCGACAAGATCGAAATTCGCGGCTTCGGCAGCTTCCGCACCCGCCAGCGCAAGCCCCGCGTTGGACGCAATCCCAAGACCGGCGACCGCGTCGAAGTCCCCGCGAAGAAGATTCCTTTCTTCAAGCCCAGCAAAGAGTTGAAAGACATGGTCAACGAAGGTGCCGAGGCCGCTGCCGCACCACCTGCCGGGAAGTAAATCACCGCATTTTTCCTCAATGAGGCCGCCCTTCGGTGCCGGCCTCATTTCACTTTACGCGACTGAGCGTCTGCCCAATCGCGCATCTCTGCCACGCCTTCTAAGGCCAATTTCAAGGTGCATCGGTTGCTACAGTTTCTAGACAGCGGTAGACTCCGAACTCACCAGCCTCGATGGACACGGAGGATTGTCATGCCTTTCAAGTCGCGTCTTGACGCGGACCGGCGAATCGCCTTCGTGGAGTTTTCAGGAAAAGCCACCTATTCGGAAATCGAACAATACACCCGCCAACTCCGCGGCGATCCTAACTTCCAACCTGATTTCGCTCAGTTCATCAACGCGTCCGGTGTCACCGACACCGATCTCAACACGAGCGAATTGGAAAGGCTTGCCACTGCCGATCCTTTTGCCAAGGACGCCGTCCGCGTCATCATCGCCGGCAGTGACTTCGTCTTCAGTGTTGCGCGCATGTTCGAGAGCATCTCGGACCTGCCCAGGCTCTCCGTGGTCCGCACCCGCGACGAAGCATTCCGCATTCTGGGTCTTTCCTCCGACGCGGCTGACTGAGTCTTTTGCTCCGCGGAACCATCTACTCATCAGTGATAAAATTAAGAGTTTGCGCGGCAGCCATCGGAGTGAACTGTGAGCTGCTGGGAGGATTGCAATCATGGCGACGACCTTGACCAGCCGCATGGAAGTGCGGATTCCGAAAACTTTTACTAACGAACCTTTGACCGACTTTTCGCGCGAAGATAACGCCCGCAAAATGCGCTCCGCCATCGAGAAGGTCCGCGGCGAGCTTGGCCGCGAGTACGACTTGATCATCGGCGGCAAGCGCGTCAAACTTGCGAGGAAGCACGAGTCGATTAACCCCTCGAATCCTTCGCAGGTCGTCGGCGTCTTTCAGGAAGCAGGTGCGACCGAGGTCGAACCGGCGATGCAGGCTGCCCTGAAGGCCTTCGAAACCTGGAGCCGCACGCCGGTGAAGGAACGCGCGAACCTCCTGTTCCGCGTGGGCAATCTCCTCCAGGAACGCAAGTCGGAATTCTCTGCATGGATGGTCTTTGAAGTCTGCAAGAATTGGGTCGAGGCCGACGCCGATGTCGCCGAGACCATCGACTTCTGCTACTTCTATGCACTCGAGGCGCTGCGGCTCGATAAAGCGACAACCCCGATCCAGCTTCCGGGCGAAAAAAATCACCTGCGCTATATCCCACTGGGCGTCGGTGCGGTCATTCCACCCTGGAACTTCCCATCCGCCATCATGGCGGGAATGACATTAGCGTCAATCGTCTGCGGCAACACCGTCGTCCTCAAGCCGTCGAGCGATTCGGCAGCGATCGCAGCGAAATTCATGGAGCTTCTCGAAGAAGCTGGGTTGCCCGATGGCGTGGTGAACTTCTGCACCGGCGGCGGACGCAGCTTCGGCGGCAACGTCGTCAATCATCCCAAGACCCGCTACATCGCATTCACGGGCTCGAAGGAAGTGGGCCTCGACATCAACGAGCACGCGGCCAAGACCCAGCCCGGCCAGATCTGGATCAAGCGCACCATCCTCGAGATGGGCGGCAAGGATTCAATCGTCGTCGACGCTGATGCCGACTTCGATGCCGCCGTCGAAGGCGTGGCGCAAGCCGCCTTCGGCTTCAGCGGACAGAAATGTTCTGCCTGCTCCCGGGCCATCGTTGACGAGCGCATCTACGATCGCTTCATTACCGCCTTGAAAGAACGCGTGGAGAAGATCACGGTCGGCGACACAACGAAGAACTACGGCATGGGACCGGTGATCAACGAAAGCTCGATGAAGAAGATTCTCCAATATGTCGAGAAAGCTCTCCAGGAAGGCGGACGCCTCATTACCGGTGGCTCGCGCGATGAGGAAGCCGGTCCTGGCTGGTTCATTCAGCCGACCGTCATCGCCGACGTCGCCCCTCAGGCGACCATTTCCCAGGAAGAGATTTTCGGGCCCGTACTGGCCGTCATCAAGTGCCGCGATTTCGAAGAAGGCGTGAAGATCGCCAACAATACCGAGTTCGGTCTCACTGGTGCGGTTTACACCAGTTCTCGCGACAAGCTTGACTATGCCTTCAACGAGTACTTTGCCGGAAACTTGTATCTCAACCGCAAGTGCACCGGCGCCATGGTCGGGGCGCATCCGTTCGGCGGATTCAACATGTCGGGCACCGACTCCAAGGCTGGCGGTCCCGACTACCTGCTCCTCTTCACGCAGGCCAAATCGATCGCCGAGAAAATAACGACCTAGCTCTGAGATTGTTGAAAAGACGTGAGTTGCTGGACGGGGAGGCTTTCGCCCTCCCCGTCAGTTTTTTGCCCGTCGAATTGACAAGAGTGTCTACTTACAGAAGAATAGCGTGCAGATTGTTGCAGCCTGGTTGCAAGCACTCCCCATCCTTCTCGAAGGAACCCAATGGCGAAGATACTGTGCATCGACGATGAGCCCCACGTTGTAACGCTCAAGTGCGCCATCCTGGAAGCCGCGGGACACACCGTTACACCCTCCAGCTCTGCCCACGACGCCATCGAGAAACTCAAGAGTAACGACTATGACGCGGTTGTTACCGACTGGAGGTTAGGGGACGCCAATGGCCGTGCCGTAGTTCAGGCCGCCAAATCCCATTCCAGTGTTCCCGTCGTTGTCGTCTCGGGCTACGTCGCTGAGGCGTTTCAAGCAGCCGAACCGCTCGCCGACCTTTACCTCGAAAAGCCGGTGAACCCGGAAGAGCTGGTCACCATCGTCAACGAGTTGCTGAAAACCAGCGAACGCTCGGCTTAGAATTCACGACTCCAATACAAAGCCCGCCAGGTGGCGGGCTGTTTTGTGCTTGAAGAATTTTATTGCAGCATTCGGCCTTCAGTCGTGGCTGCGGCCGCTTCTGCCAGGATGTGGTGATGGATCGTGAACAACGCGAGTTCCAGCCGGTCGGAGACGCCGATCTTGTCGTACACGTTGCGCAAGTAGTTCTTGATCACCTGCTCCGTCGTGCCCAGCTGCACCGCAATTTCCTTGTTCTTGTAGCCCTGGACAATCAGTGCAACGATGCGCAACTCTTTCGGAGTTAGCCGATCGCGCACCCGCGCGCCAACGAAATCGTCACTCTCCGCCGTCGCTGTCGCCGGCTTCGTCTCCTGCGTGAACTTCTCGCCGCGCGCCACCCGACGTACGCATTCCACCAGCATGTCGCCGCTTACATTCCGGTACACCACGCCGCGGACCCCGACCACTAGGTATTTCTGCGCGTTTTCCCCGTTTTCAGCAACTACTACAATCCCAGTCTTGGCGCGGTTCGCCGCTTGTACCAGGGATGCCATATCGGGCACGAAACTCGCGGAAAGAATCAGCACGGCGGCCCGAAACTTCTCGATCGCCATCATCATCTGGTCCACGGACTGTGCCTGGGCCACTACGCGAAGGTCGTCTTCCACGGCAAGCACTTTGGCAATGCCCGCCCGAAAGATTGCTTGATTGTCAGCCAAAAGAATCTTCAGCATTTTTCCATCCGCTTATCGAATGAACTCGTATCGGTCAATCACGCACGCTACTCCGCTGTGATTTGACCCTTCTTTCGGCGATTCAGTGCGCACCACTCGACCGTTGCAGTGGATACGCACGTCCTTCTCCGACCCGATCACCGCCGCCGGCATGGTGATGTCAAACTCCACCGTGGAGCCTACCTCCAGCGACGAGTCGAGTGACAGAAACACTCCGGCTGCACTCAGATTATCGGTTTGCCCTTCTTGCGCCTGCACGCCCTCGGGCGTGCTGATCTTGATAGGCAAATGCACTTCAAACCGTTTGCCAGTCCGAACCTCAGACACGGAACCTCCTCCGGGTCGAGAAACCTTGCAATTCACAATGGAAGATTGACCACTGCTGGGGGTTTATATCACGGAAGGTAAGTTTCTGAAAGCGCAGTGATAGTTCAGGGCCTGATACCGGGTGGCGTCAGGCCCACAAACGGGTGCCTCTCAGAGGAAGTGCTGATCTAATCCACGAATACGCCGGCCAGACCGTAACCGAACACCAGCGCGACAAGACTGGCCGCTCCGGCCAGCGTCCAGAAGTGGTCGCGGGCTTGGCGCTTCGGATCGAGTTTCTCGCGTACATTCGCGGTCACGTTCGTCTTGAGCTGTTTAAACTCCGTAACTGACTGGTGTATCTGGTTGCGCTGTTCAGCCGCACGTTGCTGAAGAATGTCGAGGTTCGCGTCGCTGTTGTTCATGCCTGTATCCTCGTGGCTTCCGTCTGCAGCCAGATTTTGTCTTCTTCGAGCACTCGGATCGTTTTCTCGGGCTTCAGACCTTGCTTCGAGAGCGCGTTCTTGCCCATTATCGCGAGCAAGGCTCCCAAAATCGCATAAAAAGCCATGACAATCGCGAAGCTGATCGCATAAGACCACGGATTATTTGGCATCGCCACCGCGATGGCGCAGACCACCGCGGCCGTGAAGAGCAGCCAGGCCATCGCGAGAAACGCGATTCCGGCGATCAGCATCGGCAGCGCAGCTTTGATCGCTGTCGCCTTGATCTTCATTTCTTCCTGCAACATCTGCACGCGTGTCACAACGAAGGTGCTGAACTCGTTCTTGAAGTCGTGCAGCACGTCGGCAATGTTTTTTCCGTTCTCGGTTTGCACATCATTAATCATGAGTTGACCTCCAAACACGGAGTGCGAAGCCCAGCACAAACGCTGCTCCGGCAAAGGAAAGAATCAACTCGATCGGACGATCGTCGCGCAGATGGGCTGCCTGCTCGCGCACATCAACGATTCGCCGCCGCGCCATTCGCCTGGCCTCGCTCCAGCGTTCCTGCGCGGTTTGGCTCACCCGCTGCCAGCGCTCCTGGGCCATATCTACAAACTCGGACGCTTTCTCTTCCGCCAAATCGCCAAGCTGCTCCGCCTTCTCCGTGATTGCCGCGGTAAAGGTCTCCGCCTGCTGCGAGACTCGCTCGCTCGCACTGGGACCGTTCGAGCGCTGCCGGTTCTGCACCAGTGAAATTCCGTGGCGTACTTTACCGATGGTGGTGCCCAGCGCACTGCCAATGCTCTCCGCCGCTTGGTTCAGCCGCGGGTTTTGTGCCGCGGGCAACGCCTGTTCAGGCGGGAAGCCCGCCAGCAACTCGTCAATGCTTTGGGTATCGAGCGGCGACCGCTCGCGTGGGTTCTCCGTCTCCAGGGGCGTGTTCGGCGGAGCATACTCGTTACGAAGTGGATCCATCATGCCCATCCCTTAGACCATTCGATGGCCTGTGGGATTGGATGTAAATTTTCGTCGCCGTGTTTGACTGTTCCCGCGACAAGACCCTTCTAAATCGCTGAACCCTAAGTCTCAGCCGGTCGAAATCCACCTCAGAACCGCTGCTGCTCTGCTGCTCCGGCGCATGCTGCTGTCCGGCATCACGGCTTTTCCGGCAGGTACTTCTCCAGCCACTTCAATTCTTCGCGCACCTTGATTTTCCCGTGCCATGGATTCTTTCCAAGTCCGTGGCCTTCGCCAGGGAAGATGAGCAGCGCACTCGGTACGCCTAGCGTCTTAAGCGAGCGCTCGAGCAAGTAATCCTCCAGCACCGCAACGCGAATGTCGTCGCTGCCTGCCACCATGTGGGTCGGCGTTTTGACTTTATTCATCCGGAACAGCGCCGCTTCATCGGTGTAATTCTTGGTGGCCTCCCAAGGGGTGCCGCCGAGATACCAGGCATCGTCGAGAGTTGTGTCGTCGTTGCCCCAATTGGCCGCGTGTTCCACGGCGCCAGCGCCCGTCACCGCAACTTTGAACTCATTCGTCTGCGTGATCAGCCAGTTTGTCATGTAACCGCCGTAGCTGTATCCGCCGACCGCGAGCTGCTGAGGATCGGCAATTCCCGCCTTCACCAGCGCATCCACTCCTTCGAGAATGTCGCGTCCAGGTTTCGAGACAAGGTGTGGCGCAATCGCCTGCTCGAACGCGTCGCCATAGCCTGTAGATCCTCGATAGTTCGGCCGAAACACCAGCCAGCCATCCGACGCTGCCAGCAATGCCCAGTCATACCAGTCTGCCCCGAAGCGGTCGCCGTCAGCATCGATTGGACCTCCGTGGATGAGCGTGAACATCCGCAGGTTTTTCGCACCAAGCTTTCCCGGGGGATAAATCAATATCCCCTCCACCGTCACCCCATCGTCAGCCTTCCACTGGAATGGCTTTGCCTCTGGCAGTGCGCGTTCGGTGAACAGGTGATTGAAGTTCGTGATCGGATTGGCTGATGAAAGCTGGTCGACACCTTCTGCCACATATAACTCTACCGGCTTGTTCACCCGCGAATATGCGAACACCACGCGCGATGAACCAGGGGTTGTATTGATCTGCGCGTATGAACCAGGCCAAGGGCTGATCTTCTTCGGCTCCGACTGCGCATCCGCAACCGTGTAGAGCTGGACCTCGGTGCCCACCATGGCGGCCGTCAACAGACTTCCGCCTTTTAGCGGCGAGTACTCGGCCAAGTGCCGATCGAAGCTCGGCGACCAGCGCTCCACCTGGCCGGTATTGGCGTCGATCCAGTAAATACGGTTCTGTGTGTCAGCGTACTTCGCCGAATCCACCGACCCTTCTGAGCTCTGGAAAAAGATATGCCGGTTGTCCGGGGCCCACCGAAGCTCCGTCTCGATAGCGCTGTTGTTTGTGATCCGCTGCGGTTTATTCGGAAGCGCACCCGTCGCCGGCGCCGTATAAATCTCAAAATCCGCAGCGAATTCCTCTCGCTCCGAAATCGAAGAGCTCAGAAACGCGAGCTGCGCGTTGTCCGAAGACACGGCGATCTGGTGTACTCGCAACGGACTCGAAGTAATCACCACCGATCCCGGGGTCTCGGCTGTCTCACCTTCCGGCTTTTTCTTGTCCTTATCTTCGTGCTTCGTGCTCTCCGGCTTTTCTTCTAGCGTAAGCGTCACATGGCGCGCCATCACATCCGCCAGGGCGATCCGTGCAATCACATCGCCGCGCTCGGCCTCACGATATTCAACTGTGTCTTTCCATTCTTCCTTGTACGCTTCTTTCTTTTCCTTGCTCCACGGCGTGCGCGTCGCGAAGTAGATGCTCTTAGAATCCGGCGACCACGCGTACGCGTGGACCTCCTCCTCGCCATGCGTGACGGCAAATGCCTCGCCGCCGCTTGCCCCAATCACGTACACGTGCTGGATTTCGTCGTTCTTATCTCCGGAATCGTCTTTCCCTCCACCATCGTTGGCAGAACGGTCGCTGAAGAACGCGATCCACTGCCCATCCGGAGACCACTCCGGATTGGAGTCGTGTCCTGATTGCGTCAGCGGAATGAGCGTGCCCGTGTTCACCCGGTACAGCCAGAGATCGTCGCGGAACCGATTGTTATCCCAATCAGCTCGCTCGGTCACAAACACAACTGCATTGCCATCGGGAGAAATCCGGACGTCGCGGTAATACACCGCATTAAAGAACTCATCGAGCGTGAGTTTCGGCTTCTGTTGACCGAACCCAAGGAAAGAGACGCTGAGCAGAAGCAGGACGATGGTAATGCCACGTTTACACATGGATTCCTCGAGCGAATGAAAGTTGTCGGCCATTATAGCCACAGCACTTTGCCCATTCCGGCTACGAACCGGAAGAAAACCCGCGCCACGCTATGCCTTTGATAGGCTTTCCCCATGAATACCGAACGCCGTGAGCCCGAATACCTCTTCACCGAAAAACAGGTCGCCGAAAAAAGCCCCACCGCCCGCAAGTTCCTAGACACCCGCACCGAGCTCAACAACCTCGTGAACAGCGCCGATAACTACCTCGTTAAGCGCTTTTACAACGTCGACCACAATACCTACCTGGAGGGCGCCTTACCGGCTAAATATAAGGAGTTGATGGGTTTGGTTATCTCTGCAGGTTTACGTTGCGGTGACTGCATCAACTATCACATCATTCAAAGCTACCGGTTGGGCGCTAACCGTCACGAGCAGGAAGAGTCGCTGAACGTCGCGTTGGTCGTCGGGGGAAGCATCGTGGTACCGCATTTAAGACGTGCGTATGCCTTGCTGGAAGAGTTATATTCGTAGCCTGCAAAAAGGAAAAATTGCTATGCGGATGTTTTCCATTTTCGCGGCCACCTGTCTCGCCCTTGCGCTGTGCACTGCCTCCTTCGCCCAAGACGTGCCCAAAATCGACAAAAAGCAGATACGGCGTGACGAAAAAGCGCAGATGAAGGAATCCAAGCGCATGCAGAAACAGGCCCAAAACGAGGAAGGCCAGGGCTTGAAAGAGGCGAAAAAACAGCAGAAGGAAGCCCGCAAGCAAATTGCCCGCGACAAAACGCACGAACAAAAGATGGCCGAAAAGCAGGCGCGCTACGAAAAGAAACAAGAGAAGAAGGCCGTGAAAGAAGCCCGGAAACAGAACATGGCAATCAAGAAAAACAAGACTGGTATCTAAATCGCCTGTCCCGCCGCATAGCCTGACGCCCAGGCCCACTGGAAGTTGAATCCTCCGAGATGCCCAGTCACATCCACTACCTCGCCAATAAAAAATAGGCCCCGCACGCGCCGGCATTCCATCGTCTTCGCCGAGAGTTCGGCAGTGCTCACTCCGCCCGCCGTGACCTCCGCTTTCTCAAACCCTTCTGTTCCCGCAGGAGTCACGTTCCAGCTGTGGAGTGCTCGTTCGAATTCTTCTAGCGCGTGATTTGTCCAATTCTTCGGAAGATGAAGATCGGTCCAGCGATCGGCCAATCTCTGCACGAGGACTTTGCGAACTTCTGCCTTGAGCGCGGTTGTGGTTCGTCCTGCCGCATGCGCGCGCAAATCGCGCGTGACATCCTGCTTAGGCGCAAGATCCAATGTCACCGGATCGCCCGGTTTCCAATACGAAGAGATTTGCAGCATAGAAGGCCCACTCAACCCGCGGTGCGTGATTAGCATCTTCTCGCGGAAACGCGCACCATCCGTCGCTGCCACGACCTCCGCCGAAAGCCCCGTCAGATCGCAATAATTCTCCCGGTCCTCATTCGCAAACACGAACGGCACCAGCGCCGGCTGAGGCTCCACGATCTTTAGTCCAAACTGCCGCGCCAGTTCATACCCAAATGCCGTCGCACCCATCTTCGGGATCGAAAGTCCACCGGTCGCGACGACCAGCACCTTCGCGCAGAACTCCGCATCCTCGCTGCGCACGATGAACTCATCGTCCCGCCGCACCTCGCGCACACGCACATTCGTCCGGATCTTCACTCCAGCCGCCATGCACTCTTCCTCGAGCAAGTGGACGATGTCGCGAGCCGAGCGATCGCAGAAAAGCTGACCGAGCGTCTTCTCGTGATAGGGAATTTTGTGTTTCTCGACCAGCGCGATGAAGTCCGCTGGTGTATAGCGCGCCAGCGCCGACTTTGCAAAATGTGGATTTTCCGAAAGAAAGTTTGCATGAGTGCAGTGAATGTTGGTGAAGTTACAGCGTCCTCCGCCGGAGATCAGGATCTTCTTGCCGATCTTCTCCACGTGCTCAAGCACCAGCACCCGTCGCCCGCGTTTGCCTGCCTCAATCGCGCACATCAGGCCAGCCGCGCCCGCCCCCAGCACGATCGCGTCGTATTGCTCGGCAACCTCGCTCACGCGCTCTATGGTACCGGACTACCCGGCAATCGCTGCTGCGGCGATCTCCGCGGCCTTCGCCTTCAGCGCGCGCAAATCGAGCTTGCCCGTCCCGAGGTAGGGAATCGCTTCAATGCGGAAGAACTGGTTGGGCCTCGGCTTCCACAACGGCGGAAGATCGCACTGTGCCAGCTTCTCCAGCATCGGGGCAAGTTTGTCGTCCGCCAGCGTATGCAGCACCGCAATGCGCTCGCCCTTCTTTTCATCCGGCACCGCAGTCACCGCGAACACCTGCTCCGTCACGCCTGCGAGTTCATGCAGCTTGTCTTCAATCTTGATGTGCGGCACCATCTCGCCGCCGATTTTGCTGAAGCGCGTCAGCCGGTCGGTGATAGTGATGAACCCATCTTCCTCCATCACTGCAACGTCGCCAGTCATGTACCAGCCGTCGTGCAGCACTTCGGCCGTTTTCTCCGGACGCCCAAGATATCCCTTCATCACGTTCGGACCTTTCACCAGCAGCAGCCCCGCAGTCCCAGCCGCAACCGGTGCTCCGGTATCGATGTCAGCGATGCGCACTGTGACGCCTGGCAACGGATGCCCGATTCTTCCGCGCCTCGCTCCCACCTGGCGGAATCCCGGCGCGCGGAAATCACGGCCATTCACCGTCACTACCGGTGAACATTCCGTACACCCATAGCCTTCCAGCGGACGAATACCGAACGTATCCTCGAAGGCGACCGCCACGCGGTCCGGCAATTTCTCCGCGCCCACCAGCACGAACTGCAGGCTTCCGAAGTGCTCCGGTGAGCAGCGACGTATGTACGCTTGCAAGAACGTCGGTGTCGCGACCATAAACGTCACGCTGTACTGTCCGACGAGCGCGCTGATGGCTCGGGCATCGAGCGGGTTCGGATGGAACACCACACCGACGCCAACCACCACTGGCATCCACAATCCCGCCATGAAGCCGAACGAATGGAAGAACGGCAGGATGCCTAGCACTTTGTCGTGCTTGTCGAGCATGAAAACCTGTGAGACCTGCCGGATGTTCGCGCCCACGTTGAAGTGCGTCAGCATCACTCCCTTCGGATCGCCCGTGCTCCCGCTGGAGAAGATCACGGTCGCCAGATCATCGAGCGATTGCCGCTTCGCGCCGAGTGCCGACTTCAGCATTTCATAAGGCAGGAACAGGCGGTAGAACAGCGAGATGAATTTCTCGCCCGGTCGCGGCCCCGCCGCGATATCTTCCAGCAGCAGCGTCTTCCCAGGGACCTCCATCTTCGGGAAACGTTCGAGGAACGCCTTTGATGTGACCACCGTCTGCAAGCTGCACTGCTTCGCGCACGAAGCGATCACCTCGTTGCTGGCCGTGTAATTCAGGTTGACGCTCGTCTTGCCCAGCAGCGCCGCCGCATAGTTCACCAGCGCTCCGCCGACGGACGGCGGCATCAGAATGCCGACCATCTCCTGACCATCCCAAGGCTTCTTCAATCTCCGCGCGAGGAAGATGCTCTTCACCAGCGCCTCGCCAAAGCGAACTTTTGGAGTGCGGCCGTCGGCCATCAAGAAGCGGCGTGGATGCATGCGGGCACTGCGCACGAACGACGCATCCAGCGTCACCATGCGTTTCCGCCGATGCACGAAGGCTTCCGATTGCAACTCCTGCACAGCGTGGCGAACTTCTGTCGCGGTCGAAGTCGCCGGCATCGGCTTGCCGAAGCTCACCGTTACCGGGTACGGCACGCGTCGTGGCACCTTCCACAGAAACCGTCCGCGCTCGAAGCTGAAAATGCTGCCCCACACGCCATCCAGATTTACCGGCACGATTGGGACGTCCACGCCTTTCATGATTCGTTCAAAGCCGCGCCGGAAGGGAAGCAGTTGTCCGGTGCGCGTGATCTGCCCTTCGGCGAAGATGCACACCACGTCGCCACTTCGCAGCGTGTCGCTGGCGTCGCGCAGCGAACGGATCATCTCGCGTGGCCGCTGCTCCGAAGAAATCGGGATCGCCTTCATCATCTTCGCCCATGGCTTTACTGCGGGAATGTCGTAGATCCCTTTGAAGACGAGGAAGCGAATCGGTCGGTCGGTAGAGGCAATCAGCAGAAGCGCATCCACAAACGACATGTGGTTGCAAACGAAGAGAGCCCCACCTTTCTCGGGAATGTTGTCGCGCCCCACGATCGTGATGCGATAGACGGTGTTCGTCACTACCCACAGCACCAGCCGCATAAACCACTCCGGCAGCAGGATGAGCACGTACACCGTGCCCACCGCCGTCATCACCGCCGATGCGAGGAACACTCCGCGCGGGTCGAGGTGCGCCACGCTCGTCAGCACGTAATACACGCCCGCCGCTATGCCCGTCCCAACAAACGACAGCAAATTGGTCGCAGCGATCACGCCGCCTTTTTCGTCAGCGTTCGGGCGATGCTGCACCAACGCATTCACCGGAACCGCGAAAAATCCAGAAAAGAACCCCAGCGCCGCGAGCAGGATCGCAACTCCCCGAAAGCCAGCGTGCACGAATCCGAGCGACAAGGTAATTGCCGTGATCCCGATCGACCCCAGCGGAATCAGCCCATACTCAATTTTCCCGGCTGAAAAATATCCCGCTGCGAGGCTTCCAACGCCGATGCCAATCGCCAGTGCCGCGTTCAGGTACGCCGATTTCTCCGTGCTGATCCCGAGCACGAACTTTCCATACACCAGCACCGTCGACATCAGCAGCGCGCCCAGGAACCAGAAATATGTATTGCCCAGCACCGCAAGAAACAGCGCGCGGTCCTTACGCATCAGCCCGATGTTGGTCCAAAGGTCGCCAAGAAAGTCGGCATGAAACTTTTTCTCGGGCGCGGCCGGGGGCACGCGAGTGACGCCCAAACTCGTGAGCACACCGAGACACGCGAGCGCAATCAGCACGTATCCGCCGTACACCTCGTGCTCGTGCCAGCGATCTGCCATCACGCCGCCGACAACGGTCCCCGAGATGATCGCGAGAAATGTTCCAAGCTCGATGATCCCATTGCCCCAGGAGAGCCGTTTCTCCGGCAGCAGCTCGGGCAGCAACCCATATTTCGACGGTCCGAACAACGCCGCTTGCGTCGCGACCAGCGCCAGCCCGCCCAGTTCCAATGGCAATGAGTGCAACGCCAGGCCGAGGGTGGCGATCACCATCGAGCCGATCTCCATGAACTTCGTCCCAATCGTCACCGAGCGCTTGCTGTAGCGGTCCGCCAGGAACCCGCCGCCCATGCTGAACAGGATGAACGGCAGCGAGAAGAGCAGCATGATCGTCGAGACCAGCTTGTCCCCCGCGCCTTTGGAGAGTCCGGTACCGACGACGATCCCCAGCAGCAAATAGCGCAGCACGTTGTCGCTGAATGCGCCCTGGAACTGGGTAGCGATAAGCGCCCAGAAACCGCGAGATCGCGCTGGAGTATTCGGCGTGATTGCAGCCGGAGATCGCGCTTCAGGGGCAGTTTGGGATTCGACACCAATGCTCATGGAATCACGGGCCTCGATTGCGGCGGTGAGTGCGCGACTATTCTGTCATCGTCGATGGCATTCCGCCATAACGGAAGAACGCGGCTGGTCGGGAATTTTGCGAGGAAGTTTTTGCGCCAGCGCCGGCTTAGCTCGGAGCCGCTCGTCGTGCTAACCTAAGAATGCCTTCCAAGTTGCCGGGATGGCGGAACTGGCAGACGCAGCGGACTCAAAATCCGCCGAGGTTTACCCCTCGTGGGGGTTCGACCCCCCCTCCCGGCACCAAGTTTTCAGTACTATGTCCCGCTACTCCCCTGAACTCTTTCCCACTTTCCTTGCGTGTCGGGCCATCGCCATCTCTACAATTTCGCCGATCATCTGTGTATACGAGAGGCCTGATTTCTTTGCGGCCATCGCAAATTCCTGCCCACTCGAAAGCCATGGATTCGGATTTGCTTCGATCACGTAGACCTCACCTTTGCTCGACACGCGCATATCAATGCGCCCATAATCGCGCAGTTTCACGGCCCGGTAAGCCTTGATCGCGGTTTCGTTAAGCTTCGCTGCCAGCTCTTCGTCGAGATCGTCGGCAATCGCCGATTTCGTCACCTTGTAGGCTTCCGTATCTTTCTCGAATTTCACGTCCTGGCTGGCGATTTTGGGCATGCCCTTCGGGAGCTTCGAGAGATCAAGCTCCACCAGCGGAAGTGCTCGCGTGTCGTCGTAGCTGCCAAGGAGCGCGGCATAAATCTCGCGTCCCTCGATGTACTCTTCGATCAACGCTGGTGAATCGAATTCTGTTTGGATATACGAGAGACGCTCCATCAATTCTTTAACGCTGTTGACTACGGCAGCGGCATCGATGCCGATCGACCCGTCTTCAGACGTCGGTTTCACAATCAGCGGGAACGCAATGTCGTGGGAATGATCGAGCCTGCCCCGATAGGCGGTCGCAAAGTAGGGCGACTGGACCCCGTAAAAAGCGAACATCTTCTTGGCAATCGATTTGTCCTGCGCCAGGATGTGTGCGTGTGGCCCCGCCCCGGTGTAAGGGATATCGAGCAAATCTAAAAATGCGGTGACGTGCATCTCTTTGGTGTCATCACCGGCATACGATTCCGTGAGGTTGAAGATCAAGTCAGCGCCGCACTTGGCCAGTCCGAACAAAGTCTGCGTCCGTCCATCCAGCACGTGATACGTAGGCTCATGGCCCAGTTTTTCCAGAGCCGCGAAGATCTCTTCTCGATCTTCTTTTTCCACTTTCTTTTTACGCGTCTTTTTGCCTTTGCGCTTGCGCGGCGCAGGAACTTCTTCCTCTACCACGACAGGTTCTTCTTCCCACGCGTCGTACAACACGGTGACTTTCAACTTTGTTCCAGTCATGCAGCCTCTCCTTGGAGCGGCCCAGCCGCCGTCGCTCCTCAGGGATGAACGAACTTCCCACGGGTCAGGTAATTCATCGCCAGTGCGGTTGTGTACACCGTGAATTCTGTCAGGTGCTCGGACTCGCGCCGCACGTCCACACGCAGCCCGAGTTCCTCAACACGATTGCAAATGGCTTCCACTAGTCGCTTGATAATCGGCCGTTGTACGCCGCTCCAGTACGCCACCTTATCCACGATCGCCTTCCGGTGCTGATCCAGCATCTCGTGCGCTGGTCGCACACCTTTCCGCCGCTTGCGCGAGACATTGAAGATATCCTCCAAGTCTGTGTCCAGCGCTAATTCCTGTAGCGGAATCTCTTCCGGTAAGCTCAAACGATAGAACTCACCGACTGTCGAATTCATCTCATCCACAGTGATATCGGTGTGCCCGCGACGGCGGATCGGTTCGACCTTCCCGAATTTCCGCGCCATGCGATCGACATACCGGAGCTTGGCCAGCGCGCTCCAGCCTTGGTAGCGCTTTCGCCATTGCGAGCGCGGCGTCAGCCATACGGCGAACGTCTCCGCAAAGTCTTCATCGGGATGTTTCTGCGCGTACCACCCGGCCATGTGACGAACAAACGCCCTCGAGAACGGGATCGGTCGATAATTGTCTCGATAAGCGCGGCGAAACGGGCCAAACAGTTCGCGCCATTCCACCGACTTGTAGAGCCGGTACGCGTAGTTGAACGCGTGCCCGGCTTCATGACGCATATACATCATGATTTCGCGAGCATCTTCCAGGTCGTTCATGTCGCGCTCGAGTTGTGCCAGGTCCGGCCGCGCCAGATAGAACGGAATGCCGATTACGGGTTCGCCCGAAGGGCATCCCCACTCGTCGGTCAGATAAAAAAGCGGGCGGAACTTGTGGATCCCTTTCGCGTCCAGCTCGCGATAAAGCTGCTGAACGAACCGCTCGAGCGGCGAACCTTCTAGCTTCAGCCCGAGTTCGCGAATGGGCTTGCCGAGGATTTCCTGGAATTCCGTTCGGGTTTTCTCGAAATTGCGCACAGGGCTGCTCAGAGTTCTATACCACGGAACCAGCAATGGCGCGGCAAGACGTACCGTTTATGCACATAGTACGGTCGGCACAACCTCATAAAAACGGTAAGATGCCCGACCACGCCTTGACGAGTCAGCTACTCGCGGTTTCCGCACTCTTCAACACGTTCCGCAATCTCCACAGCGCCGCCATCAGCCCTGCCACGCATAGTAGCCACAGGGTCGTCGTCAGCCGAACCACCCACGCCGGCGTTTCCCCCACTCGCTTCAGCAGGAAGGGCAGAAAATTCCAGCAGCTGATGTGTACGTAGTCCCAAGGATCTTCCGACATCGCAGGTGTGTTCAGTCCCCAGGCATCGAACTTGCCCAGCGCGAAGGCAACAATGTTCGTTAGACGCAGCCAGATGACCCACGTCGGATGTCCAAACTTCTCTTCCTGGTAAATTTCTAGCGGCATCCAGAACGCCAGCGACTCCACTTGGATCAGCGTGCTGATCACCACGATGACAATGCCGACCGAAAACAACGGTCCTATCTCCGTCCGGTGCCGCAGCATCAGCGGAACCGCCAGCAGCACCGCAAGTTCCGCTGCCGTGGATACATAGCGGTCGCCCCAAGCGAAATCGCCGGACCACGAGTAGTACCGCGCGTAGAAGCTTAGATCGGCGAGCAGCAGAAGCGCCGTGACTACTACGTAAGCCTTCGCTTCCCGACTGAAGCGTTTCCACGCGAAGAGCGCCAGCAAGATCGTCAGCACGAGCAGCGGATCAAACAGGAAGACAGATTTTTCCGGCGCGAACAGCGCCCCGAAAAACCCTTGATGAAACGACGTGCTGAACGGGAAATTTGCCGGCAGCGATGGATCGCGCTGCTTCGTTTCCTGCGCCATCAACCCGAGGTAGGTCGTAAACCACGCGCCAAAGCGATAGAACTGGTAAAGGCGATCGAGAAACACGAATATCGCGACAACTGGAACGGCTGTCGTAACGAATTGCCGAAACTTCCCTCGCAAATCTGCGCCATGCATCCACAGCACAAGCAGCGCGAACAGGCATCCAGCAATCAAATCTAGCCCGGTAGTCAGTCGCGTCAGCAAGTTCAGTCCGAACGCGCCCGCACCAATGAACAGAGCTCGTCTGCCACCCGTCTCCGTCCACTCGTAGAAAAATGAAAACCCCGTCAGCGTCAGCAGAAAGATGTAGTTGTTCTCCATCATGTTCTGCGTGTAGTGCAGGTGCGTAGTGGCGAAGAACAACGCGAGAACGCCAATCGCCGTTTGCTTGACGGTGAAACGCAACTGCCGCAAGAAGCGGAAGCAGACGAGGACCGTGAGCACCGCGATCAACGTGTTCGTAGTGTAAGTGACAACAATGTCGCGTATCGTCGGGTCGGTCCCGCGGTATGAGTCGAAGATGTGAAGATTTTCGATACCGGTGCCGATTATGTCGGCCGGCAGCATCAGCAGCGACTGACCAATGCCGTACCAGCTCTGGAGCTTTCCATCGCGGCCGTGAACGCCGAATTCCGGATACTCATTCGGAAATACCGGCGGCTCGTGCGTCCAGAACGAGTGCGTCGATTGCAGCCGGTGCATCGTGTCCGACGTCCCGACTTCGCCCGACTGCACTGCAATCGCCGTCAGCGCCGCGATCAGCACCAGCAGCAACAGAGGATCGCGAAGCCACCGGCGCACGCGTTCGAAAGGCCTTGTCACACAAGGAGATTACAAGCGAGCGACACCGAGACGCAAAGCCGCGGCAACACTTCTTTACGGGGAGCTCGCGAGTGCCGCAAAACTTTTTCCGGCGTCTGTGTTTTTACGAGTAGATCACGGAGGGATCGGAAATGATAAAGAAAGCAGCACTAGCGTTGTTCAGTTTGATGTTCGGTGTGGCGCTGTTAACGCCCGCCAAGGCGAATGCGGCAGAAGTCGTAGTCGGAGTTGCGCCTCGTCCTTATATGTACGTTGCGCCCGGACCGGTGGTGGTCGCGCCGCGATACTATCGGCCTTATCGTCCGTACGCTTACTACCGCGGATATTACGGCCCGCGTTACGCGTATCGCTACCATCCCTACCGCAACTACTGGCGCCGGTAGCTGAGACAGAGTTCGCATGGAGAAGCCCCTCAAATCGAGGGGCTTCGCGTTTATGCGAATTATTTTTCCGGACCGGTCGATTCCCCTCGCCTCCGCTCGTCATCCTCGCGAAGTACCCGAGGAGATGAACCATGAAAATCCGCTACCTTCTGTTGCTCCTGGCGCTGGCAATTCCTTGCCTCGGACAGAGCGGCAGCACTCCGGCGCAAGCCGCATTCGACCGTCTAAAGCAACTGCAAGGCGATTGGCAGTCGGCCGCACAAAACAGCCACGTGCAACGTGTCACCTACCGCGTGATCGCCAACGGCTCCGCCGTCGAAGAGACCTTTAACGGGCCGGAAGGCGAGATGCTGACCGTCTACACTCTCGACGGTGATCACGTTCTGCTTACCCATTTCTGCATGGCCCACAACCAGCCGCGCATGCAGGCCAGCGCCTTGCACGATGGCACTCTCGATTTCCATTTCCTGGATGCCACTGGGCTCGCTTCGCCCGCGGCTGGCCACATGCATAATGCTTCTTTTCATTTCACCGACGAAAATCACTTCACCACGACGTGGCATTTCGTTGAAAATGGCAAGGAAAAGTTCACCGAAAACATGGAATTCGCGCGCTTGCGCTAGGAGAGTTCGATGGCAACCTTCATGATCCTTCTGTACGGCGATCCAAAAAATTGGATGACAATGAGTCCCGAGCAAATGCAGCAGGCAATGTTGAAGTATTGGGCTTGGGGCAAGAAGATGCGCGAACAGGGCCGCCTGCTCGGCAGCAACAAACTTACTGATGGCCAGGGACGCGTCATTCGCGGAAAGGCGAACCCCCGCGTCACCGACGGTCCCTTCACTGAAGGGAAAGAATTCCTCGGCGGCTACTACATGTTCACCGCCGACAGCTACGATCACGCCGTTGAACTCTCGCGCGACCATCCGCAACTCGAGTACGGCGGCACGGTCGAAGTCCGCGAGATCGAGGTGATGCCGCAAGATCCGAATGCCTGACGCCGGACAAAACGTATCGGGCCTCGTAGACCATCTGTTCCGCACCTCCGCGGGCCAGATGGTCTCTTATCTCACGCGTGTGCTCGGCCCCGCGCATCTCGATCTCGCCGAAGAAGCGGTGCAAGATGCCCTCGTAAAAGCCCTTCAGACATGGCCGTATGGTACCGTTCCCGACAATCCTGCGGGATGGCTGCTGCAAGTCGCCCGCAATCGCGCCCTCGACCTGGTCCGGCATCGCGGCATGGCAGCCGCGAAATCCGCGGAGATCGTCAACGAACTCACCCGAGTGCACGTCACCAGCGAACCCGACGTCCGCGACCAACTCCGCGACGACGAGCTGCGGATGATCTTTCTCTGCTGCCATCCCGACATCTCGCGCGATGGCCGCGTCGCACTAAGCCTGAAAACCGTCAGCGGCTTTTCCGTGGAAGAAATCGCCCGTGCCTTCCTCGCCGAACCGGCCACTATCGCCCAGCGACTGGTGCGCGCAAAGCGACAAATTCGCGAAGCCAACATTCGCTTCGAACTTCCGCCTGCGAAGGAACTCGCTCCGCGCCTCGATTCCGTGCTGGAAGCTATCTACCTGCTCTTCAACGAAGGGTACGCCGCCCACGCCGGAGAAGATCTCATCCGCCAGGATCTCTGCGCCGAAGCGCTGCGCCTCGCCATGCTCGTCGCCGAATCTCCAATTGCCGACCCACGTTGCCATGCGCTCGTAGCGTTACTCGCCCTGCAGGCGGCGCGCATTCCCGCGCGCGTCGACGAGAACGGAGAGTTGGTGCTGCTCGAGCACCAGGATCGCAGCAAGTGGGACCGCCAGCTTCTCATGCTGGGTCACTATCACCTCGCCGCCAGTGCCGAAGGCGAAACCATTTCCTCCTACCACGTGCAGGCCGGAATTGCTTCCATGCACGCCCACGCTCCTGACCCCGAAAGCACCGACTGGGACGGCATTCTTCTTCTTTATGACGATCTCCTGGCACTCAATCCGTCGGCGGTCGTTGCCCTAAACCGCGCCATCGCTGTCTCTAAGGTGCGTGGTCCGGAGGCCGCGCTGCGCGAGATAGCTCTCATCCAGGACGATCCCGCCCTCGCCAATTACTACCTGCTTCCCGCCACCCGCGGCCGCCTCCTAGCCGAGTTGGGGGAGCGCGAAGCCGCTGCCAAATCCTTCCGCGAGGCCCTCAATCGCAAGTGCTCGGAGCCCGAGCGCCGCTTTCTTTTGCGTCGTTTAGCCGAATGCGAACTGTGACATCCGATTTCGCGACGCCTTTCGACAAAGGCTCTCATCTATACTTACAGCGTGTTTCCGATGTCCTTCGCCTGTGGGCATTCCTATGGCGACGGGCACGGTACTCACCATTGTGAGTCGAGGGTCGCGAGGGAAACCTCACGGCCTCCCATTTGGAAAGGAAACACCGCGCTTCCGGGGCGATCGCTGTCCCGTGCCGCGGTGTCTTCGCGGCATGACGCTAACCGACAAATTCGGCCGAAAGATTAACGACCTCCGCCTCTCCATCACGGACCGTTGCAACTATCGCTGCGTCTATTGCCGCTCTGGCAATAATGGCCCCAGCTTTGCCGAACTCACCCTCAATGATTACCTGCGCCTCGTCCGCGTATTTGTTTCTCTTGGCATCACCAAGGTGCGCTTGACCGGTGGCGAACCTCTGCTCCGCCGCGATCTGCTCGATCTGATTCGTGAGTTGCGCAAGTTACGAACTATCGACGAGGAGCCGCTCGACATCGCAATTACGACTAACGGCCACCTCCTCGCCGACATGGCGCAGCCACTCAAAGACGCCGGCCTCAATCGCATCACCGTTAGCATGGACGCCGTTGATCCCGCTCTCTTCGCGCGCATCACCCGCGTGCCCAATGGCTTCGAGAAGGTCGTTGCCGGCATTCGTGCCGCCAAGCGCGTTGGTCTCGAGCCCGTGAAGGTGAATGCTGTCCTGCTGCGCGGCTTCAACGAAGACCAGATCATTCCGTTCGCGATGTTTGCCCGCGAAGAAGACGTGGTGGCACGGTTCATCGAGTTCATGCCGCTGGAAGAAGACCGCCTCTGGACGCCCGAGATCGTGGTTTCGCTCAGCGAGATCGTCGAAAAGCTGAATGCCTACATGCCGCTGCGCGAACTGAAACACGCCCGCAGCGAGACCGCTCGCCGCTACATCTTCGAGGACGGCCGCGGCGAAATCGGCATCATCGCTCCCGTGTCGTTACCGTTCTGCGGTGCGTGTTCCCGCATCCGCGTCACCTCCGACGGCAAAATCCGAACCTGTTTGTTTAGCGTTCGCGAGCACGACCTCGCCGGCCTGCTCTTGGAAGGTGCCTCCGACGAGCAGATCGCCGAGCGAATCCGCTTCGCCGTGGCAAATAAAGAAGAGCGCCACCACATCGGTGAGCCTGATTTTCTGCCGGCGTCACGGACGATGGTCCACATTGGTGGATAACCCTCCGCCCTCCAGATACTTGCAAGTTCCGAGCCAGAGTTGCACAATAATTCCAGATGTCGCCGCACGAGGCCTCAGGTTTTGAGTCCTCCGAGGATCGGCGGCATCCACTAAGTAGCAGTAAAAAGCACCACTGCAGGGCTTCAACAACCCCGTAGGTTGGGCCGCAAGGCAGCGAATCTACTGGAGCCCGGAGCAGAAAGCTTTCAACATCCCCGTTCCAGGGTGGCTGCTCTCAAGGCGCGTTCCGCGCTGCGAAGCTGTCGTCGCTGGGGCTGAAGGCGAGGCATTCAGTGGGTACCGCGATAGCGCCAGTTTCTTGTCCTTTGGACAATTACCTTGTCCTGCCCGATAACTCTCTCGACAGCCGAATTCGAATTGCAAAAGATCGGCTAGGCGCGGCGTGCTTGATTCTTGGGCATCACTATCAACGCGACGAAGTCATCCAGTTCGCCGATATCCGCGGCGATTCCTACCGGCTCGCGCAGGCAGCATCGAAGTCGAGCGCGCGCTACATCGTTTTCTGCGGCGTGCACTTCATGGCCGAATCCGCCGACATTCTCGGCCGCGATAGTCAGGTTGTCGTCCTTCCCGACCTCAACGCCGGCTGCTCCATGGCTGACATGGCTGAGATCACCCAGGTCGAAACTGCGTGGGAACATTTCGTTCGTGCTGGTATCACCGATGACCAAGGCAACGGCCTCACGCCGATCACTTACGTGAACTCGACAGCCGCCATTAAGGCCTTCGTCGGCGAGCGCGGTGGCCTCGTTTGCACATCATCGAATGCCAAAGGCGCGTACGACTGGGCCCGCGCCCGCAACGAGAAACTCTTCTTCCTGCCCGACCAGCATCTTGGCCGCAACACCGGCTACGCCAAGGGAATCCCGCTAAACGAGATGGTGGTGTGGGATCCCTACATGCTCAACGGCGGACTCACCAACGAACAACTCCAACGCGCGAAGGTGATTTTGTGGAAGGGCCACTGCTCGGTGCATCAGCGCTTTCTGCCGGAACACGTTGAGAACATGCGCGCCACTTATCCCGACATCAAGATCGTGGCGCACCCTGAGTGCCGCTGGGAGGTTTGCCAGAAGGCCGACGCCACGGGCTCCACGGATTTCATCATCCGGTACGTGAAGGCCGCGCCGACCGGGGCCGTGATTGCCATCGGCACGGAAATGCATCTTGTCCATCGGCTGGCCGCGGAACATCCGGACAAGCAAGTTATGTCGCTCGACGACACTGGCTGCCTTTGCACCACCATGTATCGCATATCGCCGCAGCATTTGTGCTGGGCGCTCGAGAACCTGGTAGACGGCAACATCGTGAACCAGATCAAGGTGAAGCCCAAGGTTAAGCACTGGGCACGCGTCGCCCTCGACCGTATGCTCGAAGTGAAATAAAGCTAGAAATAGTGATTAGTGGCTAGGAAAACCAGTTCTGCCGACCGATGATCTGCCGCCCCTAATCACTAATTACTAATCACTGATCATGGACCCGATGAAGACATTCACCCTCGACGAAGCCGAATCCCTCCTGCCCATCCTGGAGTCGCTCCTCCGCACCTCCATCGAGGGCAAGAAGAAAATCGAATCCCTCGAGGCTTCCTTCCAGGAACTCAAGAGCCGCATCTTCCTCGCCGGCGGAATGTCCATCAACCTGGAACAGACCGCTCGACAGAAAGCCACTTACGATAAGACCGTGCAGCAGGTGAAGGATGCGGTGGCCGAGATCCACGCCATCGGCGTGCAGGTGAAGGACCTCGACATCGGCCTGCTCGATTTTCCGTGCGAGGTGGATGGCGAGATCGTCCTGCTCTGCTGGAAATATGGCGAGAAGGGCATCGCTTTCTACCACTCCCCGGAAGCCGGTTTCGCCGGACGTAAGCCCATCGACGAGCGTATCACCCGCAACCGCAAAGACCCGCAGTAGGCGGCCCCCTTACCGATCGCCGTCCATTCAGCAGAGCCCATGCCGACGTGTGAGAAGAGCACAGTGCCACACTTGTCTCCGTCATGGATGCTATGATTTTAGGACCTGTCTATGACACTCGCTCACATAGTGCCTTCTTCCTCTCAGCAACAAGTTCCAGCATACGACCCCTTGCTGGACGACATCGGATTCATGACCTGCATGACCCTTGTGCTGCTCGGAAATTACGCGCAGACGGGGCATCTCGGTGGACCGCTCGCCTACACTCCGTACAACGTCGCGGTGCATTTGGTTGGACACGAAAACGGCGGGCTCCGATACGATTACCGCCGCCCGAAGCACCCCTACTCCGACAAGTTCATGCTCGCGGCCGGCCACTCCATTCCCACCTGCTACGCGCTGTGGATGATCATGGGCCAGGCGCTCTACCGCAAGCATCAGCAAACCGGCGATTCCCGCTATCACGTCGATCCACACGTCGCGATGCTGCCCATCGACGCACTGGGATTCCGGCGAGGCGCGGGCGCGCTGAAGACGCTGCTGCACGAAACCGATCTGGAAGATCATCCGCTGTTCGCGCAAGCCAAAGGCCGAGGTATCCGCGCTCTCTCGGGTCATGCCGAAAGCACCGATGTTACTAACGATGTGAACGGCGGTCCCTCCGGCATCGGCATTGCGACCGCTGCAGGCAAAGCGGCTTTCTGGGATGTGATGGGCGCGCCAGACTCACCCAAGGTGATCGCTCTAGAAGGTGAATTCGCGCTTACCGAAGGTCACGCGCAGGAGCTGAAGACACAAGCGCTCGCCCTGAAAGTGGGCAAGCGTTTGCGTGTAATGATCTCCGACAACAACGCAGGCATCGACGATTGCCTGCTCGGCGGCGTAATCGGTGCGGAGTTCAGCGGCTACAGCCTCGCAGAACAGTGGACATCGTATGGGTGGAACCGGTTCACCATGGCGAATGGCAACGATTATGGCCAAGTCACCGCGGCCCTGAAGGCGATGGACGCCGTCGATCCCCACGACCGTCGACCGATCGTTGCCATTGGCAAAACCATCAAGGGCTACTGGCCCACCGCCGCAGATGGCAAAATCGCGGGCTATGGCGACCAGTTGGTGGGCTACGCAAGCCATCCCTACGCGCTCAAGATGAACTCAGAGTATTTCCTCGCGCTGGCTTCCAGTTTCGAGAAGCACTACGGCGTGGAGTTCGAAGGAATTCGCAAGGGCCCAGTCACCAACAATCGCGAGCGATTGATCCAGTTCAAGACCAACATGGACGTGGTGATGTCGCTGCTTGACCGCAATGGGCTCGGCGACCGCCTTGCCGATCGCCTGGTGGAACTCGGCGACACCGTGCGCGATGACGTGAAGTTGCGAATCTCGGCATCGACCGATCCTTTTCTCGACGACCGCTTGCGGGTCGAGGCACTTCCGGAAGAGCCGCAGAAGGTCGCGCTCTGCAATGCGATTTCCGGCGTTGAAAAGCAAGTGAACATTGCGCTTTTCAAGAAGCCGGGCGAGGTCGCCGGAGCGCGCCGCGCGATTTCCGAAATCATCAAGTGGATGAATTACGTCACCGAAGGCCGCTTCTTCACTGTGGCCGCTGACCTATCTGAATCCATCAACGTGGAGCACGGCAGTTTGTGGGGACACTACTGCCCCAGCACGAATCTATTGGGCACTCGTCTGAAAGCTCCCATCCAGGAAGCGGGCAACGTTTCCACCGCCATCGGGCTGGTGAGCCAAAGCGCTTCCGTCGATCCCGAAAAATTCGCCGGCGTTTGGGCCCTCAGCGGCACCTACGGCGCGTTTACGCCCCTTATGTACACTCCGGCGCGAGTGTGGAGTCAGCAAAATCAGGACAGCAAGTTCCGTGTGGGCGTGCTGCACATCCTCACGGCGCACTCCGGTCCTGAAACTGCCGCCGACGCGCGTACGCACTTCGGTATTTTCGCCCCGCAGGTGTGGAAGCTGTTCCCGCGCGGCCAAGTCATCAACCTCAGCTTCTGGGATTACAACGATGTAGCTCCCGGCTATTTCGCCGCCGCGGAAATCGCGGCGCGCGATCCGCACGTCGGCATCATCACGCTCGAAGTCGCGCGTCCGGACTTCGCGGTGGCAGACCGCAGCAAATTTGCCGACTCCGATCTGCGCGCTGCGGCAAAAGGGCTGTACGTGATCCGCGACTTCGCGCCCGGCAAGCCGCGCCACGGTTATGTCATCGCGCAAGGCTCGAGTTCTACCGTGAATCTTGTGAAAGTGCTGCCGAAACTGGAAGCGGCCGGCGTGAACGTGAAGGTGATCTCGGTGATCAGCGAGGAGTTGTTTGATCGCCAGCCGCAAGCCTACCGCGACTCGGTGCTGCCGCCCGAGGCCCGCTACGATTTGATGGTGGTCTCAACGGGCACGCGAAGAATGTGGCCGCTCCGCAACCTTGGGCCACTGACGGATGAGTATTCGCTCACCTCCGACTTCGACAATAGTTGGAGAAGCGGTGGCCTGGAGGCCGAGGTGATCGCGGAAGCGCATCTCGATCCCGATACCATTTTCGCCGGCGTGCAGCGCTTCGCCAACGAACGCGAGCGCCGTGTAGGAGATCAGCGCAAAATGATCGGGTAGCTTGCACACGCGGGCTCTCCCTAGTTAACAGGGAGAGCCCGCGTCACGCGAGCCCGTGACCTGTGACACGCTCTCCTGAGACCTGGATCACCGACTAGCTTGCCCGCCTCGCGCTACTCTGCGACCGTGGGGTATTCCCACTGGAATCACTATTCTTTGAAATCACTCAGCGCGGAATCGACGAGCGGGGATTCTCGCTAGCGAGGCGTAACTTTGGCTTTAAGTCCTTTGTTTTGTCATTTATAGGACTTAACCCATTTGTTTTGTCATTTTTGCGGGGAAAATCTTGCTAAGTCGCTGAAAACACTTGGTCGCAGAAAAACAAAAATATTACTAATTAGCAAGATTATTCACTTGACAAAGGGTAACGGTATGGATAATATGTTCCCATGTTGATCGTTACTCCTTTCCTTTATGTGGTTTCTCTCCTGAACGGAGCATACGACGCAAATCTTTCTTTATGCTCGCGACTAGCTTGCGAGTTGGGACGCGCTGTATCGGCGATTTCGGTTTACGAGGCGTAACCATGACACTCCCTGAACTCAATGTGATGTTCTCTACCGATGACCGTTGCCGGGAACTGCTGGAACGTTTGCGCTGGCCTGAGGGCGTCACATGCCCGCGCTGCAAAGACACTCGCGTGTCGCGCCTGAAGGAATACTCCCGCTTTGAATGTGTCGGATGCGAATATCAATTCACCGCCACGAGCGGCACGATCTTCCATGACTCGCACCTCCCCCTTCCGATCTGGTTTATGTCCGTCCTGCTCATCGTAGAAGCCAAGAAGGGCATGAGCGCAAGCCAGTTGAAGCGCACGATCTGGGGACAGCACAAG
>DASYAU010000080.1:0-2460 GCA_036501185.1 Candidatus Korobacter sp. | reverse complement strand
CTTCGCCAGGATCACGGTAGGGCCGCCTTTGTGCTCGGTCGCGCGCTTGTAGGCGTTGTAAATCTTCTCCCGGTCGTGACCGCCACGGTGCAGCGTGCCCAGCTCATCATCGGTCATATCGCTGACCAGTTCGAGCAGCTCAGGGTACTTGCCGAAGAACTCCTGCCGGATGTACGCGCCGCCCTTGGCTTTGAAGGCCTGGTAGTCGCCGTCCACACATTCTTCCATGCGTTTCAACAACAGGCCGGTGTGGTCGCGCTCGAAGAGCTTGTCCCAGTCCGAGCCCCAGACGACCTTGATCACGTTCCAGCCGGCGCCGCGGAACATGCCCTCCAGCTCGTCGATGATGCGCTTGTTGCCGCGCACCGGTCCGTCCAGCCTCTGCAGGTTGCAGTTGACAACGAAGACCAGATTGTCGAGCTTCTCCCGTGTCGCCATCGAGATCGCACCCAGGGTATCCACCTCGTCCGTCTCGCCATCGCCGACGAATGCCCATACCTTGCGGTCGGTTTTCTGGATGAGGCTGCGACTTTCGAGATACTTCATGAAGCGCGCCTGGTAGAGCGCGTTCAATGGGCCGATGCCCATCGAGACGGTCGGGAAACGCCAGAAGTTCGGCATCAGCCACGGGTGCGGATACGAGGAGAGACCGGGCTTGTCGCGCAGCTCGTGGCGAAAGTTGAGGATCTGCTCATCGCTCAGGCGCCCTTCGAGATAGGCGCGTGCATACACCCCCGGCGAGGCGTGACCCTGGAAGTAGATGAAGTCGCCGGGTTGGTCGCCATAGGTGGCGTGGAAGAAATGATTGAAGCCGACTTCAAGCAGCGTGGCAAGGGAGGAGTAGGTCGAAAGATGGCCGCCGATGCCGGCATCTTTTTTATTCTGCCGGTGCACCATCGCCATCGCGTTCCAGCGGATCAGGCTTTCGACCCGCCGCTCCAGATCGCGGTTCCCGGGATAGGGGACTTCCTCGTGCTTCGGGATGGTGTTGAGATACGGCGTGATCAACTCGCCCGTCGTGTTGATACCCGCCTCGCGCGCTCGCTGGCGCAGAGCGGTCAAAAGTTCAGCGCTGTGTTCGGCACCCTCGGCGACCACGACCTCGTCGAAGGCCTCGATCCACTCGGCCACTTCCTCAGAAAAGCTTGTCTGGACTGGCACTGCCTCTTTTGTGCTCATCGATCGGGATCACTCACCTGTCGGGATTGGTCTTGCCGTGGGATGCGCGAGACCGCATGCGCCACTCCTCAGTATAAGGGTTTCGAGGGATGGTAATCGAGGCTCTGACGCTGTAGTGTGTTTTCCACTTTACGCACGGAGATGAAATGGGCATTCGCGTCTTGCTCCTGAGCTTTCTATTTGTTCCGGCGGTTCTTGTCGCACAATCGCCGGACACGCCGCAACAGATGAAAGAGAAGGAGGCCCGAAAGCATTTACTCGATCACCCAAAGCCGTCTTATCCGCCAATCGCGAGGGCAGCACATGTGTGGGGAGACGTGCGGATCGCGGTGCTGATCGATAACGACGGCAAAGTATCCGAAGAGAAGTTTCTTGGCGGGCCGCCTATGCTGCAACAAGCTGCGTTAGAGACCGTGAAGCACTGGACATTTACGCCGTTTACAACAGCTGGAGTAACGCACGAGGTCGTAACTGTGCTCACAGTCCCCTTCCGGCTTTGAACAGGTTTCCATCGGAGCCTCCGGCGGTGCCCACCGCTGCGCTTGACGCTCCGGTCAACGACCAATACCCTCGCCTCTGATTGCCGCCACAATCCTCCAACCCGACCAAAGCCCTTGCAACTTCGGACTCCCACTCCCTCCACCGTCTCGGTGTGGCATGCGGGCTGGCTGCCGGAGTGTGGCTGGGCGCGGCTGAAGCACCCACCAAGCTGGTCAATGTCGGGCTTTCGCCGTTTGCCGTATCGCTGTGGATGGTGGCCGGCGTCTTTACCGCCCGATGGACTTTTCCCACGCTGCTCAAAGGCACCAGCTACGTCGTCCGAGATCTGGCCGAGAAGAAACACCTCATAGTCTGGGCGCTGCTGGCCGGGGCGCTGTGGGCCGTGGCCAACACACTCACTGTCTTCGCCATCCGGGATGTCGGACTGGCCATTGCCTTCCCGCTGTGGAATGCCAATTCCCTTTTCGGCCTGTTGTGGGGCCGCGTGCTCTTCCGCGAGCTTGAGGGCGCGAGCCGCGGCGGCATGTTGAGAGTGGTGCTGGGGGCGGTTGCCATCGTCATCGCTGCCATCCTGCTTGGCTTCAGCACGGTTCATGGAGGTGGCCACTCGACATCGCATGCCGCCCGGGGCATCGCTGCGGCCATCGGCGCCAGCGCGCTGTGGGGCACTATGTATGTGCCATATCGCAAGGCATACATCAGCGGCATGAACCCGCTGTCATTCGTCACCGCATTCACCTTTGGCGAGCTTGGCTCTGTCCTTGCGCTGGTGTGGTGGCT
>DASYAU010000079.1:0-3659 GCA_036501185.1 Candidatus Korobacter sp. | reverse complement strand
GGCGACGGGCGGGCCGGCGGTGTTAAAGGCGCTCATGAATCCGTACTACGCCATCGTCTACGTCATCATCCAGGTTTTGATTGCCACCTTGGCCGCGGTGGTGGGCGCGATTATTGCCTATGGAGCCGTTGCCAGCGCGGTTACGGGTCTGGTCGGGCCGATGTTTATCCCCTTTCTCGTTTTTGACAAGCTTGATTGGCTGTTCTGGGGATGGCTGCGCGCCTTCATCGGGTTTTGCTTCTATAAGGTGCTGGCTGCCGCGGTCCTCAGCATCCTCGGTCATCTGCTGGCGCAGTACTACATCGAACTGATCGCGTTTTCCGATCCCGCGAACATGGTCAAGGAGCTTCCCCTGCTCATTCTCCTGGTCCTGGTAAATGTCTACATCCTGTTCAAGGTTCCGGCTTTGACCATGAGCATCTTCTCGGGTTCAACCGGCGGTCACGACGGCGGGATGGGTCTCATACGCGCAGCGATCATCAGGTCGATATAGACGGAGGTAGTCACGTCATGAGCACAGTAGCAAAAACCTCGCCGGAGATCACCCGCGCCGCGGAGCGGTATCTGGAGCAGTACGGCGATCCATTGGTCATGAACACGTACCTCAAGGTGACGATCCTTGTGCTTTGTGTGGTCTGCCTGGTGCTGGCGGCACTCACCTTTAAGAGCCAAAAGGCGCTTGCCAACATGCACCCGATGATCGTGCGGATCAATGAAGTGGGACGCGCGGAAGCAATCGACTATCGCAACTTCCAATATCGGCCCCAGGAGGCAGAGAACAAGTACTACCTTTCGCGCTGGGCTGAGCTCTACTTCGCCCGGAATCGCTTCACCATCGAGCGCGATCAAACGGCGGCTCTCTACTTCCTCAATAGCGATGTGCAGCGCGCGGTCATCGATCAGGAGAGGAAGGCCAACATCATCCTCAACTACCGGAATGACAGCACGCTTCCGTACGTCGATGTCGAGGTCAAGAACGTCGTCCTCGACGACCTGCGACAGTCGCCTTATTCGGCGCGGATCGAGTTCGAGAAGGTGTACACGAATCCGGCGGATCATACCGAGCTCAAGCGGGAGCGATGGGTCGCCAGCGTCACCTACGTCTTCCGGGACGCGGTGAAGAACAACGAGCTGGCGGTGAACCCTCTGGGGTTGACCATCGTGCGCTTCCGAGCCGACCAAGCATTCAGCTAGAGAACCGAATTCGAATCTGAGGCTGCTTCCATGCTCTTCTACGCTGTCAATCCGGCTGCAATACCTCATCTGGCGCTGATCTCAGTGGTTCAGGCGAACCGCTTGCCACTGACGGGCGAATCGGGATGCGAGATGCCATCCTTCAACGCGGCTCTAGGGCAGACGACGGAAGCGGCAATGTTGGCCGATCTGCGTGGCCAGGACGCTGAGTATGACTTTGGTCCAGCGTGTGTCAGCCGGTTCGTATCCCGTCCTCTACTCGGTCACTGCTTCGGGGCCTATCCGGCGCCCAGCGGCACTCGGTCTTCTGCTTTGCCTACGGCACCCGTTCCGGGTCTCGGTTCCTCCCAGAACAAGTTTGTAAGCCGCGGCACAGAACGCCGCACAAACTTCTTCCGGGCCCCGCCAAGAAAGCAGACCTTCGGCGCTTGGGAGCCGGGCCCACTCGCTCGGCTTCGCCCGGTGTGACCCGAGCAGGATACGGGAAATTCAACGAAACGGAGACACCATCATGTACCAGAACAAAGTCACCCTCATCGGCTTCCTCGGCAACGACGCAGAAGTTCGCGCCAACGATAACCGCAGCTTTACCACAATGTCGCTGGCCACCAAAAGCTCCTACAAGAAGGACGGCAAGTACATCTCGCAGACCGAATGGCATCGTTGCATCGTTTTCGGCAAGCTGGGCGAGTTCGCCGGCACGCTGAAGAAGGGCGCTCATCTCCAGGTTGAAGGCGAACTGCGCACCCGGGAGTACGACAGCAAGAAGAACGGGCAGAAGCAGACCGTCTGGGAGATCCGGGTGAACTCGATTCTCAAGCTGGATCGCGGCGAGAAGGCCGGCCCGGAAGAGCAGGAGCACGAAGATGCTCCTGCAGAGGGAACGGCCGCCTAGGCCGTTCTCATCCACCAACCGGAAGCTCGGCCGACGCCGGGCTTCCATCGCTGTGAGGTCTCCGCTATGAGCTTCGAGTTGATACTGCCGTTCCTGAGACCGATCGAACCTCTGCTACTCGACGATACCGTGAGCGAGATCATGGGCAATCCGGACGGCTCCTGGTGGTCGGAGAGGGAAGGCGTACTGCAACGTGAGGGCTCCATCACGATGCGCTCGGACAGTCTCCTGACCGGCCTTGAGGTGATCGCAAATCAGCTTGGCAAGCACCTGGATGAAGACAGCCCCGTCCTGCATGCCCAGCTGCCAGATGGTAGTCGTATCGCGGCGGTGATTCCTCCGGTGTCAAAGCCCGCTCCGGCGGTTACTATCCGAAAGTTCACCAGCCGGCATTTCACGCTCGATGATCTCATCACGCGGGGGATGCTGACGCACCCGCTCGCTGACTTTATTTCCATGCAGATCAGGGCAGGGAAGACTCTATTGATCAGCGGCGGAACTTCGACTGGCAAGACGACTCTGCTCCGCATTCTGGCCGCGGCGATCCCGGATGAACAGCGCATCGTAGTGATCGAGGATACGGCAGAGCTCCACATCCAGAAGCCCAATATCCTGGGGGTCGAATCGCAGACCGATACCTTCAAGTCTGCCGTCAGCTTTGACGACCTGTTGAAATCGGCCCTGCGCTGGCGTCCGGACCGCATCATTCTGGGTGAAGTTCGCGGCTCCGAAGCCCGGACACTTCTCGATTCACTCAACACAGGTCACGCCGGTTCGCTCGCCACCATTCACGCCAACTCGGCGGAGAAGGCACTCCATCGCTTTGCCAATCTGGTCATGCGCAGCCATGCCCAAACGACGTTTGTTGACACCGAAGCCGAGATCGGCGACGCGGTGGACTTCGTCATCCATATCGACCGCGAATCCGGCCGCCGCGTCATCCGGGAAGTGTTGGCTATCCACGGCTTCGATCGCGATACAAAGCAGTTCCTTTCGCACCACATATCGGAGACGGATTTGCCATCCTCGTCCGCTGCCTAGAGTCGTGCAATTCAATTTCCAAGGAGTCAGCCCATGCCGCTACTTGAAGTCAGTCAAAGCCGCCAGATCAGCGCTTCTGTCCGACTCGACGAGTCGACCGCCACGCAGATCGATCAGTATGCGAGCTTCATCCACGCTTGTGCCGATGATGTTATCGAACAAGCGCTGAAGTACATTTTCTCGAAGGACCGCGACTTCCAGGAGTTTCTGAAGTCGCCCGAAGCGAATAAGGTGACGCCGACTCTGCGCATCCGAAAGGCGCCTCAATCCGTGGACCTTCCCGAAGCGGAGAAGAAGCCCAATGTAGTGGTAAAGCCAAGCCAGAACAGCGCCCGCAATGGTGAGGCTCACGCATGAAATCCGTCCCAATGCCTATTCGGTGCTTCGCACCGGATGAATTTCGACACTCCACCCCTGAAAGGGCGCTGCCTAGCGCCGTTCGGCGTTGCGCTGAATTTGTGAGACTTACCAAATTCGTGGTGCCAGTTGGCGCTCACCGGCGCTCGCTGGCGCTGAACGATTTACACGG
>DASYAU010000078.1:0-1592 GCA_036501185.1 Candidatus Korobacter sp. | reverse complement strand
AGGGTTGAGTGATGCGCCGCCGGCCGCTCATCGGCTGAAGTCCAGTTCCGTTCCGGTTCGCAGACGTTCCATATAGGCGCGATAGGCGAAACTGCGGTCGCGCTTCTTTCCCGTCGTTTCCACGAGGATACCGATCTCGGCCAGCACTTCGATGGCGCGGGTTGCGGTCGGTTTGCTCGTGTCGAGCAGCTTCATCGCCGATGCGACGGTCACGATCGGATGCCGTGGAAGCCGTTCGAACAATCGAAGAGCAGAAACGGATACCGATTCGACACCGAGTAGCCGCGTGCGATCCGCGCTGACGAGGTTGAACAATTCACGCGCCGAAGCGACAGCTTCATCGGCGATCGTGGCGACGCCATCGAGAAAAAAATCGATCCAGCTTTCCCAGTCACCCTCTAGCCGCACGAGGTTGAGGCGTCGGTAGTATTCCTCGCGGTGACGCTTGAAGAAGAGGCTGAGATAGAGAAGCGGAGCCCTCAAGAGTCCCCAGTGCTCTAGCAGGAGGGCGATCATCAGGCGCCCGATCCGCCCATTGCCATCGAGATAGGGGTGAATGGTTTCGAACTGCGCGTGCAAGAGACCCGTCCGCACGAGTTTCGGCAACTGGCCGTCGGCGTGGATGTATTTCTCGAAAGAGCTGAGAAGCTGAGGGAGTTTCTCGGAAGGCGGCGGAACGTAAGCCGCGTTCCCGGGCCGGCTTCCACCAATCCAGTTTTGGCTGCGGCGTATTTCTCCGGGCTGTTTGCTTCCGCCGCGCACGCCGCGCATCAACCGCTTGTGTGCTTCGTTCAAGAGCCGCAAGGAAAGCGGCAGACCACGCTTCGACGCGAGCTGGCCGCGCGCGTAGGCAAGCGCGTCGAGGTAGTTTGTCACCTCCTCGACATCGGCGTTGGGTTGCGGCTGTTCCTCGGCTTCGAAAGCGAGAAGGTCGACTAGCGATGCTTGCGTGCCCTCGATCTGAGACGAGATCACCGCCTCCTTGCGGACGAAGGCGTAGATGAACCAATCGAGCGATGGCACCATCTCGCCTGCCAGATCGAGCCGGACAAGCGCCTGCTCCGCTTGCCCAAGGCGACGTTCGAGCTTGCCGTCAATGACGAGCGCCGGCCGCGCGGGCGGCAAATCGAAGGGAACGAAGGCATCGACCTTTTCGCCGCCTGCGGTCACGCTTTCGTATCGGCCTGTTGTGCGCTTCGGCATGTTTGGCGGGCTCAAATCCGGGGACGACGTCCTTCCAACGGCCAGGCGCAGGGAACGCTCACGTTCCCTGTCGATTCTACTAAGAACGTACTCTTTACTAGCGTGACCCGTTAGTCAAGAGACTGTTCCTAGCGTTTTGCCAATCGAAACGCCTGAACCTGACGGTGCTGCGGGCCGGACTCGAAACCGGCTAGTGGATGGGCTTAGAGCACCGAGCCATTACGCCGCTGCCTTCTCGTCGCCATCTCGGGCCTTTGCTGGCCGTGTGTCCTTCCACACCGCCGCAGCCATGTGTCCCTATTGAATCAGTCGCCTTCCATCAAGCTCGTGGTCCCAGTTCGTGCGATCAAGGGCACAAACGTCGCCAGCGCGAATGCCTTGTGCTATAG
>DASYAU010000077.1:0-26524 GCA_036501185.1 Candidatus Korobacter sp. | reverse complement strand
GTCACGGGATACCAGAACATCGGCGGCATTAACCAACCGACCATCGGCCAACGCAAAATAGAACACGAGATCCGGCTGAAGGATGGCGAGATCAACCTTCTGGGTGGCATCCTGCAGCAGGAAAATGACAAGACGCTCGCGGGCTTGCCATTCCTTTCGCAGATCCCGCTGCTGAAGTACTTGTTCGGTTCAGAGAACATCAATAAGGTTGATAGCGAAGTGGTGTTCGCGATCATCCCACACATCGTGCGCGGATACGACGTAAACGCCAGCAACACCCGCGCGGTGGATGTAGGCACGGGCTCTGCGATCCAGTTGACGCGAGTTCCCGTTCAGCCGACGCCCACCAATCCGGGTACGAATTCCCCGAACCTGCAAACCACTCCGCAACAGCAAATGCCGCAGCCCCAGCAGCAGCCGCAATCGAACAACCAGGCTCCGCAAGGGAACGGCAATGGAGCAGTGCTAAGCTTCGATCCGGCGACGGTAGATGTGGCTGTCGGCTCCACGTTCGCGGTGAATGTCTCGGTAGCAGGCGGGCAAAATGTTTATTCGGTTCCCACACAAATTGGCTACGATCCGAAGACGCTGTCGCTCGTCAATGTCTCCAATGGCCCCTTCCTGAGCCGCGATGGACAGGTGGTTGCGCTGGTACACCGCGACGATCCTATGACCGGGCAAGTGCAGGTCACCGCGACGCGGCCACCGGGGGCGCCGGGAGTGTCGGGCGAAGGCCAGGTGTTTACGTTGACTTTCCTCGCCAAGGCGCCAGGAAGCTCGCAGCTGAGTATTCACCAGGCGGCTTTACGCGATGCGGCGCAGCAGAGGATCCCGGCAACCGGGTCGCAGGCGATGATCACGGTGCACTGAGGTGCTGCCTGAGGGGCTTTCGGTGCGTCTAAACGAGTAGTAGTTATGTTGGAAAAGCTGCGCAATTCGAGAGCACGGGCCAACGGCTTCACCCTGGTGGAACTGGTGGTGGCAATTGCCATCCTCTCGATCCTCGCCGGGGCGGCGATTCCGCTGGCGCGCAACGTGATCAAGCGCGACAAGGAACGCGAGCTGCGGCGCGATCTTTGGGACATGCGCGACGCCATCGATCGCTACAAGGATGCTGCTGACCGCAATGCCTTCCAGCAGAAGGTTGGAACGGAAGGCTATCCGCCGGACCTGGAGACACTGGTTAAAGGCGTGGATGCGAATGGCAAGAAGCTGAAGTTCCTGCGGCGCATTCCCGTGGATCCGATGACCGGCGATACGGATTGGGGCCTGCGCTCGATGCAGGATGATCCGGATTCGACTTCGTGGGGCGGCCAAAACGTCTTCGACGTGTACAGTAAATCGCAAGGCGCAGGACTGGACGGAACGAAATACGCAGAATGGTAAGCAGACGCAAATATCGCGGCTTTACATTGATCGAGCTGATGATCGTGATGGCGATCATCGTGATCCTGCTCGGAATCGCGATCCCGAACTATCGGCAATCGATCGTACGCGCTCGCGAGAGCGTGCTGCGCGACGATCTGTTTACCATGCGCTCCGTGATCGACCAGTACACGCTCGACAAAGAAAAGGCGCCGCAATCCCTGGATGACCTCGTTTCGGCCGGGTACCTGAAAGCAATCCCCAAAGACCCGATGACCAACACCACCGACTGGGAGGTCCAACAGGAAGACAGCCTGATGGCCGTGGACCAGCAGGAGCCTGGGATTGTGGACGTACACAGCACCTCGAACGCGCGGTCGTCCGACGGCGCGCCGTATAGCTCCTGGTAGTGACGCAACAACCCGGGTTGTGATTCAATCCTGAGTTCCCGATATACCGTCAATCTGCGCGGCCACGATACAATAAAGAAAAGTGTGGGGAGTGCTCAGGATGCAGAATCCTCTAAAGCTCAGAAAAATTCATCACGTGGAATTTTACGTAGGGAACGCCAAGCAGGCGGCCTACTACTATCGCAAAGGTTTCGGCTTCAACCAGCTTGCCTATCGCGGACTCGAAACCGGCTCGCGCGATGCGGCGTCGTATGTCCTGCAGCAGAACAAGTGCAACTTCATTCTGACTACGCCTCTCACCTCGCAGCATCCCGCGGCGGATCACATCCGCAAGCATGGCGACGGTGTGAAGGACATTGCGCTGCACGTAGACGATGCCGACTTCGCGTTTGAAGAAGCGGTGAAGCGCGGCGCCAAGGCGGCCTTCGAGCCCAAGGATTTCACCGACGATTACGGCACTGTCCGCTGGGGCGCGGTGAAGACTTATGGCGAGACTATTCACTCGCTGATCTCGTACAAGAACTATGGTGGGCCGTTCCTCCCGGGATTCCAGTCGGCGATTGTGCCCGGCGACGAAACCGGCATCCTGCTGGTGGATCATATGGTCGGCAACGTGGAACTCGGCAAAATGAACGAGTGGGCCGACTTCTACCAGGACGTGTTCGGCTTCCACCGCTACATCAGCTTCGACGACAAGGACATCTCCACCGAATACTCAGCGTTGATGTCGATCGTGATGAGCGACGATTCGTACTTCGTGAAGTTTCCCATCAACGAGCCGGCGCCCGGTAAGCGCAAGAGCCAGATCGATGAGTACCTCGAGGCCTACGGCACCCCGGGCGTGCAACACATTGCGCTGCGCGTGAATGACGTGATCGAGACCGTTAGCAAGCTGCAGAAGAATGGCATCGAGTTCCTCCGCGTGCCCGATTCGTACTACGAAGTTGTGCAGCAGCGGGTGGGCGAGATTGAAGAGCCGATGGAGAAGATCAAGCAGCTCGGGGTTTTGATTGATAAGGACGACGAAGGCTACCTGCTGCAGATTTTCAGCAAGCCGGTGGAAGATCGTCCAACGGTGTTTTTTGAGATCATTCAGCGCAAGGGCAGTCGCGGCTTCGGCAAAGGCAACTTCAAGGCGCTGTTCGAAGCGTTGGAGCTGGAGCAGGCAAAGCGCGGAAATCTGTAGCACACGCGTCATGTTGTGAAGCAGGGCAACGAAATCTCCCCTGAGGTCACATGGCAAAACAACCCGACTTGAAATACATGAGCGGCTTCGGCAACGAGTTTGCCACTGAAGCCGAACGCGGCGCACTGCCGAAGGGCCAGAACTCTCCGCAGAAGGCGCCGTTCGGTTTGTACACCGAGCAATTGAGCGGCACGCCATTTACCGCGCCGCGCGCGCAGAACCGCCGCACGTGGGCGTACCGGATACGGCCGTCGGTGGTGCACAAGCCGTACCAGCCGCTGAAGCAAACGCTGATGCGCAGCACTCCGTTCGACGAGGTGCCGACCTCACCGAACCAATTGCGCTGGGACCCGGCGCCGATCCCGACCGAGCCAACCGATTTCGTCGACGGCCTGATCACTATCGCCGGCAATGGCGACTCGACCATGCACAGTGGCGTCGGCATCCACGTCTATGTTGCTAATCGCTCGATGAAGAACCGCTTCTTTTACGACGCGGATGGCGAACTGCTCATCGTGCCGCAGCTCGGCAGCGTTATCTTCCATACCGAACTGGGCCAGATCCAAGCCGCACCGGGCGAGATTGTTGTCATCCAGCGGGGCATCAAGTTTCGCGTCGAATTGCTGGAGAAGCAGGCGCGCGGCTACATCTGCGAGAACTACGGCGCCATGTTCCGTTTGCCGGACCTCGGTCCCATCGGCGCAAACGGCTTGGCGAATCCACGCGATTTCCAAACCCCGGTCGCGGCGTATGAAGATCGTCGCGGAGATTTCCGAGTGGTCTCGAAGTTCTGCGGGAACCTGTGGGAGAGCGAGTACAACCACTCGCCGCTGAACGTGGTGGCGTGGCATGGCAACTACGCGCCGTACAAGTACAATCTCGCAAATTTCAACTGCATCAATTCGGTGACATTCGATCATCCCGATCCATCGATCTACACCGTGCTCACGTCGCCCTCCGAGATCCCGGGCACGGCCAACGCGGATTTCGTGATCTTCCCGCCGCGCTGGATGGTGGCCGAACACACCTTCCGTCCACCGTGGTTCCATCGCAATTTCATGAATGAGTTCATGGGACTGATTCGCGGCGAGTACGATGCAAAGGCCGAGGGGTTCGTTCCCGGTGGCGCGAGCTTGCACGGTTGCATGAGCGGTCACGGTCCGGATGCGGCGACTTTCGAAAAAGCGAGCAACGCGGAGTTGAAGCCGGTGTACCTGGCTGACACATTGGCGTTCATGTTCGAGACGCGTTTCGTTTGCCGTCCAACGAAGTACGCGATGGATACGGCGCAGCTCCAGCATGAGTACTACACGTGCTGGCAGGGATTGAAGAACAACTTCAAGAAGAAGAAATGAACGCGACCCCAGGAATGCCACCAACGGCCACTACTCCGGCATTGCACGCGCTGCTGGCATCGTTGATCGACTACGCCGGACTGTTTCCGCCCGCTGGTCTCGACATGGAAACCGCGGTGAGTAACTACGCTCGCTATAAGACCGGTCCATACGCCTGGATGCTGGGACGATTCGTTGTTCCGGTAGCGCGACTGGAGGAGTTCGAAACCGCGTGGCTCTGGGCCAAGGCGCCTGCCGGTTGGAAACTGAGCGCGCTGGTGGCGAAGCTGGAAGAACTCGAAGCGGTGAAGGCTTTCAACGCGAAGCAGAACTGGAAGGTCGAGATCGATGCCGTGGAACTGAAAGCCGGGTCAGTAGCCGATATTCACGAGGTGAATGGCGTGACGGCTTACGTTGAAGTGCCGAGCAACGTCGACCCCACCCACATGATTGCCGCCATGGCGCACGAAAACCTGCGGGCGAAAATTCGCACTGGTGGCTTGACCGCCGATGCCTTCCCCCAGGTCACGGCGGTGGCGCGTTTTTTGCGCGCGTGCGCCGGAGCGCACATTCCGTTCAAGGCTACAGCGGGACTGCATCACCCGGTGCGGTGCATGAAGCCGTTTACCTATAAGCCCGACAGCCCGAAGGGAACCATGCATGGGTTCCTCAACGTCTTCCTGGCTGCGGCCATGGTTCGTCGTGGTTACGCGAACATGCTGGTGGAACAGGTGCTCGCAGAGGAGAACCCGCGCGCGTTTCAATTTAGCGACGATGCCGTACGGTGGCGCGACGCGCAGTTTTCCAGCGCCGAACTCACGGATGTCCGCACGAATTTTGCCATCGCATTCGGCTCTTGCTCCTTTGAAGACCCCATAACCGACCTCCAGGCGCTCGGTTTACTCCCATAAATGATGAATGAGACACACGATCCGAAAGTGAAGTCGTGGGTGACCTCGGCTAACCAGCCGGGCTGCGATTTCCCTATCCAGAATTTGCCATTCGGCGTTTTCCGCCGCAGGAACGATGAAGGCGGCGGCATCGGCGTAGCGATCGGCGACCAGGTGTTCGACATAGGCGCATGGGTGCGCGACCAGGGCAAGAGCTCCGCGGAGTTTGCGCTGTTGGCGGAGAAACGTCTGAATTCGTTTCTAGCCTCAGGTCCGCAGGCGTGGAGTGCCGCCCGCAAAGCGCTCTTTGGTCTTTTACGCGATGGCGCGGCACAACGCCAGATGGTTTCGCGTTATCTCGACGCCATGAAAAACGTCGAGATGCTGATGCCCGTCACCATCCACGATTACACCGACTTCTACGCCTCGATTTATCACGCGACCAATGTCGGGAGCATGTTCCGGCCCGACAATCCTCTGCTGCCGAATTACAAGTGGGTGCCAATCGGTTATCACGGACGCGCTTCGTCGATCGTGATCAGCGGGACGCCGGTGCAGCGGCCCAGCGGACAGCGCAAACCGCTCACGGCCGAAGTTCCAACTTTCGGCCCTTGCGCGCAGCTCGATTACGAACTCGAGGTCGGCGCGATCATCGGGCAGGGAAACGCGATGGGAGAACCGATTCCGCTGAAGAACGTGAACGACCACATTTTCGGCCTGTGCCTGACGAACGACTGGTCGGCGCGCGACATGCAGGCATGGGAATACCAGCCGCTAGGGCCATTCCTGGCGAAGAATTTCTGCACCACGATTTCCCCGTGGATCGTTACGCTCGAAGCGCTTGCGCCCTTCCGGACGGCGGCATTCCAGCGCGCGGAAGGCGATCCGCAACCGTTGCCGTATCTCTCCGACGAGAAAGAACAGCAACACGGGGGCTTCGATTTCTGGCTCGACGTCAGTCTTTCTACGCGCAAGATGCGCGATGAAAAGATCGACCCCGTCCGCCTGAGCCACGGAAATTTCCGCGACATGTATTGGACCGTCGGGCAGATGGTGGCGCACCACACGTCCAACGGCTGCAACCTGCAACCGGGCGACATGCTCGCCAGCGGCACCGTCTCAGGAAATTCGAAGGATGCGCGCGGATGTTTGCTTGAACTCACGTGGCGCGGAACCGAGCCGATTACCTTGCCGAATGGCGAGACGAGAAAATTCCTGGAAGACGGCGACGAGGTGATATTCCGCGGCTACGCGGAACGCGAAGGCGCGGCGCGCGTGGGCTTCGGCGAGTGCCGGGGCGTCGTCGGATAACAAAAATCCCCACCCTACGCCGCGCGTAGAGCGGGGAACCCACTCAAAATCTAGTTGTTGATTCCCATCTGCGTGAGGATGAACGAGTAGTCGAACGCTGCATCCTTAATACGGTCATAGCGGCCGCTTGCGCCACCGTGTCCGGCAGGCTGCAGGTTTGTCTTCAGGATCACGAGGTGGTCGTCTTTTCGTAACGCGCGCATTTTCGCCACATATTTTGCGGGCTCCCAGTACATTACCTGGCTGTCGTTGAAACTCGTCCGCACCAGCATGTTCGGGTACGGCTTGGCCTCGATGTTGTCATACGGCGAATACGAATACATGTAATCAAACGCCGCCTTCTGTTTGGGATTGCCCCATTCTTCGAATTCGCCCACGGTGAGGGGGAGCGACTCGTCGAGCATGGTGTTGATCACATCCACGAACGGCACGCCGACGATCGCCGCATGGAACAGGTCGGGACGCATGTTGAGCACCGCGCCCATCAGTAGTCCACCCGCGCTGCGGCCTTCGATTACGAGCCTATCTTTCGATCCGTAGCCATTCTTCGTTAAGTACTCGGCGCAATCGATGAAGTCGGTGAAGGTGTTCTTCTTGGTCATCATTCGGCCGGCCTGATGCCAGGCCTTGCCCATCTCGCCTCCGCCGCGGATGTGCGCAATCGCCACCACCACGCCGCGGTCCACCAGCGAGAAGAAGTTCGAATTGAAATTGATGTCCATCGATATGCCGTACGAACCGTAAGCGTAGAGATACAGCGGCTCCCGGCCATCGAGTTTCTCGGTCTTCAGGTAGACGATGGAAATTGGCACCTTTACGCCATCGCGTGCGGTCGCATAAAGCTGCTCGACTTTATATTTCGTGCGATCGTATCCGCCGGGCACTTCTTTCTGTTTCAGCAGCGTTGAGGCGCCGGTATTCACGTCATACTCGTAAATCGACGCCGGCGTGATGAACGACTGATACACATAGCGAAACTTTGTGGTGTCGAACTCCGCGTTCATGTACCCCGAAGTGTTGTAGGCCGGCTCGGGGAATTCGATGTCCTTCCTGGCGCCGCTGGCGAGGTTCATAACGCGCAGCAGCGGCAGCCCGTGCTCGCGAGCGTGGAGAACATAGAAGTCTTTGAAGAATTCCGCGTGATTCAACATCGTGTCCGGACTTTCGGCAATTACTTCCTGCCAGTGCTCTTTTCCAGGCTTGTCGACGGGCGTTTTCACCAGCCGGTAATTGATGCCAGTATCGTTCACCACCAGGTAGAAGAAATTACCGTTGTGATCGGCTTGGTACTTTACGTCCTGTCGCCGCGGCTCAATCAGCTTCCATTCGGCGTTCGGTTGATCGGCGGGAATGTAGCGCGCTTCGCTCGTGGTGTGGCTCGCGCTGACCAGGAAAATGTATCCCTTGCTGCGCGTTTTGTAGACGTACACGTCAAAGCGCTCGTCCTTTTCCTCGTAGACGAGTGGATCCTCGCCGGTCGTGCCGACGGTGTGCTTGTACACACGATACTGGCGCTTGGCCGCATCCTCCACCGTGTAGAAGAGCGTCTTGTTGTCGTTGGCCCACGCGATCGATCCGGTCTTGGCCACGTGGTCAGGGAGGTCTTCGCCGGTACGCATGTCTTTCACGTGCAAATCGTATTGGCGGAAGCCGGTGCTGTCTGTGGAATACGCCAGCAAGTTGCCGTCGTCACTCGGTTGGAATTCATCGAGCGACATGAACTTCTGTCCTTGTGCGAGCTGGTTTACGTCGATCACGACCTGCTCGGGAGCATCGAGCGAGCCCTTCTTGCGGCAGCGGATGGCGTATTGCTTTCCTGCTTCCGTCCGCGTGTAGTACCAGTAGCCATCCTGGAGGTACGGCACGTCGACGTCGGTCTCCTTGATGCGGCCCAGCATCTCGTCATACAGCGTCTTCTGCAAGGCCTCGGTCGGCTTCATGTCCGCGTCCGTATACGCGTTCTCGGCCTCGAGGTAGGCGCGGACCTCGGGATTCGGCTTATCGCGCAGCCAGAAATAATTGTCGGTGAGCGTGCGGCCGTTGATCTGGGTAACGTGCGGTTCTTTCTTGGCGACGGGCGGGGCGGGCGTTTGTGCAGAAACGAGAGTCGTCATTGCAATCAATAGTAGCGGAAGAAGGACGCGCATGTGGGCTCCTGAAACGCGGGAGAAGTATAGCCCACAAGTCTTGTTGGATCAGTGTTTCCCGCGGCCATTTGACGGCAGATATTTGGCCAGCCATTGCCCGGTGTAGGAATTCTTAGCCGCGGCGATCTTCTCGGGCGGTCCGATAACGACGATGTTGCCACCGCGGTCTCCGCCCTCGGGGCCGAGATCGATGACCCAGTCGGCGGTCTTCACCACGTCAAGATTGTGCTCGATCACGACGATGGATCCGCCAGCATCTATGAGGCGACGGAAGGCCGCGAGCAATTTGCTTACGTCATCGAAATGAAGGCCAGTTGTGGGCTCATCGAAGATGTAAAGCATCCGCGGATGGCGACGCAGCGGCTTGCCTTCCTCGTCGGTCGTGGGGCGGCCAACATCGCGCATGCGCGGTTGCAAGTGCAGCGCGAGCTTCATGCGCTGCGCTTCGCCGCCACTAAGCGTGGTGGCCGATTGTCCGAGGCGGAGATAGCCTAAACCAACTTCGTCGAGCACGCGCAGCTTGTCCACGATCTTCGGCGACCCGCTGAAGAACTGCAGTGCAGACTTCACCGTGAGATCGAGCACCTCGTGGATATTTTTGCCGTGATAGCGGATTTCGAGTACTTCCGGTTTGTAGCGTGTGCCCTTGCACTCTTCGCAGATCAGCTCGACGTCGGCCAGGAACTGCATTTCAACCGTAACCGTCCCATCGCCCTGGCAGTTCTCGCAGCGTCCGCCGGGGATGTTGAATGAAAAATGTCCCGCCGCATAGCCGCGCTTTTGCGACTCGGGCAGCGAAGCGAAGTGCTCGCGGATGGCGTCGAACGCCTTGATGTAGGTGACCGGGTTCGAACGCGGGGTGCGGCCGATTGGCGACTGGTCCACCAGCACGACTTCGTCAATCAAGTCGGCCCCCTCGATCGAATCGAAGCCGCTGAGCTGCAGACCGGTGACCTGGCGTTTTTCCGTGGCGAGTCCCTGGTAAAGGATGTCGTGAACCAGCGTAGATTTCCCGCTGCCGCTCACGCCAGTGATTACGACCATCATGCCGAGCGGAATGTCGACGTCGATCCCCTTCAAGTTGTGTGCATGCGCGTGCTTGATGGTGATCTTGCGCGATGTTGGCACGCGACGCTGCGTAGGTAGGGGGATATGCAATTCGTCGGCAAGATAGCGCCCGGTGAGCGACGACGAATTCTTCTTGATCTCGGCGTATGTTCCGGCCGCGACAAGTGTTCCGCCGTTTTCTCCCGCGCCAGGACCGAGGTCGAGAATACGGTCGGCTTCGCGCATGATTTCAGGATCGTGCTCGACGACAAGGATCGTGTTTCCCAGATCACGCAGGTCGTGCAGGATATTGATGAGCCGGTTGGTATCGCGGCTGTGCAGGCCGATGGAAGGTTCGTCGAGCACGTAGAGCGTGCCGACCAGGCGCGAGCCGAGCGAAGTTGCAAGCTGGATGCGCTGCGCCTCGCCGCCACTAAGCGTTGAAGACAGCCGGTTGAGGCTGAGGTATTCGAGGCCGACTTCGTTCAGGAAACGTAGCAGGCTCTGGATTTCTTCCAGCAACTTGCCGGCAATGTCGGTTTCCTCGCGTGTGAGCTGGATGGTGCTGAAGAACTGGGTCGCTTCTTCGACGGTCATCGCCGTCACTTCGCAAATGTTTTTGCCGGCCACCCGAACATTGCGCGCTTCCGTGCGCAGGCGCGCTCCGCCACAGCTGGAGCACTGCGAGTAGCCGCGATAGCGGCTGAGAAACACCCGCACGTGCAGCTTGTACTTCTTCCGTTCAAGATGATTGAAGAAACCGCGCACGCCAGGATAGCGGGCGTCACCCTCAATGAGGACCTCGCGTTGAGCTTTGCTCAGTTCGCGCCAGGGAGTGTCGAGTGGAATGCCGGCGCTTCGCGCATAGCGCTTCATTTCCGTGCCGAGCGGGCGGTACTTCGGCTTTGTCCACGGCTCGATCGCGCCCTGGTTCAGCGTGAGTGCTGGGTCTGGAACGACGAGGTCCATGTCGAAATCGATGGTGTTGCCAAACCCCTGGCACTTGGGACATGCGCCATATGGATTATTGAAAGAGAACAGTCGCGGCTCGGGCTCGTCGTATTTCAGGTGGCAGTTCTTGCACTCGAAGCGCTGCGCGAAGCGAAAACGCTCGGGCGCCTCGCCTTCCTCGCGCGGAGCGGTTTCGAAGATCACCTCGCCCGATTCGCGGTATGCAGACTCGATTGCGTCGACGATGCGGGAGCGATTATCCGGAGCAGTGGCGATGCGATCCACCAGCACGTACACGGGTTTTGAGAAGTCGATGTCGAGCAGCGATTCGGGCGTCGAGAACTCAAAGACCTGGCCGGTCTGGAAGAGCCGATTGAAGCCGCGCTTCCGCAGCTCGAAGAGACGCGTCTTGATGAGTTCATCGTCTCCGACAGCGGCTTGCTTCTTCGACTTACGTCCCTTTTTCTTTTCCGGCTCAGCCGGTGGGGCCTGTGCGGCAACCAGCGGGAAGAGGACGTTGAAGCGCGTGCCTTCCGGCAAAGCGAGAAGCCGGTCGGCTACTTCGTCCACCGAGTCCTTCTTCACCTCGCCGCCGCAGTTGCCGCAATAGGTGCGCCCCACTCGGGCAAACAGCAGGCGCAGGTAGTCGTAGATCTCGGTCGCGGTTGCAACCGTCGAGCGGGGATTACGTGTGCTGTTTTTTTGCTTAATGGCGACGGCAGGGGCAATGCCATCGATCAGGTCAGCGTCGGGCTTCTCAATGCGCTCGAGAAACTGGCGCGCATAGGCCGACAGCGACTCCACGTAGCGGCGCTGGCCTTCGGCGTAAATCGTGTCGAAAGCGAGCGATGATTTGCCAGAGCCGGATACGCCGGTCACAACCGTGAGCTGGTTGTGGGGAATCTCCAGATCGATGTTCTTCAGGTTGTGGACCCGCGCACCGCGGACAATAATGCTCTCGTTCGACATCGCGACCCGTACAGCATCCAAACCGGGCGGAGGGATTTCCGCAACCTTACAGGCGAGCATCCGGAGGAGTGCTGAAACCTCTTATTATACGGGATTAGCGGTAATCTACGCGACGTGCAGAAAGACGGGATGAAGCTCAGGATCAGCGCCTACGTAATCTGGTTCACGCTGCCATATGTCTTCGTGAACGTGGTATTAATCGCCGCGGAGGCGGTTCGCACGGGAGTGGATTGGGGCGGAATTTTGCGCGGCCAGCCGGAGACGGCAGCGACTTGCCTTGGGTTGGCGCTGGCGGGCACGACGCTGCTGTGGTTGCTGCCCGTTCGCCACATGGCCCTGGCCGCCGCGGCCGGTGCTGCGCTGGGCCTTGCAATTGTGCTGGCGGTCTCGTGGATTCAAATGAAACACTACGGCGGCTCCGAAGAAAATATCGCCCGCACCGTAGAGGCATTCATCCTCTGTATCCCAAGTTGCGTGGCTGGGGCGGTGGCGGGAATGCTGCGAGCGAAATATATGCGCAAATAAGAAAGCCCGCCTTGTTCTGAAGGCGGGCAGTCAACTTTTATCCGGCTACTTCGCCAGCGAATACACCAGCAGCTTGAACGTACCAGGCTTCATTTTGCCGCGGCGTTCACCCGGCGCCGGAGCCTCAAAGTCCGCACCAACTAGATAGACGTTGTGCGTGTTCGGATCGACGGCCATAGTGCGGGCACTGCGCATGGTCTGAACGTCTTGCGCAACGTCATAACCATTGCCAGATTTCTTCACGACCGTCAGCGTCCCTTCGCCGTTCGAAGCAAACGCGTAGCCCGTGCCGGGATCGAAAGCGCCGGCATCCGTGCCATCGCCGGTTTTGACGGTAGAGACGACCTTACCGTTCGAGGTATCGAGCACCAGCATCTTCGCGTTGCCACAGGTAGTGAAGAGGACGTGGTTCTTCTCGTCGATGGCGAGGCCGGATGGATCTTCGCAATCGGCAAGTTTCCATCGGCTAACTTCTTTCCACGTCTTGGTATCGACTGCCGCGATTTCACTCTTGTCTTCCACGTTGATGTAAACCCTGCCGGCATCGGCGGCCGCAAATTCCAGTTTGCCACCGAGCGGTACGGTGGCGTCGATCTGCTTGGTATCGGGATTGATGGCCTCGATCGACTGGCTCTTCCCGTGCATCACGACGACGTGTTTGGAGTGCGGATCGTAGATGATGGCATCCGGGCCATCGCTGACTTTAATGTCCTGCAGTTTCTTCAGCGACTTCAGATCGAAAACAGTGATCGTGCCGGCGCGCCCGTTGGTACTGAAGCCAAGGTTCTTGTCCTGCACGAGCGCGGTGCCATGCGCCCCGTCGGCAGGGATCTGGCCGAGCAGTTTGCCTTGCGGATCAACCACGTCAATCGACGTGCCGTGGGCGATAAAGAGACGGTTTGCGGCGGTATCGAAGGTCAGGTAATCCCAGAAGCCTTCACCTTGCAGCGGATAAGTGCCTGCGGATTTGTAAATCGTTTGTGCGAAGCCGACAGCAGTGAAGAGCAAGCAACCTGCGATGGTACGGTAGAGATTACGACGCATGGAGTTCCTCACGCTAAAAAGCACAAGATAAGATGCGCAGAGAAGGATAGCCGTGAACCTCCGGCGATTGCAAACGGCGCCCTGCCTTTTGGGGGCTTTGCGGCTTAGAATGGCACCCGAACAATAAAACCGTTCTGCCGCGCATATTTCAAGCCGCAAGCGCAGAGCAGTTGGTCATTCAACTTGTTTCCGCACTCGCACACATAACCTGCCACCCTCGCGGGATTCCCCATGACGAGCGCGTAGTCGGGCACATCGTGGGTGAGCACCGCTCCGGCTGCGGCAAATGCGTAGCGGCCCACGGTGATTCCGCAGACAGCCGTGACATTCGCCCCTAGCGTAGCCCCTTCGCGCAGGAGAGTAGGCAGGAATTGGTCCTTAGTTTTCCTGATCGCGGCGCGCGGATTCCGATCGTTAGTGAATACAACGTTCGGGCCGATGAAGACATTGTTCTCGGCAGTGACCCCGTCCCAGACGGCGACGCCGTTTTTCACGGTGACATTGTCGCCGAGAACCACTCCCGTCTCCACGAACGTGTGGTCACCAACATTGCAGTGGGCGCCGATGCGCGCACCGTTCATCACGTGCGTGATGTTCTGGAGACGATTGGCAGCACTGCGCCATGCGCTATTCGGGATGAAGAGGATGTCGTCAGCGTGCAGCGCCAGGTCGGGCGCCCGTCCGCGAAGAATGTCTTTCACGTTCACTTCAACTTCTTGGCGTCCCTGTGCAGTCTTGCGAACCAGCTTGGCGTTCCCTGCTTTGGCGGTGGGTAGCAGCCCTCCGCCAAGCGCGACGAGTTGTGCGATGGTCAACTCGCCAGCGTCCTGCATCACGTATCCGCCGCTCCGCGCTACGTCTCCAACGATGTAGGCAATTCCTGCGCGCGGCACCACCACGGTGTCGCCTGGCCGCAATACGACGTCGCCCGACGATGCATCACCCGGCCGCAGTCGGATGTTCTCTTCCGCTTTGTCCGCATGCCGTACGGTGATCTGCGGAGAAGCAGCTTCCGTCAGGCCGCCAGCTTCGGCAATCAGTTGCAGCAGAGTGTGCGGCCCGAGCACGGCATACACACCCGGCTTCCGCACTTCGCCGTTGATATATAAGCCTTGTGTCGCATACTCACGCACGAGCACCGCAACCTGCGGATGTACGACGAACTTTCTTGTCTCCAACTGGGTGGCAATCTCGTGTTCGGCTTCCTCCACAGTTCGTCCCGCGAGCGACAACTTTCCGACCAACGCGAGTGTCGTTTCACCGGTATCGCTCACCCGCACTTCCTGCTTCAGTTCGGGGACGTCGAACACCTCAACGCTTAGCAGGTCTCCCGGACCGATCGTCAGTCGGGCAGCGGAACGCTCGGACTGTCCGAACGCGGCGTGCACCGTACACAGCAAGAGAATGGCGATTGCAAGTTTCATGAGCGGATGTACTCGTGCAGTTCTTTATCGGCATAGCTGTGGCCAAAGTAGTGTGCGTATTCGGCAGAGCGGAAGTCCATGGCGTTGAGCACCGCGCCGTGAACGGAGACATAGTTGTCCGCGAGCAGCTCCTGGGTCCGCTCCAGCGTCTCAGCAGTGCTGCGCCCGGCGCGTACCACCAGCAGCACGGCGTCCGCTAGTTGTCCGACGATCACCGCATCGGTAACGCTCAGCACTGGCGGCGTATCGATCACAATGTGATCGAATTCTTTGCGCCAGTGGGCCATCGACTCTGCCATGCGTGCTGAGGCGAGCAGTTCCGCCGGATGCTCAGCCCGCGGTCCACCCGCCAACACGTAAACGCCCTCGGAGTTTGGGATCGAAGCGCGATCGCACTCGGCGAGCGCTGCTGCAAGCCCCGGGCTATCCGCAGGAATCTCGAACCACGTGTGCACCGCAGGTCGGCGCAAATCCGCATCGATCAGCAGAACCCGCCCGCCCTGTTGTGCCAGGACGCGCGCCAGGGTCGCCGCCACGGTGCTCTTTCCTTCTTGCGGCAGACTGCTTGTGACCACCACCACCTTCGGAGATAGCTCCCACTCCGGAGCGCGCAGCGAAGTGCGCAACGCCCGGCAGGGTTCTTCTACGTCGGCCGATCGAAGCTGTTCGGGCTTCACTTGCGGGATCACGCTCAGCACGCGCATGCCCGCTGCCTGCACGTGACGAGGGCTCCAAATGGTTGTGTCCGTCCCGTCCCTCACCAGCGCGACTCCCACGCCGGTGACAAGGCCACCTAAAATTCCCAGCGCGAGGTTGAGCAGGATATTTGGGCTCGCAGGTTTGGCGGGTGCGCGCGCTGGATCAATCACCACAATGTTCGAAGAGCGCAGTCCCGCGAGCACTCCCGCCTGCTTCAGCTTCCCAACCAGCCCTTGATAAAGGTCGCGGCTGGCATCTACATCCCGCTTCAAAATCCCGTATTGGATGGCGCTATCGTTGAGGCGGTTCGCTTCTTCTTTCTGTTTGTCGAAGAGCGCCCGCTCCATGTCCTCGGCATTTTTCGCGGCGAGGTAGTCATTCTGCGCGCGAGCAGCGATTTTCCTTACCTCCGCATCAATCGATGCCTGCAGATCAGCCAGTTGGCTACGCATCGCCTGCAGCTTCGGGAAATTCGGTCCCAGTCGCGCCGAAGTCTGCGCAATGTCTGCTTTCAGTTGTGCTTCCTGCGCGCGTAACGACGGCAGCAACGCAAGCTGCGAATTGTTTGCGCCGCCGCTTACGCCTTCCAGGAATGAGTTTCCGGCAACCGACGAAATTAGTTCCGGATCGCCGGTCTTCGCCAACTGCCATACCGCCTGTTTCACAACGCCATTGGCCTGCGCGGCGCTGAGCTGTTTATTCAGCTCTTCGAGCTTCGCCATTACTACGTTGTTGGTTTCACTTTCGCCGAGGATGCCGGTTTGCTTCTGGTAGTCGGCCAGTCGCTGTTGTGAACTCTCGACGTCAGCTTTCAAATCATAGAGCTGGTTTGAGAGCCAATCGGATGCTTGGCGAGTTGCGGTGTAGCGCGTTTGGAAATATTGCTCCAGGTAATCGTTCACCAGCGTATTCGCCACCGCTGCTGCCAGCGCCGGGTCGCGATCGAGATATCGCACTTGGAGAAGGCGCGTGCCGCCCAACGGCCGTACCGTCAGCCGCTGGTGAAACTTCTTCAGCATGCGCGTGCGCCGCAGCGGCGACTGTTCGAGCGGACGATTATCCGGCTCATCGCGAAAGATGTGAAATCGCGCGCGGCTTCGTTCCACTTGCTCCAGGTTGAGCTGCTGGATCACTTGCAACGCGAGGGTGTCGCTCTCGATTACGTTGGCTTGGGTCGTCAGGTTTACGGCATAGTCTTCGGCTGGCGCGCTCTCGGGGTTGTTCACCTCAAACGCGGCGGGGTTCTCCGGATTGAACTCGAGATGGGTTTCCGCGGCGTACTTAGGCGGCATCAGCAGCCAGGCCGCAGTCGCCAGCACGAATCCGGCGGCGAGCGTCCACCCAATAATCGCGCGACGCACGGACAAGATCCGCCAAACCGCGCGAAGAGAGAAATCGTCACTGTTCGCTGGGTGCGTGCGGGCCGGTGAAGCTGTGTCGGAATTTGTGAGATGCTGCATGATGAAAGGGAAGGCGGGGGAGGGCAAGGCTTCGCCAGCATGAGTTAGCAGATATTTCCCATGCGGACGGGGGAGGTCCGTCGGCATGTTGAATTTCCCACTCTCTCTCCGCGGTGCCAATGCCCTAAAAGCAGTACAGGAGTGGAAATCGGAACCCGGCGCAAAGTTTTCCGCGCGGTCGCCCATGCTTGCACGAAGGCATAAAATAACAGGAACAGCTTGCCTGACAGGGGTTTCAGGCGATTTGTCCGGAGCAACTTTGCTCTGAGCGTGGGGTTCTTACCAACAAGGGAACGCCTGCCCAAAAAACTTTATGTCGCTTTGGGACAAAATTCGCAAGCCAGCGCTCCTCGCGTTCGCGGTCTTCGTTTTCGGCTGCGTCCCGCTGCTTGCCGAAGCCGATCGCCCCATCGAAGTTGGTATCCCCACCACAAAATTCAATTTCGTTTCCGCTACCCAGATGCAAACCGAGTGGTGCTGGGCCGCTTCCGTGCAGATGGTCTTGAACTGGTACGACATTCCTATCAAGCAATCTCAGGTCGTGAAGCGCATTTATGGCAAGACGGTCGATGAGGCCGCCAGCGAAAACGCAATCGCGGTAGCCATGAACGGCACCGCAGTCGATCGCAAAGGCCGCAAGGTCGTCCTGCGCACGGTGCGTTACACCGGCATTCCCTCCACCAACTTGCTTGTGTCCGAGATGCAGCAGCAGCATCCGATGTTGATCACATTCCGCTCCAGTAAAACCATGTTGCACGCGGTTGTGCTGACCAGCGCGGAATACACGCAAACGGAGCAGGGAATCCACGTGACTTCGCTCACTTTCCGCGATCCCAACCCCACCTTTCACGACCGCTACGAGGCGGGTGCCATCCGCATTACCGGCGAGAAGCTGACCGAGTTTGTGAAGGCCATCAGCAGCTACTATCTCGTCTCGCGCAAGTACTAGCACCATTCTTATAAACATCCAGCGGTCGGAAATGGCGCATGCTTGATGCCTGCCTCTGGGCCTCCAACGTCAGCGAAAAAGTGACAATTGCCATGAAGCAATTCTTTCTTGCTCTCTGTGTCTCGATTGCGTTCGTCGGTCTGAATGCACAGACCACATGGCAGCCTTCCGCGGGACATACTCGAGTGCCGATTTGGCCGGGTGCTGCGCCCGATCCGCAGCCCGTCGCGGGGCCGGAGACGGTGCAAACGAGCGGCAAGGAACATCTTTTCGGCGGAAAGCCGATCACCGGGATCAACAACGTGACCCAACCTACGATGACCGTTTATGCGCCATCCGGAAAAAATACCGGCGCGGCCGTCTTGGTCTTTCCCGGCGGAGGCTATCAGGGCCTGGCCATCGATCTCGAAGGCACCGAGGTCTGAGATTGGTTGACACCGAAGGGAATCACCTGCGTCCTGGTGAAGTATCGCGTCACGAATGTAGGCCCGTATCCGAAATCCGGACCGTATCCGGAGTCACCCATGGCATTGGAAGATGCGCAGCGAACTATGGGACTGGTGCGCTTGCACGCGGCGGAGTGGCATATTGACCCGCACAAAATCGGTGTGCTTGGATTCTCGGCAGGCGGTCACCTGGTCGCAGCGATGAGCACGCATTTCGACAAACGTGTTTATCCGCCCATCGATTCCGCCGACAAAGAGAGCTGCCGCCCCGATTTCGCGGTGGCTCTTTATCCGGGCCATCTATCACTGAGCGCCGCGGAGTGGGACGCGAAGCAGGGCACGAATAAAATCGTCACTCATTTTCCAGCCGTCGCCAATAAAAACCTGGCCCTGAATCCTTATGTTCCCGTGACTCGGCAGACTCCGCCGACATTTTTGCTCCAAGCGGAGAATGACCACGTGGACAACGTTAACGACTCGCTGGCTTACTACATCGCGCTAAAGAATGCTGGTGTGCCTGTCGAGATGCACCTTTATGCAGAGGGCGGCCATGCCTTCGGGCTTCGTCCAACGAAGTTCCCCATAACGCGATGGCCTCAGTTGGTGGAGACATGGCTCGGGACCATCGGAATGATTTCGCAATAAGCGCCGGGCTACTTTCCCGTCCCTACGATCGCTTTTCCCGGAAACGCATCTGCTACCTGCTTACTGTTGTCCACCACGAAACTTCCGCCCACCAGCACATAGTGCATGCCTTCGCTCGGCAGCGTGGGCTTCTGGAACGTTGAGCGGTCGGTGACGGTCGCGGGATCGAAGACAACAATGTCGGCGTCAGCGCCTTCCTGCAAGCGGCCCTTGCCGCGGCCCTCAGGCGTGGAACGTTCGAGCATTTGCGCCGGCATCAACGACATTTTCCGGATTGCATCCATCAGGGTCACGGTCTGCTTCTCGCGGACGTAAACGCGAAGAATGCGGGAATACGTGCCGGCATTGCGTGGATGGCTCTTCTCGCCATCGCTGGCAATCATGACGAGCGGATTGGGAATGACCTTGTCCACCATTTCCTGCGTATTCAGGAATATCAAAACCGATTGCGGCTTGCTGGAAGCATGCAGCTCCTCGAAACGCTCCTTGGTGAGGTGTTCGCCCGTTTCCGGGAGCACGAGATCGTTATACGTCACGCCGAACCTCTCAATGAACCCCGGGTTGAACAGCGCCGAGTTGATCGCCGTCATTCCCGCAATGTAGGGGTACGCCTCTGTCGTTACATCAAGACCGCGTGCGCGCGCGCCCCCCACCATCGCGAGACACTCCATGGAAACCTTTGTGCACGAGCTGTTGATATGCACGATGTGCAGCGAAGCGCCGGTGACTGCAGCCGCGCCAATCACCTCGTTCACAGCTTCAATGGATGACCCAGGCTCGAGCTGTCCGATGCCGCGCACGTGCGTATACACCGGCACTTCGTGCTCGGCGGCCAGGTGAAACACGTCTATGATCTCCCACCGCGTTGCCCCGGGCGTGTACTGAATGCCCATACCCACGGCGAGGCCGCCGGCCTTCAGCTCGCTGCGCAATCGCGCTTCTATCGCCTCGATTTGTTGAGGAGTGGCCGGGTTGTTCGTCACCGCGCCGCTCTTTGGAACCAGGACTATCTCGCCGGGAGTAGCGTGCGGTGTTTCCGGAGGGAGTGGCTCACCGAAGGCGAGAGCTCGTGCCGCCGCATGGCTGGCCGCGGTTCCGTAGTTGATTACCGAATGGCCCTGCATATCCTTCAGGAAGGCAGCCACGTCGGGCACGCCGATTTCCATCTCCAGCCCGGTGGTTACCCCATCCATCGCCTTCAGGCGCTGGCTTTCCACATCCTGGCTGTGCTGGTGAAGATCGATGAACCCGGGCGCTACCACCAGCCCTTTCGCATCGATGGTACGTTTTCCCTGCAGCGGTTCGGCGGATATCCGCACGATTTTTCCCGCGTTGATGCCGACATTGCGGACGGCATCGAGCCCCGTCTCCGGATCCATCACCCGTCCGCCGCTAAGCACTACATCATAGGTCTGCGCCAACAGCGGCGCCGAGATCAGCAAAACAAAAAGGATGCGAATGATTTTCATAGCTCACTCCGGTGAATGGATCGAGGTCGCAACATCATACACATTCGCGCAAATGAAAAAGCCCCGCTCAGCGGGGCTTTCATACTGCGGGTCCGAGGTCTAGGCGTGATGATGGTGATGGTGGTGCCGATGATGTCTTTTGTGATGATGCGTCTGGGCCGCCGCCGTGACGGGCATCAACATGGTGATTGCGAACAACGCTGCGCCGAACGTAAACAACATCTTCTTCACAGAACTCTCTCCTGATAGGCGATCGTTTTGGGGCCCCCGCGGAGCGCCGCTGTTGCGCTTCGTGGGGTGGTCTCGGTAAGCCGCCGCCGTACCGTCAGCTTCTATTTACGCTCCGCCGACGTGGAAATGCAACGGATGAATCACCGAAGATACCCTGAAGCTTTCACCTACCCCATGTTCTGATTTCCGAACAACACGGTTTTCTTTGCAGAGCAGGCACTCTGGGGTGGTACTCTGCCCGTGAAATATCATTTTTGAGGCCCTGATGAACCGCCTGCTGGCTCTGCTGCTGTCTGCTTTTATCTCTACCGCACTTCTGATGGATTCTTCCCAAGCCCAATCCACTCCCGCGCCTGGCTCTGCTCCCGTTTCGCAACAAAATTCTGACCTTGTGGCCGGACGCGCGGCCTTCGCCGCCGGCAAGTACGACGACGCTGCCGCAAGGTTCCGCGCTGTGCTCGCAAAGGAACCGGGCTCGGTTGCGGCCCAGGTAGCGCTGGTGCGCACGCTGCTTTCGCAAGAAAAACTCCAGGAAGCCGTTGACCTTGCCGGTAAATACCTTGCGGCCACACCCAACGCTGCGCCACTGCATACCAGCATGGCGGAGGTCCACTTCCGCCGAGCAGAAATGTCGGCGGCTGAATCGGATTTCCGCAGCGCAATTCGCCTCGATCCTACTGACACTCAAGCCTACCTTGGACTGGCAAAGCTGGTGGGGGCGCTCGGCTACCATGGCAAGGCTTATCAGCTACTGGTTACGGCGCGCGATCTCGCTCCCGACGATCCCGATGTCCAGCGCCAATGGATCCGGTTTTTGCCGCGCAGCAGCCGTATCCCGGCGATGGAAAAACTGCTCGCGGAGAATAAAGATGGGCAGAGCGACCTCACCGGATTGCGAGAGTACCTGGCATTCCTCAAGGGAGCCACAGCCGACCGGAAAACCCACCCCTGCAGCCTCGCCAAGCCGGTAGAACGTACCCAGACGGACCTGACGCCGTTGCTGCTTGATGCCCAGCGCCTCCGCGGGTGGGGTCTGAACGTCAAGCTAAATGACCACGTCTCCAAGTTTCTCCTCGACACCGGCGCCAGCGGCATCTACATGGGCCGTAAGCAGGCGGAAAAGGCAGGCGTCGCTCGCATCTATGATGAACACGCCAGTGGGATTGGCGACCAGGGGCAAGTCACCGGCTACTACGGCTACGTCGACCGCCTTCAGGTTGGCGAGCTTGAGTTCCACGACTGCATCGTCGAGGTCTCCGACAAAAAATCGATTGTCGAAGAAGAAGGCCTGATCGGCGCCGATGTCTTCTCCAACTACATCGTCAATTTGGATTTCCGCGAGCGTCGCATGCGGCTGGAGCCTTTGCCCAAGCGCCCTGGCGACGCTGAGGTCGCAAAGTCGCTGAACAGCGAAGGTGACGATGCTGCGATCTCCGACGCTTCCGCTGCTGCGGAAAATAAGTCTGAGGACGCCCCGGCCATCATCAACATCCGCACCTACATTCCCAGGCACCCTCCGCAAGACCGATACCGCGCACCGGAAATGAAGGAATGGAGCGCGGTTTACCGCTTTGGCCACGAGTTGCTGTTGCCCACCCGCATCAACGATCTGAATAACAAGCTCTTCCTCATCGACACCGGCGCGTTCAACACCACGTTCAGCACCACACTCGCCGTCGAGCTTGGCAAAATGCACCGCGACTACGACACCGAAGTCCGAGGGATCAGCGGAAAGGTCGCGAAGATCTACTCAACGAAAGACGCCGACATGGTCTTCGGTCACCTGAAGCAGCGTGTCGAGGACCCCGTCACGTTCGATCTCTCGAGCATCAGCCGCGATGCCGGAACGGAGGTCTCCGGCATCATCGGCTTCCGCGTTCTAAATCTCATGGATGTTCAGATTGACTATCGCGATAACCTGGTGAACTTCGAGTACGATCCAATGAAGCTTGGACCGTAGAGGTAATCCGCGGATTAATGGCTCTTAGGCTTGCTGCTGGAGGCTGGCTTGGCGGGATGGTGTACCACCGGCCTTGGCGGAGGCCGGACGCCGTCGAATGTGATCTTCTCGATCCTCACCGGGTCCACCGGGCGATCGTTGCTCTGGTTACGCGGTTCGCGCGCAATCTGCTGTACTAGCGAAACGTTGTCGCACTGGCCGAAGATCGTGTGCTTCCCATCTAAATGTGGCGTCGGCACTTCGGTTATGAAGAACTGCGATCCGTTAGTGTTCGGACCACTATTCGCCATGGCTAGCCGCCCCGGCCGGTCGAACAGCAGGTCGTCACTGAACTCATCTTTGAAGCTGTAGCCCGGATCGCCATTCCCGGTCCCCATCGGATCGCCGCCCTGGATCATGAAGCCGGGGATCACGCGATGGAAAATCGTCCCGTTGTACAGCGACACGTGATGTCGCTTGTTGCTGGTAGCCGGGTCGGTCCAGTCTTTCGACCCATTCGCGAGCCCAATGAAGTTCTCCACCGTCATTGGAGCTTCTTTCTTAAAAAGGACGCAACGAAACGTGCCAGCGCTCGTTGTCAGGGTTGCCACCGGCTGCTCAAGCGTTCCCTGGAAGTCGGCGGCGATGTCAGGCGTGATGTCCTTATCGGCCACCGCATCCGGTTTCGCATCGTCCGCCTTGGCGGGTGTCGTGGCCGCTTTCTCTTGGGCCAAGCTGACGGTTGCGAGGGTGAGAATCAGAACGACGAAGAAACTGCGCATCTGCAGTCTGCTCCTTTATGTCGATCGTACCGAGCCACTGTTACCGGCGATGAACTTATGGCTTTACCTCTCGCCGTGAGTCTTTCGGCGCCTCGGCCTGCATCTGGGCCGCAACCTTTTCTACTTGTGAAAAGACGCGAAGCAAATTCCCGCCAAGGATTTTGTGAATCTGCTCGGCATTGTAACCGCGTTCGTATAGCGCCTTGGTAATTTTTGGCAGGTCGGCAGCCGAGTCGATACCCTCCGGATTGCAGGTATCGCCATCAAAATCCGACCCCAATCCCACGTGGTCAATGCCCGCGATCTTCGCCATGTGGTCAATGTGGTCGATCAACAGGCTCAACGGCGGACGCGGAATCTTCTTCGCGGCTGCGATCTCCGCCTCCTGCACATCGCTATAGGTCAGTTTCGTTCCAGGCTCGTTGGCCTCTTTTTCAATCTTCTGCAGCTCCACATCTTCGGCATCGACCTTCTTCTCCTGGTCGTACCGGTCCTTGCTCAGGAAGCCGCAGTAAAAATTGACCATCGCCACGCCGCCGTTTCTTGACAAGGCCCGCAGCATATCGTCGGTCATGTTCCGCGGCACATCAGCCAGCGCCCGCGACGACGAATGCGACGCAATCACTGGCGCGCGGCTCACAATTAGCGCCTGGTAGAACGTTTTATCGGCGGTATGCGAAATGTCGACCATCATCCCCATGCGATTCATCTCGCGGACAACGTCCTTGCCGAAGTCCGTCATCCCCTCATGGTGCTTCACGTTCGGATCCGTAATATCGCCTGACGAATCCGCCCAGTCGTTGGTGTTCGACCATGTCAGCGTCATATACCGCACGCCTAGGCGGTAGTAATCGCGCAGCAGGCCGAGATCGTCGTCAATCGTGTGCCCGCCCTCGATGCCCATCAACGCCGCCAGTTTGTGTTCGCGGTGCGCTGCATAGATGTCCTTCACCGAGGTCGCCTTCATCAGCTCTTTCGGATGCTTCGCGATCTGCTCGTCCACGGAATCGATCAGTTGCAACGTGCGGCGAGGGAAGTGCCCCGCATTCGAAATCGGTTCCACCCAGATGGAGAAAAACTCCGCGCCAAGGTTCCCAGCCTTCGCCTTCGGAATGGTTACTTGCACATCCGTATCCGGCGTGTCCAGGTCGAAGCCCTTATCGAGCATGTATTGCGGCGTATCGGCGTGTGTATCAATGATGATGGCCGAGTCGTGGATCGCCTTCCACCCAACCGGCTTCTTCGTTTCCGTTTTCTTCGGGGTCGACGTCTGGGCAACGGCAAAGCTTGCGAGCAATAAAAGAACCGCTGAAAATCGCATGCCGCCTATTAAACCACGTCCGCAAAACAAAACGGCACGGCGCTAGGCCGTGCCGCTTGAAAAACAGTTACCGCTACCCGACGTTCACCGGCTCTGCCGGCTGCTCTTTCTTCGTCGGATTGATATTCGACTTCGCCTGCTGTTCTCGCGCCACTTTCACCGCCTTGTTTCGCGATGCCCGCAGCTTCATGAAGTCCTTAGCTTCCTTGTAGAGACGCTTCCGTTCCACCGTGTTGAATGCCGCCTTGCGCACGATGCGGAAGATCGCCTTCGGGCGGAAGTAGTATTCGTCGTAGAACTTGTGCACCATCTCCATCACGTAGTCGCGCGGCAAGCCCGGGTACTCGATCATCGCCACCTGGTGGCCCTGTTCGTCCACCATGGCCGCGCCCTCCTGCACGATAAAGCCATTCGACTTCGCGTAGTCGTACAGCTCCGTCCCCGGATACGCGTGTGCGATCGAAACCTGGATCGTCTCCACGTCCAGTTCTTTCGCGAAGTCCATCGTCCGCCGGATCGAATCTTTCGTCTCGCCCGGCAGGCCCAGAATGAAGTCGCCATGGATCTTCAGCCCAAGCTTGTGGCAATCCTTGGTGAACGCCCGTGCACGATCGACGGTCGCACCCTTCTTAATGTTCTTCAAAATCTGCGGATCGCCCGACTCGAAGCCCACAATCAGCAGGCGGCAACCGGCTTCTTTCATCGCCGTCAGCGTCTCGTAATCGGTGGTCACGCGCGACGTGCAGCTCCACGTCATCCCCAGCGGCTTCAGCTTTTCGCAAAGCTCAATCGTGCGCGCCTTCTGGATGTTGAACGTGTCGTCGTCGAAGAAGAACTCCCGTACCCACGGGAAGAGCTGCATGGCCTTCTTCATTTCGGCAGCCACGGCGTCGCTCGAACGCTTCCGCCACGGATGTCCGCTGAGCGTCTGCGGCCACAAACAGAACGTACACTGCGCCGGGCATCCGCGCGTAGTGTACAGCGCGATGTACGGATACAGCAGGAACGGCACGTTGTAGCGCTTCACGTCGAGATCGCGCTTGTAAACGTCGATCACGTCCGGCATCTCATCCAAATTCGACACCGGCGGACGGTCCGCATTGTGAACGATCTTGTCGTCCTTTAAATAGCTGATGCCCGTAATTTCTTCGAGCGGCTTGCCGTTGGCGTACTCAACCACGGCATAGTCGAACTCGCGTCGGACGATGAAATCAATCTCCGGGCACTCGCGCAGCGAACGCTCCGGCAGGGTCGTCACGTGCGGACCGACAAATGCGATCTTCAGGCGCGGGTTCGCGGCCTTCATCGCCTTCGCGATCTTGCAGTCGCCCTGGAAGCCCGGCGTGCTGGTAAACAGCACCAGGAAGTCGTAATCCTTCCCGATCTGGATGGTCTCGTCGAAGCTGACGTGGTGCGGGGGAGCGTCGAGCAGCCGCGACCCTTCCAGCATTCCGGCTGGATAGGCGAGCCATACCGGGTACCAGTACGATTCGATCTCGCGGGTGGCAGGCCAGCGCGAGCTGGCGCCGCCATCGTAATTCTCGAAACTCGGCGGATTCAGGAACAATGTCTTCAAAGGCATCGGTGCCCTCTATTTTACCAGAGTGGAACGGGTACGAAACCCGAATGGGACGTGTAACTTACGGCACTTCTTGGCTGTCGCATTAAACGGCACACTCCGCCACCAAGCGGTACGGATTTGACGCCGAACGGCCAGCTAAGGCGTCACAAAATTTGCACGAAAAAGGCCAGTGGAAGATCCACCCGCCCCATCCGCGTGAGGGTTGTACTGCCATCGCCGCCGCGAACAGGGCAGCGCTTTAGCGCTGCCGCACTCGATGCGCCAATTCCGGGGCTTCAGCCCCTGCAAGCTGACGCTTTGCGTCTACTGCACCACCAGCGTCACATCCTGCATATGCGTCGTGCTCCCGTAGGTACCGGTGATCGTCACCGTATACGTTCCCGCCGGCGTACCCGGGA
>DASYAU010000076.1:0-1620 GCA_036501185.1 Candidatus Korobacter sp. | reverse complement strand
CGCGGGAGGTTGTGTTCAAAGCGTGGACCGACCCTAAGCAACTTGCGAAATGGTTCGGGCCGAGGGGATTCACGAACCCAGTTTGTGAGGCGGATGCGCGTGTTGGGGGCGCCTGGCACATCGTCATGCGCTCGCCGGATGGGACCGAGCATCCGTGCGGAGGTGTGTATCGCGAAGTCGTCGAGCCCGAGCGGCTCGTCTTCACCAATATCGCCACCGACAAAGACGGGAATCCAATCCTCGACGGCCTTACAACCGTCATTTTCGCGGAGCACGGTGGCAAAACGAAACTCACTCTTCGAACGCGTGCTACAGCCGTGGTCGAGTACGCAGTCGCACACCTGAAAGGTATGGAAGCGGGCTGGACGCAAACCCTGGAGCGTCTCGCTGAAGAGTTGGCGAGATCGTAAAGCGATGAAGGCCATGCTTCAAATGCAGGAAATTGATATAAGAGGTTTGAAGCGAGCCTACGATCACGCATAGCTGACTAGCTGAAAGTGCGATGCCTTGGGGGAACCCGACTCTGCGTTTAATTCTCGAGTGCAAGAACGGAGGAGATGACAAATGGAAACGACTGCTCAAGCGGCCCGTGTCTCGAAAGGAATGCTTTGGACCGGGTATATCATCAGCGGCCTGGTTGTATTGTTTATGATTTTTGACGGCGTCACGAAAGTGATGAAAGTGCCGCAGGTAGTGGAGGCCTCAGCCAAACTTGGGTACAGCGGCGCCGCAATTGTAGGGATCGGCGCTACGCTGCTTGTTTGCACGGCCCTCTATGTGATTCCGCGCACCTCCGTTTTCGGCGCAATTCTGTTGACAGGCTATCTTGGCGGCGCAGTTGACGCCAACGTGCACAGCGGTACAGCGCTTTTTAATATTACGTTCCCGATTGCTTTCGGGGTGCTGGCCTGGCTTGGAATTTATTTGCGAGATCAGCGCCTGCGTGCCTTGGTTCCGCTGCGAAGTTAGCGTGCTTGCGTTGCGCCCGTGCTGTGCGGATTGACGCGCTCTTTGTGCCCCACTAGAATCCGAACCCGGAGATACGAAGGGCGGACGGCCGCATATCTTGGAGAAAGGTTTCAACTAGCCGCGAACATGATTATCGACTCTCACCAGCACTTCGTTCGTCTTGCGCGTCACCCGGAAGTGGAGGGCTTTCGCCAAGCGCAACTTTCCGGAAAGAATCCCGATGCGGTTCCCAACATCTCCGATGCCGACGTTAGGAAGAGTCTGGAACAGGTGATCAGCCTGATGGACTCGCGTGGCATCGATGTCGCATTCGCTTCTCCCCGTGCGAAAGCCATGGCGACACATGAAGGTACTACGGAACAGAACGCCGTCTGGGCCGATCTCAACAATGGTCTTATCCTTCGTGCCTGCCAGTTGAATCCCGGCCGTTTTGCGCCGGTGGGCATGCTCGGACAACATCCTTCGTCTCCATCCGAGCGGGTGGCGAAACAGATCGAGCGTTGGACCAAAGAGGGTTTCATCGCGTTCAATTTCGATCCCGATGGTACCGGCGGCCGCTGGCAGAACCAGCCCTTTACCGGAAATCACAATTACCCGGTTTTCGAAGCGGCGCAGGAGCTGGACGTGCCGCTGGTGCTGCACGGCAGCGAA
>DASYAU010000075.1:0-110475 GCA_036501185.1 Candidatus Korobacter sp. | reverse complement strand
TTTTATTGCCTCCCTGTTTGCTCCCTACCGGCCTGACAAATTTCCTCGAAATACCCTCCGAAATCCGCCCGATCTCTGTATCTCCGAAAATCAATCGTACTGCGAGCCTTTTCACCCGCCACACTCTTGTTTTCGGGAGCGATTTTCGCCTTATGTATGAAATTCCGTAGCAAAATGCCGACTTCCTCGCCCCAGACCGCCCGATTTCACACGTCGCATAGCATTAATGTGCCACTTAACCGACCCAAAAAATGCCATCACCACCTTCTGGGAGCAGGTTAGGGGAATATTGACCCTTCTTTACAAGCCGCTGAAATAACTTTTCACAACGAACCAACATCTTCGCGATCATCAGCACCGAAATGCTACCAAATTCCATAAAAGTGCCGATTCACCACCTTCCTACTAGACACTAACCTCCCTATTTTCAGTACCAAAATTCCTACCACCTTTAGGGCATCGAATTGCACCGTCGCTCCCAACCGCCACTCAAAATTTCAGAAGCGACACTCCGAGTGCGCGGAACTCGAACCACGGAAATCTAGGAGGTACGAATGGGCAGGACTCGGAAATCTTTCCTGGTCTTGATGTGGATGTTCACCCTGCTCTGCGTTAGCTGCTTGTTCGCCCAGGAAACCACGGGCGGACTTCAGGGCACGGTAAAGGATTCAACCGGCGCCGTTATCCCAGGTGCCAAAGTCACCCTCACCGCCCCCGGTCTAGTGGGCACGAAGGAAACCACCAGCGACGGTAATGGCTATTACCGTTTCGCCAATCTCCCGCCAGCGACCTACACGGTCATCGCTCGGAAAGAAAATTTTGCGACCCTCAAGCGCGAGGGCGTGACCATCGAAGTCGGTCACCTCCCCACTCTTGATCTCCCCTTGCAACCGGGCGGCAGCAGCACCGTCGTTGAGGTGACCGAAGAAGCTCCCCTCATCGACGTCACCACCACCCGCACCATGACCAACATCACTCAAGACGTGATCATGGACGTGCCCCACGGCAAGTCCTTCCAGTCCGTCATTGAGTTCGCCCCGTCCGCGCGTAACGAGCCTCTCCAGGGTTCCAACCGCCTCGGCACCGGCACCGGCGGCGATTCTCCGGGTAACGGCGCCAACGGCAACACCTCAGGCTTCTCTGTGGCGGGTGGCTCCGACTCCGAAAACCAGTACCTCGTCGAAGGTCAATCCACCGGCAACATCATCGGCGGATACTCGCACACCAACGTCCCGTTCGATTTCATTCAGGAAGTCCAGATCAAGACCTCCGGTATTGAAGCCGAACACGGTGGCGCACTCGGTGGCGTGGCCAACGTCGTCATGAAGAAGGGCTCCACGCAGTATCACGGGTCCGTCTTCATGCAGTACGAAAACCAGGCATTCGATGGCAGCCCTGTCGCCTACGAACGTAAAGATCCCTTGAGCGGGTACCAGACAAACGGCACCTTTACCGACCAGGGTTACCAGAACTATCAGCCAACGCGTCCCGGAGTTCAGGATTACTTCCCTGGCTTCAGCTTTGGCGGTCCGCTGCTTCCGAAGTGGAAAGACAAGGCGTTCTTCTTCGTGGGCTTCAACCCGGATCTCCAGCGGTTCCAGGAAAAAGTAAATTACGCTGCAGCCGACTCGGTCAATGGCTCAAACGCCTGCCCGACCGCGGTCTGCACGTTTAGCCAGAACACCCAAACCTACTACACTACGGCTCGTGTTGACGTCGCTGCCACGCAGAATATCCGCGTGTTCGGTTCCTGGCTCTACCAGTATCAGCGCCAATCGGGTCTCAGCCTTCCCGGCCAAGATTCTGTGAATGGCCTCTACAACGTCGACACCGGTACCAATCCTTCAGCGTTCAGCCACAGCCTCGGCTACACCGCTCCCAATCAGACGGTGAATACCGGCGTTGACTGGTCCATCAATCCTCACCTCGTAGCCACCACTCGTTTCGGCTACTACTTCGAAAATTATTCCAACTTCGGCTACCCAACCACCGGCGCGGTCGACATTTGGTCCGTGAGCGGTATCGGCGGAGTTGACACAAACGGCGATCCGCTTCCTTCGAACCTTCAGCAAGGTGGGGGCTTCCAGACTGCGGCCGTCAATAGCACCGATACCAGCTACAACGCGAACAAGGCCATCCAGTTCAATCAGGATATCGCCTGGTTCAAGTCCGGCTGGCTCGGCACCCACAACTTCAAGTTTGGGTACCAGATGAACCGGCTCTCCAACTTCATCAGTCAGCACGCCAACGTCCCGATCGTCAACGTTGATCCCGGTGCGGATTCCGTTTACACTCCGCAGTCCACCGTCGGTATCAACAATTGCAACAGCTTTTCTTCCGCCGACAACTGCCAAGGTCAGTATGGCTTCATCGAAGTCTTCGACTCTGGCAACGGTGGCAAGGCGACGCTGTATAACCATGCCTTCTTCGCACAGGACGCCTGGACCATCGGTCATGGCATCACCATCAATGCCGGTATTCGTTTCGAGCATGAAAATCTGCCCGGCGAATTCGACAGCGTTGGCGTTGCCCATCCGCCGTCCGGCTTCCCCGCCAATCCCATCAGCTTCGATTGGGGTTCCAAAATCGGTCCTCGTCTCGGCGCCGCTTGGGATGTGTTTAAAGACGGCCGCATGAAGGTCTTCGGCAGCTATGGCAAGTTCTACGATGTCATGAAGCTCAACCTGGCAATCAGCTCCTTCGGTGGCCAGTATTGGGATAGCTGCTTCTACGGCCTGAACACTGCCAATCTCGGCTCAATCATTCCTGCCTTCGATGCTAGCAACCGCTACTGTCCGCAGGATGCGAGCGGTGCCGCGCAAACCAACTGGGCCGGTGGCGCTGCGCCGGCAGGGTTGAACTTCATCGAGAACGTCAACTACCGCGTTTCCTTGCCGACTTGTGCAACCTGCAACCCATATCAGGAAGGCGTTGCGCCGGGCCTCAAGCCTTACGCCCAACACGAAGCCGTCTTCGGTGTTGATTACGAGTTGCGCAGAGGTCTCGCCTTGGAAGCTCGTTGGGATCGTCGTCGTCTCGACAGCGCGATTGAAGATTCGTCAATCGCAGTTCCGCCGAGCGGAAACGAAACCTTCGTCATCGTCAATCCTGGCTTGGGCGTGAATAAATCCCTACAGGGCTTCTGCCAATTCCTCTATGCCAACGACCCGGCTGCCACTCCGCAACAGGACTGCGCAGACGCCAGCGGCGCCAACCCCAACTTCCCGATCGTGAAAGCTGCCCGCAGCTACGACGGTGTCGAGTTCCGCCTGACCAAGGCCCAGAGCGATCATTGGTTCGGTATGTTCTCTTACACCTATAGCCGCTTCCGTGGCAACTACACGGGACTGACCAGCTCCGAATTAAGCGACGGCGGATTGGGCGGACGCAACTCGCCGAACAACAGCCGCGCTTTTGACGAGCCTTATTTCTCCTACAACTCGCTCGGTGGTTCATCGAGCGGCTTGTTGCCGACTGATCGTCCCAACGCCTTCAAGGGCTATGCCTATTACGAATTGCCTTGGATGAAGCATTTCACTTCAGACTTCGGCATCTTCCAATACGCGTATTCCGGTTCGCCGAACTCCACCTACGTGGACGCCGGCGGTGGCCGCGGCGGCTGGGCGATTTATCCGTTTAACCGCGGAGAGTGGGCCGACATAACCCAAGACCCGACCACTGGTCAGATCACGGTTGGCCAACCCTACGTGAACCGCACTCCGTGGTACACACAGACCGACTTCAACTTCACCCAGCACTACAAGATTGGTGAGTCGAAGTCCCTCAGCGTCGGGTTCGTCGTTTCCAACCTGTGGAACCAGCACACTGTGACTGCACTGTACAGCCAGCTTGATTCCAACTACGTCAGCAACTACCTTACTCCGCACAGCGCGAACTGTGAGGCGGCGACGGGCACCAGCTATTGCTACTACGCCGACGGTCTCAACTTCTACGAACAGATCATGAAACCGTTCAACCTGCAGACTGCCCTGAACAGCTTCAAGGGCACCTCTCCGATGAATGGTGTGGTGCAGACCAACAGCGCCTACGGCAAGCCGTTCTACTATCAAGCGGCTCGCAATATGCGTCTGGAGATGCACTTCAACTTCTAAACAAAGTTTGCATCACTTTTGGGAGCCGGTCCGCCGGCTCCCATTTTTATTGCCTTGAACTTTGCCACCGCAAATAACAAAGGCGGCCGCAGCCGCCTCAATCCCTAATCACTAACCACTAATTACTGCTTTTCATCCACCAACCGCACCGTTTCCAGCACCACGTTCCCCACGATTTCCAAGCTCTTCTCGCTCTCTTTATCCAGCGTATCTTCCACCGAGTGATGGAACACATTGTTGTATCCGTAGTCGATATCGATCACATCCACCACCGGCACGCCGATCCTCGCAAACGGCAAGTGGTCATCCTCGAGCTCGTTCGGACGCACGAAGAAATGCGACTGCTCCGCCAGGTCGCTCGCCGCCTGGTACACCACCTTGCGCAGCCACGGCGTCGAGTTCTTGTCCTCGTCAATATCCAAATCCTTGTCTCCGATCATATCGACCAGTATGAATGCCTTGATCTTCGCCGCCGTTCCATCCTGCTTCCACTTCTCCGCGAGATGTTTCGTCCCATACAAGCTATCCGTTGCCGACCACTTCTGGAACGCCTCTTCCGCGTCCGTCAACAGGATCCACACGCTATATCCATCGTTCGGCTTCCCGCGCAGCACGTCCGCAATCGCCACCGGCAGCGCCGTCGACGACCCACCGTCATTCGCGCCCACAAAGGCCTTCGGCAAGTTGTACACCGTGTCGTAATGCCCCGCGATCACGATGATCCCGTCTTTCTTCCCCGGAAATTTCGCAATGTAATTCCGCCCCGTGAATTGCCCCGCTGGCGAATCGATCGGGAACTCATCCACCTCGAGGTTGTCGTTTTTCAGTTTCGCCCTGATCCACGCTTCCAGCTTCGCGTGCCCCTCGCTTCCCACCGGACGCGACCCAAACGCCACCACCTCTTTGTTGTACTCCCACGCTCGGTCCGCATTGATCTTCAGCGCTCCGGCCGGGACAGGCTGCGGGGTCACGCCGTCGCGCACACTCTGGAACGCCGGCGGTTGCGGTTGGGATGAGGGATTCGTTTGAGGCTGCGTCTGCGTGCCATTGCAGCCCGCCAGCATGGCACTCAAAGCAAGTGCTGCGACGATCATGAGTCTCCCGTTCACAAGCTAGCTCTGTTCTTCAGCTTCCCGCCGCTTGCGCCGGTTCTTTGGATGCACCAGCCACGCCACCCCGATGGACACCAGGTACAACAAAATCATCGGCGCCGCGAAGATGCACATATTCATGATGTCGGTGGTCGGCGTAATTATCGCCGCAATAATGAAGATGACCAGGATCGAATAGCGGAAGTTCTTCCACATGAACTTCGCGCTCACAATCCCCATCAGCGCCAGGAAGAACACGAGGATCGGCATCTCGAACACCAGCCCCAATCCCACGATGATCGTGAGAAAGAGGTCGGTGTATTCGCTGATCGTGATCATCGGCGCGAACTGCTTGCTATAGCCGATCAGGAAATCGAGCGCCGCCGGATACACCATCTTGTAAGCAAAAAAACCGCCTGCCACGAACAGCCCCACGGTGCTGAACATAAACGGCATTACGTACCGCCGTTCATTCCGGTAAAGCCCTGGCGAAATGAAAAGCCACACCTGGTACAGCACAAACGGCGATGCCAGGAACAGTCCCGCGATAAACGAGACCTTCAGGTACATATTGAATGGATCAGTCGGATTCAGGTAAACGAGTTTCTGGTCCAGCCCATGCGCCTTGAGCGCAATCATGATGGGCTTCTGCATCAAGCCGTAAATCTGCTCATGGAACCAATAGCAGACGCCGAATCCGCCGGCGACGTACACAATGCTCCAGATAATCCGCCGCCGCAGTTCCTCGAGGTGTTCGAGGAAGCTCATCCCCTTCAGCGATTCCTGGGAAAGCCTGGCTTTTACTGCCGGATCGAGATCTTTGAGGCTAGGCATTCGGCTCCGCCTCGTGCTCCTGCTCGGCCGGTTGCGCCTCCGCCTCAATCAGCGACGACCGTGGCGTCGCCACCTCATTCACAATCGTTCCCTCGGGCGGCAGGATCGTCGGCATCACTTCGGGCGATCCTTCACGTGCCCCGTCGGGTGCCCCAGGTTCCGCGGTGTTCGGAACCTGGGAGTTTTCTTCAAACAACTCCCCTTGCGATTGCGCCGCCAGCCGTTTCTGCTCGGTCTCGCGCATCGCGGCCTCGCGCTTCTCCGCGTCTTTTTTGATCTGCTCTTCTAACTCGATCTGCTGGATCTCGTTCTCGATCTGCGCGCGAAACTCGTTTCCGGCACGGCGAAACTCACCCATGAACTTCCCCACCTCTCGCGCGATCTCCGGCAGCTTTCGCGGCCCGAAAATCAGCAGCGCGAGCAGGAAAATGAAGATCATCTCGCTCATGCCGAGGTTCATGCCTTCATGATACGGGAACCTCCCATTTGCGACAATTCGACCAATGGGCAGGTAGTTAAAGAGGTTTTGTACCGTGGCGCCATTGCATGGCACTTTGGCGATCTGTACCAGGGAAGCGCTTCAGCGCTGCCGTTAAGGCGCTGAATGCAACACGGCTTTAGCCGCTGCCGCCATTACTAAAACAAAAAGGCCCGGGTCGTTTTCCCCGACAACCCGGGCCCTCGTCATGCCGGAATATCCGGCACTCAGAGCGTGTTCAAGAACGCAACGAGATCCGCCTTCTGCTCCTTGGTCAACCCCATCGCGAATCGCTGGTCATAAAAATTCACCAACTCCATCAGGTTCGCCGCCGCGCCGTTGTGGAAATACGGCGCGCGCGCCGCAAGCCCACGCAGTATCGGGCCTTTTATGCGGTTCAAGTCGGCGCACTTGCCCGTCAGCGCGCCTTTGCCGAGGTCGGTTGTGTAAATCGTGGTCTCCCCGGTGAACGGCTCTGTACAACCCGTCACTTGGTACACCGGCAATTTCGGTAAGCTCAACTGCGCCAGTGCCGCCTTGATCTGCGCATTGGTCTCGTACTTCGGCGAATGTCCCGTGCCAATATCCAGCGGCAACGGCAGCGAGTGATCGCCAACGTTCGGCGAGTCGTGACACGTACCGCACGTTCCGGTCACCACCGCGGGACTCCCCAGCGCCGCATTGTCGTTAATCCCGCGCACATCGGTAATGTTGATCGGGAAGCTGTTGAAGAGCTGCTCGCCCGCGGCAATCTGCTCGCGTGCCCGCGCCATCATCGAGTGACCCGGTTGCGTAGTCCAGTTCGAATACAGCGTGAAAATCGTCGGCGTGAATATCGGCGGCGTCAGCGAATCGTTGATCCCGGGATAGTAGCTCTGCCCAATCAACGACAGCGGCCCTCCCTGCACTCCATTGCCTTGCAACATTCCCGCGTTGAAGTCATACACCTGCGCCGTCGTCAGCCCCATTTCGAAGTTCACAATTGACGCCAATTGCTCTGGGGTGGGATCGACCGAGGCCTGTGCATGGCCTCGCGTTGCGTCCAGTGCCTGCGAGGTCAAAGCAGCGGTCAAATTGTTCGCAAAAGTTGCCGGCGTGCCCAGCGGGAAAGCCACGCTCTCGCGGCCATCGAACATGACTGCGCTCAGGAACCGCACATTCGTCGAGGGCAGCGGGCGCCGGTAGAACGACAACATCTGTTGCCCGGTGCTTGTATCAATGGCGCAGCCATACGGATCGTACGCCGCCTGCACTGCGAACTCCGGCGAGCCCGTCGGTGCTGCAATCGACACCCGGATCACCCCTGATCCGAGGATCATCGAATGCCCCAGGGCATCGCCGGTCTTCGCCGTCGGACAATTCGCTCCATCCACCGGCGCGAACAGCGGATCCCTCCCCCGGGTTTCTGCAAACCGCTGTCGCGCACTCGTAGCGCTGAAGCTCATTGCCTGGCCCACCACGTGGCACGTCGCACAACTTCGTCCATTTGTGCCTAGGCTCTGGAAAAATTCGCTGCTCGTATCGATGTTGCCGTTCGCGTTATAGGTCACCACGAACCCGGTCGCATCTAGATACGGCTGCAGGTTTCGGATCACCGACTGCTTTGTCGGCTTGTCCTTCTGACCTGCCACTCCTCCGGTCGTCAGCACGGCGATCAACCCGGCCGTCACACCCACTCGCAACAGAGACACTTTCACCCCAAAATGCTTCACGTACCTCATTCAACTCAACTCCTTCTGTGGATTCGTTCGAAGGGTCTGTGCCGAAGAATTCGGCGGCTCGCGAAACATTGCCGTGTCTCCGGATTGCCGTCAATGGTCAGTCTCTTACCTGTCCCTTATTTGCCGCTTACCGCCCAAACAATTGAATAAGCATCTACTTACACGGAAGTTGCAGCCCTTTTGGTCCTTCCGGCAGGGGCCGGTTCGCGTTCGGGAGCCCTCCATTTTCGTGGTAAACTTTGCCCTCTCGGCAATCCCATGGCCCAAGCTTCTTCGTCTCTTGGCAGCAAGGCGCGCTTCGGCCCCTACGCGGTCGATCTCCGCACCGCTGAGTTGAGAAAGCACGACCTCCGGGTCAAGCTGCCGGGCCGCCCCTTCGCCATCCTAGCAATGCTCCTCGAACATCCCGGAGAAATCGTCACCCGCGACGAGATCCGCACCCGTCTCTGGCCTGATGGCACCTTCGTGGACTTCGAGAACAACATCAACAGCGCCATCGGGAAGTTACGCGGTGCCCTCAGTGACTGCGCCAACTCGCCGCAGTACATCGAGACAGCTGGTCGTGGCTATCGCTTCAAGGCTCCAGTCGAGTGGATCGCCGTACCCCTTCCACAACCGCCAACGGTCACCGTCCTCACCGCGCCGATACAACCACGAAAGCCATGGAAGGGGTACCTCGCTGCCACCGTTCTCCTCGTCGCATGCGTGCTTGGCTGGACTGCACTCCGCGAGAGGCACACTACGCGTCCGCCACTACCGAGCGCGAGAGTGATGATCGCCGTGCTTCCCTTCCGGAACCTCACTGGCGATCCCAGCCAGGAGTACCTCAGTGACGGACTCACCGAGGAAGTCATCACTCAGATCGGAAATCTCAACCAGCCGTCGCTGGGGGTGATCGCCCCTGCCTCCGTCATGTACTACAAGAACGGGCGCACGCTCGATCAGGTGAAGCGCCAACTCGGAGTGAAGTATGTAATGGAAGGCGGTCTACGTCGCGACGGAGATCACGTCAGAGTGACCGCCCAGCTTATCGAACTTGATCACGAGACCAACGTCTGGTCCCGTCAGTACGACCGCGAACTCAAGGGCCTGCTCACCCTTCAGGACGAGATCGCCTCCGACATTGCCCACGAAGTCCAGCGCACCTTCGCCCCCAATTCTCCCGCCTCCCATACCGCCCAGGCGCAGGATTACGCCGCCTACGATCTCTTCCTCAAGGCCGAGTACTTCTTCAACCAGCGCACCGTCCCGGGGTTCAACCAGGCCATCACCTACTACGAACAGGCAGTCGCCAAGGACCCGAAGTATGCGCGGGCCTGGGCGGGTCTGTCCGCGGCATATTCTCTGCTCCCCGGTTATCGCGGAACACCGCAGACCGAGACCATCGATAAAGCCCGCGGCGCGGCGCTCCAAGCCCTCAAACTCGATCCCAATCTGCCCGAAGCCCACACCGCGATGGCGCTTATCCTCCAAAACTACGATTGGAATTGGAGCGCTGCCGAGTCCGAGTTCCGGCAGGCTATCGCGCTCAATCCCAGCTACGCCACCGCCCATCACTGGTACGCCGAACATCTTGCTTTCCGCGGCCGCTTCGATGAAGCCCTCAAAGAAAGCGACGAAGCGCGACGCCTCGATCCCCTCTCACTAATCATCGCCTCCGATCGCGGCGCGATCTACTATTACTCCCGACAGTACGACCGCGCCGTCCAGCAGTGGCGCTCCGTCCTCGATCTCGATCCGAATTTCCCCCGTGCGCAAATGATCTTGCTCGCCTACGTGCAGACTCACAGCGTCACTGACGCCCGCACCGCGCTCGATCACTTTACAGCCGCCGACTCCGTGTGGCACTTCGCGAATCTCGCCTTTCTCGAGGGACGTATCGGCGATCCGGCCAAAGCGCGCAGCGCGTTAGTTCGCCTGGAGTCGCTCAAGAAAGGCGAGGCCACCGATCCCCGCATTTTCGCGGTCGCTTGGATTGGCGTCGGTGACAAAGCTCGCGCACTCGACTGCCTCGAGCAGGCTTACGCCCAGCATTCCACCGAGCTCAACGCCCTGAAAGTCGACCCGGAATACGATCTCCTCCGTGGTGAGCCGCGCTTCCAGAAGCTGCTCGCCAAAGTCGGCCTCGCCCAATAGCTTACAAATCGTCGTCCCGAGCGTCAGAACCTTACGGATCGTGGGATGAATATCAGCACCTCCGGGCTTTGTCCCAGCATCTCAAAGGGAGTGCACCTGCGTGTACCCGGACCGGTACAAAGCCGGTGTATACTCCGAATAACTTCTGCGGATGCACCATCTTGTGGGCACCTCAGGCCTCAGTTTTGAAGGACGACCGAATGCGTAGTTCACGTCGCACCATATTCTTAGTAATTCTCATTCTTCTGTCTTGCGGCTGCTTAGGCCTCTTGTTCGGGCAGAAGATCACCGGCAGCAGCGACACCGATATTCGCGACGATCTGCGCAGCTTCTCCAACGTGTACGACGTCGTCGAGCAGAACTACGCCGAGCCCGTTTCCGCCGACAAGGCCATTTACAACGGCGCCATCCCCGGCATGCTCCGCGTCCTCGACCCGCACTCCAATTTCTTCGATCCCAAGCAGTACGCCCTGCTCCGTGAAGAGCAGCGCGGCAAGTATTACGGCGTCGGCATGCAGGTCGGTCCCCGCAACAACAAGGTCATCGTCATCGCTCCCTTCGCCGGAGCGCCGGCCTATCGCGCGGGCATTCGCCCCGGCGACATCATCATCGCCGTCGACGGCAAGCCCACCGACAACATGTCCACCAGCGACGTCGCCGACTTGTTGAAAGGCCCCAAAGGCACCACGGTTCGCATCGCGGTCCTGCGTGAAGGCACCGACAAGCCGCTCGAGTTCTCCGTCATTCGCGACGAGATCCCGCGCTACTCCGTCGACGTCCACTTCATGATCCGTCCCGGCATCGGCTACATGCACGTCTCCGGCTTCCAGGAAACCACCGAACACGAAGTGCAGGAAGCCCTCGATGAAATGGGCGACTTGAAAGGGTTAATCCTCGATCTCCGCCAGAATCCCGGCGGCCTCCTCAGTGAAGGCGTCGGCGTAGCCGACAAGTTCCTCAAGAAGGGGCAGGTCATCGTCTCGCACCACGGCCGTTCTTCACCGGAGAAGGTCTATCGCGCGGCGCACGGCAACAACGGCAAGGATTATCCGTTAGTCGTTCTTGTCAATCGTGGCACCGCATCGGCAGCTGAAATTGTCAGCGGCGCGATCCAGGACCATGATCGCGGCCTCATCGCCGGCGAAACCACCTTCGGCAAGGGTCTCGTCCAGACGGTTTATCCGCTCTCCGAGAACACCGGCCTCGCGCTCACCACCGCTCACTACTACACGCCCAGCGGACGCCTCATCCAGCGCGACTACAACGGCGTATCGCTCTACGACTACTACTACAATCCCGAGGGCGGCGATAACAACGCCAACAAGGAAGTGAAGCTCACCGACAGCGGACGCACCGTCTACGGCGGCGGCGGCATCACTCCCGACGTCAAGATCCCAACCCAGAAGGGCAACAAGTTCCAGGACGAGCTGCTAATCAAATACGTGTTCTTCAACTTCTCGAAGCACTACATGGCCTTACACCACAGCATCGACAAGAATTTCCAGGTTGACGACGCGGTGATGCAGGAGTTCCGCAAATTCCTTGACGACCAGAAGGTCCCCTTCACCGAAGCCGACCTCAAGGACAACGACGAGTGGGTCCGCGGCAGCATCAAAGCCGAGATCTTCGTGAACCAGTACGGCGCCCAGGAAGGTCTCCGCGTCCATGCCGAGACCGATCCTGAGGTCCTGAAGGCTCTCGACCTGCTCCCGCAAGCCAAGCAGTTGGCCGACAACGCCAAGAAGATCCTGGCAGAAAAATCCGGCGTCCCAACCGCGAAAGCCGCCGCGCCAGCAGCCGCTGCCTCAAACCAATAACGCCATCGCTGTTCAACAAGGGAGCCCGCCGCAAGGCGGGCTCCCTTGTTTGCATCAGTGCAGCGCTTCATCGCTGCCGTTTCCCGCGTCACCTCACTGCTTGGCGGCTGCCAACAATGCCTGGATTTGCATGTCAGCGATTTCCTCCTGGTGATGATCGTAGGTGAACGGCTTGAAATACACTCGGCCGTCGGCACCGATCAAGAACGTCGATGGAAATCCCCGTACCTTGTAAACATCCTCGCAGAATTTTTTGTCACCTTTGAGCGGCAGGAAGCCCCAGCCGCGCGCCTTCACCAGCGGCATCACAAACGCCGCCTGCTCTTCGAACCCGTTGATGCCGAGAAATACCAACCCTGAGTCCTTGTACTTGTTGTACAGATCTTCCAGATACGGCATCGCGTTCATGCACGGCCCGCAGTTCGGATACCAGAAATCAATCAGCACCACTTTACCTTTGTAATCTGCAAGCGAAACCTTCTTCCCGTCAACGAACGAATCGAGAGTGAAAGGGATCTCAGGCTTCGATGCATCGGCACGCGCCTTCCACACTTCGCCGTCAATCGCACTGTCGCTCTTTCCCAGCTTCTTTCCGTAATCGTAAAGCGGCCCCTGCAAATCGCGCTCGGGAGTGGCCGCGAACACCTTGAGAAGATCGGCATAAGCATCAGCGGTCTTGCCGGAAATATCGTTTGCCTTTGCCTGGAGCAGTTCGAGGCGCGTCTTGTTGAAGATGTAGGTCGGCACCTTTACATTTTTCAGGATCGCGAGCGCCCCGGCGCCGTCGTTGGCTTTGATCTTCGCCTCGGCGTTGGCCATCCCATCGGCATACTCGACGTGCTTCTTCCAGTCCTTATCGTCGGGAATTTCAGCTTGGACCTTGTGCGCGAAGGCCGCTGCCTTCGCCGGATCGCTGCTGTCGTACCGCGCAAAAAGCTCTTCCGCCGCTTTCGCAGACGCCGGGACTTTCTTCGGCGGATATTTGGCGACGATCTCCTCGAATTGCGCAATCTGCTCGTCCTGCGGCAGGCTCTTCGTGTACTTCATCAAAGCTTCGACCGCCGTATCGCTGTCCGGAAACTTCTGCACGATCTCATCGGTGATCGCCTTGTATTGCTGCGGATCCCCATGCGAGGCGGTCCATTGCAGAAGTCTCCACGACTCCTTATTGTCCGGCTGCAGCTCGACCAGTTTCCGATACGACTGCATTGCCGTTGCGTTATCGCCGCCTAACGAGGCAACGGAACCAACACAGCTATACCCAGGGCCGAAGTCGGGGTCCTGGGCCAGGGCCTCCTTGCAATACTTTCCCTGGAGTTCCGGATTGCTCTCGTCGTACCGCTGCGCCAAAGCCCATTTGTAGATGGGCATATCCGGATGCTGCTTTACGAGATCCTCGTACTCCTGGGTGATTTCCTCTCCCACCTTCTTGGTGCGCTCCCGCATCTTTTTCTTTTCTTCTTCGGTGCCGGTGGAAAATATCTTGAAATCGCCAATCGCAGCATTTTCACGCGCGAGCATGTATTGATCGTGTGCATCGGCATAATTGGGGTCGATTTCCGTCGCCTTCTTAAATGCGGCGGCGGCCTTCTCCCAATTTTGGGACTCAAGGGCGACTTTGCCCTTCTCGAATTCCGCCTTAGCCGCAGGCGTGCCCGAATACTTGTCGGATGCCATTGCGACGACGGATACAGAACTCACAGCCAGCAAGAGCAGGGCGAGAAAACGAACGGATTTCATCATGAGGTGTACCTCCTCGATTCGTAGGACGAATGAGCGCACCGGAACGCTCACTGCGCTGTAGAAGTCATGTTTGCTTCGTGCAACAAGCTTTCGACTTGCAATTCGAACTCGCGGAGGGTCCATGGACGAACCTGATCCGGCATGGGATAAATTTTTCCGTCCGCGCCATAGAGGAAGTTACTCGGAAACCCGCGCACTTTGTATTCGGAAACCACCTCGTCGTTTCCCTTCAGCGGAGTAAAGCCCAGGTGCCATCCATTGATGAGGGGCATCACCCAACTGTCTTGCGGCGGTTCGCCGTTGATGGCGAGGATCGCGAAGCCCTGCGACTTATATTTTTCTAGCGACATTTGCAGGTACGGAAACTCCCCGCGGCAGGGACCGCACTTGGGATACCAGAAATTCACCAGCACCACCCGGCCTTTGTAATCGCTCAGAGATACTGGTTTGCCGGTGGCGTAATCGGTGAGGGTAAAAGGCAAGCCCGGCTTGGCGGCCGCGGCGCGCTGTTCGTTGATCTCCGCCGCGACGTTCGCGTCGGATTTGCCCAGCTTCTGGCCATAGGTTTTGAGCGCCGCCTGCACTTCATCACTCGGAGTGCTGGCATATTCCTTCAGCAGGTTCGCATAGGCGTTTGCGACGTCGCCCTTGCCGGCAAGCGCCTGTGCCTTTGCGAGTTCGAGCCAGCGACCTTCGGTAGCGTGGTGCCCCGGAAGTTTTACGGCTTCGAGCATGGTGAGAGCCTTGTCGAAGTCGCCCCTGGCGAGCAGCGCGTCGGCGTCGTGGAGGGCTTGCGCATGATCTTTCAATAGCGGCCAAGTCTTGTCTTTCGGATCGACCCTGACCATCTCGTTCGCCAGCTCCAACGCTTTCGATTGATCCGACTTCAGGTACAGGTTGAAGAGCGGAACCATCGTGTAGCCCTTCGCATCCTTCGGGAAGCGTTGTTTCACGAGTTCGTAGAGTTGGCGCGCCTGCGCTTCGTCGGTCGTGCGTCCGGCCGTATAGCTGAGCATGTGGACGGCCTCTTCCGGGAACTTGGCAGCGCCTTCGAGCTCGATCTCCTTGGCCTTTTCAAGGTTCTCGGGCGTAGGCACCGCGGTGTATGAGCTGATATAGCCGCCCCAGAAATGCTCGTCATCGGGCCATGCCTCGTAGGCCTTCTTCGCGTACTCACGACTCAGGTCGAGGTCGCCATGCTCTTCCGCGGCAGTGGCGAGCATGCTATAAGCCGGTCCGCATTTCGGGTCCAACTTGATCGCTTGCTTGTAGTAGTTCACCGCGCGGTCGGGGTCTGCGTAATCTAAGATCTCCCCGAGCACGAACAGATAGACGGCTTTGTCGGGATGCTCAGCCGCCAGCTTGACGTACTGTTGCTCTACTTCTTTCTCTGCCTTCTCGGATTGCGCTTTTGCGGCTTTAGCTTTCTTATCGTCGTCGCTCACGGCATCGGGCGCGGCCGCAAATTCATAGGCGCGGGCGTACTCTTCGTGAGCGTCGTAATAATCGGGGTCGAGCTTGATTGCCTTCTGAAGCAACTCGACCGCCTTCGTGAACTCCTTCGGATCGCCGCTGAAGCCCTTCGAGATTGCCTGGCTGGCCTGGTCGTAGTCGGCCTTGGCTTCGGCACTCGGCTTGTGCTCCTGTGCGAACAGGGGGGATGCTGCTACGCAAAGCCAGAGTGCGAGAACCGTTAATGTGATCTTCATCCTGTCCTCTTACTGAGAAGTTCGGGTCGAAGGGGAGAACCCCGCGTCGCGAGCACCCTATATCCTAGTGATACACGCCGGAGCTGCGATTCCTCCCATCACCATGGAAGTTTACGAAGCAGAGAAGTCTCACGAATGCGACGATTCGGTCTCCGAAAGGCGGTCTAATTCGCTAGAATGACGCGATACATGGATGAACGAGTTTCAGAGATTCGGCTTTTCGGAACGCGGGGATCGCCCGCAGCCTACACCATTCGCGATTTCTTGCAGCGCAGCGATGTTGCCTTTCGATGGGTGGAGCTGACGAGGCAATGGCGGTAGCGTTTGTCCACCGGTACTTAGCGGAAGGATAGACGTCTTCCCTCGACTGCGCGCACACCGCGTTAAGGGGACCATCGCCAACGCTGATCGCCGTGCCACTTTAGATCGCGGTGCGCCCGCCATCCACAGCAAGCTTTGCGCCGTAAATGAAACTGGCACGGTCTGTCGCCAGGAAGACAACCGCCTCAGCGATTTCGTCGGCGGTGGCGGGTCGTCCCGCCAGGCCTTGGGCAGCTAACTGTTGAAGGCCTTCTTCCATTGCGCCCGTCCCCTCCGTGCGCGTTGGGCCTGGACTTACCGCATTGACGCGGACCCCTCTCGGCCCGTATTCGGCAGCCCAGGTCTTGGTCAGCAGATTAATGGCTGCCTTGCTCGAACCATATAGGCTCATTCCGGGCGCCCCGTAATCTGCGGCCATGGTCGACAGGTTCACGATCGCACCCTTGCCTCTCTTCGCCATCAGCGGAGCCAGCTCGGCGACTAGGAAATATGGCACCTTCACATTCACAGAAAAAACATCATCAAACTGTTCTTCCGTCATCTCATGGGTTGGCCCGAAGGGGTAGATTCCGGCGTTGTTGATCAGAATATCGACGTATCCACTTCCGAGTTCGATGGCTTTCTTTGCCAGATCGCGAGCACTGGCGGCATCCCGGAGATCGGAAGAAATAAAGTCTGCTTTGCCGCCCGTCGCGCGAATTTCATCGACCGTCTTCTTGCCACGCTCCGTATTTCGCCCCGCAACCATGACATGAATGCCCTGTTGCGCAAGCTTATCGGCTGTCGCTCGCCCGATTCCGCTTGTTCCTCCGGTGATCAATGCTGTCAAAGGTCGGCTTGTCATATGCAGATCTCCTTCAGAAACGTATGGCAGATTAGACTCAAAAGCTCGCAGTCCGGATTCCACTATTGAAAGAAGACGACCAGTTGGACGCAAGTGGTGAAGGACACGCAGGCTGAACTGGCATCGGCACACTCTGTGAATCACTGACCACGCGCGCTGAACCAGCGACGTCCAGTAGGTTTCCTGCTCGTGCGCACCGCAGGTGAAGGATTGTGACTCCGAGATAAGAGATGGCCCGGGTGCCCCACCCTAGTTCGCCTCTTTTGGCCGGCTCGGGTGGGCCTAGGAAGACGCGCCCAAACGCCTCAACGCAAATCTTCCCTTCAAGCCACCCGCTGCAAGGCCCCAGGCCTGATGGGCCTCTCAGCGCGACGCGCGAGCGTCGTGGAAAGCCGATAGCCAGAACATTCCCCATTCCACCAATTGTTCGATCCTACGAAACACATCTGAGAAAAACCCGAGCGCGCTCTTCCCTACTGCGAAGCTCCCTTTTCCGTTTTCGCCTCCTGCAGCAACGCCTCAATCTGCAGTTCGAATTCGCGGAGCGTCGGGGGATACACCTGCCGCGGCATCGGATAGATCTTGCCATCCGCTCCATACAGGAAGTTATCCGGGAAGGCCCAGATTTTGTAGGCGTCCAACACCTCGTCCGTGCTTTTGAGCGGAGTGAAACCCAGCCGCCAGCCCTTCATCAATGGCAGCACCCAGTCACCCTCCGGTGGATGCCCATTGATCGCAAGGATCGCGAACCCCTGCGACTTGTATTTATCCAACGCCATCTGCAGATAAGGAAATTCGCCGCGACACGGCCCGCACTTCGGATAGAAGAAATTCACCAGCACTACGCGTCCTTTGTAATCCGCCAGCGACACCGGCTTGCCCGTACCGTAGTCAGTAAGCGTGAACGGGATCCCCGGCTTCGCCGCCGCCGCAAGCTGCTCCTCAAGTTCCGACGTGATCTGCGCTTTAGTCTTTCCCAGCTTCTCGCCATATTGGTTAAGCAATGCGTACGCTTCATCGCTCGGCGTGGTCGCATATCGTTTCACCAAGTCTTCATACGCTTTCGCTAGCTCTCCCTTTCCAGCCAGCGCCTCGTCTCGCAGCAACGCAAGCCAGAGAGCAGTTGCGCCGGCCGGCTTCACGTTCGCCAATGCGGCGGTCGCCTTCTCGTATTCGCCCTTCTCAATCATCGACTGCGCATCCAGCAGCGCCTGCGCATAGGTCTTGAGCGCAAGCCAGCTCTTCTCTTTTGGTTCTTGGGCACTGATCCGCTCCGCAAGCTGCACGGCTTTGGCCTTGTCCGATTTCAAATAGAGATCAAACAGAGAAAGCCCGTACTCGTCCGTCTTTGCGGGAAAGCGCTGTTCTACGATCTCCAAAATTTCACGCTCTTGGCCTTCGTCTGTGGAGCGCCTCGCCATGTATCCCAGCATGTTGGCCGCTCCGTCAGGAAACTGGTCAGCACCCCTCAACGCGATCTCTTTCGCTTTCTCCAGGTTGCTGGGTGCGGGAACCATCGTGTAGCTGGCGATATAGCCGCGCCAGAAATCCTTGTCGTGCGGCCACGCCTCATACGCCTTCCGAGCGTATTCCTGGCTCATTTCCAAGTCACCCTGTTCCTCGGCGATCTCCGAAAGCCCGCTGTACCCTGGCCCATACTTCGGATCAAGCGCCACCGCCGCCTTGTAGTGGCTCAGCGATTTGGCGGGATTGTCATATTCATACGCAATCCCCAGGCACCACTGGTAAATCGCCTTCTTCGGGTGCTCCGCCGCCAGTTTCTCGTATTGCTCCTCGATCTTTTTCTCGGCCTTTTTGAACAGGATCTCGGCTGGCCTCTCCTTTGCCAAGTCCGGACTATTAACGTCCGGAGCGGCGGCGTTCTCATAAATGATCATGTATTCCTGTTGGGCCTCGTAATAGTCAGGATCGAGTTCCACAGCTTTATGTAGAAGCTCTACCGCGTGGTTCCATTCCTTCGGGTCGCCACCAAGCGCGTTTCCAACTGCTTTGAGACCCGCGTCATACAGCGCTTTGGCGGCAGCGCTCGGCTGGTGTTCCTGTGAGATCACGCTCGTAGTCGCGAGAAAAACCATGGCCGCGAGAGTCATGAAACTTCTTCTCATGCTGGCTCCTTCGTTACATATACCCCTCAGAACCCGATTTCCTCCCATCGCGCTGTTCACACCCGAGCACTAGCGCTGCTAGGTGCCGCACCGCTCGTCCCCAATTTCCGGCAAGCGACTCGCTGCCGCAATGCGACATTCAAATAGGATGTTTACGATGAACTGACGCGTTCATCTTTCAAAGCGAGATCCCAGTCGGAGCGCACCGATAGCTCAAGGAGACTCACGTAGATGACCCCCAAAAACACGATCTGCCTCTGGTACGACAAAGACGCACTCGACGCCGCGCAGTTCTACGCCGCCACCTTCCCCAACAGCGAAGTGACCGCAGTCCACAAGGCGCCCTCTGATTATCCGAGCGGCAAAGCGGGCGACGTCTTAACTGTGGAGTTCACCGTCCTCGGCATTCCCTGTCTCGGTCTCAACGGTGGCCCGATGTTCAAGCAGAGCGAGGCATTCTCTTTCCAGATCGCAACCGACGACCAGGCTGAAACCGACCGCTACTGGAACGCGATTGTCGGCAACGGCGGCCAGGAAAGCGAGTGTGGCTGGTGCAAGGACCGCTGGGGCCTCTCCTGGCAGATCACTCCGCGCGTGCTCATCGAAGCGCTCGCGGTCGGCGGCGCCGAAGCAAAACGCGCTTTCGATGCGATGATGTCGATGCAGAAAATCGACGTCGCTACGATCGAGGCGGCCCGGCGCGGCTAACCTAATCTGGGGACGGAAGGGCCTGTCCCCATTTTCCAGCTCATCAGTCACACCGCGACGCCGAACCTATGAACGCGGCGCCATCGTTTCAGCCAGCCGATCCGACACTCGCTTCCAAAGATCGAGCACATTCGCTCGGTCGTCAATCGTGTGCCGCTCTCCCTGGTAGCGCACGAACTCCGCTCGTTTGTTCTGCCGCAAAAGCGCGGTAAAGAATTCTTCGCCCTGCTGAATCGGTACAAAATCCAGGTCTCCCTGGATCAACATCAAAGGCGTTTCCACTTTGTCGGCTTGCAGCACCGCGCTTCCCGCGCGATACAGATCGAAGTTCACCCAAGGCGGACCGCCGAGATTATCGACGCCCTTCTCCATCTGCAGCATTCGCAGCGCTTGTCCGCTCTCCGGCTTCCCTGTGTCCCGTACCGAAACTGTCCGTAGAACGTGCCGTAAAAAATGACGAGATCGCAAAAACCGGCACTCTCAATCGCCGTGCGAAACCGATGCGTCTCGGTAATCAGGCCGATGGTCGCGAATCCCCCGTCACTTTGCCCGGCCACAGCGACACGCTCCGGATCAACGATCCCCTGCGCAATCACCGCATCAATCGCCGGCAGCACGCCATCCGGAAGGTCCTTGAGCTTTTCTGCCTGGTTCTTTTGTTCCGGCATGCTCGGCAATAAAACCGCATACCCAAGCGCAGCAAACAGTTGCGGATGCTCCCAGAACCGCCCTTCGTGCAACGAGAACGACGCGGCTCGCTCGCCTCATACGTAGATACCGGATACACAATCGTCACCAGCGGTAGTTTTTCGCCGGCTGAATATCGCGGCGGCAGCAGCAACCACCCCGTCAGCGCGGCCGCAAAACTCCCATCGCAATGCGTGCCGGAACGTCCGTACCCAACTCAACGGCGGTAGCCCCGAGTTCGTTCGAGACGTCGCGAAGTCTCTGCGAAGGTTCGACCGCCAGGCGTAACAGATGCCGGACATTCCGGTACTTCCACGAACACACAACCGCGGCCCGCATTCCCAATCCCAGGATGATAACGAGCGGCCCGTACACCTTCACATAGCAGCCGAAATCTTCCGGAGACGTCCGCGGGATGAGGTGAACGCTGAAACCCACCAGCGAAACCGTGATGATCCACGGCAAGCACGCCGCCACCACTCCAAACACCGCACGCCACCCGGGGCTGTAAGCAACCCGATCGAGGCGATCCATCACGCGGCTGACGCTGAACCATGTGAGCACCGGAAGAAACAGGAACGGGATTACGGAGCTATACGGCCCGGAGAGAACAGACGAAAGGCAGAATTCCATGGTTCTATTCATCGCGTTCCATCTCCGCGCGTTTCTGCTCAATCAGTTTTTCAAGATCATCCAGCCTCTGTGGATGCAACGCGACCTGGTCCACCAGGGTGGCTAACAATGCGCCCTTGTAGTCGCTCGTCAGCGCACTCAACACCTCGCCCACCAGGCGCTTTTCGAATTCTTCCTGCGTGATCGCCGCCGCAAAAACGTTCGTGCGGCCTTGGCTCCATTTCTTTAAATACCCCTTCGCGGCGAGGTTCGTCAGGATGGTTTTGACTGTGGAATACGCCAGCGGGTTCGCCTTCCGCTGCAGTTTGCGTTGGATCTCGGAAACCGCCACCGGCCCAGGCGCGGACCACACCATCCGCATCACCCGGTCTTCCAGTGGTCCGAGGGTCGTGCCGCGTCCCTGCCGGTTTAGGCGGAATAGCTTCATCGAAGTGCTAAGCAGCTTAGCAGTCGAGCATCATGGGGTCAACCGGGCTTGCGAAACTCACTCCTGGTCGCATTTTCCACGCAACTGCTGCCTCCTTCTCATCCGAAATCACGCCATTTTTCGTCATGCATGACACTTTTTCGCACTTTTCTCACACTTCTCGAAGACTTCCCATCGCGCCGCAGCGCTCCTCCGAAACCCCGTCTCGCAAGCCTCCCCGCCGGCCGACCCAAAAGAACGAGTTCGAACTCCCCCGCAATCGTGGGGCTCGCAAAGACGCACTTTTTGCCACTTTTTCACGGTTTTTCGCCTCTTTTTGCTTATTTTTTGCCTCGATTTCCCTCCAGATTTTTCCCCAAAAAATGCGAAAACCTCGCATGGATTCAGGGTTTTAGCACTTCTGTCATTTTTCGATTTGCCGCGATTTTCGCTCAGCTAAGCGAATTTTGCAGGCGCACATCCGGATAAAACCTTGTCATGCAATCCGGGCAAACACCGTGGCTGAACCGCGCTTCGGTCTGCTCAGCAATATATCTCTCCACTTCCTGCCAAGAGCCTTCCCCGTCGCGGATCTGCTTACAGTGCATACAGATCGGCAGAATCCCGCGCAGCACACGGATCTCCTCCAGGGCCCTCTCCAACGCATCTTTCGCCGTCAGAGCGTTCGCCAGCGCCCGATTCCGCTGCGCCATCAACCATATTGCGGTCGACGCCGCCCCGATATACACCACGGCCCGCGTTGCATTGATGAGGTTCGGATGGATGCCGTGCTGATCGTTGAAAAATGCCGTGAACGAGGCCGCCGCGAGAATGCTGGCTAAAATGCCAGGTTTCATCCCGCCATACCAGGCACTGAACATGATCGCTACGAACAGCAACAACCCCCGGCTATGGAGAAGCATGCTGCGCAGCGGAACGCTGAGCAAAGACGCTACCGCAACGCTAAGAATCGCGACCGCGAACGCAAGATAACGCTCTTGGCGCCCGGATAGATTGGCCCTTGTGTACCGCATGACACTGTCCCCTGGCAGATGCACTGAATTCTGATCGTATGATCGCCCACCTTCCTTGCATTTCATCCACCAATTTCGCTGAAAACACACCCTAAAGTAACCTTATGTGCAAAATAAATTCGGCAAAGTGGTTTAGAATTGAGGCGTTCCTCACGTGGGCGGAAGTGGGCACTGGGCCTGCGAATTCCGCCGGATACCCCGGAAAACTGGGCATCTTGAGAGATGCGCTCGTCGGGGGGACTCGTGCGCAACCATCTTAGACACGTATGGTACTTCTCCAGCCACGACTCAATCTCAAGGTCTCGCAGAAACAGATCCTCACTCCGGGTCTGGTGCAGATGGTCAGCGTCCTTGCGCTCAACAAGATGGAGCTCAAGGAGATGATCAACGAGGAGATGATTGAGAACCCAGTGCTCGAGGAACTCGACGAAAACGTCCCTCTGATTGACGACATTTCGGCGAAAGAGGAACAACGCGACCGCGACTCCTCTGTCGCAACCGCCGAAGAGGCGCCCGCGACACCCGAGGCAAAGGACCCATTCGAAGAGATCGATTTTGGCTCGTTTTTCCAGGAATACCTCGACCCGGGCTACCGAAGTAGAAGTGAAATTGAAGATGTAGAACGTCCCTCCTTCGAGAATTTCCTCTCCAAACCAACCACGCTCACGGATCACCTGATGTGGCAGCTCGGCTCCATGCACCTGAAAGACGATGTGCTCGGCGCCGCCGAACTGGTAATCGGAAACCTCAACGACGAGGGTTATCTCACTGCCAGTGAAGATGAGTTGCTCGGGTTGGCTGCGGAAGAACCGCCGGAGCCGCCCAGCGACCCATTATCAGAACAGCACTCTCCCTCTGTAGACGATCAGATTGCGGCCTTGGAAATGGCCGACGTCGTATCCTCCCTCAGCGGGGATGAGTTCGCCGAACTCGAGACAGACACACTGCCGGAAGCTGAGGGCCAAGTCGTGGTAGAAGTCGAAAGCGCACCCCAGCCTCCGCGTCCCACCCTGGTGCCCCCACGAACTGCGCCTCCGCCAGTTCCGTTCAGCCGCGACGCACTCCGCGAGGCCGTCCACATCCTGCAAAATCTCGACCCAATCGGCATCGCTGCGCGCGACCTCCGCGAGTGCCTGTTGATCCAGTTGCGCTATTACGAGTCCCTGCCGCATAAAAACGGCAACGGCCAAATGGCGCAGGCCATTGGCGACGCTCTGCACATGGTCAGCGACCACATGCATGAGCTCCAGAACAAGCAATATAAGGAAATCGCCAAGGCGCTCGGCCGTCCCATCGAGGCCGTGAGCGCGGCTCTGGACTTCGTCCGCACCCTCGATCCCAAGCCCGGTCTGCGCTACAACAAGCAGGAAACCCGCCTCATCGAGCCCGACGTCGCTTTCGTGAAGCAGGGCGACGAGTACATCGTGGTGATGAACGATGAAGAGATCCCGCAACTACGAGTGAACCCCGGCTACAAGCGCCTCCTGCACCGCGACGCCGCCGAAAAAGACGTACGCAACTACGTCAAGGAACGCTACAAGTCCGCAATCCAGCTCATTAAGAACATCGAGCAGCGCAAGCAAACCATCCTGAAGGTCTGCTATTCCATCATCAACCGCCAGCGCGATTTCCTCGACCAGGGCATCGACCAGTTGAAGCCGATGATGATTAAAGAAGTGGCCGAAGAAATCGGCGTCCATCCTTCCACGGTCAGCCGCGCGGTCGCCAACAAATACGTTCACAGTTCACAAGGCGTGTACGAGCTGCGCTATTTCTTCAGCGAAAGCGTTAACGGTCCCGAAGGCGGCGCAACCTCCCTGCTGATCCTCAAGCGCCGCGTGAAGAAATTGATCGAAGAAGAAGATCCAGCCCGTCCGCTCACCGATGAGCAGATCACCCGCATCCTGCAATCGCAAGGCATTCAGGTCACGCGGCGCACAGTAGCGAAATACCGCGAAGACATGAAGATTCCCAGCACCCACCAGCGACGCGTCCGCAGCTAGAATCTGATAAATTCCGCAGGTCCCAAATGCCCGGCGAAAGCCGGCGTTTCCTTTTTACAGACCAGCTATTTCTCAGATTTCCAGGTGGGACTGGCTAATTCAATGCGCCAGATAGGACCGTCCGGCGCAAGCTGCCCTTCGGACTTAACAAATGCCGGAGCCTCGCCGGGAAGGATCCAGATGCGCTGATCGGGCGGATTTTTCCCAAAGATCGATGCGAGAACTCCAGTGACTCCTCCGAGGTCAACCTTCAAGCGATAGACCTTCGCTTTGCGGCCTTCATCGCCCGTCTTGAACTCGTCCTCATCCACCACCGACGCGACGAACGCGACCACCCGAGGCTTGGGCGTGGCAACAACGTAGCTCAATCTTGTATCCGAGTCGGTGCCGGGCACGTTCTTGAGAAGCACCAGGAGCATGCCATTAGCAAGATCGGCGGCATTCTTCACGTGGTCGGTTGCGGTCTTCTCCTGGTTGCCCTCCGTGTAATGAACTTCAACCTCTCCGCTCCGACCATTGATGCGCATCTCGACAGGATGAGGGAATGATGGCCCTTTCTGAATCAGATGATCGGAGATTAGGCGAAACGTCCCGCGTTGCGAGAACACTGCGGTTTCGTCAGCAACAGAACCGTCTTTGAAATGGAAAACCAACCGGCTCGTCACGCGGTCTCCGCGCTCGTTCTGAATGAGGTCGCCATTTGCGAGGAGCTCGCCTTGCAAGTTCCGCAGGGTGAGAAATCCATGGACCAGCCCTTCGCGGTGCTGGACCGTGATTGGGGCAGCCGCGGCATAAATGCCGAAAACGAGAAGCAGGATCAAGCGCTTCATGCTTCTTTCGATGCGGCTTTGCGAGATACTAGGGATGTCAAAGAAATGTGAAGACCAACTTCCTTCACCATAACGAATCCGGTTTCGGAACTGCATGCTACCCAGGTAGCATTGCCACTTTCAGCAAATTCGCATAAAGAGGTAAAGATGACACAGACGACTGTACGCACGTATGCGGCACGAGCGGCTTCCACGGAGACCTTTGGTCGAGTGCTGGTGAGTGCCCGCGAGCAGCACCTGATTATCGATGGCCCCAAGCCGAACGGCTGCCCCGGCGAAGCCATCACCCCGCCCGAGGCCTTCCTCGGCGCAGTTGCAAGCTGCGGCGTCGAACTGGTCCAGGTCATCGCGCGCGACACCAATGTCCCGGTGCAATCCGTAAAGATCGAAATTGACGGCGAAGTCGATCGCGGCAACCAGCCCCGTAAGGATGTCACCCTCTTCAACTCGGTGCGCATTAATTTCCTGTTGAAGGGCGTCAGCGAAAAGGACGGACGAACTCTGGTAGAAGCGTTCAAAGGCCGTTGACCGCTGTACGGAACGGTCGCAGTTGCGACCGCGGATGTGCAGGTTACGACCTCGGTCGAACCCTAAGGAACCATGAAACACGGCCTCGCACTGGCGGCGCTAATAATCTCGGCTACAACAGCAGCGCTTGCGGATTGTTACCCATTCGACCAGGCTCAAAACCATGTAGGCGAGATTATTTGCGTCCGAGGCAGGGTCATAAAAGTCTCGGCCTCCCCCAGCCGCACCCATTATTTGAACTTCTGCGAGAACTACCTCTCGTGCCCTTTCACGGTTGTAATCTTCCCTTCTCGCCTCGAACAGATCGGCGACGTGCGCTCGCTGGAAAACCATGAAATCGAGATCGATGGCCTCGTGAAGCTCTACAACGGCCATCCAGAAATCGTCCTCAGCGAACTTTCACAACTCCACGGCGCTGCAGCTACGCGTATCCCCCCGCTTCCCAAAAACTACGATGTGAGCGAGCACGGGAAATTCAGCGCCGGCACCACCTACGCCAAAAAGCCGAGTTCCAAAAAGAAAAAGTCACAGCCGGAAGATCCCGATCCTTTCAGCGAGTGAGCTTCGCCAACCTACACTGAGCCCATACGGCGAGGTGCACCATGGGACTCATCGCAGTGGTCTATCGCGACAAGCATAATCTTCCTTTCGATCTGGACAAAGAAGGTGCGGAGATCGACGACCGCACCGGCGCAGTTTTCTTCCGCGATCCCGAGCGCAAGCGCCTCTTCCCCCGCGAGACGCGTCAGGCCACCCGCATCAAGCTCGGCACCACGTACGACATCGTGGAGATCACCAAGGAACTCGGCCCGTTCCTCGGCGCCGCCGAATCCATACTCACCGACCGCGTACTTTATGACCTCTCTCACAGCGGCGACACTGTCGACGTCAAAGACCTTCAGAGCCTCGAGACCGAATTGCTCTCTCTAAAAGAAAAGCTCGGTGCGCGAGCATCCAAGCTGGCAATGCGCTTTATTGAAGACATGCTGACGCTTGTAAAGGCCGCAATGGAGCAGCACAAACCGATCGTCTTTGTGTAAACGGGTTCGTTTAAACGTCGACACCCTTGCGCAATTCCTCGAGCGAATACTTCGTCCCGCGCCACTCAATGCCGCCCCGCGCTAGCGTCACGAGCATCGACCGCGCAATCGCGTACGAAAACAACACCGTGCTCAGCGGGTGAAGAACGACATAATACGCCGGGACCCGCGACCGCTCCGACATCCCGTAATAGATCCCGAACAAGCTGACCAGCGCGAGCCCATACCCCGATCGCGCCCACCCGTGCGCAAACACGATCCCGAGAAATGGCCCAAGGTTGAAAAACAACATCCCGCAGATCGCCCCGATAGCAATGAACGGATTGAACCTCAGAATCGCGAAAAAATTCTTCGTCAGCCCGCGCACCACACCTAGCGCCCCCGCATGCCAATGCAGTTGAATAAGGTCGCGCCCAAACACATTCCGCTGCGCGAGCCGCGCTTTCTTCACCAGTTCGCCCAGCTTCATGTCATCCACTACCGACAGTTTCATCCGCGCGTACGTCCCGATCTTCTCGTACGCACTCCGCCGAATAAAGTTGAATGCACCCACTCCCATGTGATCGCGCGAATCCGGATCTGCGGTCTTCCAAGGCCGATGTCCGAACACAAACATCGCCTGGAAAAACGCAATCATCATCCGCTCGCTCCAGGTGTACATCAGCATCGTCGGAAACAAGACGACATGATCGGCCTTATCGCGTTCCGCATAAGCCACAGCTCGTCGCAGCGCCTCGCGCTGAAAAAGAACATCGGCATCGGTGAATAACAGCCAGTCACCGTCGGCAACGTTGGTCGCGCTCCACATTGCGTGAACTTTGCCCAGCCACCCTGCCGGCAGCTTCTTCACATGCACGACGCGCAGGTGATGCTTCCCTTCACCGCGATACTCCTCGGCAACGCGATCCATGATCTCCCCCGTGCGATCGGTGGAACGATCATCAACCGCAACCACTTCATAGTCGGGATACTCGAGATCCAGCAGCGACCGAAGCGCCGGCTCGATTTTTGCCTCTTCATTCAGCGCGCAAACAATAATGCTGACCCGCGGCGCAGCATCCGGCGTCAGGTCCCACTCCGGCCGTGATATCTCCGCGACCTTGGGCATCCCAAGCGCCGCGCCAATTAGGCGCGACAGCCATACCAGGCCAAGAAAAAGCCCGAGCAGCAAGTTCCAGTGCAGATGCAGCCAAGTCATCCGCGCGAACTCACGGCGACGATCTTGGGAGCAGTGCGAACGCCGATAAAGAGGATCACAGCCGATAGGATAACCGCCACTATCGTAGGGATGAAGCCCACCTCGAGATTGGTGCGGTCGGAAATAGCGCCGATGATCGTTGGCGAAAACGCATCGCCCAGCAGATGAATCGTAAACAGGTTCACCGCAACCGCCGTCGACCGTATATTCGCGGAAACCGAATTCACCAGCGCAGCATTCAGCGGCGCCGTATTCAGCAGAATGAAGAACTCTCCCAGCAGGATCGCCGGATACATGATCGCCCCATGCATCACGATCGCAATGATCACGAACGGAATCGAGAGCACCATCCCAACAGCAGATACGAGGTAGTACGCGCCCACATTGCGCCGCAGAAGCCGGTCTCCCAGCCATCCTCCCGCGAGAGCCGCTGCGGTTCCCGCAATCACCGTAAGCAGCCCGAAGCGGAAATTCGCTTGCTCCAGCGGCATCCCGCGCAGGCGCGATAGAAATGTCGGCATCCATACCTGCAAGCCACCAACCGTGAAGGTCATCATCGCCATGCCGAGCGAACAAGTCCAGAAGGCCCCGTTCCCCAGCAACCCGCGCAGCGAACTTCGCTCATAGGTCTGCTGAATCGTGTCCTGCACCCCACGCTGCGGTTCGCGGACCACGAGCAGCAGCAGTCCAAGAATCACCCCCGGCACGGCGCAAACATAAAATGGCATCCGCCATCCATACGTATGCCCCAGCGCTCCACCGAGCAAATAGCCAATCGCCGTCCCCACTGGAATCGCCACATAAAAAATCGCCATGATCCGCCCGCGCACATGCTCGGGAAACAGATCGGAGACAAACGCCGGTGTAATCGTGACAAACGTCGCCTCGCCAATGCCTACAACTGTGTGGCGGATCAGCAGCACGCTGTAGCTATGCGTCACCGCAGTTAGCAGGGTCGCCAAACTCCAAATCACAGCTCCCACCGCCATGATGTACTTGCGCGCCGCACGGTCGGCAAGAAAGCCGGCAAACGGCGCAAAAATCATGTAGCAGAAAAAAAACGCCGAAGTCAGCAGCCCGATCTGGCTATCGGAGCAATGAAACTCCGCCTGGATCTGCGGCTGGACGGCAAACAGAATCGACCGATCAATGTAATTGAGGAAATTCAGCAGCGTCAGCAAAAGCAGCGCGAGGTACGCAGCGGCGCTGGAGCGGGAGGGCATGGATGGCGCAGGATATCACGCCCTCGTGAACCTGTTGGGAAGCTCTATTTCCTCTCCCTCGGATACTTCGCCACCACCGTCGTCCCAATCCCCCCACGCGCCCGGAACACTCCCCGCACCTCTGCCCACACCGGCTTTGTCGCCTTCGCCACATCTTCCAGAACGCGGTTCACAATGTTTTCCTGAAAGATCCCCAGGTTCCTGTACCTGAATAGATATTCCTTGAACGACTTCAGTTCCAGGCAGCTCTTGTTAGGCATGTACCGCACCCACAGCGTCCCGAAATCCGGCAGCCCCGTCTTCGGACACACACTGGTGAACTCCGGCACATCGATCTCAATCTCGTAACTCGGAAATTGGTTAGGCCACACTTCAATCTCGGGGAATTTCGCGTCGAGCCCGGCGGCCGCATGTTCCGCGGTGTAGGCAGGTTGTTTGGGCATATCTCCATTCTAAATAAAGACGCCCCGTGGAGTCGCGCCCTCGCGGCGCTACTGCACAGGGCTGCCCGCAACAAACTCTAAGCCGCCAGTTGCGTCGAATCCGCAGGCACCGGTTTCACACGCTCCGGCGGAGGCTGCTTGAGCGGCAGCGTTCCGCCGTCGCGCTCCTGGATAATCTCCGAATTCAGTTCCCCACCCACGATCACGACGAACCCTGTCCAGTACAGCCACACCAGCAGCGCAATCCCGCCGCCCAGCGTCCCGTACGTCTTATTCAGATGCGCGTATTTCGTGAAATAGAAGCCAAGTCCCGCCGACAACAGTCCCCACGAAACAATAGCAATGAGCGCACCGGGAAGCGTGTTCCAGAAACACTGCTTCACGTTTGGCGCCAGGAAGTAGATCGCCTCGATCGAAAGCACCACAAGCACGCCGGCAATCGCCCAGCGCGCGTATTTCCAAATGAAGATGAATTCGCCGCCGATTCCGAGCTTATCTGCAAACATCCAGAGCAGGTGTGGGCCGGCGGTCATACAGATCACCGAGATAATGAGCATGCCCCCCACCAGGATGGCGAGCCACACCGCCAGCAGCCTGGTTTTGATCAAGGAACGCGTCTCCGGAACGTCATACGCGACGTCGAGCGCCTCGATGAGCTCGCAGAAACCACTCGACACCGTCCACAGGCTGCCGAGAACTCCGAAGCTGAGAAGACCGCTACTGTGGGGACGAATGACGTCGGCCACGACGTGGTTGAGCAGACCCATGCTCTCGCCGGGAACGACCCGGCCAATCACCGTAATAAGGTTCTGAAAAAGGTTCGGAATGGGAAGCAGCGAAACGAGGGCGGCCAGCGTAATCAGAGCGGGAAAAAGCGAGATCACGCAGTAGTAGGCGAGAGCTGCCGCAAAGGACAGTGCGTGGTTGTTATTGATGTCCTGGGCAGCCCGGGAGACGACGTTCTTCCATTGACGAAGTGACATAGCGATGTCTCGCTAAATCAGGCGCCACGCCACTTCCGGCGCGAGGACAACGGCGTGAACGGCCTGCTGGAGTCGCTTGCTGGTGAACACTCAGATGACGCCGTAATGACAATGGGTGTCATCAACCAGAGTTGCTGCGCAATTTTCGCAACGTACAAAGGATTTTTGCGTCCAATGAGAGAGATGGCTTCACCTGGTAAACCCGTCCGCGAGGTGCCTTCCCGGGCATCAGAATCCCAGCGTCCATACGCTATACTGAAAAATTCGAGACGCATGGCCGCACGCGACAGCCATCTAAACGGCATTGGGAACGGGAGCAGAAGGAGCCTTCTGGTCCCGGCAGTGGTGTTGCTGCTCGTAATTTGCGCAGCGACGCTCCTCACCATGCGCAAAGGAACAGCCGCGATCCGCGCCGACCACGCTGAGCGTGGGCCGCTGGTAGCCACCATTTCCACCAATGGCAAAGTCGAGCCCATCGTCGATTTCCAGGCGCACTCGCCGATCTCTACTACCGTTCAAAAGATCTACGTAAATCCCGGCGACCACGTCAAAAAGGGCCAGCTTCTTCTCACCCTTGACGACGCTACCGTCCGCGCGCAATCGGCCCGTGCCTACGCACAGTTAAAGGCTTCCGAAGCCGAGCAGGCGAACCTCCAGGCCGGCGGCAGCCGCGAAGAAGTACTCACCCGCCAGTCGCAACTGGCAAAGGCACAAGCCGACCGCGACGCCGCAGCCAAAAATCTCGATGCCATGAAGCGGCTGCAGCAGAGCGGCGCGGCAGCTCCGGCCGAAGTCCAGGCCGCTGAGAATCAATTGAAGGTCGCCGACGCGGCACTGCAATCTTTGCAGCAGCAAGGGCCCGCGCGCTACAACCCGCAGGACCTTTCGCGAGTACAAGCCACCGAGAATGAAGCCAAGGCGAGTTACGAGGCCGCGCAGGCAACACTGGCCGACACGAATGTGCGCGCTGGCGTCGACGGTGTCGTGTACACCCTCCCATTCCGCGACGGTTCCTTCGTGAATCCGGGCGACCTGCTGGTGGGCGTTGCGGAATTAAAAACCGTGCAAGTGCGTACGTTCATCGATGAACCAGACATCGGCCGCTTGTCGCAGGGCGAGCAGGTAACGGTCACGTGGGATGCCCTTCCGGATCGCAGTTGGACGGGAACTGTCACGCGCGTCCCGACAACCATCGTCACGCGAAACACCCGCATGGTCGGTGAGATCGTGGTGGACGTTCCTAATGACGATCTGAAGCTCCTGCCCAATACCAACGTCTCAGTGTCGATCGTCACAGCGGAGCGGAAAAATGTGTTGAGCGTTCCGCGCGAGTCCGTTCGTCAGGACGGCGACCAGAAATATGTATTCGTGGTTTCCGACAACAAAATCCACCGCCAGAATGTCCAGACCGGGATATCCAACCTGACTCGCGTCGAGGTTTCGGGACTAGGCGACCGCGCCACGGTTGCCCTGAACTCGCTCAACATGCAGCCGCTGCGCGACGGCATGAAAGTAAAAGTCGAAGGTCCATGATTCGCCGGCTCCTCACCTCCCTGGTTCTATGCTCTGCCCTCTCCATGGCTGCGTTTGCTGCCGATCCCGAGGCCCAGTGGCTGCATTCCACGCCGATCCGCGAAGCGATCTCACAATTGCAAGAGCGCGTGAAATCAAACCCGAATGATGCGATCGCACTCAACCTTCTGGCGCGAGCCTATTACTCGCTTGAACAGTGGGACGACGCCATTACAACCAACCAGCGCGCGCTTAAAGTGCAACCGAACAGCAGTGACTTCCACGAGTGGATGGGACGCGCCTATGGCGAGAAAGCCGAAAACGTCGGCATGATCGGCGCGGCTTCCCTGGCGCGCAAGACGAAAGCGGAGTTCGAAAAAGCCGTCCAGTTAAATCCGGTATCGACGCAGGCACGCCTCGATTTGTCGGAGTACTTGATCGAGGCGCCAGGCTTCATGGGTGGCAGCATCGACAAGGCTCGCGCCCAGGCCGATGCCACCGAACGCTTCGATGTCGCCGCATCGCACCTCATCCGCGCTCGCATTGCCCAGCAGAAGAAGGACTACGACGAAGCCGAACTGGAATTCAAAGCGGCGATTGCGACATCCAAAAGTCCGGCAAACTACTGGATCAATCTCGCGTCTTTTTATCAGTCCCGCGGACGATTACCCGAGATGGAGAAAGCAATCTCGACGGCCGTTTCCTTTCCCAATAAGCAAGGATGCGTGCTCTACGACGCCGCCCGGATCTTGAATAACTCGGGCCGGAATTTGCCCGGAGCTTTGCAATATTTACGCCAGTACCTTGCGGAAGGTCGCTTCGACGAAGACGCTCCGGCCTTTCACGCGCATTACCTGATGGGACAAATCCTGGAGAAAATGAAACGGCGTCCGGAGGCGGCTCAGGAATATCGAGCGGCGTTGCAGTTGGCCAACGATTTCAAAAAAGCGCAAGACGCGCTCGGAAAGTTGCAGGGCTAGAACCATAGGACTGAGGTGCCCCGCCCTTATCTCCCGCTTTTGGGGATACGGTGTGGAATTTCGCCAAGCGGTCGTCTTAGAACACTGACGGATGCGCAACGCTGCGTGCTGCCGACATTTATACTGCTGTGTTGACTCGCCTCATGATTTCGAAGCTGATACCAATCTGGATGCTGTGCCTCGCCGCAGTGTGCGCGCATGCGCAGACGGCAGTCCCGTTCGGCCAGGCGATTGAAGCCGCGCTTAAGCACAGCGGCACCATGGCGATCGCCGCCGCCGAAGAAGTCCATGCGCGGGCAAGCCTGCAGCAGGCGCGCGATGCCTACATCCCGCAAGCCATCCTCGGCTCTGGACTGGGCGCTTCGTTTGGCTTCCCGCTTTCGTTGGAGGGCTCCGCGCCCTCCATCATCAATTTCAATACCCAATCCATGCTCCTGAATTTCCCGCAGCGTGAGTACATCAAGTCTGCTCGCTTCCAGTGGCAGGCTTCCTCGCGCCAAACCCTCGACAAACGCGACCAGGTCGTGCTCGACACGGCAACTTCCTACATCGAACTCGACCAGGCTCTGGGAAAGCTGAAAGTATTCAACCAGGAGGCCGACGCAGCACATCGCGCCGAGTACATCACCACCCAACGTGTACAGCAGGGCGTTGATAGCGAACTCGACTTGAAGAAAGCGCAGCTCAGCTCGGCCCGCGTCCGTATGCGGACCGCCGAGGCGCAGGCCAATGTCGATGTACTTCGCGAACATCTTTCCAAACTGACCGGCATCCCCGCGGCAGACTTTATCACCGATACCAGCTCGATCCCGAAGGTCCCGGAAGTAAAGCAGGACGCAGACGAGACGTCGCTGGCCGTAGCAAATAGCGCGGCAGTAAAATCCACCGACGACAAGGCCAAGGCAGAAGACGCCCGCGCCCGCGCTGAGCACAAGCAGTGGCTTCCATCGGTGGACTTCGCCGCGCAATACGCCATGCTCGCCCGCTACAACAACTACGACCAGTACTACAAATCCTTCCAGCGCAACAATGCAAGCATCGGCTTAAGCATCCGCTTCCCTTTCTACAACGCTCCCCAGCGCGCCGTCGCCGAAGCCGCCGATGCCGATGCCATCCGCGCCCACAAAGAAGCCGATGAGGCTCGCAACAAGGTCACCGAAGATACATTGAAGTTGCAACGGAGCCTCGCTCAGCTTTCCGCCGCCGCCGAAGTCGCGAAACTGGAGTACGAAGTCACTAACACCGGCGTCGCCGCCGCGCAGGACAAACTGGAAAGCGGCAACGCCACTTCGCGCGACGTTGAAAACGCCCGCCTCGACGCATCCGACCGCTATGCTGCTTACCTCGATGCTCAATTGGAGCTCGAGAAAGCGGAAATGCAGTTAATGCGCCTCACTGGCGATCTTTACGGCTGGGCCAGCGGCAAATAGCGTCGCGCCAGCGCGCACGCCTCTCTCGTCCGCATCACTTCTTACTTGTCATCCTGAGCAAAGCGAAGGACCTGCTGTTCAGCCCCGCCCCCGCCCACGCGTATTCTTCCCTTACCCACCACCACGTGACTCTCGCGCCCGAAGGCCTTCTTTCCTTAGGCCCGGGCCGCCAGGCCCTGGGATCCCCGCCTCCGCTCCCACGCCTGGAGGGTACCTTTCTGCTCTCTCAAAAACTCCCTTTCTTCCAAACCTGGGATTTACGCGAAAAACAGATGACGGAGTCATTTCCCGCTTGGGGTACCTTAGCGCCATGTCAGTTATCCAATTCACCGAAAACTACGACGACCTCTCCACCGACCTCGGCTACCAGTTCAAGTTTTATTGCGACAAATGCCATCACGGCTTCATGAGCACCTACAAGCCCTCCGTCATGGGGACAACCGGCAGTCTCCTGCGCGCCGCCGGCAGCATCTTCGGAGGCGTACTCGGCTCCGCCGGGTCGGGCAGCTACGAAGTCCAGCGAGCAGTGGGCGGCCATTCCCACGACGAGGCGCTGCACGCCGCCGTCGAAGAGATCAAGCCCATGTTCAAACAGTGCAAGCGCTGTGGGAAATGGGTTTGTCCGCAGAACTGCTGGAACGACGTCAAAGGTTTGTGCAACGAATGCGCACCCGACATCCAGCAGGAACTGGCAGTAGCGCAGAACGAAGAGACGGTCAACCAGATCCACGAAAAGCTCCACGACGTCGACATGACCAAGGGCCTCGACCTCGCTGGCGAGGCTGCCGGCACCTGCCCTAAGTGCGGCGGCAAAATCAGCGGCAAGTTCTGCGGCAGCTGCGGCGCCGAGGCCATCGCCAAGCAAAAATGCGCAACCTGCGGCACCATGGTCAACCTGGGAACCAAGTTCTGCCCAGAATGCGGCGGCAAGATGGCCGCAGCGAAACCGAAGTGTCCGCAATGCGGCAAGGAGTTCGACACTCCTCCGAAATTCTGCGACGACTGCGGCCACAAAATGAACTAGGGGCGCTTCCACCCGAAACTGCTGTCATCCTGAGCGGAGCAGCGCGCATCGTTGCGCAGTCGAAGGACCCTATCGTCTCCTTCACCATTTCCGCCCGAAGGGCTCTTTTCCTTAGCCCAGGGACGCCAATCCCTGGGGGGAGATCGCGCCCATCCCTATGCCCGGAGGGCACTTTTCTTTCGAGAAGCCCGAACCGACCACCCGACTAGTTTAGAATCCCTGCAAAATCGATTTCCCTTTTCGGAGCATCCACTTGCGATCGATGCGATTCTTCATTGCATTCCTGGTCTTCTGCGCCGCCGCCCTTGGCCAAACTTCCAATACCACCGTGGTCGTCAAGGCCGGTCGCCTGCTCGACGTGAAGACCGGCCAATACACAACCAACGTCAACATCGTCATCGAGAACGGTGTCATCAAGAGCGTCGGCGCCGCTACCGGTCCCGCGGACGCAAAAGTCATCGATCTCTCCAACATGACGGTGCTCCCCGGCCTCACCGACGCTCACACTCACCTCACGTTCAATACCGAGGATGTAGGCCTGAAGGCGTTGACGATTTCTCCCGAGCGCGAAGCGCTGGATGGCGCCGCCAACGCACGCGTCACTCTGCTGGCAGGCTTCACCACGGTGCGCAACGTCGGCGCCAGCGCATTCTCCGACGTTGCATTGCGTGACGTCATCAACGAAGGCCGCCTGCCTGGCCCGCGCATGCTGGTAAGCGGCCCCGCCCTCAGCATCACCGGAGGTCATGCCGACGAGAACCTCCTGCCCTGGGAATACCACCTCTCTGCCGATGGCGTAGCCGACGGGGTCGAAGGCGTACAACACCGGGTCCGCGAAAACATCAAGTATGGCGCAGATGTCATCAAGTTCATGGCCACTGGCGGCGTCATGTCCAAGGGCGACAACCCCCAAGCCTCGCAATACACGCTCGAAGAGATGAAAGCCATCGTCAGCGAAGCCCACCGTCTCGGCCGCAAGGTCGCGGCTCACGCGCACGGCGCGCAAGGCATCATGTGGGCCACTGAGGCCGGTGTCGATTCCATCGAGCACGGCTCCTACATCAACGACGAAGCCATCGCGCTCATGAAGCAGCACGGCACCTACCTCGTCCCAACTCTCTACTTAACCGAGTGGCTCCCCGAGAACGCCGCGAAGTTCGGTATGCCGCCGTACGTAATCGCCAAGATGAATACGGTGCTGCCCGTCCTGCGCAACAATGTGAAACACGCCTTCGCCAGTGGCGTGAAAGTTGCGTTCGGCACCGACGCCGCCGTCTATCCTCACGGCCTCAACGCCCATGAATTCGCCACCTATGTCGAACTAGGGATGACACCGCTCCAGGCCATCCAAACTTCAACCATCGCTGCGCCCGATCTCCTCGGCATGAGCGACAAAATCGGCACCATTGAACCCGGAAAATTCGGCGACCTCATCGCCGTCAGCGGCGACCCGCTCAAAGACATCACCGAACTCCAACACGTAAAGTTCGTGATGAAAGGCGGAGAAGTCTTCAAGGACGAAGTACACAAGTAAAGGGTTCGCATGGAAATCGGACTCGAATGTCGCTATCCGCCGCGGAGACAGGCACCCGCATCGCACCTCCTTCAATCCAAGGCCGAAGGCCGCACCGCATCTAAAGCCCGACGCGATAGCGTCGGGAAAAGCGTCCGCGAGGAAAGATAAGCCCGAAGGGCGGCCCGCTTTTACCTTATTTCTCCAGCACCTCTCGAATCCGCTCCATCGCCCAGTCGATCTCATCCCGCGTGATGACCAGCGGCGGTGCAATCCGCATGACCTTCTCGTGCGTCTCCTTGCAGAGCACACCCAGTTCTTTCAAGGCTTCGCAATAAGGCCGTGCCGGCACCGTCAGTTCCACGCCAAGCCACATCCCGCGCCCGCGCACTTCCTTCAATTTGTCGCTCTTGATGCTGCGCAGTTGCTCCAGGAAATAAGCCCCCAGTTCCGCCGAACGTTCCACCATCCGTTCTTCAACCAGAACTTTAAGGGCTGCCCGTGCCACCGCGCATGCCAATGGATTCCCACCAAACGTGCTCCCATGGTCCCCGGGCCGGAATACGCCCAGAATTTCCTTCGACGCCAGCACCGCCGACACTGGATAGAACCCACCCGATAGCGCCTTCCCGACGATCGCCACGTCCGGCCGAACGCCTTCATGCTCGAACGCAAACAGCTTCCCAGTCCGACCTAGTCCCGACTGGATCTCGTCACAAATCAGCAGAACGTTATTCGCCTTACACAATGCGGCGGCTTTCTTCAGGAATCCATCCGGCGGCATCACAATCCCCGCCTCGCCTTGGATCGGCTCAACCAAAAACGCACACGTATTCGGCGTAATCGCAGCCTTCAGCGCTTCAGCATCACCAAATGGAATCACCTTAAATCCCGGCGTGAACGGCCCAAACCCATCGCGATACTGCTCGTCCGTCGAGAAGCTGACAATCGTCACCGTGCGTCCATGAAAGTTGTTCGCGCAGACAATGATCTCGGCCTTCCCCTCCGCGATGCCCTTGACCTTGTATCCCCACTTGCGCGCGGCCTTCACCGCGGTCTCAACGGCCTCAGCGCCCGAGTTCATCGGCAGCGTCGCTTCGAACCCGCCCAACTCGTGCAGTTCCTTGTAAAGCAGCGGCAGCTGATCGTTCCGAAATGCCCGCGAAGTCAGCGTGACTTTCTTCGCCTGTTCAATCAGTGCTTGAAGAATCTTCGGATGACAATGCCCCTGGTTCACCGCCGAGTAAGAAGCCAGGCAATCGAGATACCGCTTCCCTTCCACGTCGTAAACCCAAACCCCCTCGGCGCGGTCAATCACCACGTCCAGCGGATGGTAGTTGTGCGCCCCATACTCTTCTTCGAGCTCAATGAAATCCTTGGTCGTTAGGCGGTCCATGACTTGCATAAGGTATCCATTCTCCATTGGATCAGGCATTTTTGAAAGCCGGGCTACTGGTCGAGCAGCATGGTCAGCAGTGCCATACGCACGCACAGCCCGTTTGCAGCCTGCCGGAAATAAAACGCACGCGGGTCGGAATCGACAGTCTTATCCAGCTCCACCGTGCGCGGCAGCGGATGCAGAATCATGGCGTCGTGTTTCAGCTTGCCCAGCACGCTTGAATCAATCGCATACCGCATCTGGCTGGCCACGCTGCTCACCCGGTCCGGCCGTATCCGCGTCTGGTAAACCACGTCCACCGACCCTACCACGCGGTCAATCTCCGCCGTGAGCTCATATTTCACATTATGACGATCAAGATATTGCAGGATGTCCGCCTTCATCTGCAGCTCCGGCGGACTGACAAAATAAATTTTCACCCGGTCGAACTTCGCCAGCAGATACGCTAGCGACCGCACCGTCCGTCCGCGATCGAGTTCGCCGATAAACGCCACGCTCAGCCCCTCAATCGGCCGTTCGCGATAGATCGTAAACAGATCCAGCAGCGCCTGCGTGGGGTGCTGTCCTCCCTCTCCATCTCCGGCATTTACGACCGGCACTGGCGAAACCGCCGCCGCCCGCCGCGCCCCATTCTCTTCATGGTGTCGGATCACGATCACATCGCTGTAACTGCCAATAATCCGGATAGAGTCTTCCACCTGCTCCCCATCCATCTCCGACGAGAACGTCCGGGCATGCTCCGTCGAAAGCACCCGTCCGCCCAACCGATGCATAGCCGCTTCAAACGAAAATCGTGTACGCGTCGAAGGCTCGTAGAAAACGCTCGCCAGAATTCGGTTCTGGTAATCGAGCGTGCCGCCACGGGCAACAATGCGCTCCATCAGCCGTGCGCGATCGAAAAGGTCCATCAGCAGCGGCACTGTGAATTGCTGCGATTCGACAACGTGGGTGAGTTTGCTGGATACGAGGATGGTCTCAGGCGTGATGACATGCATAAAGTTCACCGAAGAATGGGAATCTCAATCACGTTGGTGGGAAGTTTGACTGGCAGGTCGGCATAAACATGCGTGCCGCCGCTCCCAGTAACGGCATCCACGAGGTGCTCGAATGAGCTGATGACGGCTTCCTGCCCGCCGCCTTCAAGGAAACGCAAAACTGACTCGACCTTCGGCCCCATGTTCCCCGGCGGGAAATGCCCGTCAGCATAGTGCTGCTTCAGCTCACTCGCACTCACCGAATGTAGCGGCGTCTGGTTTGCCTTGCGATAGTTCAAATAGACGTAGTCGGTATCCGTGGAAATGGCGAATACATCCACTGCCATTTTCGCGGCGAGCAACGACGACGCACGGTCCTTGTCAATCACCGCCTCCACTCCCAGGAACTCTCCGTGTTCGCGCATTACGGGGATCCCACCGCCGCCGGTGGAAACGACCAGAACGCCATCATCGATCAGATGGTGGATCACGTCGAGTTCCAGGATCTCAATCGGCTCCGGTGACGGCACCACCCGCCGATATCCGCGCGCCGCATCTTCCACAATCTTCCAACCCAGCGTGCGCTGTTTTTCCTCGGCATCCGCCCGCGAGTAGAACGGCCCGATCGGCTTCGTTGGGTGCAGCATCGCAGGATCGTTCGACGAAACCACCGTCTGCGTAACCAGGCTGACCACGGGCACTACGATTTCCGCCGCTTCGAGTTCGTTGCGAATCGATTGCGCGAGCAGGTAGCCGATCTCGCCCTGGCTGGCCGCCCCGCAAACGTCGAGCGGTTCGGTATAAACCAAATCGGAAGCGCGCTCCGATCGCAAGAGCTGCGCCCCAACCTGCGGCCCGTTTCCATGCGTGATCACCAGGCGATATCCGAGCTTCACCAGTCCCACGATGGCCGCGGCCGTACGACGGGTATTAGCTAATTGCTCCTGGATCGTCCCTTTTTCGCCCGCACGAATAAGAGAGTTGCCGCCCACTGCGATCAGTGCAGTCTTCGACATAGGCTCACGTGTCGCGGAGCGCGAATCCAAGCCCGCACTCCGCGCTCCCGTTACTTCATCAACTCCACTTCGTTCACCACGCCAGGCTCACGATCGACCGTAGATTCGTCGCGCATAAGTTCCAGCATGATGGCTTTCTGTGCGTGCAGGCGATTCTCGGCTTCCTGGAAGACAACCGACCGAGGCGAGTCAATGACTTCGTCCGTCACTTCGTCCCCACGGTGCGCCGGCAAACAGTGCATGAAGATCGCGTCCGTCTTCGCCAGCGCGAACAACTTCCCGTTCACCTGGTACGGCATAAAGATCTTCTTGCGCTCCGCCGCCTCGGTTTCCTGCCCCATGCTCGCCCACACGTCCGTGTAAACCACGTCGGCATCGCGTACGGCCTCAGCCACATCGTTGGTAACCGTGCAGCCGCCACCGGTCGATTCCGACCGCTTCATCGCCCATTGCACGGCCGCGTTATCGGGTTCATATCCATGCGGCGTAGCCACCCGAACGTTCACGCCGAGTTGCGCACCGGCAAACATCAGCGAGTGTGCAACGTTATTTCCATCGCCAAGGTAAGCCAGCCTGATCCCCGCTAACCTGCTCTTACACTCAAACACCGTCATGTAATCGGCCATCGCCTGGCATGGATGGCTGTAATCCGTGAGCCCGTTGATCACGGGGATTGACGCGAACGCGGCCATGTCTTCCACAATCTTGTGTGCGAAGGTCCGAATCATGATTCCCTGCACCATGCGCTCAAGATTTTTGGCAACGTCGTAAACGCTCTCCCGCTTGCCGAGGTTGATTTCCGCCGGCGAAAGATAGATAGAGAAACCACCGAGCTGCTGAATGCCCACGTCGAACGAAACGCGGGTCCGCAGCGAAGGCTTCTCGAAGATGAGCGCGAGGGTCTTGCCGCGCAGCGCACGACTGTACGCTGCGGGCATGGCTTTGATTTGCGCCGCCAGGTTCAGCAACTGCCGAATCTGCCGCGGCGCAAAATCGCGGATCGAGAGAAAGTCGTAGGCGAACATTGGCTATCTCCCGGCTGCGACAGGTTTATGTTCCGCGGTGAACTTCTCGATTAATTCCGTCAGCGCGCGGCCGCCCACTTCTTCCACTTCGTAGCGCACCCGCATCGCCGGCTTCTCGATCTTGATGGCTTTCGCCAGATCGATCGGCGTAGCAATCAGCACCAGGTCGCACGGCGTATTTGCAATCGTCTGCTCCAGTTCATGCCGTTGCGTGTCGCTATATCCCATCGCTGGAAGCACGCGCCCAAGGTGCGGAAACTTCTCAAACGTCTTCTTAATCGACCCGATAGCGAACGGCCGCGGATCGACCATCGTGATCGCTCCATAGTTCTTCGCCGCCACCACGCCCGCCCCATACGGCATTTCGCCATGCGTAAGCGTCGGCCCGTCTTCCACCACCAGTACTCGCTTCCCGCGCACCGCCTCCGGATCCGGGACTGTGACCTTGCAGGCCGTCTCAATCACTTCGGCCCTGGGATTGAACTTCGCGATGTTCTTCTTCACGATCTCAACGTTTTCGCGGTTCGCCGTATCAACCTTGTTGATGATCAGCACCGACCCCGAGCGGAAATTCACTTCCCCCGGGTAGTACGCGAGCTCATGCCCCGGTCGATGCGGATCGAGCACTACGATCTCGAGATCGCTCTTGTAGAACGTGGTGTCATTGTTCCCGCCGTCCCACAGAATCAAATCGCCTTCCTTCTCCGCCATCCTCAATATCTCTTCATAGTCCACGCCGGCATAAAGAATCCGGCCTTCCATAATGTGCGGCTCGTACTCTTCACGCTCTTCAATCGTGCAATCGTGCAGGACGAGGTCATCCATGGTGGCAAATCGTTGCGCATGCTGGATCGCCAAATCGCCATATGGCATCGGATGGCGAATCACCACCGGATGCCATCCCTGCTGCTTCAACTCGTTCGCGATTCGCCGCGAAACAGGACTCTTCCCGCATCCAGTCCTCACCGCGCAGATCGAGATGACCGGCACCTTCGACTTCAACTCCGTCCGCTCGGCGCCCAGCAACCAGAAGTCCGCACCCGCTGCCACCGCACGCGAGGCGAGGTGCATCAGCGTCTCGTGCTTCACGTCGCTGTAGGAGAAAACAACCACATCCACTTTCTCGTCTCGGATGATCTGCTCCATCCGCTCTTCTTCGACAATAGGAATGCCCTTCGGATACAGCTTCCCTGCCAACGCAGCTGGGTACATCTTGTTGGCGATGTCGGGAATCTGCGTAGCAGTGAACGCTACAACCTGGTACTCGGGGTTCTTTCTGAAAACAACGTTGAAGTTATGGAAGTCCCTGCCGGCGGCTCCGAGAATCAACACTTTTGTCATGGAAGTAGCAAAGCGTCATTAGACCCAAGATGTGGGGACACTTTTCTCCGCAACGATGGTGCTTCCGCCCGAGAATTTCGGCAGTGAGGGGTGTCACATAGGTGGGTGAGGTGGGGCTCTTGGATCTTAGCGACTGACTCTTTGGCTACTCACGTCGCCGCAAGTCCCTCGGCACGCTATAACTTAGCCCCGGACGTAAGTCCGGGGAAGCGCACGCCAGTCGCGATGAGGCAGCTTTCGCCGACGACATTCACCATCGCTACCAATAACTCAAAGTCATCTCGTTCACCCAGACCGAATAATCCGTCTGCTGATAATTCCCGTCCATCTGGAACGCGACGCTCGTCTGGTACCCGCCTGGGTTGGCCTTCGGATAATAAGAGTGGTTGATGTAATGCTTCGCTCCGTTGAATGTGACGGATATAAACTGCGCCTTCCCATTCACCCGCTTGAACTCCAGGGTCACGTGGTTCCATGCATACGCCTTCGGTGGCGCGCACGCAATCGACGTCGAAATCCACTTGGCGTCCTTCGTATCCCAAACTCGCCAAGTCTTGGTTTGCCGGTAATTACACTCGGTGCCAAACACGTACCACTTGTTATTAATTGAATCGTTCACGTCGAATTCCAGCGCCTGCGAAGCGGAGGGGTTCTTCACATAAAAATAAAGCTGATAAGTGAAATTGCTCGACGAGCTTCCGCCAAGGTCTTTCCACCAGATCACGTCGGAGTAAGGCGTTCCGCCGCCCAGCCAGAACTGTGTGGCGTTGCCGTTCAACGAAGGCGAAGATCGAAAGCGGTTCATCGAATGAGGCGCGGAGGGTCCCGTGCCATATTTGCCCGCGCACGAGGTGCAGGTTTTCCAGGAAGAGCTGGCTTCAATGTCTTTCACGGTGGAGGCCAAAGCTGAACTACCTAGGATTGCAAGCAGCTGAATTGCAAGAATGTAAGCGACTCTCCGCACGATGTACTGACCTCACAAAGGAGAAATGAAACAGCGCGGCAACGGTAACGGCAGAGCTACTCTGCCTCAATGAGGCTTTTTACTGAGTTGCGGGCTAAAGTTCCTTCGTAACACTCTTGTGTCACTCCCCGGCAAAAAGGTAGAAAGTGGCTCTGGATAAGGGTTTTGACAGACATTTACCGCGCAACACACCTAGCGGGTACAACTAGCAGCTCTGTTAATCAATCAGTAATCAGCAGAAGCTCTGGTCCCCAAAGCTGGGTGTTATGCCATTTCGTCGGTTGTTGCTTGTTTTCTGCTGTCTTGTTGCGCTCGCGGCATGTCGTGGGGTTGACCTGATTAACCTGCCGCCGGCGCCGCTGGAGCCCCTTAAACCTGTCGCCAGGAATGTAGTGCTCGTAGTCCTCGAAAATCAGCGGTACACGGCCATCATCGGAAATTCGAATGCGCCGTGGTTGAACCAACTGGCCAATCAATACGCCGTCGCTTCCAACTTCTATGCGGACGTGCATCCCTCCATCGGCAATTACTTCATGCTCACCGTGGGAACCACCGTAACCAACAACCTCGATTTCGCCGACACCGTCGACAACAACAACCTCGCCCGCGTCATGGGTCAGCACGCGATGAGTTGGCAGGCTTACCTGGAGAGTATTCCCCGAGTCGCCTATCGCGGTGACGGCCCCTATCCCTACGCGAAAACGCACAACCCGTTCGCGTACTTCACTGACATTCAGGTGTATGCGCAGGAAGCGCAAAGCATGGTTGGCCTCGACCAGTTCGACACCGACGTAGCCAACGGCAACCTCCCGTCGTTCTCGCTCCTCGTCCCCGATCAGACGCACAACATGCACGATTGTCCCGGTGGCGGTCGCTCCTGTACCAACAATCAGAAAGTCGCCGCCGGTGATGCCTGGCTACAACAGCATCTGCAACCGCTCATCGATAGCCCACAGTTCCGCTCCGAGCAGACGCTCCTCATCATCACTTGGGATGAATCCTGGGACAACGACGACGCTCACGGCGGCGGCCATGTCCCTGTCATCATCATCGGTCCAAACATCAAGACCCATTACGTATCAACCACCTTCTACCAGCATGAAAGCGTGCTCCGCATGATGTGCGAGTACCTGGGCGTGCCAAACACGCTAGGTAACGCGGTGAATGCGCCCAGCATGGACGAATTCCTAACCGGAAATTAACCTCGGATGCCCCGTCCTCATCGCGACATCTTTCCGTCGCTATAGGCCCGGGGTTTCCCCCCTCGCGCCAGCCACCACGCTCTCTCCCCCGCACCGCTCTCTCTTGTCATCCAGAGGAGCGCAGCGACGAAGGACCTGCTGTTCTCACTGCAACAAACACGACTTCGTAAACATCACGCTGGCGTCGAACAAGAAATCCTGGTTCTTCTTCTTCGCGTACCCATGTCCTTCGTCGTTGGCCATCATGAACCATGTCGGCGTTCCCTGCGCATTCAGTTTGTCGATGATCTGCCGCGATTCCGTCCACGGCACCCGCGGATCGTTCTTCCCCACCACCGCGAAAATTGGCTTATGCATGGCGTCCAGATGGTTCATCGGCGCGATCTTCTCCAGGTACGCCCGCATCGCCGGATCGCGTTCGTCTCCATACTCCACGCGCCGCAAATCCCGCCGATACGCCTCGGTGTGTTCCAGGAACGTCACCAGGTTCGACATCCCCACGATCGGCAGTGCACAGCGAATTTTGTCGTTGTAGAACGCGGCGGTCGCCCATGTCATATGCCCACCGTAGCTGCCTCCCATAATTTCAATCCGGCTTCCATCGAGATTCGGCTGCGCGCCAATCCAGTCCAGCAGCGCACCAATGTCTTTATATGTATCTTCGCGATGGAAGCCGTTATCCAGCTTGCTGAACGTCTTTCCATATCCCGTCGACCCGCGGACATTGGGAAAGATCATCGCCACGCCCATCTCGCTCATGTAGTAGTTGTTGCGACCTAGGAAATACGGACGCGACTGCCCTTCCGGTCCACCATGGATATCGACAATCACCGGCCGTTTCCCCGGAAATTTCTTCGCGTCAGGCTGGTAGAGAAATCCGGTCAGCGTTTTCCCATCGAACGTCTTCCAACTCACCAGCTGTGGCTCGACAAAATTCGCGGTGTTCAGTCCGCCGGTCTCGCTGTAAGTCCACCGCACCACTTTCCCGCTGGGAATATCCACCGAGAACACATCCTGCGGCGACCGTGCCGACGAAACCCCAATCGCAAGAATCCGTCCGTCGCGATGAATTCTCAGCCCACTCATCTCCCCGTTCGGCAGCCCCTCGACGCCATGAAATTTCCCGCTGTCCGTATCCATCAGGTACAGCTTGCTGATCCCGTTTTCATTCGTGACAAACGCAATCGTCTTCCCGTCCTCACTGAGTTCGAATTCGTCCACATCCCATGGAATCGACGTCGTCAGGAACTTCGGCTTCATCGTCTCGAGATCGAAGTACGTTAGTCTCTGGAACTCCGAATCTAGGTCCGTGGTCATGTACACGCCATGCCCATCGTGGGCGAACACCGGCTGCCCATAGCTCGCCTCGTGCTCTGGTGTGCTGGGCGCGGTGATCTGCTTCTTCGTCCCGGCCGCTACGTCCACCAGGTACACATCGCTGCGATTGATAGAAAACTCGTTCACCAGCAGAAGCTGGCGCCCATCCTGCGACCAATCCGTGGCGTGCCACCCTCCGCCTTGCAGTTCAAGCAGCATGTGGTCAGATTTGTTGTCCGCCGAATCCATCGTCCACAGATCGGTGTCCGCGTTATCCCGCCGCGTCGACATATACGCGATCCGCGAATCGTTGTGCCCCATCATCAGCCCAACGTTGCGCGACTTCCCATCCGTCAAAAGCGAAACATCTCCGCTCGCCAGGTCGTAGCGATAGAACTGGTACCACTCCCCGCCCCCAATATCCTTCGAGAAGATATAAAACCGGCCGCGCGGCTCAAACGTCGCACCACTCACCCGGTCCGGATAAAACGTCATCTGCTCTCGCTCGCCTCCGGGCATTTTCACCATGTGGATCTGGTTCACGTCGCCGAACCTCGTGAGGATCAGCATCTCGTGCCGCAGCGGATTCCAAGCTGTAATGCTGGCCGCTCGCGACTCACCATAACGGTGCGTCTGCTGATCGATCGCAGCCGGAATAGGCGGAATGTTCTCAACGACGAAGTTGTCGGCGGGTTTTACGAAATCATTGGATTGCGCTGCCGCGAATGAAACCAGCCAAAAAAAAAGTGCAATGTAGCCGAACAGGATTTTTCTCATGAAGCCTCCGGCGTGAAGGGTTTTGGGCGACCCATTGTACGCCGGAGAATGCGTGACGCCTCCACGCATTCTGGCGCAATAACCCCAGGCACACCCGGTAGACAGAATCCCTCCCGTTTTACCTCACAACCCTATGTGATAAGCGTCACTTCCCTGTTGTTTATTCCAATAGACAATCAACCAACGCTGGGGTTGTAGAAATCTTAGCGCCGAATTTTATCCGGCCTCCAAATCTGGCCGGACTCGAGGTTAGCCATGGCACGTGGTACCGTGCAGATCGTCGTGGAACGATGCAAAGCCTGCGGCTTCTGCGTCGAGTTCTGCCCGACGAAGGTCCTGGAGCTGTCCTCCGCTTTCAATTCGAAGGGTTATCACCCTCCCCACGCCATCAACCCCGATAAATGCAGCGGTTGCGATCTCTGCGGCATGTTTTGCCCCGACTTCGCCATCTACGGATACCGCGTGAAGGGAACCAAGGCGGCAGACGCCCCGGCGGATTCCACTGCCGAACCCACCGAGGAGGCCAGCGATGCAAGCTGATCCTGCAGGAGTCCTCACCGGCTCCCATTTCTTAGACGGCGACCACGCCTGCTGCGAAGGAGCACTCGCAGCTGGCGCACGCTTCTCTTCCGGCTATCCCATCACGCCTTCCACCGAAGTGGTTGAGCGCTTCGCCGCCCGCATTCCGAAAGTCGGCGGCACCTTCATCCAGATGGAAGACGAGCTGGCAGCCTCCATCACCCTGCAAGGCGCAGTCTGGGGCGGAGCCAAAGCCTTCACCGTCACCTCCGGACCCGGCTTCTCTTTAATGATGGAGCACCTCGGCTACGCAGTGATGACCGAAACGCCCTGCGTCTTCATCGACGTTCAGCGCGGCGGCCCTTCCACCGGCCTGCCCACCCTCCCCGCGCAAGGCGACATGATGCAAGCCCGCTGGGGCTCGCACGGCGACTACGAAATCATCGCGCTCTGTCCCAACTCTCCGCAGGAGTGCTTCGATCTCACCATCAAGGCCTTCAACTACGCCGAGAAATATCGCCTGCCCGTCCTCGTCATGCTCGACGAAGTCGTCGGCCACATGACCGAGAAAGTCGTCATCCCCAACGCCGACGCGATCTATGTCGAGCCCCGTCACTTCACGACGAAGGATCCGAACAACTTCCATCTCTACGCTCCCGCCGAGCACGATGCCCCCGAAATGGCGCATCTCGGCCGCGGCTACAATGTCCACGTCACCGGCCTCACCCACGACGAACGCGGCTACCCCAACATGACGCCCGCCGTCCAGGACAAGCTGATGAAGCGCCTGAAGAGCAAGATCCTCGACAACGTGGACGACATCGTCCTCTACGAAGAGAGCGACATCGAAGGCGCAGACGTCGTTGTCGTCTCCTATGGCATCACCTCGCGAGTTGCACAACGCGCCGTCGATCTCGCGAGAGAGCGCGGCCTGAAGGTGGGCAAGTTCCGCATCATTACCGCCTGGCCGTTTCCCGAAAAACAAATTCGCGCCATCGCCGGCAAGGTGAAGGGCTTGGTCGTTCCCGAACTCAACCTCGGCCAGATGGTCCGCGAAGTCGAGCGCGCCGCTAACGGCTTGTGCAAAACGAAACTCGTTTCCCACGCCGGCGGCAGCGTCCATCGGCCTGATGACATCCTGAACGCCATCGTGGAGGTGTTGCGATGAACAACCTTGTGCATCCCGGAAATCCGGTAGAACCGTTCCTTCGCACTGACCGCATGCCGCACATCTGGTGTCCGGGCTGCGGCATCGGCACCACCGTCAACTGCTTCTCGCGCGCCCTTATCGAATCCGCTATGGATGCCGATTCCATGGCCATCGTCAGCGGCATTGGCTGCACCGGACGCGTCGCCGGCTACGTCAACCTCGACTCGTTCCACACCACCCACGGTCGCGCTATCCCCTTCGCCACCGGCCTGAAACTCGCCAGCCCCAAGACGCAAGTCGTCGTCTACAGTGGAGACGGCGATCTCTTCGCCATCGGCGGCAACCATCTGATTCACGCCGCCCGCCGCAACATCGACCTCAAGGTCATCTGCGTGAACAATCTGATTTACGCCATGACCGGCGGTCAGACGGGCCCGGCAACTCCCGGCGACGTCATCACTTCCACCGCTCCCTACGGCACCTTCGATCCCGCCTTCAACCTGCCCTACCTCGTCGAAGCCTCCGGCGCCGTCTACGTCGCTCGCTGGACCACCTTCCACGTCCGCCAGATCACCAAGACCTTGCAGGAAATGTTTAAGAAGAAGGGCTTCTGCTTCCTCGAGATCGTCTCTCCCTGCCCCACGCTCTACCAGCGCCGCAACAAAATGGGCGACGGCCTCGACACCATGAAGTACTACAAGGCCATGAGCAAGGTGAAGCACGGCGCCAATACCAAGGAAGTCGCGCTCTCCCGCCAGGGTGAAATCGTCGTCGGGAAGTTCGTCGACATCGAGCGCCCCAACTACATGGAACTCATGCAGAACAAACTTCACGAGACGCTTGGCGATGAGTACGTCGAAACCGAAGAGCTCTCATGCGAGGAGATGTCATGCAGCGATTGCAGCTAACCGAAATTCGTATCGCCGGATTCGGCGGACAAGGCGTCATCCTCTCCGCCATCGTCATCGGCCGTGCCGCTTCCATCATTGCGGGCGGCTACGCCACCATGACCCAGAACTTTGGCCCCGAAGCGCGTGGCGGCGCCTGCAGCGCGCAGGTCATCATCGATTCCAACCCCGTTCTCTATCCCTACGTCACCAATCCCGATGTCTTGATCGTCATGTCGCAGGAAGCCTACTCAAAGTTCGCGCCCGAGTTGAAAGACGGCGGCACGCTCATCGTCGAACAAGATCTGGTCAAGATTTCAGGATTGTCGTCGGCCGGAAAAGTCTACAGCTGTCCGGCGACGCGTCTCGCCGAAGAACTCGGCAAGCGCATGGTACTGAACATCGTGATGGTCGGCTTCACCGCCGCCGTCACCGGCCTGGTCGCCAAAGACGCACTCCGCCAAGCCGTAGCCGATTCGGTCCCGCCGAGCTTCCGCGAACTAAACCTCAAGGCCTTCGACAAAGGCTACGACTACGGCATAACCGCGTTGGAGACAAAACAGGAAACCGGCGACGAGCCTTCCGAAGTCCAAGTCTTCGACGGCGTCCAATAACGAACTTCCCGGGTGCCCCAGGTTTGGCGATTTTCCAAACCTGGGAATTCCTTTTCGGACACTAACGTCACTTCCCCGCCACCTGCACCTTCGACCCCTTCGCCGTCTGGTTCTGATACCCATCGTCGTAGCCGACGTTGAACCCCTTCTCAAACGCGTCGCACGACTCCCCAGGCAGTTGCATGCACGGCGGCACGATCGGATCCGCAACCGCCTGGTCTCGTCCATCCTGGGCGCCTTGGCTTCGACCCGCTTCGTACCCATCGCGGAAGTTCTTGTCAAAGACTTGCGAGGCCTGTTTCGCGGGGGCTACGCCTTCCGCCGCCTTGCGCAGCGTCACGAATGCGCGAAACGGAAGCATCCGCACGGCGTCTGAGTAGCCTGCCAGGAACCCATCCTTGTACCCATCTTTCCACGTCGACTTCGGTCCGAATGCATGGTCATAGCCTTCGGTCGCGCGCTTGTAGTCGTGGAATTCGGTTGGGTCTCCCGGTTGTCGTCCAAGTTGCAGGTCAAGATCGCCGTCATGAAATCCCCGCTCGTACCCATGGATATAGCCATGCGCAAACGATGAGCGCTCGAACAGCGAACGCGCTAGGGGATCACCAAGATGCCGCTCCTGTGCGCACAGAATCGTGGTACAAAATAGCAACATCCCAGCAAACAGGAAGCGTATTACGCGCGCCATGTCGACCTCACGCCGTCTAGCAGCAGACGGTGAGTTGGATGGCAAAGCCCCGGCTCAACGTTTGTAGTCAATGTCGAATTATTGTGAACTTGGCAGGACGTCAGCGGCCTAAGGTCTATTTGCTAGCTCCTTAGGACGTTAACTCAATTTTGCAAGGATCAACTCTGGTCGATACTCGAGGCACTGAATTCTAGACTGCGCCCCTCCACACATGAATCCTGGGGGAAAAGCGTGTGGCAAGGCGCGAGTTTGAGATCAGCTAGCGCCCTGGTGGGCGACCGCCAGGGCGAACTATTTGAAAGCCCCCAGGAAGTGGGTTTCGAGTGGTTCGAATAAACCGAGCCCGACCGCATTTGTCGTCGCGAGCCTTCCGCCTCGCGATCTCCTGGACACTTTTGTGCTGCGGCACCTCCCTGTTGGCCGCCGATTACTCTCACACTCAACATCACGTAAAGCCTCCTGCTCTCACTAGCGGACCCGCCAACGCCGCACGGGTGGCGCTGTTCGAACGCAACGACCTCGCCCGTGCGCAGAAGCTCGCCCTTCGCGAAGCTTCTCACTCTCCTCACAACGTAGAAGCCTGGTTCCTCTCCATGGAGACCGCTTCCGCTGCAAATTCCCGTGCCGAGGAACTCCGCGACGCCGTGAAAGTCTGCCGCCTCGCGAAGCCAGGAGACCCACGCGCGGCAGTGGCTGCCCTTCGCCTGAGTTCCTTCGGACAAAACCCGGAAATGCTGCGTCAGCAGCGTGACCAGATCGAGGCCATCGCCTCGCACGAACCCGCTTGCGCCGGCGCCGCGCTCGAGGCACTCTACCAAGCCTCACTCGACGGCCTCCCCCATGCCGACGTTCGCCACCTCGCGCAATACTCCGGCTGGCTCACCAACTATTCGATGACGCGCGCCACCGGAGCCAGTCGTGCCTCCGAGCAGTTCGAGTTCCCAGATGGCCGGATCGTGGTGCCCGACTATCTCCCGCGCGCCGCCAGCTATACCGCCACCGCCAGCTACCTCGCCGACGGCGATGGCGACTACGAAATTTCCGGAAACCTAACTGGCGCAAAGCTCACTGTCGACGCCCAGCCCACCGATCCCGGCCGCGTCACACTAATCGCCGGGCCGCACAACGTTGCGGTAACCTTCAGCGCAGCCGAAACTTCCCCGCGCATACGCATCACGAAAACCGCGGCACCCACGAATCCAGATTGGAAGCCCTTCAACTTCGCCCCGCGCGAGGCCATCTATCTCCGCGCTGCCCTCGCCCTCGCCGATGGGAGACTGGCTGACGCCGCGCAAAGCATCCGCGGCTCCGTACTCGCCAATACCACGGTCGGCCAAAAGCTCGTCGCTGAAGCCGCGGCCAAATCCGCTGCTACGGCTCAAGCCTCTACCTCCGCATCAACCGCCGCTTGCTCCATCGCAGTTGGCGAGAGGCTGCAAGACTGCGCGCCCGACTCCCTCGCCTACGCCAACTGGTTAGCCGCCGGCAATCATGATTCCGACGCCGTCCACGAACTCCGCCGCGTCCTGAACGACTGGCCTCTCGACCGCGCCGCTCACCGCATGCTCATCTCGGAACTCCAGCGCGTGGGCGACAACTACGCAGCCGACCGCGCCGCCGCCGATCTTCTCGCCATCGCGCCCAACGCCCGCAACTTCCGCCGCATGGCCCGGCTCGCCGGCAACGCCGGCCCGTCTTCCGAGCCCTTTTACCAGCCCTATCGCCGTCCCGCGCCCGCGGCCGTTAACACTTCAATCTCCCTTCCCACCTCTTGTAATCCTGAGGAGCGCCGCGACGAAGAACCTGCCGTTTGCCCGGCCCCCGCCGTCATCCTGCTCCAAGACAAAGTTGCCATCGCCCGCAACGACGGCAGCGTCTCGCTCTACATGCATCGCGTCGTCCAACTGATCACCGCCGCGGCCGCCAAAGAATTTCATCCCCTCGCCGTACCCTCCTCCGCGCAGGTTCTCAACTCCCGCGTCGTCAACACCGGCGCCGCCATCACTGCCGTCCAGCCCGGCGACATCATCGACGAAGAATACGTCGTCAACTACACCGGTGACGGCGGCATGATTTCGCATCCCGAAGCCTTCCAATACGTCTTCAACGACTTCGACTTCCCGCTCCTCGACGCCCGCTTCGTCGTGCTCTCCCCCGCGACGCAAAGCCCCGGCTACGTCATCGCCAGCGGTAATGTCCCCGAGCTCCGCCTCGACTACGCCAACGGTCTCCGCGCCCAGATCTGGGAAAACCATCTCTCGGTCACCGAAGCCGCCAACTCCGACCCCGCCATCATCCGCGTAGTCGAAAACGAAAACGGCTGGTCCATCCCCCCGTCAGTTGAACGCCGACGCATCCTCGAAACCATCCACCCCGGGCCCCGTCCCCGCGAAGCCTGATTCCGCTTACACAAAAAACGGCCATCCCTCTCGGGACAGCCGTTTCTCGCACTTCCTTTCGTTAGTGGGACTGAACGTGACCGTTGGCATTCGGTTTCGCATTGGTGTGTGGCTTCGAGGCTGCAATCGCCGCCGTACCATCCCCCGCCGAAACCAGGCTCAACAGGTTGCTTACCATGTTGTCGCCCTCCGGGCTACCAAATCCCGTGACTGCATCCCAACCGGGAGCAGCGCTATAGCCGGTAATGCCCGCCCACGAGTTGTTCCCGCTCACCACGTCGTTGAACGACGTGTGCGACATCGAAGATTGGCCGATGCGGTAAAGCGCCGAGTTGATGTACCCGAGGTTGTGTCCCGCTCTCTGATCGGCGATCGCAGTGATGGCCGCCCATTGCGGCGACCCGGCGCTGGTTCCGCCAACCAGGTTCCACGCACCGACGATGTATGTCAGCACGCCGTGATAAACCGCCGCGTTATAGGCAACGTCCGGAGCGCCGCGCTGCTTGCCTCCGTGGATCGTGCCCTCCTGCGATGGAGGCTCATCGAAAACGACGCTGTATCCGCCGCCGGTGGCTTCACCGCCCGGCACCAGCGTCGATTCATTCCACACCACTTCGCCCTGGTACGTCCCCGGCGCGGGGTTCTGCGCAGGAACGCAGCCGAGCACCGATAAGCAGTAGGGAGCGGCATGCAATTCGGTTCCACCCACCGCCGTCACCAGCGGGTCGACAGCCGGTGACGACGCCGCCTTGACCAGGGCCGTCCCGTCGCAGTTCACCTGCGTCGTTCCGTAATCGCCGGCCGACGCGAACAGTGTGATCTTCTTCTGCGTAGCTTCCACAAAGAGTTCGTGTTGCTGCGCCATGACCGTCGGATCCACGCAGCTTTCGTTCATACCAAAGCTCTGCGAGATCACGTCCCCGAGCTGGTTATCAATCGCGTATTTCGTGGCCGCCAGCATATCGGAGCTCAAGCTGCTCTTGGCGGTCACCAGCGTGATGTTCGCCCCCGGCGCAATGGCGTGCGCCCACTCCACGTCCAGCGACATTTCTCCAGACCAATTTGCGTTCGCCGGGCCTGCGCCTTGGGGCGCGATCACCTTGAATGTCGGCAATGCGGGGTTGGTCGGGTTGCCCAGTCCGTTCATCGGAGTCAGCCCGTAGTAATTGATGAAGTAATTGAAGTCGGCGGCAAGGTTTGGATCTGAAAACCCGTCGATGATGACGATCGTCTTTCCGCGGCCGTCATACCCGGACGCGATCAGTGAGTCAACCCCATACGCGTGACGCATCTGGTAAGGGTCGTAACAGCTAAAAGAGCTGCCGGGGATTTGGCACGTAAACAGAAGGTAATTGGACCCGGTCGAACTCGAAGCGCTGACCGAAGCAGTGTCAGCGTGCGGGCCGAGGGTGAACATGGGGGATACGCCGTGGGATTGCGCGAAAGCCGGTGCGACGGCGAATGCCAGCGCAGCAGCGGCAGAGAGGATGTGGGTGAGTCTCATCCTGAACGATCTCCTGGAGGTTTTGCTTACGATTTGGGTATTCCGAGGCGGGACTTGCCGGTCAATGAGGCAGTGCGGTTTGCCAGGGCCCAGTAGAAAAAGTATATCGTGAGGCGACCACCTGAAAGACCGCCGGCAGACCCGAAAATCGCCGTAGCCTTTGCTTAGATTTTTGCGCTGAAACTCGCACCCCAACCATCCACAAACCTTAACTCCGTAGCCTCCAAGCGGCGAACACCCCACGAAGGGAACCCCAGTTTTCGCGCTATCGAGAGAACTGGCGGACAGGTTTCGGGTGGGAGTGTTCGGTATTGTCATGGCTCACCTCCGGACCGATGCACTGGCTTTTTTGAGATTTGCGGCCACTTCTGCGCATCGCTCTTCATGTTTCGCAATTTCTTCCTGGTCGGCCTTGATGGTCCAGGGTAGCGGCGAAGCCGCGCCTGCGCTAAAGGCCTTGGTGTATTTGCGGATGGCCTTCAACTCTTTTTTCCGCACTTGAAACATGAAGCGGGAGAATGAGTCGATGTTGGGACGCTGGCCGTCGGCGCCAGTCACGGGTTTTTTGCGAGGGATTTTCTTCGGTCCGGAGGCTGGTTCTTCGGCTGCGACAGAGGCCTGGTCCGGAGCGGCGTCGACGGGGGGAAGAGCGGCGTCGAGGTCGGGAGCGTACTCGGTGTAAGTGGCTGGAGCCGAGGGCTTCGCGTGCTTGAGGTTGGCGGATGCGGTTTGCAACGCGTAGAGAGTGAGCGCAGCCTTTTTGGCGTCGATGCGATCGGCGAGCATGGCGTTGACGACGTCGCCGAGCGCGAGCTGGATGGTGGATTCGTCTTCGAGGACGGGAAGTTGCAAGGGGAGCTTGCGCTCGGCGGCGAGACGCTGGCGGCGAAGGCGATCGCGGACGGCGACATGGTAGTAGCAGAAGCGCTGGTTGCGGAGCCGAGGCGAGCGGCAAGTGTTGCCGCTGGCGAAGACGTGCTGACATTCCTGGAACTTCATGGTGGTGACTACCCCTCCCCCTCCCCTGTGGTTTTGATTGTTTTCAGCAGTTTAGGCTGATGATTATGCACTTGACACATACAACGGTTTCGCGGATGATCGCTCTACCGTGACAGGGCAGTCGTCGCTCTGCGCCCCGACAGGCTTTAGAGAGTTCCTAAACTCATTGATAGCACCGCACTTGTAGCAGACAATATCTCCCGTATACTCCCCGCCCGTCACGCAGAGCCACTTGCCGCACACCAAACACACTGAATTCACTAGGAATCGGTAAAGCTTCATACCCCCATCTTCGTGTAATCCATAAAAATTGCAACCTACCATATCAGTTTTTTATTGACGCCAAAGTATATTATCTGCCATCCTTTTGTATGAAAGGATTGGATGCGCCCGTGGATATCACTAAGATCAAGATTCGGGTAGGCGAACATGAGTTTGAAGCCGAGGGACCCGTCGAGACCGTGCAAGCCCAATTGGAGGCGTTTAAAGAGCTAATCGGCTCGGTGCCGCACAAAAATGTTTCCAAACCTCTTGCGGAAAATGCCCAGAGCGAGCAAAATCAGGAGTCGGACAGCGCTTCGACGCACGTGCCGATTGAAAAGATTTTACATGTTTCGGGTCGCGTTGTTTCTCTAACTGCACTCCCTACGTCAGCGGAGGATGCCGCGCTCCTGATTATGTTGGGACATAAAGATATGCGGAACAACGTGGCTGTGACCGGGCAGGAGATCGGCGACGGTCTAGCCCAGTCTGGTAAGCCCGTGCTACGTGTTGACCGCATCATGGACAAGCCTATCGAAAGTGCCCACGTTTTGAAATCGGGCATCAAACGGAGTACCCGATACCGATTGACCAATGCGGGGCTTCAAAAGGCTCTGTCCGTCGCAAAGGACTTGATTGCGACCCTGCCGTGAGCGGGTGCAATCCGGAGGATATGTATGCCGAGAATACAGTCGAGCGGGCATGGGGCTCACGCTCATGCTGGCCTGATACACCCGATTCGCTAAACCTTGGCCGGAGCAGCGAATCGGGTTCTAGTGAGGCACATTATTGGAGGGCGTCTAGCTGGCGGCTAGGTCTCGCCTTATACGCGGGTGTTCCCACGGGAACGGGCTTCGATTGCCCCGCCCTCCGCCATTATAGCCCCAAACGTAGACAGCCACCCTTTCGGGTAGCCGTCAATCCAACGATGCTATCGCTGGAGCTGTATCGACTGTGATTATAAATTAGATCGTTTGGTTGTCAACCCACCATACGAAGAATATTCGAGCGAGTAATCACGATGGGAACACCCGCGCAAACCGCTGAAAAGAAAAGGAAAGCAATCGTCTATATCGACGGCTTTAACCTGTACTTCGCTATGCGTGAAAAGGGATGGCGAAGTTTCATGTGGCTGGATCTCATTAAGCTGTCGCGCAGGTTGCTATGTGAGGATCAGGAACTTGTGCATGTGCGATATTTCACGTCGCGCATTAAGAATGATGTGGAGAAACAAAAGCGTCAGAACAAATATCTGGATGCGCTCGGAACGCTGGACCCGACAATCCTGAAAATCCATTATGGCGACTATCAGAGCAACAATTTTCCATGCACGAGTTGCGGGTATGAAATCAAAGACCAACAAGAGAAACAAACGGACGTTAACATCGCAACATATATGCTGCTGGATTCTTTTACGACCGACAAGGTAGACGACATCATCCTTGTGACCGCAGACAGCGATCAGGTTCCGGCAGTGAAAGCCTGCCGAATTCTCAAGAAAAACGTCTTGGTCGTACTCCCTCCTGGTCGTGGAGATTACTTTGAATTGAAAAAATTCTCGGATTCGCACTTGGAGTTGACCGCCAAAAAATTCAAAGACTCCCGCTTGCCGGAGTCAATTCCGGTCGGAGCATATACCATTGAATGTCCTACCAAGTGGCGGGAGCGATAATGACTAAGCCAAAAAACATTCCCGAAACGGTTTCTCGGAACGAATTCAATCGCATCTTGGGGAACCTTACTAAGTCAGCGCCAGTGCCCACCAAAGAGCGTCGGATAGGCAAGATAGAAAAGGCGGGGAAGATCGCCCCGCCTACTCCGAAACCGGAGCGATGAGCACCTTGTACGGCATGGTGGGAGTGACCATCATGCGCGACAGAATTCCTTCAAACTTCGCGTTCATGCTCCGCACGTTGAAGCGATATTCGAACTCGCTCAAATAGCGATGCAGGTGCTTTATGCTCACGCGATGGAATGACCCTATCAGGCCGCGCTTTAAGAGCGAGAACGCACTTTCAATCGTATTGGTATGCGTCCCATCGGCAGCAACGTATTCGACCTTGTGATTCACGGTGCGATGGTGTTTCTTGAACGTCTTATCCAGCGCGAAGTCATAAACCACGGCTTGGTCGGTCATGATCTTTGCGCCGACTGCTAGGTGACGGTCAACGATTGCCTTAACTGTGGCCTTGCGCGCATCCGGAGTGTGGAAGAAACGGACACGGCCACCACGCTCACGCATACCAATTACCATGTCGAACTGTTCAGCGCGTATTTTGCGAGCAACGCCACGGCGTTTGGTTTTTCCGCCAATCCACGTTTCGTCCATCTCGACTACGCCCTGCATCTTAGTGGGGAATTCTTCGGCCATCGCTTTACGGATGCGGTGAACCATGTACCACGCGGTCCGGTACGATCCGATGTTAAGGTGCTCTTGAATCTGCTTTGCCGACATTCCCTTTTTGGCATCCATGACGATTGTGATTGCAAGGAACCAAGTGCGGAGGGGGATGTGCGAGCCATGGAAGATCGTTCCCACTGTCGGAGAGAACTGGTGCTTACAGCTAGGCTCTAGGCAGGCGTAAACGAACGGGCGCTTGTTGTCGCCCTTGCTCTTGCGGGTGATCTTGGACACCTTATCGTTGCCGCAGATCGGGCAACGAACGCCATCCGGCCAGCGGCTATTGGCGAGCCATTCTAGACATTGCTCTTCGGTTTGGAACTCGTTCGCAACTTGTATGAGGTTCATGGCTTTCTCCGAATACAGAGATTGTGCCAGAACTCTCATTGTGTGTCAAGTGCATAATCGTCTTTAGGCTGTGGAAAACCTGCAAAGTCCTGTGGCCGTGAGACTTATAGGCAATGTCCTCTGCGGTAAGGAGTTACATCCACCACGGAGGCACGGAGACACAGAGGTTCGGGTTGTGAAAGATCTGGACTACGAGATCGAGGGTAGACGGAAAGATCGTGCCGGGATGTGATTTGGGGCACGAAGGAGCGTGACGAAGTGCGCACAAAACGCGGAAATGGGCGTGAAATTTGGGGAAAGTGGGTGTTTATTTTGCGAAACCAAGCGTAAAAAACGCGATATTGATAGCGAAAAATGAAGAGATCTTGGGGTGCTACAGAGGCGAAGGAAGGGGTTGAATTTGGTTTGAAATCGAAGAAAGCCGCTGTTTATGAGGGTTTGAGGAGGATTTCATGGATAGTTGCGAAAACGGCTCGAAGTCGGGTTTTGGAGGCGAAAAGTGAGGAAAAAGTGCCTTGGGGAGAAAAGGAAAATCTTGAAACACAAAGGGCACGAAGTCCACGAAGGCTATTGGGCCGCGGATTTTGTGGCGGGTTCGAGGCCTAGCGTTGGGAGAGATTTCACGAGTTTCATGGTTTCGAGGCTGACGTGGATTACCTGGGCGATGAGGCGGAGGACGGCGCGTTGGTGATCCATGTGGAGCTGGCCGTACTGGTTGAGTACGTCGAAATAGTTCGCGATGAACTTGTCGGTCGGCCGGATGGGCTTCTGTGGGCTATAGCGGAATTCGCCTTAGGTATCGAGAAAGAAATGCGGGCGTGAAAGAAGCGATGCGGCGGAACTGAGGGTGGTAGGCTTTGGGGTCATGGGAACGATCGCGGTGCAAGATCGCTGGGTCGAAACACCCGGCGGCCGCCTCTTCGCCCGCTCCTGGGAAGTCGCACGCGCCGACAGCGGGCCCATCATCCTCTTCCACGATTCGCTCGGCTGCGTGGAGTTGTGGCGCTCGTTCCCCGCTGTGCTCGCGGAGCGCACGAGCCGTCGTGTTATCGCCTACGATCGCCTCGGCTTCGGGCGTTCCGATGCTCGCCGCGACAGACTCAGGGTGAACTTCATTCGCGAAGAAGCGGAGACGTTCTTCCCCGCTCTGCGCGCTCAACTCGGATTCGACCACTTCGTCGCCTTCGGCCATAGCGTTGGAGGTGCAATGGCCATCCACTGCGCGGCGCTCTCTCCGGACGCATGCGAAGCATTGATCACGGAGTCGGCACAGTCGTTCGTGGAAGACCGCACCGGCGCGGGCATTCTTGAGGCCAAGGCGCTCTTCCAGGACCCGGATCAATTTGCCCGCCTGGAGCGCTATCACGGCGAGAAGGCGCGCTGGGTGCTGGATGCGTGGACCGAGACCTGGCTCTCACCGGAATTCGCAAACTGGTCGCTCGTCGATATCTTGCCGAAGGTGCAGTGCCCGACGCTGGCGATCCACGGAAGCGAAGATGAGTTTGGATCGAGGCAGCATCCGGAGAAAATTGCCCAATTGGTGAGCGCGCACGCGGAAGTGGAGATCCTGGAGGGAGCCGGGCACGTCCCGCACCGCGAGCGCGAGGAGTGGATAGCGGAGCGGGTGGCAACATTCTTAACGAATGCTCGTGGCGCGACCTATTAATTACCTGGCTCGCGGCCACTGGCAACGCGAGCGGCAGCCGCGTTCTCTACATAATAGAGATGCGAATTGCATGCCGTATTTACAGGATCGCGACCCTTGCCATGATCTGCACCGGGATGGCGTTTCCGGCTGCGGCGCAAAAAGACCCTCGCGGGCTGGTTACCAACGTCGTGGACAACGAACTGAACGCGCAGAAGTCCGACCAGTTCTGGATATACCGCGACGACAACCACGAAGACGGAAAGTCAAAAGTTCAGCGCGTGGTGGAAACGCCGGAATGTCACCTGGTTTGGCCGCTGGAGATCGAAGGCAAACCAGCATCGGAAGACGACAAAGCGAAAGCGCAGCAAAAGATGCAAGAGCTGGTGACCGACGACCAAGCGCGCGCCAAGAACCGCAAGGAAATCCAGGAAGACGAAGACAAAGCCAACACGCTGATGAAACTGCTTCCCGACGCTTTCCTGTTCACCCGCGGTGCAGAGCAGAAAGGAATGCTGGAAGTTCGGTTCCGTCCGAATCCGGATTACAAGCCGACATCGAACGAAGCCAAGGTCTTCCACAGCATGGCTGGAATTCTGCTGATTGACATGAAGGAAAAGCGATTGGCGAAGATCAGCGGCAAGTTGGTGCACGAGGTGGATTTCGGTCTCGGCGTTCTGGGAAAGATCCACAAAGGAGGAACGTTCACGGTCGTGCAGAAGGAAGTCTCGCAGGGAGATTGGGAAGTCACGCTGCTCGATGTTCACATTTCAGGGCGCGCATTGTTCTTCCATCAGATCGGAACGCAACAGCACGAAGTGATGACGGAGTTCAAGGCGGTACCGAAAGATATCGAGTTGAAGAAGGCTGCGGAACTGGCGAAGGGAGAAAGTTAGACCAGGGTGAAGCTTTCGCCGAGGTAGACGCGTTTGACTTCGGGATCGTTCCCCAGTTCTTCGGGAGTTCCCGCGCGAAAGATGCGACCCTCGTTGATGATGTAAGCGCGATCGGTAACGCTGAGTGTCTCGCGAACGTTGTGATCGGTAATGAGGACACCGATTCCGCTGGCTTTCAGGTCGAAGATGATCTTCTGGATGTCGAGCACGGCGATGGGATCGATTCCGCTGAAAGGCTCGTCGAGCAGGATGAAGCTCGGCGAAATGCAGAGGCAGCGAGCGATCTCGACGCGACGACGTTCACCGCCGGAAAGCGAATAGCCCTTGTTTTTGCGGATGTGTCCAAGGCCAAGCTGATCCATCAGCCGTTCCATGCGCTCGCGGCGTTCGTGCCACGAGATCGGCTGCGCTTCGAGGACGGCGAGAATGTTCTCCTCAACCGTAAGCTTGCGGAAGACGGAAGGTTCCTGCGGAAGATAGCTGATGCCGTAGTTGCGCGCGCGCAGGTACATCGGAACGTCCGCGATGTCCTTGTCGTCGATGATCACGCGACCGGAATCGAGCGGAATCAGCCCGACGATCATGTAGAAGCTGGTGGTTTTGCCGGCCCCGTTCGGTCCAAGCAGACCGACGACTTCGCCCTGTTCGACGTGGATGTTCACGCCGTTCACGACACGACGACCTCGGTAAGTCTTACCCAGGTCTTGGGCCGCGAGAGTGCTCATTATTTGCTGACTCTTGTGTGAGTTACGGTCGGAGCGGCTTTGGAGCCTTCCACCAGAACCCTATCATCGTTGCTGAAGAAGGTCAACGTAGCTCCTCGCACGGTACCGTGTTCGGCATCGTAAATCTGCGGGTTTCCGCCGGTGAGCACGTACTTTGCTTCATCGCCGAAATAGGTGAGTTGGTCGCCCGAGCCTCGACGTCCTGGCTGCGAGATCACTACATTGCCGGTGCAAACAATGCGGTCGAGTTGGCTCGGTGTTGGCTGCGCGACGTTGGTTGCCGCTCCGGATTGCTTGAGGTAGATATCAGCACTACTAGCGGTCAATGTGCCGTCAGTGGAATGCGCTACGATTCCGCCGTCGTAACGCGCACGGCGCTCCGAATCGACGTAAGTGAGCTTGTGTGAGGCGATGTTGACGGGCGAAAGCTTCCCGGTCTTGTCCTTCTGCACGAAGACGCTGGTGACGGGAAAGCCGGATTGGTTGGCACTTCCCTGCGCGATTAGCGAGCGATTGTCGCGGTCGAACTCGATGGTTGGAGCTTGGACGATGTTCGCCGCCTGCCAGAGACGCGAGCCTCCGGTGTAGAGCGCGATGCCGGAAGAGCGATGCGCGACCATGTGCTTCGCGGTAACGTGAATGGGATCGCTGGAGGCAAGCATTGCGCCGTTCGGCTGCGGCTTGAGATCGCTGTAGGTGGTCTTGACGTCGCCGTCGCCAACCGCTTCGCCGGTGCGACGATTGATGCTAACGGCGCTCGCAGTCATCGCCATTCCGCCGTCAACGACGCGCGGAGAACCGGTGAGATGAAGAAGGTCGTCGAGCGGCGTGTAATGCGCCTGGTCCGCGGTCGCGGTGCGATCGCCTTCCTTCGGTAGCATCTCCGCGTAGGTGAAATGGCCTTGCTGCACGACATTGGAGACTTCACCCTGCGGGTTGTAGAAGACCTCGAGCTTGTCGCTGGTGGAAACCTTGTCGGGCTGGTTCTGCGCGATGGAAACGACCTTGACGTTCGGCACGCCAAGAATGTGGTTGATGTGGCCCTCAGGTGAGAAGTCGGCAAAGAAGCGTCCCGCGTTGACGACGGTGGCAGTTGCGGGTTGGTCCTTGGACGGAGCCTGATCGAGGTTCACATGCGCTGCGCCTTCGGTTGTGGCCTTCGAAGGCGTTTTGCCGTCTCGGAGATTGATGTTGAGTGCGTCGGCGACGACTTCGGTCCGCTGCTGCTCGCGCGCTGGTCCGGAAGCTGCAGGATCCTGGATGACGTGAGCGTTCTCTTCCAGGCGAACGCTTTGCGCCTGGGTATTCGCGCCGAAGTGAGTAATCATCCGGTTGGAAAAGCCGTGCATCGGCCGTTCGCCGCTGGAACGGAACTGTGTGCCGTCGGATAGGGTGACGAGCTTGAGGTCGTTGGCATTGCCGAACTCCAGGTTCCCTTTCGCCGCGGTTACCTGGTAGCTGTTCGCGCCATTGTTATCGGCCTCGATATGGCCATCGCCGAGGATCTGGCTGACAGTGTTATCGGAACGGAAGTAGACAGTGACGACGTCGGAAGTGATGGTGCTGTCGGGCTGGGTGAGAGTGACGGAGGAGAGCACGGCGCGGCGAGGTTCCTTGGTAACGACAGCATGACGCGCTACCAGCGTCCGCGAGACGGTGCCGATGGTGAGAATGTGGACATCGCGTAACAGCGTGAGCTGGTTGGTGTGGGAGTCATAGTCGACACCGCGGGCAGTGCCGTTCGCCTGCGGAACATGGAACTCGATGGGATCATCGGTATGGGCTTGCCCGGTCTTCTGGTTGAACACCAGGTTGCTGGTCTTCAGGTGGATCGGGTTCTTGAGCTCGGTGGGCGTTGCCTGATCCGGACGCTTGGGACCTTCGGTATTGGCCTCGAGGTCGATATCGACCTCGCCATGAGCGACGACGTTGCCCGATTTGGTGTCGTATTCAAAATTGGCACCGTAGATCTGGTCGAATCGGGAAGCATCGCGACCGTAGACGATGATGTTGACGTCCTGAAGCGTAGCTTTGCCGCTGTCCTTATATTGGGTAGCCTTCTTGGCGCTGATCTTGTAGACGGTCCGTCCGCCCTCAGAATGGGAGACGATGAAGCCTTCGGTGGTCTGCTGGATGTCTATGCCGAGTTTCTTGGCGACGTAATGGCCTGCAATGCGCGCTTCGTAGCGGCGGACGAAATAAATGCCGCTCACGATTGCCATCACCAAAAGCGCAGTGAGGGCGAACCAGAAGCGGATGCGTGCGATGGAAACGGGCATTTGTCATTAATAAGGATACGCGATTTCCGTCTTCGGCCTAAATTGCCACGGTGGGCCCGATTCCGACCTTCGGCAGCATAAGACTCTGGGAATTTTTTCAGGTTGCAGCACTGCTTGGCGACTAGATTGCAAAACTCTCACGTGCCGGGAGCAGCGGGATTAGATCCTGCTGAGGAATGCAAGGGGCAATGAGAGTGAGAGCGACGCCGACAACCGAAACTTATGCCGCATGGAAGGCCGAGCCACACCGGTTGTTCGATGAGGCACCGGTTGGAATCCTGGTCTTTGATGATGACTTGCGATATGTGGACGCAAACGCGGCGGCGTGCGCTTTGCTACGGAGAAGCCGTGAAGAGATTGTTGGTCACAGCATGGGAGACTTCTCAGAAGATGGCGAACGGCTGGCTCGGTGCGTGCGTGAAGCGGGATCAAGTCCCATAACCGAACAGATCATGCCGGTAGTGGTGAGCGGAGGGGAGCGGCGGTGGGCGGAGGTTGTCACGCGACCGAACGTAGTGCCGGGAGTCCACCTGTCGTTCAGCCGTGACGTCACGGAGCGTGAGCGGATGCGCAGAGAACTGGAACACCAGAGCCGGCTGGAAGCGATCGGCCGGGTGGCAAGCGGCGTAGTCCACGACTTCAACAACATGCTGACGGCAATCCTGAGTTTTGCGGATCTGCAACTGCCGTGGCTAGCGCCAGGAAGCAAGACACGGCGATACGCAGAGGGCATACGCGGAGCAGCAGAAAGGGCTTCGCAGACCACGCAGCAGTTGCTGGCATTCTGCCGATGCACCGAGATGAAGCTGCACGCAGTGGACGTGAATACGGCGGTGGGAGAAGCGGCGGAATTCTTGCGACGGCTGCTTGGCGATGCAATTACGGTGCAGTTGGAACTGGGTGCAGAAGTTCCGAGGGTGATGGCCGATGCCGCTCAGCTGCAGCAGGTGCTGGTGAACCTCGCGGTGAACGCGCGCGACGCGATGCCCAACGGAGGGACGCTGCTGATCGGAACCTCGCACCGGCAGGTGGCTGGGCGAGCAAACGTTTCCATCTTCGTACACGACACCGGATTGGGAATCAAAGCGGAGGTGCTTCCGCACATCTTTGACCCATTCTTCACGACGAAACCACGCGGCAAAGGGACCGGATTGGGACTCTCCACCGTTTACGGAATCGTGAAGCAAAGCCATGGGCAGATTCTTGTAAACAGTGAACCAGGTCGTGGTACGACGTTCGAAGTGATCTTCCCTGCGGCCGAAGAGCACGAGCTTGCGGCGAGATCTGCCGGCTCCGTGCCGCAGTCGCTAACTGAGATGAGGAGAGTATGAGGATCCTGGTGGTTGAAGACGACATTCCATTAGCCAAATTCCTTGGCAAAGGGCTGCAAGAAGAGCACTACACGGTGGACATTGTGCACGACGGGGAGCAAGCGCAGGTAATGGCGTGTGAGGGCGAGTACGACCTGGTGGTGCTGGATCTGAATCTGCCGAAAGTGGATGGGATTAGCGTTCTACAGCGGTTGCGCGATCACCGTCACAATCCAGTATTGGTATTGACCGCCAGGACGCGACTCGAGGACCGGGTGCGGGCGCTGGATACGGGGGCCGACGATTGTCTATTAAAGCCGTTCTCATTCGTGGAATTGCTGGCCCGGGTGCGCGCTTTGATGCGCCGCGGCAACCCGGAGCTTGAATTGAAGCTGAGGGTGGCAGACCTGGAATTGGACCGGGTGCAGCGCACCGTGGCACGCGCCGGCAAGAAGATCGAATTGACGTCGAAGGAGTTTGCGCTGCTCGAGTACCTGATGAAGAACGCAGGGCACCGAGTCACGCGCAACATGATCATCGAGCACGTATGGAACCTGAAGTTCGATACGGGCACAAATGTCGTGGATGTATATGTGAACGAACGCTTTTACAACTTCACTCGCGCCAAGCTCCTGGAAGGCCAGATCAAGGTGTCACCCGAGATCTTCGAGCAGCAGATCACTTTTGTTTCTGGAATTCGCGACGCGTGGCGGGAGGTACGAAAGGAACATCTTGGGGCGACTGACAGTTCGAACGTAATGCCGGGAGCGGTGGTGGAGGGTGGTTCTCCGATGGCGAACGGTGAGGCGGAGGCACAATGGAGCGCGTGACGGATGGCCAGTGCAAGATTGAAGAAGCTGTCCTTGCGATCGAGGTGTTTCTTCAGCAAACTTCCGAGGACGCCAATCTCGTGCCAATGATGCTTGAGCGGCTCTCGTCAGCGATTGAAGCGGCGCGGCGGGCGCGCGAATCGTCCATAGTGGCGTCGGGGGGATCAATCGCTCGAGAGGAACGCTATCGTACCAGTCTTGAACGCTTGCGTACGCGCCTCAGCGAGATTGGGTGCAGGCTTTTGAAAGAGCGCGATCGGGTGATGGACGACCAAGCCCACGTTTCGCAGACCTTGGCTTGGAACCGATCGCTCAACAAAACCCATTAGCGGCAAACTCGCGTACGCCCTCTGCAGCAAGGTGCGCCGGAATTATCAAGTGAAGCGTTTGCAGGCATCGGCGGACTGCGGCCAGCAACATCTCTGCATTGTAGGGTTTCGCCAAGAAATAGGTGTGATGGATCAGGTCATCTTCCACGGACATTCCATACCCGCTGGTGAGCAATACCGGAAGCTCGCCAACCATCCGGTGAACCTTGGCAGCGAGCATGTGCCCGTCTTGGCCGGGTAGGCGAAGGTCGGAAATCACAAGGCTAACGCAATCAGCATGGCGGTCCAGATAGGACTTTGCCTCTTCGGCAGAGCCAAACGTTTCGACGGTGAATCCCTCCGCTTCCAGCACTTCCCGGCTGGAGTCACGAACGAACCGATCATCTTCGACGAGCACGATGGTGTTGCGGTGCTGCAACGATTTCATTTTCTGATCGTAGACGGGCAGCCGAAATTCCAAGTTAAGTCCCGACGCCGTATCGCGAATTGTGACGCCGACGGAGTGGGCGAGCAGTTCGTCACGAAGATCACCAAAATGTTCTAACCATGAATGGGTGACACTCAGACTAGCATTCGGCTTCCGCCGCTGCTGCAAGCTCAATACGACACAACATTCGTTGCGTTCGAGGCGATCCTGATAAAACGCGGACACTAAGACGGCGTCTCCGTTGTCCAGGAAGTCGCCGAAGCACTCGGCAGCAGAGCCTAGCAGCTTGTTAGCTTTGGTGGAGAGGATCAGGGGCGGTACATAGTCTGCGAACTCGATCTGCAACCGAATATCGAGTCCTGGCCGGGTTAGCTTTTCCTTTATATCGTTGAGCACGTCCTGCACTGCGAAGATATGCATCGATTCCCTCCGATTTTGTTACTTGCAAGCGCTCTGCCAAGGGGAAAGCCACTCAAATCAATGGGATATGGTAGAGCTTCGTTGCATCACCTTCCCGGGGCAGGAAACTTCCCGCTTCGGAAGGTTCATTGCGGGAGAGCGAGGTTCAGGTATCATTCATTCGCTTTTCTTTCCGTGGAGGGTGTTCCTTGAAGGCAATCTCGTTTCGAACCGGCGTAATGCTGGTGTTATCGCTTCTTTTACTTTCTGCCGCGCCGCTAATCGCGCAGCACGCCGACAACAACTCCGTAGACCTCGGTATGGTTACGCAGATCCGCAACGAAGGATTTCATAATTCGCAGGTCATGCAGACCGCGAGCGGCATCATTGACGGGATTGGCGAGCGACTGACTGGGTCGCCCAATGCCAAACGTGCGAACGAATGGACTCGCGATCAGTTAGCAAAGTGGGGATTGCAAAATGCGCATCTCGAGGCCTACCCATTCGGTCGGGGATGGCAAAATGAGTTCACTTCGGTGCGCATGGTCGCGCCCGATTTCCAGGAGCTGATCGCGTATCCGAAAGCATGGACCGCCGGAACCAATGGCGTGGTGCATGGGCAGGCTGTGCGAGTGGTGGCCAAGCGACCCGAAGACCTCGAGAAATACAAGGGACAGCTTGCCGGCAAGATCGTGATCTTCGGTGACATGCCCGAGGTTAAAACGATTTCGGAAGCGCCCATGGTCCGTTATGACGAAAAGAAGCTGACCGAGATTTCGGAATACGAGATCCCCAGCGAGAAGCCGCGATTCAATCCTGAGGAGATCAAGCAACGAATTGCGATGGGCAAAGCCGTCAATGAGTTCTTCACTGCGGAAAAGGTGGCAGCAGTAATCGACGCAAGCCGCGGCACTGGCGGCGGAACCGTCTTCGTGCAGTCCGGGGGGTCATACAAGGAAGGCGATCCAGAGGGCGTGACCAGCCTGGCGATGGACGTGGAGCACTTTGGACGAATTGTCCGATTGCTGGAGCGCAACACTCCGGTAGAGTTGGAAATCGACGTGCGCAACAAGTTCTACAACGATGATCCGACTTCGTGGGACACCGTGGCCGAGATTCCGGGCACGGACAAGAAGGATGAGGTCGTGATGGTGGGATCGCATCTCGATTCCTGGCATGGCGGCACGGGCGCCACGGACAACGCGGCGGGTTGCGCGATCACGATGGAGGCCGTGCGGATCCTGCAGGCGCTCGGCGTGAAGCCTCGGCGTACGATCCGGATTGCGCTCTGGACGGGCGAGGAAGAGGGGCTGCTCGGATCGCGCGCGTACGTTGCGCAGCATTTCGGCACGCGACCGGAAAACCAGGCGGAGAAGGACCTGCCTTCTTTCCTGCGCAAGCCCGGCACGCCGCTCACATTGAAGCCGGAGCAGAAGACCGTGTCTGGCTATTTCAACATCGATAACGGTACGGGCAAGATCCGGGGCATTTACCTGCAGGAGAACGCGGCGGTTGCGCCGATTTTCCAGTCATGGCTCACGCCGTTCCACGATCTCGGTGCTGACACGATCACCTATCGGAACACGGGCGGAACCGATCACCTGTCGTTTGACGCGGTTGGAATCCCGGGATTCCAGTTTATCCAGGACCCGATTGAATACGAAACGCGGACACATCACTCGAACATGGACGTGTATGAACGGTTGCAACGCGATGACATGATGCAGGCGTCGGTGATCCTCGCGTCGTTCCTGTACAACACCGCGATGCGCGATGAGATGCTGCCGCGCAAGCCGTTGCCGAAAGATGCAGTGATGCCGGAAGAAAAACCCGCTCCAGCAGCGACGAAAAAGAAGAAATAACGCTTCATCAAGCAAAAGGCGGACCCGAGAGGGCCCGCCTTTGTCCTTTATGGCGAGTTACTCGCCACGGACCGTTAGCACGGGGCAGTGTGCGTGAGCCAGCACATGGCTGGCCACGGTCCAAGGAAGGTGCGAACTGGCGTGATGGCCAGCGTGCACGCCCATCACGATCAAGTCCGCTTCCATCTCGGTTGCGATTCTCACAATATCCGGGCCCGGAGCACCGAATTCCACGACGCATTCCGGAGTGAAATCTTCCATGCCTTCCGGAACAAGATCTTTCATGCGCGCGACGCTCTCGCGCACGAGTTCGTCACCGGTGTCCGAAGGCAGCGTGCCTGGATGGGCAATTACATGGAGGAAGGTAACGTTCGACCTGTGTTCTTGTGCAAACATCAGCGCGTACGGCAGTGCATGCATGGAACCGACAGAAAAGTCGGTAGCGAAAACGATGCGCCAGAGTTTCTGGCGAGGCATTGCGGGTGGGATCACCTCGGGGCCGATGGTGAGTACAGGACACTTGACGGTGCGGAAGATTTCCTCGGCAACGGAGCCGACGAGGAGTTTGTGAAGAACGCCCCGTCCGTGGGTGCCGAGGACAACGAGGTCAATGCGCTTGTCGGCGACGACCTGCCGGATGATGTCCCACACCTCTCCATCCATAACAATGGATTGGTGCGGCACGGCCTTGACGGGGGCGTAATCGAGGAACTTCTCCATTTCACGCTCGGCGCTCTTGCGCAGCAACCCGCTCTGGTCGGGCAGGGCGTCGGCAGGGACCACTGCGGGAATTGGCGAAACCGCATGGGTCACAAAAAGCGTGGCGTTGTAGCGAGCAACAAACTCCAGGGCGAATGGAAGGGCGCGCTCCGAGGCCGGCGAGAAGTCAGTGGCGAAGAGAACGTTCTTAATGGAAATAATCGAGGGCCGTTCAGTGATGAGCATGGGCTACCCCCCGCCGCGAGTAAAAGCTCGGCACTGTAGAGCGTATGCGAGTTGTACAAAAATGCAGTGACCGCCGTCACACGGGTTCTTGACATCAGGGGTGCAATAGAAACTCGCGATGGGCAAGTCGTTGCAGGGCAACCAGAAGGGTGGCAGCCCGAAGTGGAACGCCGTAGCGCTTTCTCATAATGCCCAGCTCGACCCAAAGCTCCGCAAGACGAGAGTTGATGAACGATTCGCGCTCGTCCGAGGAAAGATGCGTGGCGGAAGATTCCGACAAGAGAGGCACGCAGCGTGAAAGCGAAGCAGGGATCACCGTGATGTTCCGGGAATCGAGAGCTGCGCAAACGTTCTGCGACAGAGCACCGGCGATGCCTTCCACAACGATTGGGGCCGACACCTTCGCTGCGTTCGCGTCGTTGATTTCACCTTGCGAGGTGATGACGAGGATGTCGGCAGGACAGTTGAGCGCCTCCGCGTGCGTGGCGTGTTCGGCATCTGCGAATTCCGCGAGCAAGCCGTTTGCTTTCACGTGTTCGAGCAGTACAGAGACATCCAGTCCGTTCTGATTGATCACGGCACCCGATTCGTCGGCGACGGCGACGATCCGGCAGCCTAGATCATGAAGACGGCGCATAGAGGAAAGGGCGAACGGAGCGCTGCCGAGGACTATGGCGGTGGCACTCGCGAGCTTCTTGCTGATTTCCTGCAATGCCAGTCCGCCAAGATATGCTGCAGCTTCAGCGCGGCTCGCCCAGAGTTGCGCACAATACAGTTCGGGAGAAAGAACGGGCATGACCAGTGAGGCCCGCGCGTACGTGTTATTTGCGAGCCAGATGGCACATGCTGTGCTGGAGATATCGACAGGCAAGAGGCGGGTTGGTCCGAGCACACTTGAGACGAGCGGCGAGCAATCGCGCGAAAGCTGCCAGAGCTCGCGTTCCTTCAGCTCGGCGGGTCGCACTTTCAGGCCGATCGCTGCACTACCACAGTTGAGATCAGCAAGCGCAATCTCGAGTTGGAGGTCCTGCGCAGCTTGCGCGATGAGGTGCGGTGTGAGATTGCCGTGTACCAAGACGGAAGCGATGTTGGTCGGGAAGACACCTGTATTGAGTGCGATGTAGAGCAGCGGGTCGGCTTCCGCTTGGTTGCCGGGAAGTGCGTGATGCGAGACGCACTCAAACTCCGGGACGCGCAGCTTTCGCGAGAATTGCGGAGAGATGTCGAGAAGTTGTGCGGCGCGTTCCCACTGGGCATCGCGTTCGATATCCGAAAACACTTCGGTTGCGAGCATATGCGCCTCACCCGGTGAAAGTTTGTTCGCCCGGAACACCGCGCGCCCTGTTGTTCGTGTGACCAGGTCCGGCCGCAGGGGGTGATCCGGTGTTCCGGGCGAAAGTCATGCTTGTGCTGCTACGCCGGCGTTGGCGATCCAGCGCGTCGGCTTCACGATCTTTGTGACACGCGGCATGATATCGAGATACAGAACCGCGTAACGGAAGGCGATGACGCATCCAGCGATCAACAACAGCGTTGAAGAGATCTCCGACCACTTCGGCGTGTAGTAGGTGTTCATCGCGCGCTCGAAGCCCGTAATGCAGACGTTCAGGCGATTGATGACAAAGCCAGCTACGACCGAGCAGCATGTCCAGTAGAGATACAGCGGGGTGTTTAGCACCTTCTCAAATTGAAGCAGAATCAGCGGGCCGATCGCCAGCAGGAGCATCTCGAGCCAGAAGAACGCAGTTTCGCGGACTGGCAGGAAGAGATAATGCGCGCCGCCGTGCGACAGCAGGTCGAGGCCACGGAAGATCACGTAAACCAGCAGGAGCAACGAGATCACACGGCCCAGTTCGCGAAGGATGCTGTAATCAATGCGGGCGTCGAGCGAACGAATGCTGAGATGGAGTGCGACAACCGTCATCGCAAGTCCGCCGGCGATGGCCGAGAGGAAGAAGAGTGCATGAATATTGTGCGTGTACCAGAGCGGATAGAGCTTGCCCGGCGACAGCAGGAAGAGACCGCCAAGGAACGACTGGTGCATGGAGGAGAGCAACACGCCAGCCATCACGACGCCCACCGTGACTCGGTGGTGCCAGTGGAGGACGAGTTCACGCGGCTTCTGCCATGGAATCTTCTCGATCAGCGCAGGACAGAATTCCAGCGTGAGGACTGTGGTATAGGTCATCACGCACATGGCCACATCGAAGAGCATCGATGTGTGGTTCCAATAGATCAGGATGTGCCAGAACCGCCACGGCAGGCCGATTTCGTACATGTAACCGAACATGACGCTGACGTATCCGAGGAAGCCGATCAGCACAGCCGTGCGGACGATCGGGCGATAGCGTTCCATGCCAAGCAGGTAGACGGCTCCGGAGAGAGCGAACGCGCCGGCGGAGAGGCCGACACCGCAGAGGGTGCCGAAGCCGACCCACATGCCCCAAGGCATGCGATCGGATAGGTTAGTGCTGGCGTGAAGGCCTTGCACGAAGCGCAGGTAGGTTGCCGCGGCGCCGGCCATGACGATCAAAATGGTGATGACTCGCCAGAGTGTGAGTTTAGGGAATTTCATGGCTATCGCCCTCCTTTTTTGTTCTTGTCTTCGCGCTCGACGGCTTCGGCCAGAGCAACTTCCTTGCGGCGCTGAGTAATCCAGTAGAGGCCGGAGAGGATGGAGCCGCCGACCATCACGACGGTGGGAGCGTCGCCCATGGCAGTTGCGGTAAGCGTGCGCAGCGGCGTGGTGTCTTTCGGCGCGGCCTTGAAGCCGAGCTTCTCGAACTCGATGTCGGAGATGTAGAAGACCGAGGTGCCGCCGAGCTCGTCGGTGCCGTAGATGCGCTGGACCTACGACGGATCGTCTCGCAAACGCTTCCAGGCTTCGGCAAGGATCTCGGAGCGCGTGCCGAAGGTTGTGGCACCAACTGGACAGGCTTCGGCGCAGGCGGTCTTCTCGCCACGCTTAATGCGCTCGGCGCACATGTCGCACTTCTTGACGAAGGGAGCGAGCTTGGTCCACTCATAACGAGGAACCGAATACGGGCACGCGACCATGCAGTAACGGCAACCGATGCACTTGTCGGCGTCGTAGGTCACGGGACCGAAGGAGTTCTTCTGGAGCGCACCGACAGGACAAGCTGATGCGCAGCTCGGATCCTGGCAGTGCATGCAGACGCGGCGAACGTTGCGGCCGGATTTCTCTTGCACGACCGTGAGAGCGGTGTAGGAAAGATCGGGCTGATGCTCGACTGGATAGTGGTGCAAAGTCTGGCAGGCCTGTTCGCAGCTCTGGCAGCCGATGCATTGCTTGACGTCAATCAACATGGCAAATTGTTTATCCATTGTTTTCTCCTCTCTTCGGCTCAGGGTTGCGGTTTATGTAAGGAAGAATTCCTTCACGATCCGTTCCTGAGTTGCGGGATCCATTTGGGTTAACAGGCCTTTGACAGGGACGCCGCCATCCTGCGCCATGGCGGGCGAGAACTGCGTTGCCAGTGAGTTCAGGCGGTTCAGGGTGTTCTGCATCCATGGCGCGACGAGCGGGCCCTGAATGAGGTTCTTCATGTTGGTGGCGAGATCGGGAGACTTCACGACGCAGATCCAGCCTTCTTTGTAAGGGTCGGTGGCGAGAAGGTCGGGGTTCTTGATGATGTTGTGGTTCAGCGAAACCACTACGCCTTCAATCGGCGAAAGCATTTCGATGGAACGGCCTTCGCTCGTAACCGTCCAGAGCTTCTGGCCCTGGCGGACCCAGCGATTGAGCTCGACGGTCTCGATGCGATCGATCTTGCCGAAGAGCTGCGCGGCGAAAGCGTCGATGCCGACGCGAGCGTTCTGGCGGCCTTCGTCGCAGACCCAAGTGTGTCCGGGATGAAATTCATACCCCGTTGGGATTTCAGAGCCGGCGGATTTGGTCATGAGCGGCGAAGTGCGGCGGCCGGGTAGTTCGGGCTGCACTTGAACGGCTTCTGTGGTTGGGCGGCGGAAATAGGTGACGGTGATGATGAGTAAGAAGGTTAAAAGTACGAATAAGATCGACATCGCGCCCTCCTGTTGGATCGAGGGCGGAGGCACCTATGACAGCAACGACTCGAGGGCCTGACCGCGCTCACTTATCTTCTATGCAGTCACAAGGCCATGTTCGTGCCATCGGGATTCTGTTGCAAACACGACAGTTGCGAGTTTTAGAAACTGACGATTCCCGAAATGGAGCAATGCGTTTTGCAGGGGTACTGCGTTTTGCAGCCGTCGAGGAGAGCAGATCGCAGGGCTTCCAGCCCACTTGTCAATCGGCCGAATCAGAGGGATACTCGGCAGCACGACGGGAAGTCAGATGGCAGTGAAAATCACGCTCGATCCGGAATTGCGCCTGGCGAGCCGGACGTACAGTGGGGTGGTGTCGAGCAGCGATCTGCTGGACAGCATCAAGCAGTACCCGTCCCTGCCCGGGTTCGATCCCAGCTATGACGAATTGATGGACTTCCGGTGGGCGGAGAACATCTCGGCCCTGGTGGAGGACATTCACCGGTGCGCGATTCAGCCGGCGCCGTTCGACAACCGGGCGAAACGAGTGATCCTGGCGCCGCAGGAGCTGGTGTACGGGCTGGCGCGGATGTACCAGATTCTTGGAGAAGATGTTCACCCGAACATCTTTGTCGTGCGGACTATAGAAGAAGCGAACCGGATCTTCGGGCGCTAACTTCGAAGTCATCCCTCCCCGCACCCCCTCATCTGTATTTTCATCAGCTTAGATAAAAATTCCTCGTAACGCGATGAGGGTGTGACGCGGATGTGACACTGGCGGACGGCACCGGATTCGGACGAAGGTACGCGGAACGGGGACAAGCGGAATTTGAAATCAGTTGATGGTGGACTATCGTAGGGCGTGCTGTTGGACTTGTTTTAGTTCGAGGCGTGCGATGCGGATTGGTGGAGTGCTCGGATTGATTGTGGTGATGTGCGCGACATTGGCGGCGGCGCAGCATGGAGATGCGGTAAGGCTGGCGTTGGATACATCGGAAGCGGACGAGGCGCTGCGGATCCTTCATCAGGAGGCCTAGCATAAGGCGGTGACCGACGCCGACTGGCAAACGCTTTTTGCGACAGTTCCCTACCAGTGGTTGAAGGCGCGCGAGGAGTCGATGGGGCGGGCGTTCAGCGACGACGAATTCAAAAAGTTCCTGCAATCTCCGGCAACGATTGCGAAGATGGGCGAGTGGGAGGAGACGCTAGCGGGGATGAAGCAAGCTGACATGACGGCGCTGGGCAATCGCGTTCTGGAGTGGCTGCCGGCGGAGGCGAATATTCATGCACGAGTGTTTCCGGAGATCAAGCCGAGGACTAACAGTTTTGTGTGGCACAAAGACAAAGAAGATCCGGCGATCTTCCTTTACCTCGAGAAAGAGACGAAGGCGCAATTCGAGAACACGGTAGCGCACGAATGCCATCACATTGGCCTGGGAAGCCTGGACACGGTGCAGGAGAAGATGGTTGCGGAGCTGCCGCCGAACGTGAAGAAAGCGACGGAGTGGCTGGGCGCGTTCGGCGAAGGAGAGGCGATGTTGGCCGCGGCGGGATCGCCCGACTTGCATCCGCACTGGGAAGACGATGGGGTGAAGCGGGCGCGGTGGGACAGCGACATGACGCATTTCAACACGGACCTGGCGGCAGTGCAGCAGATGGAGATGGACATTCTCGACGGGAAATTGAAGACGGATGAGGAAATACGGAAGGTAGCGGACCCGTTCTGGGGATACCAGGGAGCGTGGTACACGGTGGGATACGAAATGGCCGCGCTGGTGGAGAAGCAGTACGGGCGCAAGGTGTTTGATGAATGCCTGATGGATCCGCGGAAACTGCTGGTGAAGTACAACGAGATTGCGAAGAAGGCGAATGCGGACGGCGCGCAGATGGCAGTGTGGTCGGATGAGTTGTTGAAGAGACTGCAAGCGAAGAGCTGACTATTTCTGCTTTGACAGCCGGAAGGCCCAGCAGGCCTCGCTATTTCCGACGAGGAAAGTAAGGAAGCAGAGCGCGAAGATCGAATGGCTGAGCGATGCGCCGAAGTATTGCCAGAAGGGCGCGTGAGCGCTGGGATAGTCAGACGAAAACAACAACGTGAGCATGTAAACGATTCCGGCGATGCTGGCTGGGCGAACCAGCACGCCCGCACAGAGCGAGAGGCCGATCGCGAATTCTCCGTAGCCGGCAAGCAGCGCGATGGGCGTTGCATGCGGCAGGACGAAGTTGCGCAAAACCGGCACCATGAAGGGATAGGCGCCGCCTTCGTCGAGAAATTGATTGATCCAGTGTTGAAAGCCGCCGTGGAAGGCGAACTGACTACCGAAGACTTTGTATTCACCGAAGATCAGAAAGAAGACGCCGACGGCGATGCGTAGAAAGGCGAGGGCACGATCGTTGCGGGTGGGGGCACGGGCGGAGTATAGCAGCGGATCGCGGCGTTTGACGCGAAAGCAGGTCCTTCGCTTTGCTCAGCGAAAATCCCCAGGCTTGGAACACCGCCAAACCTGGGGCACCCGCAATTATTTTTCTACGGTTTCGGCTTCGGGGATGCGTTTCAGGCGGCGGGCTAGAGACGTGGAGTGGATGCCGAGGATGCGAGCGGCGCGGGTTTTGTTGTTGCCCGTCGCGGTGAGGACTTCGAGGATGTAGCGGTCTTCGAGTTCTTCGAGGGTGACGAATGGCGTGTTGAGCGAAGAGATCTCGACTTCGGGGGACGCTTCGGGTGGGGCTTCGAATTCACGGATCTCGTGAGGGAGATCGTTGACGTCGATCTCGCCTTCAGTGGCGAGGATCATGGTGCGCTCGATGACGTTGCGGAGCTCGCGGATGTTGCCGGGCCAGAGGTAGACGCGAAGCGCATCGGCGGCGGCTGGGGTGAGTCCGGTGAATTTCTTTTTGAGGTCCTCGTTGAAGCGCTTCATGATGTCGATGGCGAGGGGGACGATGTCTTCGCGGCGCTCGCGCAGCGGCGGAATGAAGAGCGGCATGACGTTGAGGCGATAGAAGAGGTCGTCGCGGAACTCGCCACGGGCGACAGCATCCTTGAGAATTTTGTTGGTGGCGGTGATGATGCGGACATCCACCTGGATGGTGCGCGTGCCGCCGAGGCGCATGAAGTTCCCTTCCTCGAGGACGCGTAACAATTTTGCCTGGACGCTGACGGACATGTTTCCGATCTCATCGAGGAAGAGCGTGCCTGAGTTGGCCTTTTCGATGAGGCCTTCCTTGCGGCGACGGGCGTCGGTGAAAGCGCCGGGCTCGTAACCAAAGAGTTCGCTTTCGAGAAGTGCGTCGGGCAATGCGGCGCAGTTGAGCGAAACGAGTGGGGCCTGCGCGCGCGGACTGTAATAGTGGATTGTCTTGGCGAGAACTTCTTTGCCGGTGCCGCTCTCGCCTTGAATAAGGATGGTGGTTTTGTCGGACTCGGCGGCTTTCTTGGCCTGCTCAAGCATTTCGGCGAGGGCGGCATTGCGGGTGCCGACTTTGCCGAAGTCGTAACGTCCGCGGGCATCCTGCACGGAATCGCGCACGCGCACACGAAGGGCGAGAAGTTCGGTAGCGCGGGCGATGGTACCGACCATGTCGGCGACCTGGAATGGTTTGGTCAGGTAGTCGTAGGCGCCGAGCTTGAGGGCTTCGACGGCGCGCTCGACGACACGATAGGCGCTCATCATGACGACAACGGTGGAGGAATCCATGCGCTTGAGCTGGCGGAGGACTTCGACGCCGTCGATGCCGGGAAGAACGACGTCGAGGAGAGCGATATCGGGATGTTCTTTGGCTGCGATTTCGACGGCCTGCTCACCACTTTGCGCGAGGAAGACTTCGTAGCCCTCGGCTTCGAGGGCGCGACTCATGGTCTTGAGGGTGAGCGCTTCGTCGTCGCAGATGAGGATGGAATACGCCATCAGACGATGACCTCGGCGTTCTCGGGAATGACTCGGCCTTCCTGGCGAACGGGAAGAACGATTTTGATGGTGGTGCCGCGGCCGGGCAGGCTATCGACGTGAATGGTGCCACTGTGGCTGCGCACGTAGGCCTGGCTGATGCTGAGACCGAGCCCTGTGCCCTGGTTGCGCTTGGTGGTGAAGAAGGGTTCGAAGATGTGCGGCAGGATGTCGGCGGGGATGCCGCAACCGGTGTCGGTGACGCGAAGCTCAATTTCCTCCATGAACATGACCTTTTCGGCGGAGACGGTGACGGTGCCTCCGGGCGGGGTGGCTTGCGCGGCGTTGAGAAGGAGGTTCATCAGGACTTGTGAAATCTGGTTGGCATCGGCAGTGACGGGCGGCAGCGCAGAAGGCACGCGGTTCTCGAGACGGATAGTGCGGAACATCGGCTGGTGGGCGATGAAGGAAAGGGTTTCGCCGACGAGACGATCGAGATGGATGCGTCCGAGGAGAAGCGGGCCGGGACGCGCGTAATTGAGGAGGCCACGGACGGCTGAGGAGATGCGTTTGGCGCCTTCGATGCATTGATCGATCTCCTCGCGGGCGGAGGGATCCTGCGCATTCTTTCGCTCCCATTCGAGATGCGAAAGAATTCCGAGGAGAGGATTGTTGATTTCGTGGGCGGCGCCGAGGGCGAGTTGAGCAAGCGCGGCATATTTTTCGTAGTCGCCTAGCTGCGACTCGAACTGCATTTTTTCTTTGGCGAGTTCGCGTTCGCCTTCGAGACGGCGGACTAACTCCTGCTGTGCAAGATCGCGCTCGTGCTCGTTGTGGTCCGCGAGTTCGAGGACGACGCTGACTTGGTGGAGAAGCTTACGGTAGTGCCGACGCGCAATGAGATAGAGGACGAGGGAACCAAGGAGCCCGGCAGCGAGGCCCAGAAGAATGCTGGCCAACGGAGCCTGGAGGTCGGAAACCCCGCGGACGTGAAGAAAAACAGGGATTGTCGGGGTGCCGGTGAAGGCACTGATGCAGCCCGACGGATTGGGCCGGCACAACATACTTGCCCAGTTACAAGCTAGAGCGGGAGGAGGATAGGGGCAGTGATGGTGGTCACTGGGGGGTGTGCGGGCTGCACAGGTCTCGGGTGTCAGGTGTCAGGAAAAATCGCGCGACGAGGGCGGATGAGCTAGGGCGCTGGTCAGCCAGTTTCTGACGAAGGAGAAGCCTGGTCATCCAGGCGAAAACATCCGGCAAAAAAGGTAAAGGGCCAGAGCAGTTTTGCTCTGACCCTACCTATGGCTTGTACCCTCCCCCGAGTACTTGCCTATGCCACGGGATGTCCCGGTCCCGTGTTGCCACATAAACTCTGTGGCTCGCTCGAATGCTTTTGATAATGCAATGACTATGCCAAACTTCCGTGGGTCTCTTCGTCGCTTTGAATTCAGCAACTTACGAATTATTGGTGGGGAAAGTGAGATGCGCGGAAATGTCGTACTGACAAAATCCGTCAACTCCGGGTGACGAAAAATGACAGGAGGAGTGCTTATATGCCTAATCCGCCGATGATGGTGCTGCGAACTTCGCCGGTTGGAGAGAGGACGACGAGGTCGGCGTCGGCGCCAGAGCGGATGATTCCCTTGCGATTCTGGACGCCGAGGACGCGCGCCGGATTGTAAGTGGCGAGGCGGACGGAGTTCTGAAGGGTCCAGCCGGCGAAATCCATGACGTTGCGGACGGCTCGGTCGAGGGTGAGAACACTGCCGGCGAGCTTTCCGTGGGATGTGCATTGGCCGTTGTGGACTTCGACCTCGAAGTTGCCGAGATGGTAGGTGCCGTCGGGCATGCCGGTGGCACTGGTGGCGTCGGTGATGAGGACGGCGCCGTCGACGCCCTTGGCGCGGAGGAACAGGTCGACGACGGTCGGGTCGATGTGGATGCCGTCGACGATGATGTCGGCGGTGAGGCATTTGTGGGTGAGGATTGCGCCGAGGAGGCCTGCGTCGCGGTGCTCGAGAGGGCGCATGGCGTTGAACGTGTGGGTGGCGTGGCGCGCTCCGGCGGAGATGCCGCGCTGAGCTTCGCAGAGATCGGCGTTGGAGTGGCCGAGACTGACTACGACTCCACGCTTGCTGGCTTCGTGGATGAGTTCGAGAGCGCCGGGAAGTTCGGGAGCGATGGTGAGGACGCTGACGCGTCCGACGGCGGCCTGCCACATGGAGTGGAAGAGTTCGATGGAAGGCGCCTGGAGATGCGCGGGAGGATGAACGCCGCGACGGGAGTCGGAAAGAAATGGGCCTTCGAGATGAACGCCGAGCGGGCGGGCGCGTCCATTGTTGGCGGGGCCGTGGGAGGCCATGCGCTCGATGAAGTGGCCAAGTTTGCCGAGGGAGTCGAGAGTCGCGTCCATGGCGGCGGTGACGGTGGTGGGGCAATAGCTGGTGACACCGTGCTTCGCGATTAGCGACTCGACGGCTTCGAGCGCGGCATCGTCGCCTTCCATAACGTCGTGTCCGGCGCCGCCGTGAATGTGGAGGTCGATGAAACCGGGGGCGAGGACCGCGTCGCCTAGATCGAGGTGACGGCAGGCCTTGGGAATTTCGAGGCAGTCGCGGCTGGTGACCTCGGAGATGATGCCGTCCTCGAAAACGACGATCCCGTGGTGAATGCGGTCGAGCGGAGTAAGGACTTCACGGGCGGTGAGGACGGTCTTCATGGGGAGGATTTTAACAGGAGGAAATCTTTGGGGACGAGGGGGAGGGAGGAAAGGAAGGTGAGGCTCGCGGGGTGATGAGGTGCGGTACCCACTTCTCGCGAACGGCATGCGAGAAATGGGGTACCACGGTGTATTTCATTTCGGCTCGGCGAGGTGGACCTTACCCTTCCGAACTCGAGTTTCGCTCGCTTCTAGAGTTGCGAGCGAGCGCGGCGATTCTCTCCATCGCAGCGTCCACAGCCTTTGCGGCTGCCTCGGCTCCAAAAGCCACACCCTCGACCATAATGACCTCAATATCGCTCAGGCCGATGAAGCCCAGTGCTGCCTTGAGATATGTGTCTTGGAAGTTCAAGGCCTTCATCGGGCCTTCTGAGTAGATCCCACCGCGCGCAACCACAAGGTACACTTTCTTACCGTGTACCAACCCTTCAGGTCCTTCTTCGGTGTATCTGAAGGTGGCGCCAGGACGAAGAATGTGGTCGATGTATACCTTCAGCGTCGAGGGAATGCCGAAGTTGATCATCCCGGCGGCCATAATAATGATGTCCGACGTCAGCAATTCCGAGACCAGCGCGTCCGACAGTGCGAGCAGAGCTCTCTGTGATGGCGAAAACTGTTCGCGCGGCGTATTGCGTGCGGCCGCAAAGCTATCGTCAATATGCTCGGGCGGATCAGCCGCAAGGTCGCGGACGATAAGGGTGGAACCCTTATCTTTGGAGATAAGGTTCTTGGCAAAGGCGTGCGCGACCTGATTCGAATAGGAAGCCTCGGCGCGTGGACTGGAAGTAATTAGAAGAATCTGGCTCATCATTACGCTCTCCTCTTTGCGCAGTGCGACGGTGTGGTGCCTTGCCACCGATCTGCGTGCTGGTCATTGCTTCTTTTCCGGGCGGCCATCCTCGAACGGAATGAAGTCAGCCTTGCCGAGCTGGTGGATGTAGACAATGCAATCTTCAGCACCCACGAACTTTTCGTTGTGGAACTGCCAGGCCGGCTGAAAAACGTACGACCCGGGTGTCAGTTCCTTGGGAGCGCTGCCGTCGCCTTCGACGGTGTGGATCCAGGTCCCCTGCACTAATACCGCGTGGTAGTCGGACGCGTGAGCGTGCATGCCCGCCTCGAACCCGCCGCCTGGCTGTTTCAGCAGCATGCCGAACGGGCCTTTTTGGGGGTCGCCCCACAAGACCGAGAACTTCTGGGGTGAGCCTGGATGCATATCCTCCCACTTGAGGTCGGCGACCGGCGTGGTGATCTCCTGCGTGGTTTTTGCGTTCTCTTTTGTTGCGTTCATGTGTTTCATCTCCTCAGCAAATAGATTTTCCGCAGGCTGAATCGATCCGTCGTATGTTTCAATCAAACTGATAGGAAGAAGCGATCAGTATGGAACTCAGACATCTTCGATACTTCACCGCCGTCGTCGAACGGAATGGTTATCGCGAAGCCTCCCGGCACCTGCATATTGCGCAGCCGTCGATTAGCCAGACGGTAGCAGACCTGGAACAGGAACTTGGCTTGAGACTTTTCTCGCGAGCCGGCCGCAAGGTTGTGCTGACCCCGGAGGGGGAGGCGTTTTACGTCGAGGCGGTGCGCACGCTGCAACAGGCAGAATCAGCGATCAACACTGCGAAGCGAGCCGCTAAAGGTGAGGTCGGAAAATTGTCGATTGGTTTCATTGGCTCGGCCACATATGCGTTTCTACCGGCGCTCGTCCGAAGCTATAAAGCGCTATATCCCGGCGTAAAGCTGACACTGCACGAACTCACCCCCCTTGAGCAAGAGACGGCCCTAGATCAGGGATCGATCGACATCGCCTTCACAAGAACTCTCGCGGCGGAAAAGGACAACACGCTCTCGTCGCGGAGCCTCTATCCGGAACCGCTTCTCGCCGTATTGCCTGCATCAAGAAGAATCAAGGGAAAGAAAGTGCGGATTGCAGACCTCGCCGGTGAACGATTTGTGATGATTGATCGCAAAGAATCGGGTGTGCTTTTTGATACGATCTTGCGAATCTGCAACGAAGCCGGGTTTACTCCGAAGATTGAGAATGAGTCGGACCGACCGCAAACAGTACTGTCGCTAGTAGAGGCAGGAGAAGGAGTCTCCATTGTGCCTGCTTGTGTCAGGAATATGTCATCGAACGGTGTGCGCTTCTACCGCTTGCAACCGGACGATGCGAGCATCTCGCTGGTAGCGGCATGGAAGAAACAAACCCCGTCGCCCGCACTTCGCGCTTTTCTGGATTTGGTGAATGCGAACGCAGCACAAATCCGGAAGAAGGCAAAGCTTCTCTGAAAGATGCACAGCGTGCAACATCATTTATAATCCGCTGCGAGGTGCTCGGATGATGGTCCGCTGGGGCTTGTCCTGTGTGCTTTTCTTGGCTTCTACTTGCTCGTTCGCGCAGAGCACGCCGGTTGCGTTTGACGGAATTGGGAAGTGGAAGGATTCGTTGAAGCCCGCCGCGATGAGCTCTTTGCAAAGTTTTTATTCGACCGATCCCCCGGCGCAGTTCCTGGCGAAGGGCCAGAAGCCTGTTCCCGGTATCTCTCCGGAAATTGAGTTCTGGCAAAAACTCGTGTCAGACGGTGCGACCGATTTCGATGCCCAGCTGGTAGAGCAACAGGAGCGCAACGGACTTCACCTGGTGACCTTGGCGGTTTCCATGAAAGCGCCGACCCCTGACGGTCCGCGAAGCCGCTATGTAACCGAGCTACAAGCATGGCAAGAACAAAAGGACGGCTGGCGGATCGTGGTGGCCGGGCACTCCGACGTGGTCAAAATGCCGCCGGCCTTGCACCCAAATCCGAATCTCTACGACAAAAATGCCGACGCCAAGACAGAAATTGGAGAAGCTGAAGCCGAGGCCAAAAAAAATCATGAGCGCATCATCCTGGTGTTCGGTGCGAACTGGTGCTACGACTGCCACGTGCTGGACCAGGCGTTTCATCAGCCCGATGTTGCTGCCATTCTGACAAATAAATTCCGCGTGGTTCACGTGGACATTGGCGACGATGGAAAAAAGAACAATAACCTGGCGGCGGATTACGCGGTTCCGCTCGATAAAGGTGTTCCGGCCCTAGCCGTTCTTGATGCCGACGGCAAGGTGCTTTACTCCCAAAAGAATGGCGAGTGGGAATCCGCCCGGTCCCTCGATCCGGACGAAGTGATCAAGTTTCTCGATAAATGGAAACCGTAAAAGTCCCCACTTCTCGCGAAGAATGCGCGAGAAATGGGGCGCACGCGGGACACCCGCTGCTATTCGATGGGCTTGGCTTGACCGTTGGATAGAGATTGCTGGATTACGGCTTTTACTTTCTTGTCGGCGGCTTGGGCGATTTTGCCTTGCTGTTCCCCAATGCGGCCTTGTTGCTCGCCAAGCTTGCCTTGCTGTTCTCCGAGGCGGCCTTGTTCGGCACCGAGAGCGCCTTGTTTCTCGCCGATCTGGCCTTGGATGTCACCGAGCTTGCCTTGAAGGTCACCCAACTTTCCTTGTAGGTCGGCGAGTTGCTCGGACGTCATCTCTTTGCCCTTCATGTCTTGAAGCTTCGCAATTGCGGCATTTAGATCGGCGATTTCGCGCGACATGTCGGGTGTTGGTATGGCTGCCTGTTCCTGCTTTTGTCCTAGCGCCTCTTGCTGGCGGCCGAGTTCTTCCTGCTTCTTGCCTAACTCTTCCTGCTGGCGTCCGAGCTCCTCCATGGGAGCGTAGAGCGCCTTCAGATTGGCGACGATGCTGGGATCGGTGACGATGTACGACTTGCCGTCATGACGAAACCAGAGGAACGGACTACCGTTGGCTGCGCGACGCGCTTTTTCGATCGCCTCTTGAGATTCGCCGGAGTTCCATCGGCCGGAGAACGTCACGTTGCTGTTCGAGCCATCGATGAGGGCATAGGAGTCGCCGCCGTCGGAGAAGCCGTAGGAATAGCTATTGGAATGATCGCCGTTGGATTGCACCGTGGTGGATTGCGTCGTAGTCGTGGACTCCTGCGCGCGCGCGATTTGCCGCGGTGCGGGTGGGGCGGAGACGGCGGCAACCGGCGCGGGTGGCGCGAGCACGGGGAGTTGCGCGGCCGCGGGAGGCGGCGGCGGCGCGGTGGCCTCCTGGGCGGCGTGGGCTGAGGGAACGCGCAACAGCAGACTCGTCGCAAAGACGGTGACGGCGATGAGCACGAAGGCGACGCGGGCGCGCTTACGTCCATGGGCGAAGGCGGCGCTATAGAGATCTTGGTTGAGAAGCTGTTCGATGCGGCGGGAGATATTTCCAGTGCAAGCCATAGCAACTCCAGTCATGGGACGACGCGGCATGGCCGCGAATTGAAGAACGATTTCTGCGTAGTCGGACCGAGTGTCGGACTCGATGATGCCGGCGTGGTCGCTGATGGATTCGGCGAGCACGGCAAGATGGTGGCGTAACCACCAACCGAGCGGACTGAACCAGAAGATGGCGGCGTAGAAAGCCGCGAGGAGCTGAAAATGGAAATCGAAGTTGCGCACGTGGGCGCATTCATGTGCGAGCACGGCGCGCAGCTTTTCCGGCGGCCACTTTCTGTAATCGGAAGGAAGCACGATGGCGGAACCAATGGTGACGGGGGAGCAAACCTGGTGGCTCACGCGAATGGAAACTCGCGACGTCGCAAGGCCCTGGTGCGGTGAGGCGCGACGCCAGAGACGCATAGCTGAGAAGAGGCCGAGGAAAAGCCTCAGCGTGAGAACGGCGGCGATGGCGCCATAGATTGCGAGAAAGAGTGCAGGCGTCGGATGCCATGCGGGCTTCGTCGCGATGGCGGGTGAGGGAGTGGAGGCAATCGGCAGGCTGGAGCTGCGAGTTTCGATGGTCGTGGCGGGGCGAACCGTCTTGAATGGCTCCAGGATTGCGGTAGGTGTCGTTGGATAGAGAATCTGCGGTTGGCGCTCGGGAATTGATGGCTTCCACTGAAACGCGGTGGGCACCCATGGGGATTGCATCAGCGCGGGCATGGCGAAGGCCGCGAGGAGAACGATCGTCCAGGCGGTGCGCTTCGCGGAGACGTTTTTCACGCGCAGCAACCAGAGTAGAACGCCGGTGACGATGGCGAGAGCGAGGGCGCGAACAGCAGCTTCGAGGAGGAGGAGAATCATGACTTGGTCTCCTTTTTTGCGGCGGCGATGCGTTTTGCCAGGCGTTCGAGCTCGGCGCGGCCAATCACCTTGGAATCGACCATGCCGACGAGCAATTCTTCGACCGAGCCCTCGCAGAACCAATCGACAATGCGTTGGACGGCGCGGCCCGCGACGCGTTGACGCGATTCGGAGGGACGATAGATGAAGGTGCGCTGCTCGGTATCGTGCTCGAGATAGCCCTTCTCTTCCAACCGTCGAAGGACGGTGCGAATGGTGGACTCCTTGAGAGGCCGATCGATTTCTTCGCGAACCTTCTCGGCGGTTGCGGCACGAAGCTTCCAGACGATTTCGAGGACGTGGCGTTCGAGGTCGCCCAGTTCGGCGGGATCGTGAGCGGCGGCGCTAGTGTTACGGTCCATAGTGTTACAGACGGTAACACTCAAAAAAGGAGAGCGCAAGAGGGGCGAGTGGTGTTCGTCCCAGGCTGATGCGGGGGCTGCCGCTTGGGGATGGGGCCGGGTTCTGGCAACATGGTGCGGCAAAGAAAACGAAAGGTATAGCGATGACTGTGATTTTGTCGCGGCGGCGGCTTTTGAAGACCGGGTTGGCGGCTGGATGTGTGGGGATGCTGGGGACTGCGGCGCAGGGTGAACAGAAACTGCCGGACTCGATCCAGGCGCTGAGGTCGATGCGGGACGAGGTGCATCCGATTACGACGGACGAATACCGCGAGCGGGTGCATCGCGCGCAGGAACTGATGACGAAGAATGGGCTGGATGCGATCGTGCTGGCGTCGGGCGCTTCGCTGCGGTACTTTGCGGGATTTAATTGGTGGGGCGGCGAACGATTGATGGCCACCGTACTGCCGGCGAAGGGTGAGGCGTTCTTCGTTGTCCCCGCATTTGAAGAGGCGCGGTTGCGCGAACAGTTGGCGAGCTCGCCGTTTGATGCGGCGAAGGTTGAGGTGCGGACGTGGCAGGAAGATGAAAATCCGTACGCGCTGGTGGCAGCGGGATTGAAGGGACGCGGAGTTGTGACGGGAGCGGCAGGGATTGAGGAAACGGTTCCCTACGTATTCAGCAACGGAATTGCGAAGGCTGCGCCGGCGTTGCAAATGGGTTCGGCGACACCGGTCACGGCTGGGTGCCGGATGACGAAATCGCCGGCGGAGTTGGAGTTGATGACGGTGGCGAACCAGGCGACGTGGCTGGTGTATCGGGCGGTGTTCCAGGCGATGAATGCCGATATGACGCAGCACCAGGTGAGCGACCTGATTGATGCGGCCTATGGAAAAGTCGGATTCGAGGGCGGAGCTAGCGTGCAAACCGGGCGTTACACGGCGCTGCCGCACGGGTCGAAGGAACCGCAAGTCATCGGCGAAGGATCGCCGGTGATGATTGATGACGGCTGCCTGGTGGAGGGGTATAGCTCGGACATCACACGAACATTTGTTTTGGGGCGGGCTAGCGACAAACAGAAGAAGGTTTTCGAGATTGTGCAGAAAGCGCAGAAGGCGGGACTGGCGGCAGCGCGTCTGGGAGTGGCGTGCGGAAGCGTGGACGCGGCGGCGCGCAAGGTAATCACTGACGGGGGATTCGGGCCCGACTATAAGTTCTTCTCACATCGCCTCGGGCATGGGATTGGGTTGCAGGGACACGAGTGGCCATACCTTGTCCGCGGAAATACGCAGCCCTTGATGAAGGGAATGACGTTCAGCGATGAGCCGGGGATTTACGTCAAGGGAGAATTCGGGGTGCGGCTCGAAGATGATTTTTATGTGACGGAGAACGGCGCGGAGGCGTTTACGACGTTTAGTCCGTCGATTGAGCAGCCGTTTGGGTGAAAGCTCCATCGAGGGCGACCTATGCACTCAGTTGGGCGATAGGGGTCCTTCGCTCGACATGACTAGTCTTGCTCGACGTGACGGATGGGATTGTTATGCCGTCGGGACGGGGAGTTTGATTTGGATCTCGATCGACGGTGGAGTTAAGAGGGTGTTGTGGATGAGGCAGTGGTGGACGGAACGGGCTACGCCTTGCTGGTGCTCGGGAGTGAGATCGACGGGGACATCGACTTCGATTTTGAAATTTCCGAGGCGGGCGGGCTCCTTGAGTTTCTCAGCGGTGACACGAACGCGAGTGCCCTCGGTGGAGAGCTTGAACTTCTTGAGATACTGCGCGGCATAGAATCCGGCGCAGGAGCCGAGCGAGGCGAGCATGAGTTCGGGAGGAGTCATGCCCTCGTCGAAGCCTCCGTTTTCGGCGGGTTGATCACTGACGATGGTGTGATTGCGGGCCTGGATTTCGAACTGAACGCTGCCAAGATGATGAATGATGACTTCCATGGATGGGGCCCTCCCTGGGTCCTTACTGCCCTGCTAAAGCCTGATCGATGCGCTCGCGGAGTTGGCTTCGAGCGCGATGCAGGCGGGATTTCATGGCCGAAAGCGAGATCTTGAGCCGGCGAGCAACTTCGTCACCCGGGAGCTGCTCGAGATCGCGGAGCTGGTAGACCTCGCGATCTCGCGGCGGGAGGGCTGCGATGGCCGCCGCGACGATGGATTTCATTTGCTGGAGAGCGGCCCGGGTGTCGGGCGGAGTCTCGCGCGAGGGGAGCTGCTGGCCTTCGTCGTCGAGCATGGAAAGTTGGAGCAAAGGCGCAAGGGCTTGCTGCTGTTTCAATTGCCAGCAGACGCGCTGGGCGATGGTGGCAAGCCAGGAACGGAAGGCGATGGAATCGCGAAGCTGGTCGAGGTGCCGATAGGCCTTGAGAAGGGCTTCGATGAGAACGTCTTCCGCATCGGCGTGGTTGCCGCAGACACGGATCATCTGACGATAGACAGAGTCCTTGTGCTGATTGGCCAGCTGCTCGAAGTCCATACCGTGATCTTTTCACTCGCGACACAAGAAACTCAACCTTTCAGCGCACACGCATTGGTACTTGAGTTCCGAATTGCATGCAGCTTGGAATTGCGGTTCCAGGGCATGCGGGCCAGCAACGAGCCCATCGCACAAACGTCAGTGAGACCGGCGAAGATGAGGCCGAGGCCGACGAAGCCGGAGAGCAATATCCAACGGCTATTGAGCGTGAAGGCAGCGATCACTCCAAGTAGAACGAGGAGGCCGGCACCGAGACGAACCTGGCGTTCGAGCGACCATCGACTGCGAGAGCTGACCACCACTGGCTGTCCTGCGCGATACCAGGCATCCATGCCTCCGGCGAGAACGGCGGTGTTTTGGCGGCAGGGGGCAAGAAGTTCGGAGGCGAGACGCGCGCGAGTTCCGGCCTTGCAGACGAGGACCAGCGGGGAGTTGGGGTCGAGGTCGTCGATCCGGGCCTCGACCAGATCGAGCGGAACATTCAGAGCTCCGGCGATGTGACCGGCGGCGAATTCCGTAGGAGTGCGGACGTCGATGAGTTTGTGAGAAGGACTAAGGTCCCGAACGTCGATAAATCTGGTCATACTAGGAGGAGCGGTGGATAAGGGGGAAGGATTCGCGGATAGTTGAGGAAATTTGAAACAAAAAAAGACGCCGTGGTCATAGCCACGGCGTTCGCCACTTGCGATAAAGCGTTTCACCCCAAGCTTGATACTGCGGGTCGAAGGACTCGTAGTCGTGTAGACCGACCTTAGAGTGCTGCGACCTACCATTGCAAAAAGCAATGGTTCATAAGAGCGAAACAGATTTTGCTTTGCCGCGGAGAGACTTGGAAGTATCGGGGGGTATGCTACAGTTACACCAGCAAAGTCTTGCTTTACAAAGATTTGGGGTAAATGTTACTCGTGTTACATCGGCCACTACAGGCTGTCTAAATGTCGGACCGCGAACAATTTTTGAAGCAGATCGACCGGTTGGCGGCGAGCCGCACGCTTCATGGTTCGGAGTCGTTGTGCAAATTGCTGCGCTACCTGGCGCAGAATGCGGTGGACCATCCTGGGACACCGTTGAAGGAATACCAAATTGCAACCGAGGTTTTTGGGCGGCGAACGGACTTCGATCCGCAGTCGGACTCGACGATCCGCGTACAGGCGGGACGGCTGCGGGCCAAGCTGGCCGAGTACTACGCAAGCGAGGGGGAGAACGATCCCGTATTAGTGGAGCTGCCAAAGGGCAGCTACATGGTGACGTTCCACTATAAGAGCCCGACAAAACCGGCAGAGCTGCCAATATTGACACCGGTAGCGGCTTCTAAGAACCAGAAAGCGCTGATCGCGACACTAGCCGTTTTGCTGGTGGCAGCGATTGCGACGATTGTGGTGCTGGCCAATCGGAAGGCGCCCGTGCAGGCCGCGAGCGATCAGGCGCCGACGGAGTTCCAACAGTTCTGGAAGCATTTCCTGAGTAGTCCGGACGAGCCTTATATCGTTTTCAGCAATGCGGAGTTCGTCGGGCGTCCCGAAACGGGAATGCATTATTACAGCAAGGCAAAGGACGGGAGTGAGGTCCAACTTTGGGACCATTACACCGGAGTGGGCGAGGTGCTGGCCGTGCACGAATTGGACCGTGTGTTCAGTTCCCTGCACCGGCAATTGCGGGTGAAGCGGGGAAGCTTGTTCTCGCTGGACGATGCCAAGAACAATGACCTGATCTTCCTCGGGTCGCCGTCGGAAAATTTGACGCTGATGGAGATTCCGAGCACGCAGGATTTTGTCTTCCAGCGGGTGACGTCGGGACCGCGCGCGGGAGACCTTGCGGTGGCGAATGTGCATGCGCAGGCGGGAGAGCAGCCGTATTACCTTGCAAGCCGCGCCGACGAGCCGCTCACAGAAGATTACGCGGTCGTAGGAATTATGCCGGGACTGAATCCGCAGCGGTGGGTGGTGATCCTGGCGGGGACGACGACGTTCGGGACGCAGGCGGCGGTGGAATATCTTTGCCGACAAAACTCACTGCGCGACTTGCTTGACCATCTCGGAATGGGATCCGGAGATGTGAAGCCGTTTGAAGCCTTGTTGCACGTGAAGATCGCGAAAGGCGTTCCGGTGGAGACGGAGTTGGTGGCGGTGCGTGTTGAGAGGGCAGTAACGTCGTTCGTGTTTCGAGAAAAATTTCCCTCCTTGCAAAAATCTCCCCTATCGCTGGGCGATAAGGACGGGGCACACCTACTTATTTCAGCGTGGCCAGGACGACTGACGCTTTTTTCGACCAGAGGCCGTAGCCTTTGGCGTCGGCGTCTTTCTGGAGATTTGCGAGGTGAGTGCGGGCATCCGAGGTGCGGCCTGCCTGTGCTTCGATTTTCCCCAGCGCCAGGCGCACCTCGAGGCGGGATTCGAATTCTGTAAATTCTTTGTTCGCGAGAAGCTTGTTCACGACGGCGATGGCGGGCTTGGGATCGCCGATGCGCGCGGAGGCGAGTTGGTAATCGGCAGTGATAATGGGGTTGGGGAATTCACCTTTTTTGTCGCGCAGGGTCTCGAGGGTCTTCTTGGCGTCGGCCGGTTTGCCGGCGTCCATTTGGGCTTCAGCAAGATATTGGCTTGCGGGAACCAGATCGTCGGTCGATTGCTCGTTGCGGAACGCGGTGATGACCGCGTTGAGTGCGGTGATCGCGGCCTCGGTGTGACCTTCGTCGACGGAGATCTCGGCGAGATTGGACTCGGCGATGGCGATATCGCGGGCATTGCCAAGAGACTTGGCGATCTGAGTCGCTTCTTCAAGGTGCTTGCGGGCCGTGGGCAAATCGCCCTGCGACCACTCGATCTGGCCGAGACGCTCGAGGCAGGAGATGGTCAGCGCACGAGCGCCCTCGTCGCGAAAGATCGCGAGGCCTTTTTCGAAAGTGGCTTTGGCGTCGGGGAGATTTCCGCTGTCGGCCAGCATCAGGCCGAGCGATGCGAGGGCCATTGCTTCGACGCGCTTGTTCCCGATGGAGTGCGCGAGGTCGGCGCCCTGCTGCGCATAGCTGCGCGCGGTGGTGGGATCGTCTGCCTGGTAATAGAAATCGCTGAGGGTGAGCAGGGTGAGCGCGGCGGCTTCGCTGTCGCCATTGCTGCGCGAGGTGGCGAGCGATTGCTCGAGGTAGCCCTTGGCCATGTCACGCTTGCCTTCGGCGAGACTGAGGAAGCCGAGGTTCTGCAAGGCGCGCGCCTGGCCGACGGTGTATCCGATTTCACGGTCGATGGCGAGAGATTTTTCGAAGTACTGGCGCGACGCGGCGCGATCGCCCTTGTCGGAATAGGTGGCGCCGATATTGCTGAGACAGCGTGCTGCGCCGGCGCGATCGCCGGCTTGCTCGAAGATCTGTTCGGCCTCCTGCATCATGGCCACTGCCTTGGGAAGGTCTCCCATGATGCGATAGTTCCAACCTTCGGAGTTGCGGGCCTGCGCATAGAGAAGGCGCGCGCCCATGGCTTGCGATTTGGTGGCCGCGCGTTGGTTGGCGGCCGCCGCACGCTTGCTGTCTCCCATGATCTCGGCGCTCTGGGCCTCGAGGAGGTCGATGCGGGGATCATCGCGTTGGGGCGCAGGGAGTTTGCGAAGGTCGTCGATGGTCTTCAGGCAATCTTCGTTTCGTCCGCCTTGCGTTTGCGCATAGGCGAGCGAGAGGCCGTACTCGAGGTTGTCAGGATAAAAGCCGAACAAGGTCTGGTTGAGCTCGATGGTGCGCGCCCAATCTTTGAGAGAGAGATGGTACTGGGCTTCGACGCGGAGGTGGTCTTCGCGAGGAAGATTGGTGGAGAGATCGAGGGCTTTCTTGGCTTCGGCGGCTGCCTGGGTTTGGTACCCGAGCTGCAGCAACGCGCTCGACAACGCGGAGTGGGCTTGAGCACTGTCGGCCTCGATGGCGATGGCTTTCTGGAAGAGATCGCGTGCGGCGAGCGCATCGAAGAGGCGCAGGTGATTTAGGCCCTGCGAGTAGAGCCGCGCGGCGTCGGGGTTCGAGGGCAGCGATTCGCGGATGCTGAGCGCTTGCTCGCCAGTAACCGAACCGATGCTAAGACGATCGCGAAGTTGTTGACCGCAGCGGGTGACCAGTTCGAAGAGATTATCGATGGTGCCGTTTTCAGCGGCGGAGATGAGGACCTCCCCGTCGTCGGCGTCCTGCAGGCGGACGTCGAGACGGATTTGCAGGTTTTTCTCACTGGCGCCAATTTCGATGTATGAGCCGAGGACGACGAGATCAGCACCCAGACGCTTCTTGATCTTGCTCAGAGTTTCAGCGTTGAGGGAGTCGCTGTCGGGAATAGCGAATTCGACCTTGGCTTGCGCAACGCTTTCGCCGGGAACCGTGCGGAGCTTCTGGCCGGCAGCGATCTCGGTGGACATCATTTGCGCCAGTGCGGTGGAGAGCCATGCCTGGTCGGGCTTTCCAGAGAGGTTTTTGAAGCCGAGCACAGCGACGGAGCGGCGCGTGGGCGTAACAGAGACGTGTACATTGCGCGCAGTGCGCAGCCATACCAGGCCGGCAGCGATGGCGATCACGGCTACCGTGATGATGGCGAAAGAGCGCGTACCGCGCTTGCGAGCTGCGACGCGAAGCTTTGAGGGCTTCTGCGGATTGCCGACGTTCGAGCGATAGAGGTTGTAGATGTGAATTCGGACGCCGTGCTTGACCTTGGCTTCGCCGAGATCGTGGAGCGCGGAGGGCCAGGTGCCGAATTGCATGAGGACGTCGGCGGTGGTTTTGGAGACAAGGATGTGGCCGGCATCGGCGCAATCCATAACGCGCTGGGCCATGTTGATGCCGCCGCCGGTGACGTTGCGGTTGGCGTTGATGTCGCTTACGCGATAGACAGGGCCGCTATGGACTCCCATGCGCAGGCGGAGTTCCGGGTGGCTGCGAATGGCAGCCCAAAGTTCTTGCGCGCAGCGGACCGCGGATTCAGGGTCTCCGAAGAAGACGAGGGCCATGCCATCGCCAGTTGGAAGAGAGATGAGCTGGTCGGCGGCGAGGGCGCGCTTGTATTCGACGCTGGCGCGGACGGAGGACTGCAGAAGTTGAAGGACGGATTGCTGCTGGTCCATGGGCAACTTGGAGAAAGCCACGATGTCGGTGAAGAGGACATGGGCGAGTTCCAACTGCGGACTGTGGGTGGCACTTTCGGACACAGCAGACAACCTGGCCTAGGGGAGCTGGCGAGGGGATTGTAGGCGAAATGGCGGGACGGCACCAAAGAAATTGCGCATGGCACGGAGGCTGGAGTGGAGTTGGCACGCGCCGCCCGTTTGGGCTAAGGTGCCGGGCGTTGCCGAGAATTCATGATGAAAATTGCAAGTATCGGACGATGGAAATAGTTGATCATCGTTAGCAAAACATTACATTTCCCGAGGCGATTTTTCTGCGACAAAAGAGGATCACGCTCATCTAACACAGTGGATGCAATTGATCCTTTATTCCGCTAGCTGGTGTCCCGATTGCCGGGTGGCGAAGAAGTTCCTTGATAAGCACAAGATCGCGTATAGCGAAGTGAATATCGAGACTACCCCGGGCGCGGCGGATGAGTTGATACGCAATGTGGGCAAGCGGGCGATCCCGCAGTTTGTGATCGACGGTAAGTGGGTACAGCCGTATCGGCCCGGGCGCGGATTTTTATACGACGAGATGTCGGAGCTACTCGGCGTAACGAAAGGTTCTTAGAGTTTTTGTACAAGCTCCGTGCACAGCGGAGGACGCATAGCACCTCCTGTCCGGCGGACCCCAAAATCCGCCGGTTTTTTTGCGCGTAAATCGAAGACATGGCGAAACGATCTCGTCAGACGTTCCAAAGGAGATGGGCGATCCCTCGCATGAGCGTTTCGGTCTCGATCGGCTTGGGGACCAAGAAGTCAACGCCAGCGGGCTTATCCGAAAGGGAGGCGCTGCCGGTGAGCAGCAGCACGAGCACCCCGCGAATACTTTTGAGTTGCAAGCCTACTTCAGCTCCGTTGACTTCGGAAATGGCCTGGTCGACGATTGCGAGATCCACTGGATTGGCAACGAAGCGGCGTTCCGCCTCCTGGTAGTTTTCGGCGGTTAAGCAGCGGTAACCATGCTGTCTCAGTAAATTCGAGATTGCCGACAGGTTGCGGCGGCTGTTGTCGATGTAAAGAATCGTCCGCATGACGCACGTGTAGCGACTCGGTGCAACGAACCCGAAGCGCGATCCAATCTGTACGAGGGAGAGTTGCGGACGTCGCTCGTCCTCGACGGCGAGCGGGTGAGGTCAGGTATTTGACAAGCGACATTGTACGCCAAGTGAAAAAATATTTGATCTAAGGGTGATCGAAAATCGATCAACTCACCTTCCAGGCCCGCGGTAATGGGTGGCGTACCCGGGGGTGGCGATGTCGTCGCGGAGCTTGGGATCGGGAATCGGCGCGCGAACGACGGTCTCGAAGGGGACTACGCCGGCCCAGCAATTGACGGCGTAGTCGTCGAGGTCGTCTTCGGGGGCGCCCTGGCGGACTTTGGCGGAGGCCTCGGTGAGAGGCACTCGAAGTACGGAAGTGGCTTTGAGTTCCCTTTCGTTAGGGTGGCGGATCTCGTTCCAGCGGCCGGGAGTAAGACGTTCGGTGAAGGCGTGGAGCGCGGAGATTTTTTCTTCGTCGGTGGCGAGAAGCGTGCCATGACCGAGGACGACGACAGAGCGGTAGTTCACGGAGTGATTGAAGGCGGAACGGGCGAGGACGAGGCCGTCGATGTGGGTGACCGTGACGCAGACATCGGGTTCGGCGCTGAGGGTGCGCAGCATGCGGCTGGCGGTGGAGCCGTGGACATATAGATGATCGTCGATGCGCCAATAGCTGGTGGGAATAACGAAGGGATGGCCCTCGTGAACGAACCCAATGTGGCAAACGAAACCGGCATCGAGGATCGCATAGATGGTGTCGCGGTCGTAGACGCCGCGATGAGGCTCGCGACGCACGGTGGTGCGCTCAGTGTTCAGGGACATTATTTCTTCTCTTTTGGATCGAGGTCGATGGAGGCCGAGTTGATGCAGTAGCGGAGACCGGTGGGTTGCGGGCCGTCTTCGAAAACGTGTCCGAGATGGGCGTCGCACTTCGAGCAGCGTACCTCGGTGCGGCGCATCCCGAAGGTGTTATCGGAGAGCTCGGTAATGTTGGATTCCTCGAGGGGTACGAAGAAGCTGGGCCATCCGCAGCCGGAATCGAATTTCGAGTCGGAAGAGAAAAGCGGCTCGCCGCAGCAGATGCACTTGTAAGTGCCCTGAGTATGGCTGTCCCAGTACTTGCCAGTAAAAGCGCGCTCGGTGCCGCGTTCGCGGGCGACTTGGTACTGCTCAGGGGTGAGCTGGTTGCGCCATTCTTCCGGCGACTTTACGACTTTGTCGGCCATACGTGCTCCTTGGGGAAGCTGACTCCAGTGGTTTGTCTCTATTCTACGGGGAGGCGTAATCTAGTGCGGTCGTAAATCGCAGCTCGCCCCCGGAGAATGAAAGATGAGAGCGCTACCTCGAAAGTTTCTGACGGTGATGACATGCTGTTTGTTCTTCACCTGCGCACTTTTTGCGGCATCGAGCAAAGAAGTCAGCTACAAGAGTGGGAACGACACGGTAAAAGGCATTTTGTACGCGCCTGATCATGCGAATGGGAAATTGCCGGCGCTCGTCGTAATCCACGAATGGTGGGGACTGAATGATTGGGTGAAAGAACAAGCGTCGAAGCTGGCAGACCAGGGGTACGTGACGCTGGCGGTTGACTTGTATCGCGGGAAGGTCGCGACTACGCCGGATGAGGCCCATGAATTGTCGCGTGGAGTACCGAGCGACCGGGCGAATGCGGACTTGAAAGCGGCGGCGGATTTTCTGCGGGCACAGCCGAATGTGGATCCAGCGCGGGTGGGTGACATCGGGTGGTGCATGGGGGGCGGATGGGCGCTTGACCTGGCGCTGGAAGATCCGCAGTTGAAAGCTGCGGTGATCAATTACGGACATTTGATGGTGGATCCGGCGAACATCGAAAAGATCCATGCTTCGGTGCTCGGGCTGTTTGGTGGTCTGGATCGCGGGATTCCGCCGGACATGGTGCACCAGTTCGCAGACGCGATGAAGAAAGCCGGAAAAAACGTCGATGTGAAGATTTATGACGACGCGGGACATGCGTTCGAGAATCCGAATAATAAAGACGGGTACAAAGCCGCGGATGCGGCGGATGCGTGGTCGCGAACTACGGCGTTTTTAGAGAAAAACTTAAAGAAGTAACACCCACCACAGAGACACCGAGACACGGAGGATTTTGAATTTTTATCTCCGTGCCTTTTCTGTTCGTTATTACGTCTGTGATTAACTGATTCCAGATGCGGCGCCGATTGTTTTACACCGATCACTATTCCCTTCCATTGCCCGACGGGCATAAGTTTCCAATCCAAAAATATCGGCTGCTACGCGAGATGTTGGAGCGCGAAGGCGGGTTTGAGTTCACGCCCGCGCCGCTGGCTAAGCCGGAGGTGATTGCGCTGGCGCATGAAGCGGCCTATGTGGAGCAGTTTGTGCGGGGAGAGCTGCCGGCGCAGGTGATGCGGCGGATCGGGTTTCCGTGGTCACCGGAGTTGGTGAAGAGGACGCTGGGATCTGTGGGCGGGACATTGAGTGCGGCGATGGATGCGCTACATCCACCCTCTGCTGCGGAGAAGAGTGGGGCACCCAGAGCGTCTTGGGGAGGCACGCTGGCGGGTGGGACGCATCATGCGTTTCGCGGCGAAGGGTCGGGGTTCTGTGTGTTTAACGATATTGCGGTCGCTATTTTGTGGCTGCGGAGCAAAGGGCTGGCGCAACGGGCGGCGGTGATTGATCTCGATGTACACCAGGGTGATGGGACGGCGCAGATGTTCCAGGAGGATGCGGAGGCGCTGACGACGTCGGTGCACTGCCGTGCGAATTTTCCGTTCCGCAAGCAGATGAGCAAGATCGATGTGGAGTTGGAAGATGGAACGGGAGATGAAGAGTATCTGAAAGTTGTTGATGCGCTGTTGCCGCGCGTCGGAGAGTTTGGGGCGGAGATTTTGTTTTACCAGTCGGGCGTGGATGGGCTGGCGACGGATGCGTTGGGGAGATTATCGCTGTCGCATGCGGGGCTGCGGGAGAGGGATCGTCGGGTGTGTGGGTTTGCGCGAGACGCGGGAATTCCGCTGGTGATTACGTTGGGCGGCGGGTATTCGCGGCCGATCGAGCATACAGTGCTGGCGCATGCGAATACGTTTCGGGTGGCGCGAGAAGTACTTTAAAGACCCACGTGTGGCTTACGCAGCGCGTCGGACTTCGATGATCGCAGGCGCGGATCTACGTCGCAGTAACGTTATTGCAGTCAGGAATACGAGGATGAAAGCCACTGGAGCCACGATCAGCCAACCCTCGATCATGTGCCATTGCGCCATGACCACCGCTCGAGCCGTGGAATCAGGGATGTGAGGGAAGCCCTTCAACAGCGCCGTGGGATCGAACACGAACCTCTCCGCGCCGGTGATGCGCTCGCCTAAGCGCAGGAAGGGAATCAGCAGGACAATCTGGAACGGGAGAGCTGCGTAGTTGCCGAATTGGAGGGGAACCTGGCGTAAGCGGAAGATACGGGCGAGGAGCACGCAGACGATTGTCGTGATTCCCAGTAATGGGAACATTCCGATGGCGAATCCCAACGCCAGGGTGCAGGCGATATTGATGACGGATTCGCCGCCGCCGATCAAGTCGCCGATTGCAGGCAACGCCGTGCGCATCATCTGTGCTTGGATGCACAATTGCGCAATCGCGCTAAGTTCTCTTTGGACGGTAGATGTGGGTGCTTTGGCCGTAGAAGACTTCGGCGGCTTCCATGATTGTTTCTGACAGTGTGGGGTGCGGGTGGATGCTGAGCTTGATGTCCCCGGCGAGGGCACCCATTTCGATGGCGACAACGCCTTCGGCGATCATCTCGCCCGCCGAGACGCCACAGATGCCGATGCCGAGCACGCGTTCACTTTGGGGATCGATGATGAGTTTGGTCAGGCCCTCCGTGCGGTCAATGGTGACGGCGCGACCGGAGGCGGCCCATGGAAATTTGGTGACCGTGACTTCGCGCCCTTCTTTTTGCGCTTGGGTTTCGGTGAGGCCGGCCCAGGCGATTTCCGGATCGGTGAAGACGACTGCGGGAATGGCTTGCGGCTCGAAGGCGACCTTGTGACCGGCGATGGCTTCGACGGCGACGAGGCCTTCGTGGGAGGCTTTGTGCGCAAGCATGGGTTCACCGACGACATCACCGATCGCATAAATGAAAGGATCGTCGGTCATGAGGCTGGGGTTCACCTTGATGAATCCGCGATCGTTGACCTTGACGCGCGTTTTCTCGAGGCCGGGAATTTGTGAATTCGGTTTGCGGCCGACGGAGACGAGGACGCGGTCGTAGGTCTGCTCTTCTTCTTTGCCTTCGGCGGACTTGAATTTCACCTTCACGGCGCTGCCGGTGTCGCTGATGGCGGTGACCGTGGTGTTGAGCATGATGGCTTCGAAACTGGCAGCGAGGCGCTTCTGGAGAGGCGCGACGAGATCGCGGTCGGCGCCGGGAAGCAGGCCGGGGGTCATTTCGACGACACTGACTTTGCTGCCGATGGCGGCGTAGACGCTGCCGAGTTCGAGACCGATGTAGCCGCCGCCCACGACGAGGAGGCGCTTGGGAATATCCTGGAGATCGAGTGCGCCGGTGGAATCCATGACGCGCGGTGAGCCGATGTTGAATGCTGGGATGACGGCGGGGCGCGAGCCGGTAGCGAGGATCAGCTTGTCGAAGTGAAGAGTTTCTTCACCGCCGGAAATATTTTCGACGCGCACGGTGGTGGAGTCGACGAGCGAGGCTTTGCCCTGAACGTAGGTGACCTTGCGCTGCTTGGAGAGTTGGCCGAGTCCGCCGGTGAGCTTTTTGACGACATTCTCTTTGAAGCTGCGGAGGCGGTCGAGATCGATATTCGGCGGCTGGTAGGTGATGCCCCAGTTCGTCGCGTGCTTGGCTTCATCGATGAGCTTGGCGACGTGGAGGAGCGCTTTCGACGGGATGCAGCCGCGGTAGAGGCAGACGCCGCCGGGGTTGAGCTCCTGGTCGATGAGGGTGACGGTCATGCCGAGATCGGCGGCGAGGAAAGCGGCGGCGTAGCCTCCGGGGCCTCCGCCGATGACAGCGATGTTGGGCATTTTCTGGTCGGGCATCGAGTTTTCGCAGGGGCTGGAGCCCCATCTATTACGGCGCGTTACGGCAGCGCTAAAGCGCTGCCCTGATACAAACCTTGTACCTCATGGGCTAAAGCCCCGTGTTAATCACGGCTCCGCTGAAGTCGTGACTTGATGCGAACCTGCTCTCCCACCCAGTTGCTGTGCGACAGGCTGGGGCACCCACAGCTTTTATCCCTGCAACAGCAAGAGCACCGGTTGTTCGAGGGCTTCGGCGACCCAGCGTAGGTAGCGGGCTGCGTCGGCACCATCGATGATGCGGTGGTCGTAGGACAGCGAGAGCGGAAGAATGGTGCGCGGCTCGAAGCGATCGTTGATCCAGACGGGCTCGATGCGCGAACGTGACATACCGAGGATTGCGACCTCAGGATGGTTCACGATCGGCGTGAACGACGTGCCGCCGATGCCGCCGAGGTTGGTGATGGTGAACGTGCCGCCTTCCATCTCCTCAGGCTTGAGTTTGCGTTCGCGCGCTCGCTTGGACAACTCGGTGAGCTCGGACGCGATCTGGTAGACATTTTTCTGGTCGACGTTGCGGATGACGGGAACGAGGAGGCCGGCTTCGGTGTCGACGGCGACGCCGATATGCACGTACTTCTTGTAGATAATTTCCTCGCGTTCGACATCAATGGACGAATTGAACTTGGGGAACTTCTTCATCGCTGCAGCAATGACTTTGAGCGCCACGGCTGTGACCGTGAGCTTGCCGCCGGCGGCTTCTGCTTGCTTGGCGAATTTTTCGCGCAGCTTTTCAAGTTCGGTGATGTCGGCGCGATCGTGCTGGGTGACGTGCGGAATGACGTTCCATGCGAGCGAGAGGCGTTCCGCCGTTTTACGGCGGATGCTGCGCATGGTCTCTTTTTCAACCGCGCCCCACTTGCTGAAGTCGGGAAGAACGACTTTGGGCGCTGTTTTCGCGGTGGCAGCTTCATGCTGAAGGCGCACGATGAGCTGCTTGGCAAAGAGCTTTACGTCTCCTTCGCTGATGCGACCGCCCGGACCGGTTCCCTTCACCTGGGCGATGTCGACGCCGATTTCGCGGGCCATACGACGGACCGTGGGTGAGGCAGGGACGACTGGGCGTCCGGGAGTGAGCGGCGTGAGCTGGACATTGCCGGTGAGATCGCGAACGTCGGGCGGATGGGCCTCGCGCTCGGTCTTGCCTTCGGAACGTAGAGCAAGTTCGAACTGAAGACGCGCGAGTTGCTGGCCGGAAAGTTCGAAATCGTGCGGAGCGGATTGAGATGGCTGCGCGGTGGGTGCGGGCTGCTGAGGTGCTTGCGCTTGCGGCGACGGCTGCTGGGGCGCGACTTGTGGCTGCGCACTGCCGGAAGAGTTTACGACGAAGATGAGTTGGCCGACGTTGACCTTGTCGCCTTCTTTCACGTGAACTTCTTTGATGGTGCCGGTGAAGGTAGCGGGGACTTCGATGACCGCCTTGTCGGTTTCGAGTTCGAGGATCGACTGGCCGTCGGTAACGTTGTCGCCTTCCTTGGCGAGGATGCGAACGAGCTGGCCTTGCTTCACGTTCTCGCCGAGTTCGGGAAGCTTGAACTCTAAAGTCTGACCACCTGCGGCAGGGGCTGCCGGCTTCGGCGCTTGTGCTTGCGGTGCGGGTTGCGGAGGAGCGGCTTGTTTGGTTGCGGGCGGCGCAGGCTCTGACTTGGGCTTGTCTTCTTTTTTCGCTGGAGTTTCGGAAGCCGGGGTGCCATTGCCGTAGGTGAAGATGGTGGTTCCGACTTTCAATTTCTGGCCCTTCTGAACCTTCACTTCCTGAATTTTCCCGCTGACGCCAGAGGGTACCTCGATGACAGCCTTGTCCGTCTCGAGTTCAATTACGGGCTGGCCTTCTTTGACGGTGTCGCCGGGCTTCACCATCACGCGGACCAAGTCTCCGCTGGAAACGTTCTCACCCAGTTCGGGGAGCTTAAATTCCTGAGCCACAACAAATCCTTTCTAGACTGACATCGGGTTCGGTTTGTTCTGGTCGACGCCGAGGTCCTTAATGGCGCGTTGGACGGCATCGGCTTTGACCTTGCCCTCGCGCATAAGTGCGCTGAGCGTGGCGACGACGATGTGTTTGGCGTCGACCTCGAAGAAGTCGCGTAACGAGGCGCGGCTTTCGCTGCGGCCATAGCCATCGGTACCGAGCGCGATGATAGGACGCGGGAACCACTGCGAGATGGATTCGGGCAAAGCCTTCACGTAGTCGGAGGCGAGCACGAAGACGCCATCGACGTCCCTGAGTTGATGAGTGACGTACGGCACTCTCGCCGTCTCAGCCGGATGCAGTAAGTTCCAGCGTTCGCACTCGTTGCCGTCCCGGTAGAGCTTCTTGTAGCTGGTGATGCTCCAGATGTCGGTGGCGACGTCGTACTTGTGTTCGAGGATGTCGGCGGCCTTGATCACCTCTTGCATGATGGTGCCGGAGCCGAAGAGATTGGCGCTGAGCTTGGACTTGTGCTCGGACTTCTTGAAGCGGTACATGCCGTTGAGAATGCCGTCGCGCGAGCCCTCGGGCATTTGCGGCATATCGACTGGTTCGTTCATGACGGTGATGTAGTAGAAGATGCTCTCGCCGTCGTGATACATACGCTTGATCCCGTCCTGGATGATGACGGCGAGTTCGTAAGCAAACGCCGGATCGTAGGCGAGGCAGTTTGGAACTGGATAGGCAAGCAGGTGGCTGTTGCCGTCCTGGTGCTGGAGACCTTCGCCGGCGAGCGTGGTGCGACCGCTGGTGCCACCGAGCATGAAGCCGCGGCAGCGCATGTCGCCAGCCGCCCACACGAGGTCGCCGATGCGCTGGAATCCGAACATGGAGTAATAAATGAAGAACGGGATCGTCGGGATGCCGTGGGTGGAATACGCTGTACCCGCGGCGATGAAAGACGACATCGATCCAGCTTCGGTGATGCCCTCTTCGAGGATCTGGCCGTCTTTCGATTCCTTGTAGTAGAGAAGCGTGTCCATGTCGACCGGCTCGTAGAGCTGGCCAACGCTGGAGTAGATGCCGACGGCGCGGAAGAGCGCTTCCATGCCGAAGGTGCGAGCTTCGTCGGGCACGATGGGCACGACGTACTTGCCGAAGTCGGGATCGCGAAGCAGCTTGCCAAGCAGTCGCACGAAGACCATGGTGCTCGAGGCTTTGCGGCCTTCGGTGCCCTTGAAGAACTCTTCGAAGAGCTCTTCCTTGGGTTCAGGTAAAGCGGCGGCGCGGACTTTGCGGGCCGGCATGTATCCGCCGAGCTGCTTGCGGCGCTCCTGGAGATACTTGATTTCGGCGCTGTCGTCGCTGGGGCGATAGAACGGGGCCTTCGCGAGATCTTCGTCGGCGATAGGAATGCCGAAGCGCGAGCGGAAGATCTTGAGCTCTTCTTCGTTCAGCTTCTTCTGCTGGTGAGTAATGTTCTTGCCTTCACCACTCTCGCCGAGTCCGTAGCCTTTGATCGTTTTCGCGAGGATGACCGTGGGTGAGCCTTTGTGGTCGACGGCTTCTTTGAACGCGGCGTGGACCTTGATGGGGTCGTGTCCGCCGAGGCGTAGGTGTTCGAGCTGCTCATCGCTGAGGTGCTCGACCATTTTCAGAAGGCGCGGATCGGTGCCGAAGAAGTTCTGGCGGAAGTAGCGGCCGGTTTCGACGGCGTACTTCTGGAACTGGCCGTCGGTAATTTCGCCCATGCGCTTAACGAGCAGGCCGTCGGTGTCCTTCTCGATGAGGTGGTCCCAATCGCCGCCCCAGATGACCTTGATAACGTTCCATCCGGCGCCGCGGAAATTGGCTTCGAGCTCCTGGATGATTTTGAAGTTGCCACGAACTGGGCCGTCGAGACGCTGGAGGTTGCAGTTGACAACGAAGATCAGGTTGTCGAGGCGTTCGCGCGAGGCGAGCGAGATGGCGCCGAGAGATTCTGGCTCGTCGGTTTCGCCGTCGCCGAGGAAGGCCCAGATTTTGCCGGAGGTCGGCTTCTTCAGGCCGCGGTTCTCGAGATAACGGTTGAAGCGCGCCTGGTAAATCGCCATGATCGGGCCGAGGCCCATGGAGACGGTTGGGAACTCCCAGAAATCGGGCATGAGCCAAGGGTGCGGATACGACGAGAGGCCGCCACCGGGCTTCAATTCACGACGGAAGTTCTCCAGCTTTTCAATCGGGAGACGACCTTCGAGGAAAGCGCGGGCGTAGATGCCGGGGGAAGAGTGTCCCTGGAAGTAAACGATGTCGCGGTCGCCGTCTTCGGTTTGGGCGCGGAAGAAGTGGTTAAAGCCGACTTCGTAGAGCGTGGCGGCGGAGGCGAAGGTGGAGATGTGGCCGCCAATACCTTCTTCGAGCTTGTTGGCGCGCATCACCATGGCGAGTGCGTTCCAGCGAATAAGGCTCTTGATACGACGTTCCATTTCCTGGCTTCCGGGGAATGGGGGCTGGCGGTCGGCAGGAATGGAATTTTCGTAGGGGGTGGTGGCGGTAAATGGCAGCTTTACGCCGGCGCGCTCGCACTGGAGCTGGAGCTGCTGGATGAGCCGACCAACGCGTTCGGGGCCTCCAGTAAGCAGAACATATTCAAGGGATTCAAGCCATTCGCGATTTTCTAAAACTTCCGGGGAAAGTACGTCATTTCCGTCTGAATTCATCAGCAACGATTCCTTCTATGTGTCCTTAATGACATAGTAAATCTTTTTCAAGGATCCGTGTTACCTCGCCCGGTGATAAGAAAATCGATTGTTGCAAATGAGAGAATGATGCAGGAAATGTGGGGAAAACGATGCCGAACTTGAGTCGCAGAGCGTTGGGAATTGCGCAGTCGGAGATCCGCGTGATGAGCGTGGAGTGCGAGCGGGTGAAGGGGATCAACCTGGCGCAGGGGATCTGCGATACGGAGGTGCCTCCGCCGGTGCGGCAGGGCGCGCACGAGGCAATTGAAAACGGACACAACCAGTACACGCGGATGGATGGCATCACCGGATTGCGTCAGGCAATTGCCAAGAAGATGAAGCGGCATAACCGGATTGAATGCGATCCGGAAACGGAAGTGGTGGTGACGGCGGGATCGACGGGAGCTTACCTGTCGTCGTGCTTGTCGCTGTTCGAGGCGGGCGATGAGGTGATCATCTTCGAGCCCTACTACGGGTATCACGTGCATACGCTCGAGATGCTGGGGATCGTGCCACGATTTTTGAAGTTGAAAGCGCCGACGTGGAGTTTCGCGAAGGCGGATTTGGAGCGAGCGGTCACGGAGAAGACCAAGGGGATCGTGGTGAATACGCCGGGCAATCCGTCGGGAAAGATGTTCTCGCGCGAAGAGCTGGGGTGGATTGCGGAAATTGCGAATGCGAGAGACTTGTTCGTGATCACCGATGAGATTTATGAGTACTTCCATTACGACGGGCGCGACCATGTGAGCCCCGCTTCCCTGCCGGAGTTGCGCGAGCGGACGGTGACGATTTCGGGGTTCTCGAAGACGTTCAGCGTGACGGGATGGCGATTGGGATACGCGGTGGCGTCGGCGAAGTGGGCGGCTGCGATTAAATACTTCAGCGACCTGGCGTATATCTGCGGGGCTTCGCCGCTGCAGTATGGCGTGATGTATGGACTCGAAGAATTGGATGACGACTTTTACGAAGACCTGAATGCGGAGTATGCGAAGAAGCGGCGGTTACTGTGCGACACATTGCGCGAAGTTGGGCTGACGCCGTATGAGCCGCAGGGATCGTATTACGTTCTGGCGGATGCGTCGGCGCTGCCGGGAAAAGACAGTAAGGAACGGGCGATGCATTTGCTGCATACAGCCGGAGTGGCGACGGTGCCAGGTGAGGCGTTTATGAAATCGGGCGGGGAGAATCTGCTGCGATTTTGTTTTGCTAAGAAGATGGAGGAACTGGAGGAGGCGTGTAAGAGGATGGAACGCCTCCGGGTGCCGTCCCGCTGAAGCGATGTCCCGCCACTCAGGTGGCGGGCTAACTTTTTTCGTGTCTGCGGCACTGAACTGGCGTCGTGCGCCGAACCGATCTTGGACGCGCGTGCAGCACAAAAAGCGGCGGAGCATTGCTGCTCCGCCGAAGACACAGCAATTGAAGGAAACCTGGTTACGCGGGCTGCAATCCCAGGGTGCACTTGTGGGATTCGTACGCCTGGACTTCCTGTTTGCGATACGCCTTGGTGCGGCGGGAAAGCTCGTCGAAGTCGACCTCGTGGGCGTCGAATTCGGGGCCTTCCACGCAGGCGAACCGCACTTTGCCTCCGACGGTGACGCGGCAGCCGCCGCACATGCCGGTTCCGTCGATCATCACCGGGTTCACGCTGGCGTAGGTCTTGATGCCGAGCTCCATAGTAGCTTTGGCGGCGGCACGCATCATGGGAATGGGTCCGATGACATGCGAGAGGTCGGGCTTGATGCCGGTGGACTTCACGGTCTCCAGAAGGAGTTGAACGACATTGCCGGAGAAGCCGAAGCTGCCATCGTCAGTGGCCCAGATAACTTCGTCGGCCACGGCAATGAGTTCTTCGCGAAGAATGCGAAGACTGTCAGTGCGAGCGCCGGCGAGAACGACGGTGTAGTTCCCTGCTTCTTTGAAGGCCTTGGCAACAGGGAGAACTTCGGCGACGCCGACGCCACCCGCGAGCAGTGTGACGCGGCCGACCTTGGTGATGTGCGCGGGTTCGCCGAGCGGTCCGACGACGTCGTGGAAGGCGCCCTCGGCTGGAGTGGCAACGACGACGGAAGAGGTTTTGCCGATGCGTTGCACGACGATCGTGATGGTGCCGCGTTCCTTGTTGCCGTCGACGAGGGTGAGCGGGATGCGCTCGCTCGAATCGTTGGGGCGGACGATGATGAACTGGCCGGGCTTCCAGCGCTTGGCGATGCGTGGGGCTTCGACTTCGAAGAGCGCCGTTTCGGGCGTGAGCTGTTGTTTGCGAACGATCTTGTTCATGCTTGCGCTCCTACGGCTTCTTCTTTCTGGGACTTGAGGGCCTTGTCGATAGCATCGGCTGCGGCGAGGCCGTCGCTCATGGCGAGGATGACGGTCGAACCTCCGCGAACGACGTCCCCACCGGCGAAGACGTTATTCATGTTGGTCTGGCGATTCACGTCCACGACGATCTTGCCGCGGTTGGTGATGAGCTGCGGCGTGGTGCGCTGGAGGGTGGGGTTCGGCGCCTGGCCGACAGCGGCGATGACTGTGTCAACGGGGATGCGGTAGTTGGAGCCTTCGATGGGCACGGGCGACGGGCGTCCGCTGGAATCGGGCTCGCCGAGCTTCATGCGGATGCATTCCATTTCGTTGAGCCAGCCGTTTTCGTCGCCGTAGAGGGCGACAGGAGCGCCGAGGAACTCGAACTTGATTCCTTCTTGTTCGGCGTGCTCGATCTCTTCGGCGCGGGCGCGGAGTTCGGCGCGACCGCGGCGGAAGAGGATGGTGGTGTCGGCACCGAGGCGCTTGGACCAGCGGGCTGCGTCCATGGCGGAGTTGCCGCCGCCGATGACGACCGTGCACTTGCCGATGTTGACCGGCGTGTCTTCGCTGGGGAATTCGTTGGCGTGCATCAGGTTGATGCGGGTGAGGTATTCATTCGCGGTGTAAACACCGATGAGGTTCTCGCCGGGAACATTGAGCATGAACGGCAAACCTGCGCCGGTGCCGAGGAATACGGCTTCGAAGCCTTCTTCGTTAAAGAGCTCTTCGAGGCTGACGCTGTTGCCGACGATGACGTCAGTTTCAAACTTCACGCCCATGGATTCGAGACGGGCGATTTCCGTGTTGAGGATCTCGCGAGGGAGACGAAAAGGCGGAACGCCATAAATAAGGACGCCGCCGAGGCGATGGAGCGCTTCGAAAACGGTGACGCGATAGTTGCGTTGCGCGAGGACAAACGAGGCCATCAACGAAGCGGGGCCGCTGCCGACCATGGCGATCTTGGGGCCGGTTGGATTCGCCTTCACGACGGGAGCTTTGCCGTTGAATTGGCGGTGATGGTCGGAGCAGAAGCGCTCGAGCGATCCGATGGCGACGGGATCGAGTTTCTTGCCGAGGAGACAGGCGTTCTCGCAGAAGAGTTCGTGCTGGCAGACGCGGCCGCAAATCCCGGGGAACGGGCTGCGTTCGCTGATCTTGTTGAACGCGCCTTCGACGTCGCCCTGAGCGAGGTTCAGGATAAACGACTTGATATCAATATGGAGCGGGCAGGCCTCGACGCACTTGGGGTCCTTGCAGTCGAGACAGCGCAGGGATTCGACGCGGGCCTGATCGTCGGTAAAGCCTCCGGCAACCTCGACGGCGCCCTGCACGCGGACTTCAGGGGCGACTTCGGGAGGCATCTGCCGTGGGGCCTTGGGATTGCGTTTGATAGCAGGCATGAATGTCCTTCAACCACACAATTGCCCGGATCAGGGCACTTCCATGGTTTTCCGGGAAGCTCACCAGCGTCAGTGATGTGGATCACTAGCAGTTGTGCGCTCGCTCGAACGTCGATCACAAGCAGGGCCGGGAATGGGCGCGCGCAGCGCGCTTACGCGGCGGTTCGATGGCTGATACTCCCGGAACACAGGAACTTTGAGGTCGGGAAATTCGTAATCTCCATCATCACTAGGGGGATTGGGTTGAAGCTGACGGTGGAAAACGTAAGCAAGCGGTATGGCAATGGGGTGCAGGCGCTGCGCGACTTCAGCCTGGAGCTTGGCGCTGGAGTGCTGGGCCTGCTTGGGCCGAACGGCGCCGGCAAGAGCACGCTGATGAGTATTCTTGCGACGATTACGCAGCCAAGCACAGGACACGTGCTTTGGGACGACGGGTCAACGGCACGCGACATCGCGCAACATCCCAACGCGCTTCGTAATGTTCTGGGCTTTCTTCCCCAGGATTTTGGCGTATACCCTAACTTGACCGCTGTCGAATTCCTCGACTATCTGGCGGCGATTAAGGGCATTGATGGGCGGGCAGCGAAGCGGAGAATTGACGAGTTGCTGACGCTGGTCAACTTACAGTCAGCCAAAGACCGCAAGCTGGGCGGCTTTTCGGGAGGCATGCGACAGCGGGTGGGAATCGCGCAGGCGCTGCTGAACGATCCAAAGCTGCTGATCGTAGATGAACCAACGGCCGGGCTGGATCCTGAAGAGCGGGTGCGCTTTCGCAATTTGTTGTCGGAGCTTTCGCACGATCGCATCGTCATTCTCTCGACGCACATCGTTTCGGACGTTGAATTGACGGCAGACAGAATCGCCCTGGTGGCTAACGGACAGTTGATTACATGTCAAACGCCCGATGAACTGCTGCGATCGCTGGAGGGGCGAGTGTGGGAGTGCGTAGTGCCGGCGGAGATGATGCCGCCATTTAAGCAAAACCACGCTTGCAGCGGAATGGTACGGCGGCAGGATGGGGTGCATGTGCGGGTGATCTCCGAGAGCAAGCCGTGGCACAACGCGGAGCAGCAGCTCGCACTGCTGGAGGATGCCTACTTGCACTGGGTGAACGTCCCGGTCGAGGTGCCGGCATGAATCCGAGGCACACGTGGGCGGTGGCGCAGGCCGATTTGCGCGAGCGCATGCGGCGGCCATCGGTGTACATGACGATGGGAGTCGCAGCGTTTCTTTGCTACCTGACAATCATCGGGCAGGCTGAAGTTTCGTTTGAAGCGACCCACGGGGTTTGGAACAGTGCCTGGAGCGCCGGCACGCTGGCGGTAATCGGCACCTGCTATCTGACGCTGGTGTGCTTCTTCGTGGTGCGGAACGGGGTACAGCGCGACGAAGAAACCGGCGTTGGCAAGCTCATAGCGACCTCCGCGGTCTCGGATTTCTCGTACCTGCTGGGAAAAGGCCTGAGTAATTTCGTCGTCCTGCTGGCGATCGCGGGCGTGTTCCTCGCCTCAGCGCCGCTGCTGCAGTGGCATCATCAGGCTGGATACGCTTTTCGCGTTTGGGAGTTCGTAACGCCGTTTCTCTACCTGGTGGTGCCTGCGGCCGCGTTCATCGCTGGATTGGCGGTGCTCTTCGAGTGCCATCCGTGGCTGAAGCGCGGAGTTGGCAACGTGCTTTATGTCATGCTTTGGATTGGGATGGTGATCGAGTCGGCGATGG